>NZ_FOYM01000028.1 GCF_900115975.1 Desulfoscipio geothermicus DSM 3669
TCAAACCTTGCCCACGATTCTTCCAGCGGGGGAGGGGTAATTGAATCAACTGTCTCGCGTACAGTTTCTTTGACCACCTTATCCAATTCTGATTTAGAATATTGTTTCATGGTTATTTCGCCTCTTCCGGGTTAATCTTCACAGTATTGTGATGTGGGAAATTGCCTTCGGACTCTGTCAATTTTCTGATTTTCTGTCTGGCGTGAAAAAGGCGGGACTTGACGGTTCCCACCGGCAAATCCAGGGCTGTGCTAATCTCTTCGCAGGACATATCTCGGTAATATTTTAGATATAGTATTTGCCGGTACTCCGGTTGAAGGCTATTAATTTTTTGCTTAATCACTTGTTTATCTTCTTCTATGAGTAGGATAGTATCCGGGGATAATAGCTGGTTGTCTGAATAAATACTCCGGGGCTCCATATAAAGAGTGTTCCTTGAACGATGTCGGATAATGTCCCGAGCAGTGTTCACAGCCATACGGCATAGCCAGGCTTCCAATTTGGAGGGGTCTTCAAGCTGCTCTATTTTGTGTTTAATCTTAAGAAAGACTTCATGGACAGCATCTTCGGCAAGGCCCGTGTCATTGGTGATATAATAAGCAGCCTGGTAAACAGGCCTGTAAAATAGTTCATAAACGAATCTAAGTGCCTGAACATCACCGCTTTTAATTTTTGAAACAATGGTTTCTGTATTCAAAATGAAAACCCTTCTTTCAATGGTATTACCAAAATAAACATTGGGTTTCAAAATAAAAGATTATCCTACATGTAAACACAGGATAAGCTTTTGCTCCGTTATGCATGTGCCTTCGGCAACCCGTCATGTCGTTGCAGTAATGCATTAGGCCCGTGGCTTTGCGTCCTCATATTTCAATAAGTTTGCTTTTTCTTAGCTGCCATGTATTAACTTATAAGGTAATTATATATATTATACTGTAAAATATTGTTGAATCAACCAACTTAATTTCGTACAGGCGCTATGCGTAAAATATGGTTTGAAAGGATTAGGGTTGCAAGTGTAGAAATATACTCATAAAACGACTGCTTAAGTGGTGATGTGATTGAATATAAAACAATTAGAGGCTTTTTTGTTGATAGCCCAGCTCAGAAACTTTACCAGGGCGGCCGCGCAGCTGGACATGAGCCAACCGGCGGTGAGCCTGCAGATAAAATCACTGGAAGAGGAACTCAATATCACGCTTTTTGAGCGTACCGAAAAAAAAGTGGTGTTGACCGAGGCGGGCCGGCTGCTCTATCCCATCGCCATGCAGATGATCCGCCAGTATAACAAAATTAAAGCCGGGATAGACGACTTGCGGGAAGTCAAGGCCGGGCACCTGATGCTGGGCGCTGTTCCGGTGGCGGGGGAATGCCTGCTGCCGCTGGCCATTGGCGGCTTCAGGGAGCAATACCCGGGGGTTACCGTCAGCCTGCAGATAGGTGGTAGCGTCAAAGTGGCCCGGTGGCTGAAAGAGCGGGAAGTGGAAATGGGCATTGTCGGGTATCCCGTTAAGGCGGAAGGGGTGGAATGCGAGCCCTGGCTTACGGACCATATGGTGGTGGTCACTCCCCCGTGGCATCCGCTTAAAGGGGAGGAAGTTCCCCTGGCGGCCCTGACCAATGAATCCATTATCGTGCGGGAAGTGGGCTCCGGCAGCAGGCAAGCCCTGGAGCAGCAATTATTAAAACATAACGTTACCCTGGATCAGTTTTCCAGCGTTCTGGAACTGGGCAGCGCGCAGGCGGCGATCAACGCCGTGCGCCTCGGGTTGGGTATCAGCGTAGTATCCCGCTGGGCGGCGGGTGAACTGTTGGAAAAAGGCGGACTGGGTGAGGTCAGCGTTCCCGGTGTAAACTTGAGTTATGACCTGTACCTGGCCTGGAACCGCCCTGACAAGGAAAGCCTGGCTGCCAAGGCCTTTCGTTCTTTTATTGCCGATGAAGAAATGATGCAGCGGTTTGTAAATGATTTGCCTTTATTTCGAAACTAGACTTTCACTTCATAACGTTGTTTAATGTAAAATTATGGTTTATAATATTGGAAACGGCCTTAGAAGGTGGTATTTTTGATTCACAGGCGACCAATAGATTTTACCGATTTTGCTGCCGGGTTGGATAGGTTTAAGATAAAACTGGAAAAACATGCCTCCGATGTTATAGCCGTCTATTTATTCGGCTCCTGTGCCCGCAATGAATTCAAGCCGTTAAGTGATGTTGATATAGGCATTCTTTTTGTGCCACCGGTAAAATCAGAACTGGAAACGAGAGTATTAATTAATGCCATGGAAGCTTTGCATACGGAAGAAGTTGATCTGGTAGTCCTGAATGATGCCCCGCTGCATATCCAGTATGAAGCGATAAAAGAAAGAAAGATTATATTCTGCACAAACCATGAAAGGCGAGCCGATTTTGAAACCAGGGTGTTAATGGAGTATCTTGATTTTGCTCCCATCAGGAATGAGTTTTTTAAAGAATATATGAAGCGTTTGGGTTTGGGTGGATAAGACTATGGATACAAGAATACTGGAGCACATTAAACTCTTAGATAAATATTTAAGTTATTTGGAATCATTTACTAAAGTTGCAAAAGAGGATTATTTGTCTGATATTACTATTCAGGGAGCAACAGAACGGTATTTACAGTTATCTATTGAAAGTTGTTTGAATATAGGGGGACGTGTTTTATCCTTAAACCAGGATGCTCCGGAGTTAGCCGCCCCTTGTAATTATGCCGATATTTTCATAAAACTGGGTAAACTGGGAGTAATGCCGGAGTCTTTTGCCGGCAGACTTGTGCATATGGCCAAGTTTCGCAATAAACTTGTGCATGGATACTGGGA
Organism: Desulfoscipio geothermicus DSM 3669; assembly: GCF_900115975.1. Lineage (GTDB taxonomy): Bacteria > Bacillota > Desulfotomaculia > Desulfotomaculales > Desulfallaceae > Desulfoscipio > Desulfoscipio geothermicus. The sequence goes on from NZ_FOYM01000028.1 coordinate 2,841, forward strand.
AATTGATAAAGAAAGAGTATTTCAGATTCTTCATGAAGATCTGAAGGATATTTATAAATTCAGAGAATACATTATAAAGTACCTGGCAAAGAAGAATTAAGCAGGGTGGATGGAAGTGATAACTTATATCCACCCTGTTCAGTTGTTGTATATAAGTGAAATACTAATATTTTTGGCGTGCCAGGTAGTGGGTGTGCAGCAGCTCATGTGACTTGTGTCCCAGGGGTTCGCCCAGAAATTCCTTGTACAGGGCCTGAACGGCCGGGTTTTCATGGGATTTGCGCAGGGGCATGGCCCGGTCGGCGTCGTAAATGCCCGCCGCTCTCCTGGCGCGAATTTCCCTGTCGGTGGGAATGGGCTGGCCGCCGCCGCCGATGCACCCGCCGGGACAACACATTATTTCAATGAAGTGATATTCCTGCCCACCGGATACCCGCTCCAAAATTTCCCTGGCGTTGGCCAGACCGTGGGCCACGGCCACATTCAAGGTGGTGCCGTTCAGGTTCACGGAGGTTTCCTTGACCCCTTCCAGTCCCCGCACGGCATGGAATTCCAGGTCAGGTAAGGTTTCCCCGGTGACCAGTTCGTATGCGGTGCGCAGCGCAGCCTCCATAACGCCGCCGGTGGAACCGAAGATTACCCCGGCACCGGTGGAAATGCCCAGGGGGCTGTCATACTCTTCTTCCGCCAGAGAGTTGAAGTCAATGCCGGCCTCTTTGAGCATCTTACCCAGTTCCCGGGTGGTCAGGGCCACGTCCACGTCCCGGTGGCCGCTGCCGTTCATTTCCTCCCGGCCCGCCTCAAATTTTTTGGCCGTGCAGGGCATGATGGAAACCACGAATATATTGGACGGGTCAATACCGGCTTTTTGGGCGTAATAGGTCTTGGCCAGGGCTCCGAACATTTGCTGGGGCGACTTGCAGGTGGAAAGGTGCGGCAGCAGGTCCGGGTAAAAGTGTTCGATAAACTTGATCCAGCCGGGGCTGCAGGAGGTAATGAGCGGCAATGTGCCGCCTTCCTGCAGGCGTTTTATTAATTCACTGCCTTCTTCCATGATAGTCAGGTCGGCGGTGAAGTCGGTGTCGAAAACCCGGTCAAAGCCCAGCTTACGCAATGCCGCCACCAGTTGGCCGGTGGCCACCCGGCCCGGTTCCGCGCCAAACATCTCGCCGATGCTTACCCTTACGGCGGGAGCGGTCTGCACCACCACGTGTTTTTCCGGGTCCGCCAGGGCGGCCCACACCTCGCCGGTCTGATCTTTTTCGTGAATGGCCGCCGTGGGGCAAACCAGGGCGCACTGCCCGCAATTTACACAGGCCGCATTGCCCAGGGGTTCCAGGAACGCCGGAGCCACGACGGTATCGAAGCCCCGTTCCTGGGGGGCGATGGCACTGACCTGCTGCACGTTTTCGCAGACGCTTACGCAGCGCCGGCAGAGAATGCACTTGCGGGGGTCGCGGACCAGCGAAGGGCTGGAAAAGTCGGGCTCGTAGGGCGACATGGCACCGGTAAAGCGCAATTCGCTGATGCCCAGTTCCGCGGCCAGTTGCTGCAGTTCGCAGTTGGTGCTGCGGGGGCAGATCAGGCACTCCTGCGGGTGGTTTGACATGATTAACTCCAGGTTTAGTTTACGGGCTTGGCGTACCTCGGGCGTGTTGGTGCGTACCACCATGCCTTCGGTTACCGGGGTTACGCAAGAAGCCTGTAAAGTCCGGGCGCCCTCCACTTCCACCAGGCAAATGCGGCAGGACCCGATTTCGTTGATTTCTTTCAGGTAGCAAAGGGTGGGAATTTTAATGCCGGCTTGCCCGGCGGCCTCCAGCACGGAGGTGCCCGGCACCGCCTGTACCTGGACGCCGTCTATGGTTAAATTTATCAATGACATACATATTCCTCCATTTATTAATTAAACGGTTATAATAGCGTCAAATTTACATTTCTGCTTACATGTGCCGCACTTGATACATTTATCGGTGTCAATCACATGGGGCTTTTTCTTTTCCCCTATAATGGCTTCGGCCGGGCATACTTTGCTGCACAGGCCGCATCCCTGGCAGGATTTGGCGTTGATGTAATAAGTCAACAGGGCCTGGCAGGCGCCCGCCGGGCACTTTTTATCTCTGATGTGTGCTTCGTATTCGTCACGGAAATAGCGCAGGGTGCTCAGCACGGGGTTGGGTGCGGTCTGGCCCAGCCCGCACAGGGCGGAGTTTTTAATGCCCGCACTCAGTTCTTCCAGCAATTCAATATCTCCATTCCGACCGTTGCCCGCGGTGATGCGTTCCAAAATCTCCAGCATGCGCTTGGTGCCGATGCGGCAGGGGGCGCACTTGCCGCAGGATTCCTCCTGGACAAATTCCAGAAAAAACTTGGCCAGGTCCACCATACAAGTTTCTTCATCCACAATGATCATCCCGCCGGAGCCCATGATGGTGCCCAGCTTGGTCAGCGATTCATAATCCACCGGGGTATCCAGGTAGTCCTCGGGTATGCACCCGCCGGAAGGCCCCCCGGTTTGAACGGCCTTGAACTTCTTACCTGCGGGGATGCCTCCGCCAATGTCGAAAATTATCTCCCGCAAGGTGGTACCCATGGGCACTTCCACCAGGCCGGTGTTGTTTACTTTGCCGGCCAGGGCAAACACCTTGGTACCCTTGCTTTTCTCGGTGCCAATGCCGGCAAACCACCGGGGACCGTTCAGGATAACGGGGGGGATGTTGGCCAAGGTTTCCACGTTATTGATCACCGTTGGTTTGCCCCACAGGCCTGCCTGGGCCGGGAAAGGCGGTTTGGGGCGCGGTTCGCCGCGCTTGCCCTCGATGGAGGCCAGGAGTGCGGTTTCTTCGCCGCATACGAAGGCCCCGGCGCCCACCCTGATTTCAATATCAAAGCCAAAGTCCGTACCGAAGATATTATCGCCCAATAATCCGTACTCCCGGGCTTTGCCGATGGCGATTTCCAGCCTGTCCACCGCCAGGGGGTACTCAGCCCGGACATATATGTAGCCCCTGTTGGCTCCAATGGCATACCCGCAGATGGCCATGGCTTCCAGAACCGAGTGGGGGTCGCCTTCCAAAATGCTGCGGTCCATAAAAGCGCCGGGATCGCCTTCATCGGCGTTGCAGACTACGTACTTGGGATGTCCGGGGGCCCGGGCGGTGAATTCCCATTTCAATCCGGTGGGGAAACCCGCGCCGCCGCGGCCCCGCAGGCCCGATTCCTTGATGGCTTCAACCACCTCGGCGGGGGTCATTTGCGACAGAGCCTTGCCCAGCGCGCGGTAACCGTCTCGGGCGATATATTCCTCCACGGATTCCGGGTTTATCACGCCGGTATTGCGCAGCGCGATGCGGGTTTGCTTTTTAAAGAAGTCCAACTGGTCAAAACCGGCCACCTGCTTGTCGTTGCCGGCGGGCCGGTGCAGCAGCCGGGTAACCACTTTTCCTTTTAGCAGGTGCTCGCTGACAATTTCGGCGGCGTCTTCGGGTTTCAACCGGCGGTAAAAAACTCCGTCCGGAAAGACCATTACTACCGGACCCAGGTCGCAGGGGCCCATGCAGCCGGTTTCCACCACTTTGACCTCGCCGGTCAAACCGTTTTCTTCAATGTGTTCCAGCAGTGCGCTTTGCACCGATTTGCAGGCCGAGGATATGCAGCCCGCCCCGGCGCAAACCAGCACGTGGGACCTGTACATTTCCATTACCTTAGCCTCCTTGCTTTTTGCTGTTAGTTGAATTTTCTAACTTCTTTCCGGCGTGGTCCATTCCTTGATCACTTGACCGGCCACCAGGTGCTTTTTGACTATTTCCCGGGCTTTATCCCGGTCCACATTGATATAGGTAATCTTTTCGTTGCCCCGGTTTACTTCCACCAGCGGCTCGTGCTGGCAGAGGCCGGCGCAGCTGGTTTGGGTCAGGGCCACCCTGCTCAAGCCCTGTTCTTTCATTTCTTCCAGCAGGGCTTTGACGATTTCCCGGGCGCCGGCCGCAATACCGCAGGTGCCCATGCTCACCGTTACGGTGACGTCGTGATCTTTTTCCCGGACATTCATTTCCTGCCGTAGTTTCTCCCGCAGTTTATCCAGTTCGGCCAAGCTCTTCATTGGTTTCCCTCCTTAAATTTGCAATGTTTTCATCCAGGTAGTTTTGCAACCATACCAGCACTTCCGGTGTCTGCAGGGGGATAGCCCCCAGGTGGATACACAACTTCCTGGTATTGAAAAGAAAATTTCTGTTGTTGTACTTGTGGCGATAGGTGAGGTTTACGGGCTGCCGGCCTGTTATAAGGGCGATCAAAGTGCCGGTAATGTCTCCGAGCGGGGCGCGGTCCAGGTGGTCATGCGGAAAAACAGCCGTGACGGAAGTTCCTTTGCGGGGCAGCGCCTTGATCTCCAGGTTGCCTCCGCATCTTTGCACGGCTTCCTGAAGCAGGGGGACGCCCAGACCTACGCGTTTGTGTTTCTTGGTAGTAAAAAAGGGGTCCGTGATTTTGGGGATATCATTTTGGGTAATACCGCGGCCGTTATCCAGCACCCCGAATGCCAGGATATTGGCGACAGTGTCTTCCCTGACAGTGATGGTTAAATCGGTGGCGCCGGCTTCCAGGGAATTAAAGGCAATATCCAGGATATGCTGGGATAGGTCCTCCACGCGGATCACTCCTTGGCATATTTTTCTAAAATACTGGATAATTTATCGGTATGTACCCGCCCGTAAACATCATCGTCCACTGTCATCACCGGGCCCAGGCCGCAGGCTCCCACACACCGGACCACGTCCAGGGAGAACTGCCCGTCATCGCTGGTGTCCCCGGGCCCGATGTGATAATCCTTTTCCAGTTGATTGAGCAGTTGGTTGGCTCCGCGAACGTAACAAGCCGTACCGGCACAGACGCAGATTTTGTGTTTGCCCTTGGGCTTGGTGGTAAAAAAGGAATAGAAGGATACCACACCGTAGACCCTGGTGAGCGGCACGTTAAGCCCTTCGGACACCATTACCTGCACTTCCCGGGGCAAGTATCCCACCGCGTTTTGCGCCTTGTGCAGCACCTGGATTAAACTGCCGGGCTGCCCCCGGTAGGGTTCCATTATTCTTCCTACCTCGTTTAGTTGTTCCGGTTCCAACTGGGTATGGCATGCACAGCCATTTGACATGTCGTCAACCTCCTTTTGTAGTTTTTGTAGTATGTTTGATATGAAACCGCCGGTTACTAAGATACTTGCAGATTATTGTTTTGCGGCTATTATTGGCGAATGCCGGCGCAATCTGTATACGTGTCATAATTTTTGAGGCAAGTTTTACATTATTGAATAATCAGATAATAAAGCATAAATGCGTCCACAGGCCTGAAAATTGTTCAGCGGTGTAAAAAAAAGCGCCAGCCCCTCTTTTTCAGCGGTTTCCAGGGTATCGGTTTCGGGTGTGCGGCCGCCTGTGATCACAATGCCGGAAAGATTTACGAGGGAGGCCACCGCCACAATGTTGCGGTGGCGGTGGATGGTAATCCAAAGATCACCGGGGGAGGCATGGGCCAGGACATCGCTTAACAGATCCCCGCAATAAGCGCCCCGGATGTCCCGCTGTAGGGTTTGGGGATCGGTCAGCAAAGTTAATTGCAACGACTGGATAATTTTACTCCAAAGGTTCATTTTTGTCCCTCCTCGGTGCCATTTACCGTTTCCCGGCCCATGGCCGGCGGCCGCATATGGGCCAGGTCGACAATTTCCCTGGCCAGAAGCTGTAGTTTTTCCCGTAGTTTAAAAACGCAAAAAGAGGTCTCCGCATAACCTCGCACAATATCCTCCGCCAGAGCCCGGCAACTGGGTGAGCCGCAGGAGCCGCAATCCAAACCAGGCAGTTCGGCGGTGATCCTTTCCACCTCTTCCAGCATACTGATGGCCTTTTGGATGTCATTGCTGAGCTTTAAGGTAGGGCGCGGTGCTATGGGGCTTTTCAGCCGGTAGTAGCCGGGATCGGTAGGGATTTCCGGTAATTGCTGCTCCCGACCGGCCAGCTTTTTTAACAGACTTTCCATGCGTACCCGGGAAACAAACGGGTTCTGGGGCACCAGAGGGCCGCCGATACACCCGCCGGTGCAAGCCTGCGCCTCCACGTAGTCGATGTCCCGCAGCCCGCCCCGTTCGATTTCCTCCAGCACATTGATCACATTATGGATGCCGTCTACCGCCAGCAGGGAATGCTCCTTGATGGCGTGGTTTTCACCCCCGGTTTTACCCCAGCCCACGCCCCGGGCCGGCGAAATGCTGGATAAAAGCCTGGTGGTGGGGGACTCCAGCCGGCCCAGTATTTCACCGTATATCGCGGACATGGATATGGCCCCGTCAACATATGAGCGCTCGCCGAAGGGCTGCTTTACGGCAGTGACCTTGGCCGGGCAGGGGGTAATAAAGAAAATGCCTATTTCTTCGTCTTTGAGGCCGTGGTCGCGGGCGGCCCTTTCCCGGGCCATGCGGGCGGCCACTTCCATGGGGGTTTCCATGGGTACGATATGTTCCAAAAGCCCGGGGAATTTAACCTGCATCAACCTGATTACCGCGGGGCAGGCCGAGGAAATCGCGGGCCTGGGGCACTGCCGGCCCAAATACTCGCGCAGGTGCATGGATACGGCTTCGGCCCCCACGGCCACTTCAAAGTAAGTATCAAACCCCAGGTCCAGGAGCGCCCCGAGGATATGGTGGGGCATTACCCCGGGCCCGAACTGAGCGTACAGGGAAGGTGCGGGCAGGGCAATGGTATATTTGAAATTGGCCAGGGTTGCCAGGGGATCGGTGATGGCCAGCTTGGCGCGGTTGGGACAGATGCGGATGCACTCGCCGCAGTCAATGCAGCGTTCTTCAATAATCCTGGCCTGACCCTCGCGCACCCGGATGGCCTCCGTGGGGCAATGTTTGATGCAATTGGTGCAGCCTTTGCATTTTTCTCCGTCCAACGTCACCGAATGGAAGTATTTTTGCACTTTATTCACCACTTGCTTGATTGAATATTATCGATTTCACATGGGTGCCTTTGTTTACCGCTGAATCAATTTGCAATTTATCGGAACAACGGTTTATGTTGGGCAGGCCCATTCCCGCCCCAAAACCCATTTCCCGGATATGGGGGGGCGCGGTGGAATACCCTTCCTGCATGGCCAGGGTAATATCGGGTATGCCCGGGCCTTCGTCCAGGGCCTCTATTTCCACCCGATCCGGGTATACATGTGCGGTCAGGGTGCCCCGCCGGGCATGAATAACAATGTTTAATTCCGCTTCGTAAGCCACGATAACCGCCCTTCTGACGGTATGCACTTCCATACCCACCATTTGCAGCGCTTTTTTGATTTTAGCAGCGGCTTCCCCGGCCCGGTTGAAGTCCATGCCCTGTACCTCGAACTGCATTTGCAAAATTAATCACGCTCCATTGGTGTCATGAACTTTGTAAACCGTGCTGGTACAACAGGCCGCAGCTTTCAAAGAGAAAACGTTTGGTTACCAAAAGTGGTATTTTTTTTCCTTCAGCTAACTGGATAATTTCCTTGCCGGGCTTTTTTCCCCGCACGAACAGTATCGCTCTGGCCTCGATCATGTCCGCCACGCGAACGATTTGTATATTGGTAAGCCCGGTGATCAACAGGCATTCCGGCCTGGAAAAACACAGTGAATCGCTGATCAGGTCGCACCCGAAGCCGGAACTGACTTCAATGTCCAACATATCCGCGCCGGTAATTATTTCGGCGTCCAATATGCGTTTAACATCCTGTAACTTGATAAGCAATCACCTGCCCATAAACAATTCTTATTGAAAACCACCATAACTAATAAGTTAATATTATAAATATTGATAAAATATTATTATTACTACCTATCATAATTAAAGTATTGTAAAAAATCAATAAGTTTTCATGCAATTTTGACATGTGAAAAAAATTTTTTAGAGGTTATAACTATTACTTTCTGTAGTATTGGGGCCGGTCAGAACGGGGCAGGGTATTTTTTTGGTCAAACGGTGCAGGTTGAACTTCAACCCGCAGGCGGCGGCAGGGCCGGTGGCGTGGGGGTTGGGTAGGACGAGCAAGGCGGGTTGGGTTTGACTTACAATAGTTAAAACCACTTTTTCAAAGCGGCCGGTTTTTATGGCAGTTTCTACTATAACCCCTTGCTGCCGGGCCCGGTTGGCAAATTCAATTAATATTTCATCTGCGTATTTTTGCACACTTGTTTCGAACCAGCGGTAGAACTGCATTCTGGTCAAAGAGTTGCTCATCCATTCATCGCCGAGGATGTCGCGCCAGCTTTCGTCAATGATAAATAAGGCCTGTAGAGCGGTTTGCCGGGATAAGGCTATTTGGATGGCTTGCAGCCCGGCCATGCGAGCGGAATATGAGCCGTCGGTGATGTATAGAATATGCCCGGTCATTGGTGACTCCTTTCAGAGTAACAGTTATGCTAATGATTATTATGCCACAAAAAATAGCTAAAGTTTTTAAAGATCCATTGCTTCTCAGTCCAACCGGTTTTACAAATGCCTCCTGGTAAGTATATAATTAAACAAAGCAATAAATGGTGGTAATTATGCTCAACCGCTGGAAATTAATGTTTTTGATGGTTTTAACAATAATCACGCTTGTTTCATGCACGGGACAAGCCAAGATGGACCCTTTGATTAAAGCAGCTATGGAAGGAAACTCCGGTGAAGTTGAAAAATTGCTCAGGGACGGAGCGGAAGTGAACGCCAGGAATAAAGACGGTAACACAGCTTTGATGTGGGCGGCGTATAAAGGACATGCCGGGATAGTGCAGGTTCTCCTGGAACATGGCGCGGCTTTGGATATACAGGGCAACCAGGGTTGGACAGCTTTAATGTTTGCGGCGGCCACGGGGAGAACTGAGATTGTGCGCACAATGATAAAACATGGCGCTGATATCAACCAAAAGAACGCAAACGGTTTTACAGCTCTAATGTACGCGGCCATGGGGGACAATAAGGAAACTGTGCGGTTATTGATTGACCACGGCGCTATCGTCAATGCAAAAAATAACGATGGCGAAACCGCATCTACTTTGGCGGAAAAGGAAGGTTGCTTTGACATTGTCGGACTGCTGGAAAAGGATAATACCTAACAATACTTACATCTTAATTTTAAAGAATTAATGAGCTAACATGCCAGCCATACCAGGTATAAAAATCAAAGAAAAGGTGAGTGTGATGGATCCCAACAATCTAGCCTGCATTCAAAAGGTAAAGTTTATTTTTGATTTTTTTGAAAAAAGGGAGTGGCAACCCGGGGAAGAACCTCCTTTGAACAGTGTAATTAAATCCACCGTTAAACCCGGGGACATAAAAAAGTTGGGTGAGTTTTTATCCTGGCGTATGGATAGGATATCTCAAATGATGGATATACTATTGTCCGCGCATGACAAATGGGCAGTCACCGGTAAAAGGGATAAAGTCTTAATGGAAACTGCTTCTTGGGACTTTAATGATGCTATTAAGCTGCTCAAGGAACATGGTTTCAACGATGATGAATTTATTTTAAAAGTGGAATATGAACGTAAGTGGGGTGTGTTATAAAAAAGGGTCCCTGTGCGGTTAAAAGTACGCACGGGGAAACTTATTAATTGTTAAGGAAAGTATACCAAAAAGGGGACAGGCTGCTTTTTTCGTTTTTTGAAAAAAGATGCCTGTCCCCTTTTTGGCTTTTTTGTGAGATTAACCGGTTACTTGGCTGCAACAGCCATCCAGTAACCGCCCAGAATTATGATGGAGAAGATATACCCCAGCGGAACATTGACCAGCACACCGGTTGTAAAGGCAGCGAACGGTTTCCAACCTACCGATGTCAACTCTCTGAAACGAGTGGTCAAACCGATGGCCAGGAAACAGAAGATAAAGGCCCAGGTCCTTAGAGTTTTAACCGGCTTGATTACATCCGAGGTTATGGCCTTGGATGTTTCCGGGTCAGCGCCGGCTATAATTAAAGTAACAATTGCGGAAGCTACGAAAAAACCAATAACGAACTTCGGGAACCTGTACCAAATTTCAGCCGCGTCGGGTTTGGTTCCGTCTTCCCGCTTTTCCCATTTGGTAATGGAAATTAAGGCGAGCAAGAAGCACCAAATGCCGACAAACATATCACGGCCCACAACCTTCATCAGGGTGAAGGTGGTAATAGCCTGATCGCCGATGGCAGCGGCTGCAGCCATTCCGGCGGCATCGGCAAATTCGGAAGTTCCGATCCAGGCGCCGGCAGGGCCGGCCGGGATGCCGAAGACGCTAATAAAAATGGGTAAGGCATAAATCATGATAATGGCCCAAACAATAACCATTGTAATGGCAACTGAAACATGTTGCTTTTCAGCTTTTACCGCGCCACCGATGGCGATGGATGCAGACACGCCGCAGATTGAACCACCGGCGCCCAGGGTCGCTGCGAACCTTCTATCCAGGCCGAATAACTTGGTACCGGCCCAGTATATGGACATGAATGTAGTGACGGCGATGACAGTCGCCTGGGTAAAGGCTACCGGACCTGCTTCAATAATCTTGGTAAAAGGCAGCGTGGCGCCCAGTAAAACAATACCAACCTTAACGTAAAATTCAGTTCTTAGAGCTGCTTCGAACCACTTGGGAATCGGCATCAGGTTGCCGATGATTAAGCCCAAGCCAAGTGCTACCAGCGGGGCTTCCAGATTGTATTTTTTGGCCCATTCCCAGGAACCGAAAATAGAGACCAGGACAGCCATGATAAAGATAATCAAAAAACCGGGTAAAAACTCGCTAAGCTTGTGACCAAGAATTTTTACAGCCAGAGAAAATATTGCTGTAAAGACTATAAATAATAAAACCAGCGAACCCAGGTTATCCCCCAGGTAAGATGAAACTGTGCTAAATTCCGCCCATTGCGGAATTTTTACGGCTAAAAGTGAAATAGAACTACCAGAGAGCCACAATAATATGGCCGCAATTACTATACCCACACCAAGCCAGACCGCCCACCAGTCTTCCTTTTTATACAGGTCTGACCAGCCACCGCTGACAGCAGCAGGTTTGTTGGACATCAGTATTCCTCCTTGCTTTTTTTTCGAGGTGCTTATTGGTAGCCGGCATAATAAGCACCTGGTAAAAAACACATGCCCGGGCTATTAGTTGACTGTGGATATTACTTCATCTTATGGATTGAATAATAGTACCTAATAGTTTGTATAATGAAAATATACATCATTTATTTGTTTAATCAATCTAAAACGGGCAAGGTGAATCTTTTGGATGCTGTTTATGAAGCCGGTTGATCAGGGATGTGAACACTTTGGTTCATTTTTTTGAGTTTTTTCTTGCACGGAGGGAAATATATCGAAAAAATAGAACTGTTTAATGTAATGGAAAAGGGTGAGGAAAATGTCCAGGTCAAATGTACTTAATTGGATACTTGCCTTGATTATTCTTTTGTTGCTGGTTCCTTTGTTGCTGTTATACAATACACAAATATCCCCGCAAAAAGTCCAGGACATTTCCACTAACTTTGATTTATTGAAGGAGCACCAGCAATTATCCCTGAACCTGGGGCATCTAGTATTTAATGCCAGGGGATATGTAATATACAAAGATGACCGGTATCTGGATAAATTTAACGAATACGGACTCCGGGTAATTAAACAAGAGTTGGACTTGTATAACCGGGCCGGTTCAGACCGGCAAAAAAAAGAATTAAAAGAGTTAATTGATTTAACCCGGGAATACACCTCTCTTATGCGTCAAGATAACATTGATGGATTATACCGTGAACAATATGAGCCCTTGGCCATCGATCTGCAACAAATCGCAAGCAGGTTATTAATGGAACGACAAGCAGACATAAAACGCAATACTTTAAATGCCATGGCTTTGGAAAACAGCACCGGAGCCGCGGCAGCTTTTCTAATTTTACTTTCGCTGGCGCTGGTTATCACCGGTTTTCTTAAAATAGTCTTTCCTATGCTGGTTAATCACGACCGGATGGCAGGCCTTTTTGACCATATTCATGATGCGGTGCTCGTTATAGATCACCGGGGCGTAATTACCAAAGCCGGCAAGGCGTCCGCTAAACTTTTGGACATACCTGCTTCAGGGGTTACCGGGCGGTTGCTTAACGAGGTAACAGTGCAATACCCGCCTTTGCAAAATATAACCAAACCCCTGTTTAGCGTCTTACTAAAAGGGAAGGCCTTGTCAAATAAACAGGCAGTTATTACCGGTCGCGGGAAGAGGACCTTTGTGAATGTTGATTACTATCCTTTATATTACGGAGAAAAATTAACAGGAGCAGCAATGGTCGCGCACCCGGTGGAGATGCAAAAAAACAAGCGTCACTTATTTGAAACCATTGAGGCTGAACGTAAAAAAATTTCCATAGAAATACATGACTGGATCGGCAGAAGTATGTCCCCGATAATACACTCGCTGGATTTTATATTAAGGGCCCATGCTGAAAAGATACCAGCAGATGTCCATGACGACCTGGTTAAGCTACGTAACCATTGCCAAACTGCTGCTATGGATATGCGCGGAATTATGAATGATATCCACCCGTATTTAATAGATAAGGTGGGGTTGATACCGGCATTGGAGTCTTATGTGGCAAATTTTGAACAGCTGCATGGTATTAATGTTTATATGTTTTACCAAAGCAGGGACCTTAACATTAGAAAAGTGGCACAAATTATTATTTATAGAATTATTCAGGAAGCACTGAGCAACGTGGTTAAACACAGCGATGCCAGTGAAGTGGATATTTATTTTAAAAGTGACACAGACGCTTTAAGGGTAGAAATAATGGATAACGGTCATGCGCCGGGAGAAGTTGCTGCGGGAAAAGGTTTATGGGGGATGAAGGAACGAGCCAACTTAATTGGGGGCGACCTGGTTTTTAGCAATACGGAATCCGGTTTTTCCCTGACCTTGACCGTACCGCTGGTGTTGGAGGGAAAGCAAAATGGCGAAAATTAATATTATGCTGGTGGAAGATCACAATATTGTACGGGAAGGTCTTAAAAGGTTGATTGATATGGAAGAAGGTATGACGGTGGTGGCCGAGGCGGGATCTTGCCGGGAAGCGCTGGCTAACCTGCGCGAAGACGTGAATATAGTGCTGTTGGATATAAAACTGCCCGACGGAGACGGCTTGGAACTATGCGACATTGTAAAGAAGAAAGTTCCCGGCATAAAATTTATTGCGCTTACCACCTATGACGATGCTTTATTTATCAGGAAGGCCCTGGAATCAGGTGTGCAGGGATTTATCCCCAAATACGCTTCCTTTGATGAAATTAAGTCGGCTATTACTATCACCCTCAGGGACGGCAAATACCTGTATCCGGGATTGGGTTTGGAAGTGCTTATGAATCTTTCGGAACCGGGGCTTTCGGAATCGGAAATTAATATTCTGCAAATGATTGCCAACGGTGAAACGCAAAAAAAAATTGCGGCTGAATTATTTATCAGTATTTCTACTTTAAGACGAAGGATTAAAGGAATATGTACCAAGTTGGGTGTGGATACAATTGAAGAGGCCCTGGCCTCCGCTGTAAAAAAGGGATTAATTGAATAAAAGGATGGTAGGCCAAGGGAGGCTTTATAATGGACGGATTGCCAGGTAAGAAAAAAATACTGGGTTATTTCGCTATATTATTTTTTTTAACGCTGATAACTCTTTTTTTTGCCCTGGAATTTCGCTACTTAAAAAGAATCATGGATGAAAATGAGGCCAATATTCAACAAATTGTGCAGGGAGAGGTAAATTCTTACCTGGAAGAACTACAGTTCCAAACGGAAAGTGCAGCCGGACACATAATAAAGCAACAAGCATTGTCAAGCCCGGATATATTAACAAATATTGCGCAACAAGACCCCAGGATTACGGCCATATATTTGTTGGACGGTCGTGGTAATGTTTTAAAATCCACAGGCGGTAAAAAAGATTTGGTGCTGCATCAGGCGGCGCTGCGGAACGTGCGTGAAGCTTACCCGTATATTTACGGTATTCATGATAACGAACAGGTTGACGAGCTCGGTGTGGCGGTACCGTTGACAGGTTATGAAGGCCCTTTAACTTTTATGGTAGTAACCTATGATATTAATGATTATAAAAATAAAATAATCCTAAATTATAACACTGATAAATTTAAAGTTGCCTTAATTGATTCCGGTGGCCACCCGGCGGTCTGGCCTTTTGCACAAGAAAGCTTTGAACGTTTTGTTTCGGACCGGAAGAGTTTTAAGGCTCAGAATGCGCAATATGCGGTAAGTAGGATTGACCTGGAGAACACCAACCTGCAGGCTTATTTTTTTAGTAAATACAATTATTTTGATGCCTACCGCATAATTACTATCATGTTACTTCTGTTTGCGCTTTATTTTTTAATATACCAGTTTATATTAGAGTTGCTAAATATTAATAATATCAATGCTTACTTCGAAAATATAGATTTTAATATTTTTAACAATTTAAAGGAAGGCATTATCATTGCTAATAAATTTAACAAAATAGTTTATACCAACCACGTGGTGCATGAAATTTTCCACGAAAAAGAAATTGTTTTTAAGAAGACGGAACTGAAGGATCTAATTGGCCCGCTGGACGACCCGGACACCAGGGTGACACTTAAAAAAGCCAACCAACTGCTGGAAATTATAAGTTCACCAATTTTTAAAAACGGCAAACTGCTGGGGTCGCTGGTGGTTATAGGATTCAGTCACGAAAAGGAAAAATTATGTGGCAATGCGCTGGGCAAGATTGTTGAGATGTTGCCGGACGGGGTAGTTTTTGTCGATAAGGACAATAAAATAGTTACCTTTAATATGATGGCCAGGTATTATCTCGGCAATATACAAACCGAAAAAAATATCGATGAAGTGAACGCTGAACTGGCCACCCTGATAGAAAACAATATCGGTTCCTCTTCACCGTCCAGGGCCGCGTTGTCTTACGGCGGCATATTGTGCGAACTAATACCGGTTTATGATACCAGCGGCTTTTATAGCGGTATGGTTCTTTTCTTGAAAGACAGGGCCGGGTCAGAATAGCAACAACACCAGAATCAGTATAAGGGCTGATATGGCCAGGGCGGCATAATCTTCCAGCAACTCCGAAGTAAAGAAAATATTAAGCTTGTCATGATCGTTCTGGTCGGTCATGTTATAATACCTCCTGCTTCACAAAATTGTTATTTGTTATTAAGGTTTTTCTGAAATAAACAGCAGCACAACGATAAGGGCGCCGAGGGCCTTGACTGTCGCGGCCAGGGTACCCACCAAAAGCGGTTTGCCGCCGGCCTTGCGTAATTCATCAAATGATATTTGCATGCCCAGGCCGGCCAGTCCAATGGCAAAAAACCAGTTGTACAGGTTGCGGATAAATCTCAGTTCGGGCGATGGGGGTGAGGTATCGCCTAGCAGGCCGAAGGACGTCATAATCACTACTACGATAAAACCAATAATAAAAAAGGGAAATTTACTCCAAAAGCCGGTGTGGATGCTATAGTCATCATCTTCAGTAAGCCGGCTGTTATAAACTGCCAGTGCCAGCACCACAAACGGCAGAAACAAGATTCGGGTCAAATTAAAAATTTCGCCGGTTTTTAAGCTGACCGAGGCTTGCTCGGCGGTACCGTGGTCAAAGGCCAGTGCAGCCGCCAGAACCTGTCCGGAATTCAAAATGCCGGTGCCGGCCCACACTCCGAACTGGTGAGGGCTCAAGCCCAACAGGGAACCAATACCGGGAAAGGCGAACAAAAAAATCAAGCCTACGGAAAGGATAGTGGCTATGGAGTAAGCCACGTCGGAAATTCTGGCCCGCACCGCCGGCGCGGTGGCAATGATGGCTGAAACTCCGCATACGGCCGTGCCGGCGGCCAGTACCGATGTCGAAGCCGGCGAAAGACCGACCCTTTGGCCCATGTAAAGGGTTAAAATCAGTGTCAGGGTCATAAAAACGGAAATAATCAAAAATGCTTTAATGCCCAGGTTGGCCAGATCCATGATACTGTAGAGGGAACCAAGCAGAATGACTCCTATTTTAATAAAAAGCCGGGATGTCCTGATACCGCTCATGAGTATGCCGGGGATGCCGATTACGTTTCTGAGCAGCATCCCCGTTAAAATAGAGATAAGCACATAATTGAGGTGTAGCGCATCTATTAAAATTTTATTGGTTACGGGGTGGGCAGCAAACAGCGCTTCCAGTCCCGGCCATTGTGGAAAACCCAGGTCCGCGCCGCCCCTGGCCAGGACGGCAACAGCCACCATGGCAATAATGCCCGGAATAATTTGCAAAACCAATAAACACATCCCCAATCCGCTTTCATGGTACTGTTATTTTACCTTATATAACAGGTATGTACACAAGTACTTTTAGTATAAAATTAAAAGAAACAGGGAGATAATTCATTGTTAAAGGAAATATTGACAACTTTTGCATGATAAACACTCTTGCTCCGCACAGGGTGAATTATGTACTATCTGTTTAGATTAGCACTCATCGAAAGGGAGTGCTAACAGCATAAATGATTTTTATCAATTATCATTACGGGGAACGCCGGTTCACCCTGTGTTATTACTCATGCTTGAACTATAAATAATAAAATGGGAGGTTATGCTAACATGGTAGCTGAAGCGGTGGCCAAACAGCGGGAGACGCGGGAATTTCAGGCCGAGGTAAGACAAATGCTGGATATAGTCATCAATTCCTTATATACCGACCGGGAAATTTTCCTGCGGGAATTGGTATCCAATTCCGCCGATGCCCTGGAGAAATTTAGATATAGGAGCATAACAGATAAGGATATAATCGACGCGGACCTACCGCTGGAAATAACCATTGAGGTAAATGATAAGGAAAAGATGCTGACTATCAGTGATACCGGTATCGGCATGACCCGTGAAGAATTGGTGGAAAACCTCGGAACCATCGCCCATTCCGGCTCACGGGCTTTTTTAAGACACCTGGGGGAAGCGGGCAAGCATGATGTCAACCTGATCGGCCAGTTCGGGGTGGGCTTTTATTCCGCTTTTATGGTGGCCAAACGGGTGCGGGTGCTGACGCGCTCTTATAAACCCGGAGCTGAAGGTTGTGAGTGGGTGTCGGACGGGGTGGGCAGTTACTCCATCGGCCCGGCGGAAGGGTTGCAGCGGGGCACCAAAATTGTTTTGGAGCTAAAGGACAACGCCGGGGAATTTGCTTCTACAGATAATGTCAAGCGGATTATCAAGCGTTATTCAAACTTTGTGCCCTTTCCCATCATACTGAACGGGGAAAAGGTGAATACCATCCAGGCTATCTGGACGCGTAACAAAAATGAAATCAAGGACGAGGAATACACTGAATTTTATAAGTTTATCGCCAATGCATACGACGAGCCGCTGTACCGTTTACATTTCTCCGCCGATGCGCCCCTGGCCATCAACGCCCTACTCTTCGTGCCGCAGGAAAACTTTGAACGCTTCGGATTCGGCAAAATGGAACCCGGCGTATCACTGTACTGCCGCAAGGTGATGCTGCAGCAAAACGCCGAGGGGCTGTTGCCCGAATGGCTGCGGTTTGTCAAGGGCGTGGTGGACAGTGAAGACCTGCCCATTAACATTTCACGCGAAACCATGCAGGACAGCGCTTTGGTGGCTAAATTACGTAAAGTTATAACCGGTAGATTCATTAAATTCCTGGGTGAGCAGGCCAAGTCCGACCCCGATAAGTACGCTCAATTTTGGAAGAAGTTTGGCATTTTCTTAAAGGAAGGGGCGGCAGCGGATTACACTTACAACAAGGATATTGCGCCTCTTTTGCGCTTTGAGTCGTCCAAATCCGAGCCGGGTAAACTTGTTTCCCTGGACGATTATACCGGTCGCATGCAAGACGGGCAAAAAAATATCTATTATATCAACGGCCCAAACCGCGAATTTATTGAGGCGGGGCCTTACCTGGAGGCTTTTAAATTACGAGACATTGAAGTGTTGTACACCCATGAGCCGGTAGATGATTTTGTGTTGAGTAACCTGGCTGAATACCAGGGAAAAAAACTGGTTTCCGCCGACCAGGCCGAGTTGGACCTGCCGGAACCGTCCGAAGATGAGAAACAACGGGAAGAAGGCATGGATTCCCTGGAACTGCGCAACCTGACGGCCTGGATGAAACAAACCCTGGGCGACCGGGTGAACGAAGTGCGGGAGTCCAAACGCCTGGTGGAAAGCCCGGCGCTGTTGATAAACCTGGACGGCGCCATGACCAGCAGCATGCAGCGGGTCATGCAGATGCTAAATAAAGATGTGGGTAATATTGGAGGTAAGGCGCTGGAAATAAACCCACGGCACAAAGTGATTAAGGGGTTGGCTGCCTTGCGCGAAAAAGATGAGGAGTTTGCCAAACTGGCCTTGGAACAGGTTTATGACAACGCAGTTATCGCCGCCGGACTGGTAGTTGATTCCCGAAATATGGTGGACCGCATGTATCGTATTCTGGAACGCGCCCTAACGGAGTAGCAGGGAAGCCAAAAAATAATTTTGCCGTTCGGCGGGCGAGTTTTTATACAATAAGTTCAAATTGTTTTATTTTTATGAACCATGCTATAAACCCGGTTGAAATTGGGTATTTTAGAATTGTATATACCTGACGGCAATGGGGGATTTATATGACTCACCCAAAGTTTAAAAGGTTGCCCAAACATATCGGGGTCATACCGGACGGCAATAGGAGGTGGGCGGTGGGGCAAGGACTGCCCAAGCAGGACGGATACCGGCGGGGGCTGGAGCCCGGCATGATGCTGTATGAGTTATGTCTTGAACTGGGGATTCCGGAACTTACTTTTTACGGGTTCACCCAGGACAATACAAAGCGCCCGGCGGTGCAGACCAGGGCTTTTCAAAAGGCCTGCGTGGATGCCGTGCGTATGCTGGCCAACCGTGACGCCGCCCTGCTGGTGATCGGCGATTATGACTCGCCCCTTTTTCCCCGCGAATTATTAGAGTTTAAAGAAAGAAAGACCTTCGGCCGGGGGTTGATCAAAATTAATTTTTTGGTTAACTACGGGTGGAAATGGGATTTGAACCATTTAATGCGGGATAGTTTGATGGCCGGCAAAGGCGGTAGTCGCAACGTTATCCAATACATTGCTTCACGTGATATATCTCGTGTGGATTTGATTATCCGCTGGGGTGGCCGCCGGAGGTTAAGCGGTTTTTTGCCGGTACAGTCAATTTATTCAGACTTTTACGTGTTGGATGACCTGTGGCCCGATTTTAAAAAGGAACATTTTTACGAGGCTATGCAATGGTATGAAAACCAGGACGTTACTCTGGGAGGATAACCGGGGCGTCTGCAGCCAAAAAAATGGTACTGCAGCGCCTTTTTTATTTTACAATTGTTTTACCCGACGCCGCGTTAATTTTTAACCGGGAGTTTGGCTGATAATAGGTTATAAATTCAATTTGCGGGGGTTTTCTTATGAAGTACGACCTTATTGTGGTGGGTGGCGGCCCGGCGGGTATGCTGGGCGCCGCAACGGCAGGGGTTAATGGCCTTAAAGTTATTTTGCTGGAGAAAAATAACAAGTTGGGTAGAAAACTGCTCATAACCGGCGGGGGAAGGTGCAATGTCACCAATTACTGTGGTTTCGACGATTTTCAAAGCAACATTGTTACCAACGGCAAGTTTTTATACAGTTCCCTGAGCGCGTTTAACAATTACCGGTTGATTGAACTGCTGCATGCCCTGGGAGTGCAAACCAGGGTTGAGGAAGGAAATCGGGTGTTTCCCGTTTCAGGTAAATCCGGTGATGTTGTGCAGGCGCTGTCAAAATACCTGCAAGCAAACAAGGTGGAGATAAAGTTGAACACCGAGGTGAAACAGATACTGGTCCGGGATGGCCGGGTTTGCGGGGTGCTGTTACGGGACAACAGCCGGGTACCGGGCCGCGGGGTGCTTATCGCCACCGGGGGGATGTCCTACCGGCAGACTGGCTCCACCGGAGACGGCTACCGGATGGCCCGGGCGCTGGGGCACTCCATAGTTGAGCCCCGCCCGGCCCTGGTGCCCCTGGAAATAGCTGAGCAATGGGTTAAGGAATTGCAAGGGGTGGCGCTGAAGAACGTTAAAGTGCAGGTGCTGGTAAAAAACCGGGTGTGGGTTGAACGGCTCGGGGAACTACTGTTTACGCATTTCGGGGTATCGGGGCCGGTTATCCTATCCATCAGTAGTTTCCTTAATATTAAAGGAGCCGCTAATGAAGTTACACTAAATATAGATTTAGAACCCGCTTTGTCCAAAGAACAGATCAACCATCGCCTGCTGGAGGACTTTAAATTACGTTCCGGTAAACACCTAAAAAACGTCCTGGATGACTGGTTGCCCAGGAAAATGCTTCCGGTAATTTTACGCCTGTCAGGAGTGGACATGCACAAACAGGTGGATCAGGTTACCAGGGCGGAGCGGGAGCGGCTGGCGCAAACGCTGAAAAATGTCGGGTTGACCGTCAAGGGGACCCGCCCGCTAAACGAAGCCATAGTCACCGGTGGTGGCGTCAATACCAGGGAAATCAACCCTTCCACGCTGGAATCCAAAATTGTCAAGGGGCTTTATTTTGCCGGGGAAGTGCTGGACGTGGATGCCCTGACCGGGGGCTATAACTTGCAAATAGCCTTTTCCACCGGGTACCTGAGCGGTTTGAGCGCCGCCCGTGAGCCAAGTTGAATTTGCATTATTTTTACTGACCATATATATGACAAGGTATAACTTTCCTAAAGTATAAAAAATTCCCCGGCCTCTGCCGGGGATAACTCTATATGTTCAGAGTCAGAAGGAAGTGGTTTGAAGCCAATTGTAACATAACACTGTGATGTTAAAACAAAAGGAAGTTGTGATTAATTTATAATTAAATCTACGGTTTATATTTAAACCGGTTGCTCAACCGGTCTTGCCGTCGGCATTATTACTGAGGCAAATGTTGTTAAAGCTATGTGTGATTTTACGTTATTTTTACTAACACGTAACAAATACATAATTTATATTTAAACTTGGGGTGTTACAGTTACCATATCCAAAAAAATAAAAGGGGGAGGCAAGGGCTACGGGAGACTTTTTTAAAGTTGGTTTTATCGCGGGTAAGTAATTTTAAAACAAAGGAAGGGAGAAAAAGTATGAAATCCAAGCTGTTTTTGGTATTGCTGCTTATCGGCGTCCTAATGGGGGCGGTTGTCGGTTGCGGCGGTCAATCCGACCAGAAGGAAGAAGGCCATGAACAAACTCAACAGGAACAAACCGGCGGTTCCAAGGGTTCCATTACCGCGGTAGGTTCTTCGGCCCTCCAGCCCCTGGTGGAAGAAGCGGCCAACCAGTTTATGGCTAAGAACCCCGAAGCGCAAATCGTAGTGCAGGGCGGCGGCAGCGGCACCGGCTTGAGCCAGGTTGCCCAGGGCGCCAGCGATATCGGTAACTCCGACGTGTTTGCCGAAGAAAAACTGACCCCCGAAGAAGCCAAGGGGCTCGTTGACCATCAAGTATGTGTTGTGGGCATGGCTGCGGTTGTACACCCCGACATTACTGTGGATAACGTTACCAAGCAACAGCTGATTGACATTTTTACCGGTAAGATCACCAACTGGAAAGAAATTGGCGGTCCCGATGTTAAAGTTACCCTGGTCAACCGTCCCAAGAGTTCCGGCACCCGCGCCACCTTTAAGGCTTTTGCCCTGGACGGCGCTGAAGAAGCCAGCGGTATTGAACAGGATTCCTCCGGCACCGTGCGCAAGATTATCAACGAGACTCCCGGCGCCATCGGCTACCTGGCCTTTTCTTACCTTGACGGCAGCGTAAAAGCGCTGAAACTGGACGGCGTGGAGCCTGCAGCAGAAAATATCTACACCGGCGATTACCCGATATGGGCTTACGAACACATGTACACCAGGGGTGAACCCACCGGCCTGGCCAAGGATTTCCTGGATTACATGATGTCAGACGAAGTGCAAAAGACTCTGGTTCCGGAGCTGGGTTATCTGCCCGCCACTGAAATGAAAGTTAAACGGGACGCTGAGGGCAATGTTTCCCAGAAGTAATCAAGCTGCAATCATGTTTTAAAGCATGGCGTGGGGTTTGCCGGCAAAAGGGTATCCCCTCGCCTGCTGTTATGTTACAAATAATTTTAAAACAGATAGAGAATTTGCTTTCAGGAAGATGGGGAGAAGTCTTTTTAAAGGAGCAATGGTTGAATGTTAAAAAAAAGATACTTCTATGACCGGCTGGGTTCGGCTTTGACCCTCTTTTGCGCCAGCCTGGTGATTGTTCTTACGGTATCAATTATTTATTTCATCAGTTCCAAAGGCATAGCAACTTTTATATCTGACGGAGTTAGCCTGCGGGAATTCCTGTTCAGTACCCAATGGTGGCCCGACCGTCCCCGGGCAGAAGGTGGGCCGCAGTTGGGTGCACTGTCAATGATTATAGGTTCGGTGCTTGTTTCCTTATTTGCGGTGGGGATTAGCGCCCCCCTTGGTATAGTAGTGGCGGTTTTCCTGGTGGAAATCGCGCCCGGTTGGGGGCAGCGAGTGCTGCAGCCGGCAGTTGAACTCCTGGCCGGCATTCCTTCTGTTGTATACGGTTATATCGGCCTTAGTTTGCTGGTACCTTTTATTAGGGATAATATCGGCGGCGGGGGTTTTAGCCTGTTGGCCGGATTTTTGGTTTTATCGGTAATGATTCTGCCTACTATTATCAGCGTTTCGGCGGACAGCATAAAAGCACTGCATATTGAGTGGAAGCATGCATCCTTGGCCCTGGGGGCCACTCGTTGGCAGACTATTCGCATGGTTTTAGTTCCCGCGGCGCGTTCCGGCCTGATTACCGCGGTAGTGTTGGGATTGGCCCGGGCCTTTGGGGAGGCTTTGGCCGTGCAAATGGTAATCGGTAACACGCGTCAGATTCCAACATCAATTCTTGACCCCATGATGACACTAACCAGCGCCATCACCATGGACATGGGAGCCACAATCGCGGGTACTCCCTGGAACAACGCCCTGTGGTCCATGGGTCTGATCTTGTTGCTGATGTCTTTGTTCTTTATCATGCTGATCAGGGTGGTTGTTAGGAGGGGGGTCGCTCAGTGAACAATATAACCAAAGACCGCTTGGCTACAGCGATGTTCTGGTTGGGGGCCGGGTTGGTGTTGTTGATTTTGGGTACACTGATCGCTTATATTTTTTATCACGGCATAAAGTCCATTGACTGGAAATTCATTACTTCACCGCCGCAATCAATCAGGGCCGGCGGCGGAATAGGCCCGCAAATATTCAATTCCTTCTACATTCTTATTTTAACCATGAGTATATCTATTCCCATCGGCCTGCTGGGCGGAATATACCTGGCTGAATATGCCGGGCGTAGCAAAATGGCGGAGGGTATCCGCGTGGCTATTGAAACGCTAACATCGCTACCATCCATTGTAGTGGGATTGTTCGGTCTGCTGGTGTTCGTCAATATAACGGGTTGGGGTTATTCACTGATGTCTGGCGCATTGGCCCTGACGGTATTCAACCTGCCATTCCTGGTGCGGGTTTCCGAGGAATCCATCAACGGTGTTTCCCGGGAATTGGCCGCGGGAAGCCTGGCCCTGGGGGCCACCAAGTGGCAGACCATTTGGGCTGTTATTATACCCAGCGCTTTCCCCAGCTTGGTTACAGGAATCATCATTACATCGGGGCGCGTGTTCGGTGAAGCGGCGGCACTGTTGTATACCGCCGGTATGAGCAGCCCGGCGCTTGATTTCACCAACTGGAATATATTCAGCCCCAGTTCCCCGCTGAACCCATTCCGCCCGGCCGAAACGTTGGCCGTGCATATATGGAAGGTGAACTCAGAAGGGATAATTCCGGACGTGCGCAGGGTGGCAGACGGCTCAGCAGCAGTGCTGGTGATGGTGGTATTGGCTTTCAACTTCTGTGCCCGCTGGCTGGGCAGGCTCATATACCGTAGGCTGACGGCGGAATAATCTTTATATAACACCTCTGATCAGGATAGGGGAGTTGTTGCGCATGGAGGCTACTCCGACAGAAAACAAGCAAACAGAGCCGCTACTGGGGGTGAAGCACAAAAAACACAAGTGGAGCGATAGCCTTAGCTTTCAATCCAGGTTAATGATCGTTTTTGGTTTACTACTTGTTTTAGTGCTGACAATCCAGGGAACGGCCACCTATATAATATCCAGAAACCTGCTTTTAAATTATATCGATGAAATGATGCTCAACTCGGCGGAAGGTGTGGCCAAAGAAATCGACCTATACACTTCCGCGGTAAATAGCCGGGAGATAATGAGGAAAACAGTTTATTTAGTGCAAAACGAGCGGGCCGCTTTTGTTGCCAGGGGCACGCCGGTACAAATCGACATACTTGACAACCGGGGCGGGAAGGTATACACGACCGAGGAAGTCAATGGGACAAGCCATTTGCCCGACGCAGCGCGGAAAAAGATCCTGGGTACCCGGGAAGGCATTAACGAAGTAAAGAACCGTTTCAATTCGGGTGAATTAATCCAATCATAAAAAGCTTCCGTGGCCACGGAAAAACTGGCCGGGACGGCTGAATAAAGGGCGGGCGGTGATGGCGATGGAATTAACTGCCCGCCTGGTTTTATACATGATAACATTTGTAAAGAATAAAAATCCCCGGAATGAACAATCCGGGGATGAGCCAAGCCGGAATTATTTTTTTTAAGATATAACTACTTATCGCTGAACCGGTAACCAACCCCCCTGACGGTCTCTATATACTTGGGATTGGCGGGGTCCTTTTCAATTTTCTGCCTGAGATATCGGATATGTACGTCTACAGTTCTGGTCTCACGCACGCTGTCAAAGCCCCAAATTTTTTCAAGCAAGTTATCCCTGGTAAAAACCCGACCGGGGTTTCCGGCCAGTAATACTAAGATCTCAAATTCCTTGGGCGAGAGTTCTACTTTGTTATCTTCAAGATATACCTCGTATGACTCGGGCCTGATTCTCAAACTGCCGAACATGAGGTCCTTGCTATTGCTCTTTTCCTGTTCGCGCGGTGCCCGGGAACTTCTTTGCGCCATTCGTCTCAAGTGGGCCTTGATCCGGGCCAAAAGTTCTCTCGGGCTAAATGGTTTGGTAACATAATCATCCGCTCCTACTTCAAGCCCGACCACTTTATCGATCTCTTCGTCCTTGGCGCTTAAAATGATAATGGGAATGTTATAGGTTTCCGGGTTAAATCTTAACTGCCGGCAAACCTCAAGCCCGTCCTTGCCCGGCAGCATAATGTCCAGAATTATCAGATCGGGTTTTACATCCTGGGCCGTTTGCAGCGCGTCCAGACCGTTATCTGCAGTAACAACCGTATAACCCTCACGCTTCAGGTTGTATGAAATTAATTCAAGGATATTTTTTTCATCGTCAACCACAAGTATTTTATAACTCATGCCTGCACCTTCCGAATATAACTCTATGGTTAACTATAAAACAAAGTTGTTATGGTTTGATTTTGAACAATTTAAAACTATGTTAAGTTATTGTAAACAAAACAGCTGCCTTTTAGACCGGCAGCTTTTTGCTATACGGAGAAAGGAATTTCGTAATTTTTTTTAGATACGATCTCATCATATTTATTATAAATGTAATAAATGTAATCGGCAGCGTGAAAAACGAATCGGTGCCAATTCCTTTAAAATATATCACCGGGTGCGGCTATTGAATCAAGCGGTTAAATTTGTAGGTTAACTGATTTGTTACCGAAATTTAACAGCGGTATGGACCTGTTTTAACAACGCCCGGCTATAATAAAGGCACGTTGTAAATTAAAGAGGAGGTATGCAAGTGCTCAAACGGAATTTACTGTGTAAGATTGTAGGTATTGTTGTTTTATTGGCTTTCCTGGCATTCAACATTATGCCGGGGTTCGTGGCCGATAGCCCTTTGCAGCCACAAATTGCTGAAGCCGCAGCAGCACCCAAGTATGTATTCTATTTTATCGGTGACGGCCTGGGGGCTTCCCAAAGACAGGCCGCCGAATATTATCTGCAAATGAAAAAGGGCGATAAAAATGCCAAGCTGCTTATGAACAAATTGCCGGTGGCCGGTATCAACACAACGCACTCGGCGGACAGTCTGGTAACCGACTCGGCGGCGGCGGGCACTGCTTTGGCCGCCGGTCATAAAACAAACAACGGTGTAATCTCCATGCTGCCCGACGGAACAATTGTCAAAACCCTGATTGAAGCCGCTGAAGAAAAGGGGATGGCCACCGGCATAGCTACCACTACAAGGTTGACTCACGCCACTCCGGCGGTGTTTGCGGCTCATAATGAAAACAGAAATAATGAAAATGAAATCGCTGCGGACTTCCTGGACAGCGGTGTGGAGTTTTTTGCCGGTGGCGGGTACAGACATTTTGTTCCGCAAAACTGGCAATGGGGAAAATCTAAAAGGAAAGATGATCGGAACATATTTAATGAGTTTGGCAAGCAAGGTTATAAGGTATTCGTAGGTGAACGTAACGGGGCAAAACAGTTTAAGAATTATCATCCAAACAGCAAAGAGAAAGTAATAGCGTCTTTTACTTCCTCGCACATGCCTTATGAAATAGACAGAATCAACGCTAACAGTGCAATCCCCAGTTTGGCGGAGATAACTGCCAAGGGCATTGAAGTTTTATCCAAGTATCCAAACGGTTTCTTCATGATGGTTGAGGGCGGCAGGATCGACCACGCCTGCCACGCCAACGACGCGCCGGCCACCATCCACGATGTGCTGGCCTTTGACGCCGCCATCGCCAGGGCTTACGAATTTTACAAGCAGCATCCCAATGAAACATTGATTGTGGTTGTCGGCGACCATGAAACCGGCGGCATGGGTTTGGGTTTTGCTAAAAACTATTTCCTGAAACTCGATGAACTGGCGGACGTGAAAGTATCCGTGGATGACACCCTGGAAGGCAAATATACCGGGGACAGAAACGCTTATTACCGGTATCTTGAACAAAACCTCGGTTTGGATAATTTAACGGCTGAAGAAAAGGCGGAAATTGAAATGGCCATGGATATAGTGGACAGTAAAGTGGAAACCAAAGCATACGGCGGATACGATCCGGCGGCCATTGCCGCTACGCATGTGGTGTCCGAAAGGGCCAACCTGTACTGGACCACTTACGCGCACTCCGGTACGGCCATACCGATGTCCGCCATAGGGGTTGGAGCCGCCAACTTTGCCGGGTATAAAGATAATACGGAAATAGCCGGGGCTATGGCGCAGGTAATGGGTTTTGATTTAAGGGAGTAATAATTGGTTTAACACTGAATAGCCGGGAGCAATCCCGGCTATTCAATTAATAATTGAAGGTGATTGGTTATGTTTAATAATGTATGTCAAAGTTGCGGTATGCCGCTTACCGACGATAAGCTACTTGGTACGGAAAAGGGCGGCGCTGCAAGCAAGGACTATTGCGTTTATTGTTATGAGGACGGCCGGTTTAAACAGCCCGACCTGACCATGGAGGCCATGATTGAGATCTGCGTGCCCCACATGAAGGAGAGCGGGATGAAGGAAGAAGAGGCCAGAGCTATACTGAATGCTCACCTTCCCAAACTGAAGCGGTGGCAGTTTAGTAAAAAATAAACAGATATTAAGATGAGGTGATGGTCATGGAAATCAAGCATGTAAGTAATGCATTTCAAACCTTTTTAACTGAGGCTCCCGCTCATGCGCAAGCCTGGATGGAAGCGGTGAAAAAGCTGGACGCCGCCGGCGCCCTTGATAATAAAACCGGGGAAATAGCTTATATCGCGGTGCTGGCCGCCGTTGGGCTGGAAAGCGGCATCCCTTTTCACGTAAAGCACGCCAGGGAACTGGGAGCTACCCGGGAAGAAATCATCAGTGCTGTCCTGCTTGGGATGCCCGCGGTGGGCAACCGGGTTGTGCAGGTGCTGCCCGTTGCGTTAAAGGCTTTTGACGAATAAGTTAGGTATGTGTGACTAAAAGAGCGGGTGGCCTATCAAAGCTGCCCGCTCTTTTCTGTAGGTGAAACACCTTAATTTGATTATTGGTTTAGCATACCCTTGGCCCGAGATTTCGATACCCGCTTGGGGGTTCGGGTACTGGTATAGTGACCAATAGTATTACTGATAGGCCGGCATGATCAAGTCATTACAAGGTGGTTATGGGTAATCAACATAACCACCTTGGGCTTGCGGCGCTCCGGTTAAAAGGGAGTACCAGTTCCTGTATAGCTTGACGGGCAAGTTTTTCAAGAAATACTGGAAAGCAACCCCCGAATTACGTTGAAAATATTGGAATGGACTAATTTGCGGTTGAAAGAAACTGAAGAACTTCTGGAGAGAATAGCCTATGGGGATGCTAAGACCAGAATTTTATACCAGCTTTTAAAGTTATGTGATAATTTTGGCATTTACGAGCTGTTGCAATGCACTGTGCGTTCTTTTTAACACCGAATTTTAATATAGAGATAATTAATTTATTATTTTAATGGTAATTTACACCTGCATAAATATCGTAAAACAGAGAATACTATAATCAAATATTGGGCAACATAATTTTTTTATATTCCATGGGGGTGGAGATGGTGGAAGAAAAAAGTTTGGCGTTGTGGCACGACTCGTTTCCGGAACTCATGAAAACAACGGCGGCCACGGGTTTGGTGCCACGGGAATTGCAACAATATGTCGCTCCCGCCCTGGAGGAATTTAGAAATGAAACGGCGGCGGAATTGGGGATGCCGGACTATGCTTATATAGATAAGGGCGAATTGCCCAGCAGGCTGAACGGCAAGGTCGGCGGTGGAATGACGAAAAAAATGGTGGCCTTTGCCGAGGCCGTTTTAGCCTGGAATTATAAAAACAGGGTGCTATTAAATGATACTGAAATGAATCGGCCTGAGATGTTGACGGAGTGAATTATTCAAGCTTGTTAAAAAGGCATGGCCCGGTGGAAAACCGGCCATGTCTTTTTGCCGTTAATCCTTGTTTTTTTCAATTTGAGGTCAAAATACTATTAACTAATAAGTTGTCATGATATAATTTACCATTAAATCCGGTCTATGTATGAATGTAGGCAGCAAGATTAATTTTTTTTGTCACTCGGTATAGGTATAAAATAAAAAAATTTAAAAGGGAGGTGTGGGGATAATTTGGAGAATTTTCAAAATATATAATTAACTGCAACTGTTCTTTTGGGCGGAGCTTAAAAAGGAGGTGCTGTTGTGGATCACCGGAAGGTTGGGGCGGTGATGGTTGTTGGCGGCGGTGTGGCCGGCATTCAAGCGGCGCTGGATTTGGCGGAATCCGGTTATTATGTGTACCTGGTGGAATATTCCCCTGCCATAGGCGGGGTGATGGCTCAACTGGACAAGACGTTTCCCACCAATGATTGTTCTATGTGTATACTTTCGCCAAAGCTGGTAGAGAGCGGGCGGCACGGAAACATTGAACTGATTACTAACGCCGGGGTTGAGGATTTGCAGGGGAAGGCCGGAAGTTATACGGTTAAACTGCGCATTAAGCCCCGGTACGTGGATGTGGAGAAATGTGTAGGCTGCGGGGTGTGTGCCGAAAAATGCCCGGTAAAAGTGCCGGACGAATTCAACCGGGGACTGAGCGAGCGCAAGGCCATCTACACCAAATACGCCCAGGCCGTGCCTTCGGCTTACGTAATTGACGCCGAACATTGTTTGTACCTGACCAGGGGTAAAGAAAAGGGTAAAGAGGTATGTAAATTATGCGTAAAGCACTGTAATAGTGAGGCCATAAATTTCGACCAGATGGAAGAGGTAAGGGAAATAAACGTTGGGTCCTTAATTCTGGCCTCGGGCCTGGAGCCTTTTAATCCAAAGGATTTTCAAAATTATCGCTACGGTGTATCACTCAATGTTTTAACCAGCCTGGAATTTGAACGGGTATTGAGTGCCTCGGGTCCCATGGCGGGACACTTGCAAAGGCCGTCGGACGGGCAACCGCCCCGCAAAATAGCCTGGATACAGTGCGTGGGGTCGCGGGATGTGGCCAAAAGCGGCAATGTCTATTGCTCTTCGGTATGCTGTACCTATGCCCTGAAGGAAGCCATTGTGGCTCTGGAACATGCCCGCGGCGAGTTGGAAACCACTATATTTTATATGGATATGCGCACTTTCGGCAAGGATTTTGAGCGTTACCTGGAACGGGCCAAGTATGAATTCGGCGTACGCCTGGTATGTTCCCGGATCTTCGAGTTAACCGAAGGCCAAAACGATAACCTGGTGATCAGGTATGCAACCCCGGACGGGGTGGTGCAAACCGAGGAATTCGACCTGGTTGTTTTATCGGTGGGTTTAAAGCCCGGGACCCACAATGCTGAACTGGCCGGAAAACTGGGCGTCAAACTGAATAAATACGGTTTTTGCCAGTATCCCAATTTCAACCCCGTGGTTACTTCCCGGGAAGGGATATACGCCTGCGGGACTTTCCAGGGGCCCATGAGCATACCCCGCTCCGTGGTCCAGGCCAGCGCCGCGGCCGGGAGCGCGGCGGCATTGCTTAACGAGGCCAGGAATACAATGGTTCAAAGACAGGAAAGGACACCCGAGCGGGATGTGGCCGGCAAGGAGCCCCGCATAGGGGTTTTTGTGTGCCGCTGCGGTATCAACATCGGTTCGGTGGTGGATGTTCCGGCGGTGGTTGATTATACCGGTAAACTGCCGGGGGTGGTGCATGCCGAGGAATGCCTTTTCGCCTGTTCACAGGATAACCAGCAAAATATCAAGGAACTGATTGACCGGAAAGATTTGAACCGCATAGTGGTGGCTTCATGCACGCCGCGCACCCACGAGCCCATGTTCCGGCAGACCCTGCGGGAGGCCGGCCTGAACCCCTATCTTTTTGAAATGGCCAATATTCGCGAACACTGCTCCTGGGTGCATGCCGCCGAGGGTGCGCTGGCCACCGAAAAGGCGAAGAGCCTGGTTAAAAGGGCGATTCTGCGGGTGGCGCTGCAGGAACCCCTGTACGAAATGGAACTGGGCGTCAATCGATCTGCACTGGTGGTGGGCGGCGGCGTGGCCGGTATGAATTGCGCTCTGAACCTGGCGCAGCAGGGTATCAAGGTGCACCTGCTGGAAAAGGATACCGAACTGGGCGGCCTCACCAGGCGCATACACTATACCATGGACCGGCGCAATGTCAGGGATTACTTGAAAACACTGATCAAAGAAGTCTACAGCGAACCGCTGATCCAGGTATACCGGGGGGCGCGCATTGCGGATGTCCGCGGCTACGTGGGTAATTATGTGACCACGGTTGCTTCCAAAATGGGGCTGTATGAAATAAATCACGGCGTGGCCGTTATCGCCATAGGCGGCCGGGAGTACAAGCCGGTGGAATATCTTTACGGGCAGGACCCCCGGGTGATGACCTGCCTGGAGCTGGAGGAGGCCATCGCCTCTGACCATGCGCCGGTAAAAGAGGCCCGCAACGTGGTGATGATTCAGTGCGTGGGCTCCCGCGAGCCCGAACGGCCATATTGCAGCAGGGTGTGTTGCTCGGAAAGCGTCAAGAACGCCATCAAGCTCAAGGAAATGAATCCCGCGCTGAACGTGTTCGTCATCTACAGGGATATGCGCACCTTTGGTTTCTTTGAAGGCCTGTATCTGAAGGCGCGTCAACTGGGGGTCGTGTTCATTAAATACACGCAGGATGAAAGGCCGGAAGTCAAGCGGGTTGCGGAAGGTGACAGAACATTGTTGCAGGTTACGGTAAAAGACCATATTCTGGGTCGCCCCCTGGTGATAAATGCGGATATTGTCGCCCTGGCAGCGGCCATTCTGGCTCCCGAAGACGGCGCCGATATCGCCAAGCTGTTTAAGGTGCCCCGCAACGACGAGGGGTTCTTCCTGGAGGCGCACGTCAAACTCCGCCCCGTGGACTTCACCACCGACGGCGTATTCATGTGCGGCTTGGCCCACGCTCCCAAGTTAATTGACGAAAGTATCGCCCAGGGCAAAGCGGCGGCGGCCAGGGCCATGACAGTGCTTTCCAGCCAAAGCCTGGTGGCCGGCGGGGTGGTATCGGCCATTGATCAGGAAAAATGTTCGGGGTGCCGGATATGCGTGGGGCTCTGTCCTTACGGGGCCATATCCTTTAATGAGCAGCTGCGGGCGGCCGAAATAAACCGGGTCCTCTGCAAGGGCTGCGGCGTCTGCGCGTCGGCCTGTCCCACCAGGGCATGTTCCACCGGCAATTTCAGTGATGAGATAATCCTGGCGGAAATTGAGGCGCTTTGTACTTGATCAATTGCGGGCGCTGCAATGAACATGAAAGGAGGCTCGGTGATGGAAAACTTTGAACCGACAATCATCGGTTTTTTATGTAACTGGTGCAGTTATGCCGGCGCCGACCTGGCCGGGGTAAGCAGGTTGCAGTACCCGCCCAATTTGCGGGTGGTGCGGGTGATGTGTTCCGGCCGGGTTGACCCGACCTTTGTTTTCAAAGCCTTCCGGGAAGGGGCGGACGGGGTGTTGATTGCCGGCTGTCACCCCGGCGACTGCCATTATACGGACGGCAATTACAATACCTTTAAGCGTTTTCCTTTGCTGCTCAAAGTGCTGGAACAATTCGGCGTGGAAAGGGAACGGGTGCGGCTGGAGTGGATATCCGCGGCCGAGGGTACGGTATTCGCCGGCGTGGTGAAAGAGTTTACCGAAACAATTCGCCGGCTGGGGCCGTACAGGAAAGAACTCCCGAAAGGGGGGGCGAAAATTGGTTAAACTGAAGTTGGCCGTTTACTGGGCGGCGTCCTGCGGCGGCTGTGACGTGGCGGTGCTGGATGTCCATGAAAAAATATTGGACATTGCCGCCGTCGCGGATATTGTATTATGGCCGGTGGCTACGGATCACAAATACAGCGATGTCGAAAAAATGGCGCCTGGAAGTATAGACGTTTGTCTGTTTAACGGCGCGGTGCGCAATTCCGAAAATGAGCATATGGCCCGCATGCTGCGGGAAAAATCCCGGGTACTGGTGGCCTTCGGCAGCTGCGCCGTTTCCGGCGGCATTCCCGCCCTGGCCAATTTTAAGGAACGGGAGGATATTTTAAACCGGGTTTACCAGGAAACTCCGTCCACCGTCAACCCGGAAGGGGTAAAGCCCGTTCCGGAAAGCGCAGTGCCCGAGGGCACATTGCACCTGCCGGAGTTCTTTGGTTTTGTGCACAGCCTGGACCAGGTGGTGGAAGTGGATTATTACATGCCGGGGTGCCCGCCCACAGCAGAGCGCATCTGGGAAGTGGTGCAGGCCATTGTCTCGGGCAACCTGCCCCCGCGCGGAGCCACCGTGGGAGCGCTGGAAAAGTCCCTGTGCGACCAGTGTCCCCGGGAAAAGCATGACAAAAAAATCAAGCGTTTTTACCGGACCCACGAAATAATCCCGGACCCTGACCGGTGCTTACTGGAACAGGGCCTGCTATGCCTGGGGCCGGTGACCAGAGGCGGGTGCGGCGCGCAGTGCATAAGCGCCAACATGCCCTGCCGCGGCTGTTACGGGCCGCTGCCCGGTGTAATTGAGCAGGGAGCCAAGTATATCAGCAGCATCGGTGCCATTATCGACGCGCGTACCCAGGAAGAAGTGGAAGAAATACTGGCGGGAATTGTTGACCCGGCCGGCACGTTTTACCGTTTCGGGATGGCAACTGCATTGTTAAAGGGGGCGAACAGGTAGTGAGCAGACGAATTACCATTGATCCTGTTACCAGGCTTGAAGGGCACGGCAAAATTGAAATATTCCTGGATGAGAACGGGGCTGTGGCCAACGTATATTTCCAGATTCCCGAGCTGCGGGGGTTCGAGAAGTTCTGCGAGGGGCGCCCGGTGGAGGAACTGCCCCGCATTGTCAGCCGAATCTGTGGCGTCTGACCCGCGGCGCACCATTTGGCCTCGGGTAAGGCCAACGATGCGGTTTTTAATGTCCGGATTCCCCCGGCAGCCAAAAAGCTGCGGGAGTTGTTTTACAGCGCGCACTTTGTGCACAGTCACATAGCCCACTTTTACGCCCTGGCCGCCCCCGATTTTGTTCTGGGGCCCGATGCCGACCCGGCGGAGCGCAACATTCTCGGCGTGGTGAGCAAAGTGGGATTGGATATCGGGGGCGAAGTAATCAAACACCGGGCCTACGCCCAGGAAATTCAGGCTTTGCTGGCGGGTAAGGCCACGCACCCGGTCTGGGTGGTCCCGGGCGGCGTGAGCAAGGGGCTGACGGAAGAAGAACGCCGCAAAGTGGAGGAAATGGCACAGTCCTGTGTTAAGTTTGCTGAATTTTCTTTGCAATTATTTGAGGATGTGGTGCTCAAAAACAAAGGGTATGTCGATCTCATCCTCAGTGAAGGCTACCGGTTGGTGACCAATTACATGGGACTGGTGGACGACAATAACAAAGTGAACTTCTACGACGGGAAGGTCAGAATTGTTGACCCGGACGGCGTGGAAATCGGCAAGTACAGCCCGCCGGAATACCTGAACTACGTAAGCGAGCACGTGGAGCCCTGGAGTTATCTTAAATTCCCCTACCTCAAACAAAACGGTTGGACGGGATTTTCGGAGGGCAAGGGTACCGGTATTTACCAGGCGGCTCCCCTGGCGAGGCTGAACGCCGCGGAGGGCATGGCTACGCCCCTGGCCCAGGAGGCCTATGAAAAAATGTACGATACGCTGGGTGGCAAGCCGGCGCACGCCATCCTGGCGGCCCATTGGGCCCGGCTGGTGGAACTGCTTTACGCGGCGGAGCGCTTATTGGAATTAAGCAAAGATCCCCAAATCACCGGCACAGATATCCGGGTCATCCCCACCGGGACTCCGGATGAAGGAGTGGGCATTATCGAGGCGCCGCGGGGCACCCTGACGCACCATTATAAAACTGACGCCAACGGGATGGTCACCGCTGTTAATTTGATTGTGGGCACCACCAACAACCACGCGCCCATTTACATGGCCGTCAAAAAGGCGGCCCGGGCGGTCATCAAGCCCGGCGTGGAAATCACCCACGGCCTTTTGAACATGGTGGAGATGGCGTTCAGGTCCTATGACCCGTGTTTCAGCTGCGCCACCCATGCCCTTTTCGGCGAAATGCCGCTGAAGGTGGTTGTCTACGGTGCAGATGGGTCTGTTTTGTCGGGGAGGTAATTTGCCTGGATGAGGTTGGTAGTTCCCGCTGCCACCCACCCTTGATTCGGGCCGGCCAGTGCCGTGTTGTTATTACCTGCAAGCTTAACCAGCAAAGGATGCTTGATTTCAGGCTCCTTTTACCCGTTCTGTTTGTGGCACTGGCTTTAGGCTCGATTCGGACCGCCAATCCGGAATTTTTGCCGGGTTAAAAATTAAAACATCACATAAAATTAGTTGAGGGTGGCAAATAAATGAAGGAGAGTAAGAAAATTTATGTTATCGGCCTGGGCAATGATTTGGCCGGAGATGACGGCGTCGGTACGGCGGTGGTCAGAAAATTGATGGCGGAAAAACGCCTGCCCGGCGGCGTGGAAATAATCGAAGCGGGCATACCCGGGCTTTCCCTGGTGGAAATGATGCTGGGCGCCGATAAAGTGGTGCTGGTGGACTCTTTCCTGGGGGGCACTGCGCCGGGCACGGTGCGGCGATTTGCGGAAAAGGAACTGCCACCCGTGGGGTATAACGCCGGGCAATCACACGGCATCGGCCTGCGGGAAGCACTGTCCTTTGCCCGCGGGGTGATGCCCGGCCGGTTTCCCGCCGAAGTTGTGGTGGTGGGAGTGGAAATTGAGCGTACCCGGCGCTGGGCGGCGGGGCTTTCTTCCGCTGTGCAGGCGGCGGTGGACCGTGCGGCGGACATGGTTGAGGCGGAGGTTTTATCATGCATGAGCTGTCGTTAATCCAGGAGCTTCTGGATATGGTAAAGCAAAGCGCGATTGAAAACGGCATAACCCGGGTGGACAGGGTCAGGTTGGTGGTGGGGGAAAGCTACGGTGCGCTGCCCGAGGCCCTGGCATTTGCTTTCGAGGTATTAGCGGAGGGCACCGTCTGTCACGGGGCGGCGCTGGATATCGTAGACAGTCCTTTGCTGTTCAAGTGCCGGGAGTGTGGTACGGAGTTCAAGCCGGGGGAATACTCCTACCGGTGTCCTGATTGTTCTGCTTCAAATGCGGAACCGGTGGGCGGCAGGGAGTTGTACGTGGACTACTATGAGGGTGATTAAAATGCATACCGGGCATCACAATGCAGTGCCCGCCGCCGGGAAGGGGTAGGATGACATGAAGGTAATCGTGGGTAAGGATTTGTTAACCGCCAACGCCAATCAGGCCGGGGAAAACCGCGCGCGGTTTAATGCCGGGCGGGTAGTCGCGGTCAACCTGATCAGTTCCCCGGGATCCGGCAAAACTACGCTGCTGGAAAAGACGGCGGCGTTGTTGGGCGCCGATTTGAAAATGGGGGTTATTGTGGGCGACTTGTATACTGCGCGCGATGCCGAACGGGTGGCGCAGGCCGGCTTGACTGCCGTGCAGATCAATACAGAGGGCCTGTGTCACCTTACCGCGAATATGGTGGCCCGGGCGCTGGCGGAGATGCCGCTGGCTGAACTGGATCTTTTATTCATAGAAAATGTAGGCAACCTGGTTTGCCCGGCGGCCTTTGACCTGGGTGAACATGCTAAGGTGGCGGTTTTGAGCGTGGCGGAAGGGATCGACAAGCCCGCCAAATACCCCGGCGTATTCAGGGAAGCCGGGGCGGCGGTGATCACCAAGGCCGATTTGCTGCCATACACTGATTTTGATCTGCCGGCCTGCTTGCATGACCTGAAAGAAATCAACGGCCGGCTGCCGGTTTTTGTTACGTCGGCCAAGTCCGGCCGGGGCCTGAAGGAATGGTGTGGCTGGTTGAAGGCGCTGGCGGGGGAAGTATACGGTTGTTGAATGGGAGGTGGCAGCAGGGATGTGCCTGGGAATACCGTGCCCGGTGGTGGAAGTGCCGGAAAAACAATGGGCTGTCATAGATGTCGGAGGGGTCAGGCGCAAGGTGGGTTTGCACCTGGTGGGGGAGGTTCGACCCGGCGATTACATTATGGTGCACGCCGGTTTTGCCGTGGAGAAACTGGACCTGGCTGAAGCTGAAGCCAGAATAAAAATATGGGAGGAGCTTTTGGCTTTTGAACGTGCTGAACAAACTTCATGACCCGGCACTGGGCCGGAAAATGGTGGGGCGGGTGCGGGAACTGGCGGCCCGCGCCGCCGAGCGGCTGGGGCGGCCCGTATTGTTGATGGAGGTTTGCGGTACGCACACCATGGCGGTTTCACGCACGGGGCTGCGTGGAGTGCTGGCGGGCTTACTGGAACTGCGCAGCGGTCCGGGGTGTCCGGTGTGCGTCACCGCCGCCCGGGATATTGAGTACATGATTGCCCTGGCGCGGATTCCGGGTGTGACTGTGGCCACCTTTGGCGATATGGTCAGGGTGCCCGGCGGGCAATCTTCCCTGGAAAGGGAGCGGGCCCGGGGCGCCGGGGTAAGTATTATTTATTCACCCGCCGACGCTGTGGAACTGGCCCGGCAAAACCCGGACCGGGAGGTGGTTTTCCTGGGGGTGGGGTTTGAAACCACGGCACCCCTGGCGGCGCTCAGTATTAGTCATGCGGCTGAATTGGGCCTCGGGAATTTCAGTGTGTATTCGGTACATAAATCAGTGCCTCCGGTGCTGCGCGCTTTACTTGAGCTGGGAGATGTCCGGGTGGACGGTTTTTTGTTGCCGGGGCATGTCAGTGCCGTTACAGGCAGCCGGGCGTTTGCTTTTATCGGCGAAGAATTCGGTATTCCGGCGGTGGTGGCGGGGTTTACCCCGGTGGATATTTTGGATGCTATACATATGTTGCTGGAACAGGTATTGGCCCAAAATGCACGCACTTATAACGCCTATCGCTGGGTGGTCAGGGATGAGGGGAACCCGGAAGCCCAACAGGTCATGGAAAAATATTTCTATCCCGGCGATGCCTACTGGCGGGGGTTCGGCTTGATTCCCGGCAGCGGGCTGTTTTTGAGTGATACATTCGCCCGGTTCGACGCCGGGCGCAAGTTTGCGCTGAAGGTCCCGGCGGTGGCCGACCCGGCCGGCTGCCGGTGCGGGGACTTGCTGCGGGGAATCATAACCCCGGCGGATTGCGCCATGTTCGGTCGCCGGTGCACTCCGGCCGGCCCCGTGGGTCCGTGCATGGTTTCTTCCGAGGGGGCCTGCGCCGCTTACTACCACTACGGCGCCACCTGTTGAAAATGGTGCCAGGCACCGTTTGTTGAAAGTTGGTTACTGTGTTTTGAGGTGATTTTTGATGAACAAGGATAAAGAAGAGATTATTTTGCTGGCCCACGGTGACGGGGGCCTTTTAACCCGGGAATTGGTAAATAATATTTTTTTGCGGCACTTTGACAATCCCTTGCTGCGCCCCCTTGCCGACGCCGCTGTACTGCCGGCGCAAACAGGTCGTATGGCATTTACCGCTGACGCTTTTGTGGTGGACCCTGTTTTTTTCCCGGGCGGGGATATCGGTAAGCTGGCGGTTTGCGGCACGGTTAACGATCTGGCGGTGAGCGGCGCCAGGCCGCGGCATATTACCGCTTCTTTTATCATTGAAGAAGGGTTTGCCCTGGCTGCCTTGGAAAAAATAGCGGCGTCCATGGCTGCGGCCTGCGCCGAGGCCGGAGTAACCGTGGTGGCCGGTGATACCAAGGTGGTGCCCCGGGGGCATGTGGATAAAATATTTATCAGCACGGCGGGTGTGGGTATGATTCCCGACAACCTTGGCCTGGGCTGCCACCGCCTGCGACCGGGGGATGCGGTGCTGGTCAACGGCAGCCTGGGCAATCACGGGTTGACCATATTATCCGCCCGGGAGAACCTGGGGCTGGAAGGGGGCCTGCAAAGCGACTGTGCCCCCCTAAATGGTATTATAAGGCAGTTGCTGGATAAATGTTCCGGCATAAAGATAATGCGCGATTTGACCAGGGGCGGGCTGGCCACCGCTGCAAAGGAAATAGCCGAAGCCGGCGGGATTGATATATACTTGCAAGAAGCGCTGCTGCCGGTGGATGCGGCGGCGCGTGGAGGGGCGGAAATGCTGGGCCTGGACCCGCTTTACCTGGCCAACGAAGGAAAATTTTTGGCTATAGTTGACCCCACAGAAGCTGCCCTGGTAGTGGAAATTTTGCAGCGGCATCCTTTTGGCCGTGATGCCCGGGTAATCGGAGAAGTGCGTGCGGGCAAGGGGAACGTATACATGGAAACTGCCCTGGGCGGCACCAGGATTATTGATTATCTGGCAGGTAACCCGTTACCCCGGATTTGTTAGGCTGTATAGTATCCGCATATAGCGAAAAGGCAGTTATTACAGTTAGTACGGGTCTGACCCGAGGGAGGTGTTTGAGGTGGGTGAAACGGTGAGCAAACGGATCGTAATAACGGGCACTGTCCAGGGAGTTGGTTTCAGGCCGCATGTATACAAGCTGGCCCGGTCCATGGGGCTGGCCGGGACGGTGCGTAACTCGGGGCGCGGGGTGCTGGTAGAGGTGGAAGGGCCCGGGGAAATTGTCAGGCGCTTTATTGCGGCGGTGCAAGAGAACCTGCCCTGCTTGGCTGCTATAAATGCATGTGAAGTTTATGTCCAGCCGCTGCGGGGTTACCGTGACTTTACCATCGTACCCACCCGGGGCGAAACCACGGGGGAATCGGTGGTGCCCCCGGACACAGCCGCCTGCCCGGATTGCCGCCGGGAAATTATGGACCCCGCGGACCGGCATTACTGGTATCCCTTTACCAACTGCACTTGCTGCGGGCCCCGGTTTACCATTATCCAAAGCCTGCCCTACGACCGTGCCCGCACTGCCATGGCCGGTTTCGCCATGTGTGAGCGCTGCTCAGCTGAATATAAAGACCCCGTCGATCGCCGTTTTCACGCCCAACCCGTGGCCTGCCCCGAATGCGGCCCCCGGGTGTCCCTGGTGGACCGGTGCGGCAAGGCCGTGCCGGGGGACTGGGTTGCACAGGCCCGGCGGTTGCTGGCCGGGGGGAAGATTATAGCCGTCAAAGGGCTGGGCGGCTTTCACCTGGCCTGCAACGGGGAAGATCCGGTTGCTGTCATGAATTTACGCCGCCGTAAGGGGCGTCCGGCCCGGCCGCTGGCGGTAATGTGCCGGGACATCGCAATGGTGCGGCGGCATTGCCGGGTTTCGCCCGCGGAAGAGGCGCTGCTGCGCTCTTCCGCGGCCCCCATAGTGGTTCTGGAACGTAAGCCGTCTTCCACTCTGCCGCGGGAACTGGCCCCGGGCATAAACAGCATCGGGGTGATGCTGCCGTACACCCCCCTGCATATTTTGCTGCAGGAAAAGGGCCCCGGGGTGCTGGTGATGACCAGCGGGAACCGCAGCGGGTTGCCGCTGGCCAGGGATAACCGGGAAGCGCTGCAACAGCTGGGGGAGGTGGCGGATTATTTCCTGCTGCATAACCGGGATATTTTGCACCGGTGCGATGATTCGGTGGTCCGGGCAGCCGGCGGTGGCACCCAGTTTATACGGCGGTCCCGGGGTTACGTGCCGCAATCCATTGCGTTGCCGGGCGTTAACGGGGCTGCGGGTGAAATGGTTTGCTTCGGAGCCGGCGGGGATATGAAAAACACCTTTTGTCTTGTAAAAGCCGGCCGGGCTTATCTGAGCCAGCACGTGGGGGAAGTTGACACCCTGGAAGGGGCCGATAACTACAGGGAGTGCGTGGAAAATTTCCGCCGCCTGTTGCGTATGGAACCCGTGGTGGTGGGTTATGACCTGCACCCGGGGTACCACAGCGCCAAACTGGCGCGTTCCCTGATCGCCGGGCGGCATGTCGGGGTGCAGCACCACCATGCGCATATGGCCGCTTGCATGGCCGAGAACGGGCTGGAAGAGCGGGTTATCGGTGCCGTTTTGGATGGCACGGGGTATGGATCGGACGGCAATATTTGGGGTTTTGAGATTTTACTGGGAGATTACCTGGGGTTTACCAGGGAATGGCACCTGGAATACGTGCCTTTGCCCGGCGGGGAGCGGGCCGTGCGCAACCCGTGGGTTACTGCAGTCGCCTACCTGGTCAAAGCCTTGGGTGAAGAAGGCCTGGCGATAGCGAAAAAGATATTTCCGGATAAACAAAAGGAAATTTCGATCATCCAAAAAATAATGCAAAAAGGGATTAATGCGCCCCCGGCCTCGAGCTGCGGGAGGTTTTTTGATGCCGTGGCGGCCTTGCTGGGCGTATGCCTGGTTAATACATACGACGGGCAGGCGGCCATTGAACTGGGCGAAATGGCACCGGCGCGTTTTCGGGGGACCCTTGAGCCGTATCCCTTTAATCTGCGGAATGGTGTTATTGAGGTTGGTTTGGTAATCAAGGCCATAGTAAGCGATCTTGACAATAAAATTAATGCGGAAAAAATAGCCGGGCGTTTTCACGATACCGTGGCCGCAATGGTGGTTAAAGCGGTGGATGAGGCCGGTGCCGGGAGCGGGCTGGATCAAGTGGTTTTGAGCGGTGGTTGCTGGTATAACCGGTACATGTTGGAGGCTGTAAGCAATATACTTGTTGAAAAAGGATTTCGGGTTTACCGCCACAGGCAAATTCCCACCGGCGACGGCGGTATTTGCCTGGGGCAGGCCATGGTGGCTGGCAGACAGTATTGCCTGCAACCGGGGTAATCCTCTATACCACGAGTGTTTTGGGCCGG
This sequence comes from Desulfoscipio geothermicus DSM 3669, assembly GCF_900115975.1. Classification (GTDB taxonomy): domain Bacteria; phylum Bacillota; class Desulfotomaculia; order Desulfotomaculales; family Desulfallaceae; genus Desulfoscipio; species Desulfoscipio geothermicus. Next base: position 44,597 of record NZ_FOYM01000028.1, read on the forward strand.
TAAAGACCCGAAATATCCGCTCAAACAAAACCGTCCCGCAGCCGGGCGGTGTGGAACAGCACCGGTTTTGTGCCGGGGTTCAGCATGTTATTTATAGCGCTGCTGCATTAGTAGGTATCAATCAAAGGCTTAACATTAAATGTTGCCAGAAAGTGTTGCAGCTCTTTGATTACTTCCATCAATTCCACGGCCCGGGCTTCGGAATCATAAATGGCCCTGCCGAAAGCATAAGCCCCTTCCCGCAGGGGGGTGTGTTTTTTGCGGGGCAGGTGGCTTTTATCAAACCATTTTTGGGCAGTGTGGTAAGGGGTGTGAAAACAAAACCGGTAATCTTCGCAGCTTACAATAAATTCATACAGGCTGTAGTATTTATATTCTCTGGTGCATTTGGGGCAGCCGCCGGTTCTGTCCAGGTATTCCAGGTAGCTTAAACGCTGTTTTTGCGCCCGGGATTTGCAATCCGGGCACAGGTTTATCTTGTTATGCCCTTCGATAAAGCTTACTTGTAACAAGTCATCATTGCCGTAATAGTTCTGCACCAAAGTATGCAGCACCAGTTCCTTGAGGTCGTAAAGGTAGGTGCTGCCCGCCTTGGCGTAGTGGTTCAGGTGAAAAAGGTAGTAAGCAGCTTTAAGCATTTTTTCCTGGTCTTCCGGCAAAAGTGCCAGGTTATTAAAAAATTGTTCCTTGCGTTTCACTTTATCCTGATAAGATTTTTGCCTGTACATCCTGGCCCGGGCCAGCCTGCTGGCGCCGTGGCAGTAATTGTCGTACCGCTCCCAGGCTTGCTTGATCCGGGGCAGTGACGGAGCCAACGCCTGTACCTGTTCTTTGTGAAACAGGTGCATCACCCCGTTTTTAAAGTTAACTTTTTGTTTTACCTCCAGGTAACCTTCCCTGGTAAGCCGGTTTACGCCATTCGGTGTTATGCCCAGAGTTTCACAAATCTGGGCCGGATTCAAGAGTTCGGGTGATTTGTTCATGCAATCTCCCCCTTGATGCCGTGTTAACTTTAATTTATCATATTTAAACGCCGGAAAGTACATGAAAGTATTGATCGAAAACGACAATTTAAAATATACTTTATTTTAAAGGACACAACAAAACTGTTGTTGAATAGTGTATACTGGCAGTATTTATATCAAACTTTTATAAGGATGGTGTGTCTATGACATTTAAAATAGGTGAGCCGTATTTTGTGGATGATCTGGTGGTATATTTCATCAACGAAAATGAAGCGCTGGTCACCGATTATGACTGCCGCTGGGAATTAAGGGCCAGTGAACATACCTGTGAGTGCTGCACATTCAGGTTCCGGTCGCGGGTCAATCCAAATTTTATTTGCCGGCATATTGACGCAGTCCGGCGTATGAAGGGGACGGAGCATAGCAATGAAGTAAAAGGGGCTTAAACAGCCTCTTTTTTTAGGCCTTTGATTCTGTGAGTTTATGGAAACAGGTAAAGGTTTTTGGGGGTAATTGCACGAATTAAATAAATGTTCTATTATTTTCTGGCAGGTGTTATTATTGCGAGGTTTACGAGTAGAAAAGTATAACGGTGTGGTTTGCGCCGGCTGCACAGTTAAATTACTCGGCTCCCGTTTGGATACCTTTATATTTATAGACGACGGGCTGCTGATTGACACAGGTCCCAGCAGGTTTGCCCGGGAATATATACAGTTTTTCCGGTCCCAGTCGATAAAACTGGCGGTGTTGACTCATTTTCACGAGGACCACAGCGGCAATGCCCCCTGGCTGGCCCTGCAGGGTATTCCGGTCTATATACACCCTTCTTCCGTGCCGGTTTGCCGGAGAAGAGCCGAGCTGCCGCTATACCGTCGTTTTTTCTGGGGCGGGCGGGATAGATTTTCGCCCCGGCCGCTGAATGGCGACCTGGAAACGGAAAACAAAAATTTGTCGGTTATAGAGGCTCCCGGTCATTCTTTCGACCATATCGCGCTGTATGACCGGGAAAAAGGGGCGGTTTTTACCGGGGATTTATTTGTTACCCCCAAAACCAAAATAACCATGCGGCCGGAGAATGTCCCGCAAATTATGGGTTCTTTACGTCTCCTTTTGCGCTATGATTTCCAAACCGTATACTGCGGGCATGCGGGGGTGGTGAAAAACGGTAAAGAAATGCTGGCCCGGAAACTGGCGCACCTGGAAAATATGTCGGGCGAGGTGTTGGAACTGCACCGCAGGGGGTGGAGTATTTCGGCCATCAACAAAAAGATTTTTCCCAAAACGGCGCCCCTTACTTACATATCCGGCGGGGAGTGGGCTTCGCAGCATATCATTAGGTCAATAATCGAGGATAGGTAAATATTAAGACAAAACGGGGGTATTACCCCCGATATCATTTTAAAGACGAAAATTATTAGCCTTTTCAATTAGTAGTTTATGTAATGTTTTTTATTAAAAAAGATAATCTTTGTCCTTGATTTTAAAAAGGAGTAAATCCCAGCAATTTGGCGGCCATAACCAGCACGGTGATTACTAAAATCACCCTGATCCATTTGTCGCCCCGGGCAACGGCAAAATTGCTGCCCAGATAAGCCCCGATACCGTTGCCCACGGCCAGGGTGAGGCCCGGCACCCAGTGCACTTTACCGCTGACTATAAATACAATGAGTGATGATAGCATATAAACGGCCACGACCCCGGTGACCATAATCAATATAACGTGTAATTCGGAAATGGTCATTGCAGTCCTCGCTGAGATATATTTTATTCCAACCCAAGAAAATAAGACCGTCCTGGCGGTCTTATCAACATGCCTTATACAAATATGGAAATGGCGCCGATAATGAAGCCGCTGAAAATCAGCAGCGGGATAATATTTTTATAATTCCACTCGGAATAATCCATTTTAAAGTCTTCCTGGATATGCTCTGCATGGACTGCATGCGGATCCATAGTTTCCCCTCCCCCGGGTAATATTTTTATTATATATATTTTACACTTAAAGCGTTATCCCTTTCAATTTTTTGCAGAAATTTATTTGTTTATTTAGCTAAATATTTGCCTGAAAATAAAGTCATTGGCTTTTTTACCCGGCCCGGGGAGGGATAAATAGTTGTTTTATATAATTTTATAAATAAAACTAAAAGTAAACGCAGCTTTGGAGGATAAACATGAAAATAGTGGATTTGCGCAGTGATACGGTGACCAGGCCGACCCAGGAAATGCGCGAGGCCATGTACCGGGCCGAGGTGGGGGATGATGTGCTGGGGGAAGACCCCACGGTAAGGCGTCTGGAGGAAACAGCCGCGGATATGGTCGGTAAGGAGGCGGCCCTTTTCGTGACCTCGGGTACCATGGGCAACCAGGTGGCCATTTTGACACACACCGCCAGGGGTAATGAGGTAATAGTGGACGACGAATCGCATATTTTTTACTACGAAGTGGGAGCGGCGGCCATGCTGTCGTCGGTGCAATTGCGCCCGATGGCGGGGCTGCATGGCCGGGATGCCCTGGCGCTGGCCGGCGCCGCCATTCGTGACGAAAATATTCATTACCCCAAAACCACCCTTTTATGCCTGGAAAACACCCATAACCGCCGGAGCGGCACGGTGATGCGCCCGGAAACAATGGGGGAATTGTACCGCCTGGCCAAAGGGCGGGGGGTGGCGGTGCATGTGGACGGAGCCCGCATATTTAACGCCGCCGCGGCCCTGGGTTCCGATGTGCGTGCCTTTACGCAATATTGTGATTCCATTATGTTCTGCCTTTCCAAGGGACTGGGGGCACCGGTGGGCTCCATGCTGGCCGGCAACCGGGAGTTTATTGAAAGGGCCCGCAAGTACCGCAAAGCCCTGGGAGGCGGCATGCGCCAAGCCGGCATCCTGGCCGCCGCCGGGCTGGTTGCCCTGCAATCAGTGGACAGGCTGGCCGAGGATCACGGGCACGCCCGCCTACTTGCGGAGTGCCTGGCCGAAGTGTCCGGCATCAAAGTGGACCTAAACAGGGTGCAAACCAACATTGTGGTGGCCGATGTGACGGGGACCGGTATGACTGCCGGGGACTACGTCGCCGCCCTCAAACACCGGGGCGTGCTGGCCGGCACCTTCGGCCCGAACCTGGTGCGGTTTGTCACCCACCGCGACGTTTCCCGGCAGGATATTGATTACGCAATCGGTGTGGTGCAAAATTTAAATTAAAAACAAAGAACCCCAAAGGGGACTGGCTCCGTATAAGGCAAAAAAGGGGACAGGCACTTTTTTCAAACAGCGAAAAAAGAGCCAGTCCCCTTTTTGCCAGTCCCCTTTGGGGTTTTTAAATTAATAATTATGCGTACCGATGACCACGGGGACGCCGTACTTGCTGGAGAGCATCTCCTTAATCTTGTCAAATTCAATGGGGCATGCGGCTGTTTTGTTGGCCTTGACCATACAGGTACCCAGGTGAATAGCATCGACGTCGCGTTCCAGGTAGTCGGCCATTTCCATAACCAGGCCGACCTTGGGCATTACCAGGCCCGGGCAGTCGCCGCAAGAGCTCATAGCCACAATTTTAACCTCGTCGTAGTTGGCAAATTCGCCCTCTTTTAGGTCGGCGGCCTTGAAACATTTCAGGCAGGCCATGCAATGAATGTCCCTGATTTTGGCACAGGTAACGATCATAATGTTAGCCATGATATCACTCTCCCGTTTTTAACATTTTAACATTTTTAAAACCTTCTATAAGACATGGTTAAAATCCTGTAGGAAAATAAATTTTTGTATTGATAATCATGGGTTTCAATGCTGAAATGCCTTATGCCTTAAAAAGGGAGATGATCATGGCTTTTCATCCATGATTAAAGCGTGACTGATAAGGTGGTGCAGGTGGATCACCCGGCATCCTTCCAGTTCGTAATACTTAATGATATCAGTCAACTGGTCAAAACAGTTATGACAGGGACAGGCAACCAGTTTGCATCCGGTTTCCTTGATCTGATCCGCTTTCAGCTTGCCTTTGGCCATCCGGTAGGGGTATATCTCTTTACCCATGGCCAAAAGTCCCCCACCGCCGCCGCAGCAGTAATTAGAAACGCCGTGAGGGTGCATTTCCCGAAAGTCAGATACAGTTCTTTTCAATACATAGCGTATGGCATCGCCCAGACCCTGTTTGCGGACGGTATTGCACGGGTCGTGCAGGGTGATTGGTTCGGTGTTAACAGAGGGGTCCACTTTTAGTAAACCGGCTTCAAACCACTCAACGTATTTTTCGATAATACTTTTAACGGGGTATGTATTATCTTTTTCGAGCCAAACTTTGGGGCCCCATTTGTTGGCGTGGGTGGCATGGCCGCATTCGGTAACCACCAGTTCCTTGACTTTTAACCGTTTTACTTCGTCGGCGTATCTTTGGGTGAGGATGCGAGCTTCTTCATCGTTACCGTTGAACAATGCATAATGCGTGGCATCCCACCATTTGCTGCTGCAAGTCCAGTTGGCACCCACATACCACATAATTTTGGCAATACTCTGGACATCGTTGGGGTAATATTTGATTTCCCGGGGGTCCCACAGAAACAGAAAGTCTGCGCCTTCTTTGTCAATGGGGATTTTGGCGTTGGGGTCGCCCACTTCTTCCTGCAGCTCTTCCTCCATCCACTCCAGGGTATCCAGGTAATCTTCGGTGGAAACTTCCATCTGGTTACCGGTTTTAATTTGCGCATCTACAACGTCCTGTAAAAATCCCGGCGCTTTCAGACCAAAATTGCCCCGGACGGTGCGCACCAAAGTTAACACTTCCACTCCCATGGGGCATTCCATGGTGCAGCGCCCGCACTGGGTGCAGGCCCAGATAAAGTCAGAGTTTAAAACTTCCTCCCGCATACCTAAAGTCAGCATGCGGATAAATTTTCTGGGGTCGGCATTTTCGTGAACCCCGTTATAAGGGCATCCCGCGCTGCACATACCGCAGGCCAGGCAATTGTAAAAATCCTCTCGATTGCTGGTGGTGCAAGCTTTGGATACTACTTCGTTAAAAAAGTTGGAATCCAGCTTGTCTGCTGAAATTACACTCACTTTTTCTCCCCCTCGTTAAAAGATTAGTTAACAATAGTTTAAAACCATATTGAAACAATGTCAATTAACATAACTGGATTTTTTTTCTGACTTTTCAGTACAGTACTTGTTTAAACCCGGTAACCATCGGCCGTTACCGGGTTTCTTCCGCACGGCTGTCTTTAACTGCTTGTTCACACGCGTAGCCGGCAACAATACCGTAAACCAGAAACGCAGCCAGGGTGGTCAGGGTAGCATTAGCACCCACCTTTAAAGGGGATGTTATTAGATTTAAAGCCGGCGCTATCATCAAGGCCACAATAACCCATAGAAACAACCCGTAAATTATCCCGTAGCTTATACCAGGTATTCTGGCCCGGCCATTGAAAAAGTTGAACAACAGGTAGCCGGCCACCTGCCCGAATACTAAGTGTACGAGCAGCCTGGAAAGTGTAAAGCCCGGGTTGAATACGGTCAACCCGTAACGCAGGGCCACCCACACAGTGGCAGCTTGCAGTGTTGAAGCGGCGACAAACCAGAGTGAAGTGGTCAGGTAATTCATAATATCACCTCAATCGTAGTTTCCCCGCTGCCGCCGGCTTTTATTACACTGCGAATGGAACCGTCCCTGAAAAAAAGCCCTGATCGTAGAGGGGAGTAATCGATCAGGGGAGGCTAAAGTATGCCAAGATTAAAATCTATATAAACCTGAAATTACTATAGTATTACATCAACGGATCCATGGTCAGCGCCGGGTGTCCCTTCTCCTCGAGGAAGGACATGATTTCCTCGCCGCTGGTGCCCACGGTTTCGTCGGCGATCTTATCTACAAACTCCTTGCCCAGGCCGGCATTCTCGGCCGCCTCCTCCAGGGCGGGGCGCAGCTCTTCCTTCAGGGCCTTGGGCATCCAAACCAGCCGGCCCAATCCGCCGTCGGCGGGCACAAATTTGGGCGAAGCCAAGTAGGATTTACCGATGCCCATGAAGCCGGGCATCTGGGCACCGCCGCCGATGGTGCCGGCCAGCGTGCTGAAAGTCATCCCGGACGGGGTCATGCCGCCGTGTTCGCGGTTGACCACCATGAAGCCGTTGCACTCGGGCACCATGGCCAGGATGCACTCGAAGCAGCCGCAGGAGGTCATCGGGTATTCCATGATGGTGTAGAAGTTGACGGCCTCGATGTTGCGCTGCGAGTTGTTGAAACAGAACTCGTTGAAGGACTGCCACTGGCCCTTGACTTCGTCGATGACGCCTTCCTTCGGGATGGGCTGGTTGGCGCCGTGCGGGTTGATTTCGTAGGCCGCTTTGGCGTCGAGCCAGCTCACTGCGCCGCACAGGCCGACCCGCTCGGGGGCGATCACGCACACGTGGGTGGGCGCAAAGCTCTGGCACAGGGTGCAGGAGTAGAA
>NZ_FOYM01000039.1 GCF_900115975.1 Desulfoscipio geothermicus DSM 3669
AAGTTCTCTTTTCAGACGCCGGATTTCCTCTTCTTCAGATGTACCAGGAATTCGTTTACCATGACCAGGGAAACTGTTATTTCCATATTCGTTATAATTTCTACACCAGCGTCTTAAATTGCTTACACTGATTCCTAAATCTTTAGCTATATGACTAATCTTTTTACCGCTGGTTTTGGTGAGTTCAACAGCTTCCTTTTTAAATTCACTACTGTATACTCGCCTTTCCTCTCCCACAGCTTCCAGCACCTCCTGTTAATACTATACACTCTTAACTTGGTGTCTATCAAATCGGGGGAGAGGCAGAGTTTCAGGGACGTTCCTACGATTCCATGGTGGCGCATACTACCATCGTGTTCATCCGATACATTATGCTGGCTCTGGAGAGCCGAAACGGCGAAGACCCGAGAACCATCGGCAACCTCTTCTACATCTGCTGCGACGAGTTGCAGGATATCAGTCTGGTAGATGCGCTACAGAGGATTTTCTCCCTGATGGAGCGGTTTTTACAAGAGCAGCTGCAACTGGCGGAGGCGGAGATCCGCAAGCTGATCGACTACTTGATCAGCAATTTACCCTCGTTTTTCAAGGAACGACTGGCTGCTTGTTACTGCGAAAGTTGAGTTCTAAAATAATTTGCTTCCATTGTTCGTTTTTACCGGCCATATCCAATCGCTGCCGTAAAGTTGGACTGGAAGGCACCTTAGTAACATTTAGAGATATAGCAAAAAAGTCGTCTTCTCTAAACGGTTCGATGTGATCAAAGTCGCTTTTTCCTTGGCACAATAAGTCAATGTATGAAGTAACTACATCACCATGTGATATATTTGGTGTATATACACCTGGTATTCTTGATTTATCAAGTCGCTTTTTTTAGGTTGTTTTAGCAATAAGAGCACCTACAAATGTAAGCCCGGAATGAGTAGTAAGGTATTCGTTAGACTGTTCGATAACGAATTTCATGTGTGCACCCCACAGGTGAATTATTGATATCTTGATTATCTTTGCATATCTTTATTATACTAAATATTTCACCTGTTATGGGCGGTTTTCTAATATTTAGTTCACGGATTCAGGTAAGGACAAAAAAAAAAAAAAAAAAAATGAAGATAACTGTGCAATTGGAATTAACAATGTCTAAATATAGACCAGAAGGCCAAAAGGAAATTGCCATTGAATTACCCCAAGGAGCCAAAATGATTTCGATACTTGATTATTTTGGCATCCCGCCGGAAGAACCTATATTAATTGTTAAAAACGGCAGAACAGCCACTACCGAAGACGCACTTAGTGAAGGAGATTTAATAATCGTTTTACCCCTTCTCGAAGGCGGTTAAAACAAAGTTACCCGGCAGAGTTACTTGTCGGCTAATAATTTCCATTTTTTTAAATACACGGGCCCATTATCTAATATAATATTTCGCTGTGTCTCAAGCACATTTGAAGGTTAATCTTCCTCCCTGTAATGGGCTCCCAGACTTTCTTTTCTTTTTAATGCTGCTTCAGCAATGGCCTCTCCTACATCAAGCATCATGAATAATTGACAATGCTCGAGCAATTCATTCCAATCCCTTATGTTTGAATTAAAAAGCTGTTTTTTGAAATCCTTAATGACACTCACAGCTTCTTCCAGCTCTGCACCGTTTCTAACCAAAGCCACTTTCTTACCCATTATTTTTCTTACCGTCTTTCTTATCTCACTAACATTCAGGGTGCTACCTTTAGTACCATTGTTTTGCCCAAACAAAGGTCGGTCTGAAATAACCTTTGGTACAGCTTTTATCCTTTTTGCCCGCTGTGCTGCGTCCCTACCGGCAATCATACCAAATACAGCTGCCTCTGTAAGAGCATTGCCGGCGAGGCGATTAGCACCGTGAAGCCCCCCGGCCGTCTCCCCTGCTGCGTACAGGCCGTCAATATCAGTACGCCCCATTCCGTCCACAGCAACTCCCCCCATCATAAAATGCATGGCAGGGGCAACTTCAATTACCTGCCTTCCCTTGAGGCAACTATACAAATCACTGTAGTTTTTTGACATGACCTCTTCAGGAATAGCAGTAAAGTCCATATATACGCTAACTTGTTCGGTCCCTCTTCCTGCATTTATTTCATTAAAATTTGCCCGGGCCATAACATCTCTTGTGGCCATTTCCATATCCGGAGAATAATGCACCATATACCTTTCACCATATTTATTACGCAAAACAGCACCATCCGCAAAGGGAGCAGTGGACATAACCATCCGTGGCGGCCCCAAGGCCACCGCCGGGTGGAACTGGACAAATTCCATGTCTCTAAGACCTGCCCCCGCACGTAGTGCCAGCGCATAACCATCGCCAGTAACATCGGCGGAATTGGTTGATAAGAAGTATACTCCCCCGGCACCGCCACAGGCAAGGATAACACTGGATGTGCGAAATACCCATATCTTTTCTTTTTTTCTATCCAACCCCCGGGCACCCACAACTTGATCCTCATGTTTTAGCACATCAGTCATAAGTACCCCTTCAACCACACGCACTCCTAACCTGACGACCTCGCGCACAAGGGGGAGTGTCAAGGCAAGCCCCTTTGTTTGCGGGGATCTTACGGCACTGCTGTCAACGGTAAGAAACCGTTTGCAGGAATGCCCCGGAGAGCCTTTTCTAAGGAGACTTCCGTTTTCCATTAGAAAGGGAACTCCCAGATCAACCAACCGTTTAATGGCCTCACATGCCGTTTTTGCAAATACTTCAACCATGTTAATGTTATTTATCTGTTTTCCTGCCTTTACAGTATCTTCAACGTGCTTTTCCACGGAATCCCCGTCATAACCCTCTTCCAAAACAGCGGCCATACCATTACGTGACATGATGGTATTACCACTTTTTCCCGCTAGACCCTTTGTTACCAATACTACATTCCGGACAATCCGTGCCGCTTCGATGGCGGACATTAAACCCGCCAGCCCACCTCCTATAATAAGCACATCAGCATCCACTTCCACTTTTTGAGGTGCAATATTCACTGTATATCTCCCCTTGGACAAATTACCCCTTTGAATTCTGATCATAATTCGTTCAACTTTTTCCAGAGGGTTGTCCTGCTAACTCCTAGTTTTTTGGCCAACTTATTCTTTTTAAAACCCAATCTCTTGTCCATTTTTTTAATTATTTCTTTTTCCATTTCTTCCAGTGTACCGATCTGTACTGTAATACAATCTTTGGATGCGGATAATAAAATCCCTTCATCTGCATTCTCTATAATTTTGCACACAAGGTCTTTATTTAAGGATTGACCGTTCGAAAGAACGACCAACCTTTAGATAAAATTCTCTAACTCCCGAACATTTCCAGGCCATTGATACTGGTTTATCCAATCTCTAATTTCCTTAGGAATATATTTTACATTTTTTCTGAATTTTTTGTTAAATGACGATATAAAATGATTCGTCAACAGCTCAATATCCCCTTCCCTTTCACGTAGAGGGGGTAATTTAAGTTTTAAAACATTAAGTCGATAGTAGAGATCTGCACGAAAATCTCCTTTCTGTACCGCATCACTTAATTCCAGGTTAGTTGCAGCAATCACCCTAACGTTTACAGGTATTACCTTGCTTCCTCCAAGGCGCATTACCTCTTTTTCTTGCAGAACACGTAAAAGCCGTCCTTGGAGAGAAAACGGTATTTTGCCAATCTCATCAAGAAAAATGGTCCCACCATGCGCCAATTCAAACAGGCCAAGTTTGCCACCTTTCTTGGCACCGGTAAAAGCACCCTCTTCGTAACCAAATAGTTCACTTTCCAACAGGTTCTCGGGTAACGCAGCACAGTTTACAGCAACAAAAGGGCCTTCTTTACGCGAACTTATATTGTGTATACCTTGAACCATCAACTCTTTACCCGTTCCGGTTTCACCGGTAATCAAAACAGTAGAGTCGGTATGTCCGTATTTCTTTGCAGTCTCAATTGCCTCCCTGATTGCCCTGCTTTCACCTATAATATCATCGAAAGAAAATCTGGCTACCAACCCCTTATGATAAATCTTACGCCGGGTCTTTTGTTCGAGTTGTTGCAACCTGGTGAGCTCCTGAAAAGTAACAACCACCCCAAAGTTTTCGTTTTTTGAATTGACCGGGTACCGGTTAACAACCACTTTTGTATTGTCCAGTTCCTGCAGGTGACCGTCGCAAGGGATTCCATCCTGGTAAACACCGGCTAACCATAAATTGTTCAATTCCTTGATTTGTTTGTTCATCACAACACGATTATCAAGACCCAAGATTCTTTCAGCGACTCTGTTAATAAACATTACCCGTTCCTGTTCATCCACCAGAATAACCGCTTCTTCCACAGAATTCACTACTGTTCGAAGGCGCTGGGTGTATTTCCTGTCATGCCTCCTGATTCTAATAACTTCCTTGGCCCTTTCAATCGCCTGGACAATACTGCGCCGGCTGGAATATATAAGTATCCCGCGCATACCCATAGCTTTTGCCATGTTTACAGCAGGTTGCCCACCCCCGACCACAACCTCCATACCATCCTCATAGGCACGGAGAACCATGTTCTCCAGTTCCTCATAGTTTCGATAAAGATATTGCTTGATATTAATGCCTAAGATTTTCTCCGGTTTTTTAAACTCGTATCCGCCCTGGTGATAATATGAGCCTAAAAAAGCAATTTTGGACGATATATTTTTTGCTTCCCACAAGGCTTGTAAAATATCATAATCACTGGCTTCAGCTGTAATTACAGGAACAGATACATTATTTTTAAGCGCAGCAGCTGTACCACCGCGACTTACCACAACCTCAATTTCATCCCGTTCAGTTATTTTCAATACTTTTTGTACAGCATCTTCAAGTACAGCCTCAATTATAACAGGCTCAACTGAAAGTTCGCAGCAGATATCTTCCGTTAACTTAGTAAAATCGGGATAAGGTGAGGTGATAAGAACGCGCGGTAACAAAACATCACCCTCTTAAACAATAATAATAATTTAATTTCTATTTTACCCTATTTGCCAGTTAATTACTATATAACTCCAGGAACATTAAACTTATTCTTTAGATAATACCGGGAATAGATGGCCCCCAATGGGTTATGAGCCATAACGCGATCCTTAACCACCAAAGTGGTTACAGGAGCATCACAATACTTCGCAAATAAAATATCATGGCCTACACAAAGGCCGACAAGCAGGTTAAGATCTGTTTTTTCTTTATTAAGATTCATAGCCTGCCCTACGGGATTACACATAGCTTCAAAACGATCCTCTTTTATTTGCGGCAAGCCCATCTCTTTTTTGTTTTTCCCACACACCTTACAACAAACTACTTTTACTGTAAACCACTTCTCAAAGATAGAGGCGATAACCTCTGCCTCTCTGGCCAGCCCAATACAATGAGCGATTCCAATAGTGTGGTAATCCATTTCCTGTGCAAACCGGATGACTTCCTCCACCCTTGTAAGTTCCATATAAAAATTGGCCTCAAGTGCCGTAGCCGTTGCCAATAGCTTTTTGTTTATAGGGTCGCTATAGGCTTTTTCTATTTCTTCGGTCCACGGAAAGCAGGTTTTCCCCTCAACGTAACATTTTCTGTCTTTACAACCTCTACAGTTCATTGCAAGAAAACCTCCCTATAAATACTTATTCTCCCGGGGACGCCACGGGGACGGTTCCATCGTCTTCCCTTCGGCCCTTCGCTGCGCTTCGGGGACGCTCGAACCGTCCCCATGGCTCCCCATGCTTTTATTTAAAAATTAAACTTCCGGTAGATTAATCTTTTTGGGACAGAAACTTTTAAGATTTTCCCTGAAAGCAGCCATTTCCTCTGGATATTTACGGTTTAACTGCAGCCGCACCAGACCGAGCATATCCCTGGCATCCAGAGCCAGCCGGTGGTTTTTAACAATGGCCGCGGGACCTATCTCTCGCCCGTCACCCAACTCAGAATCACACAACCCGCACAAAATACAGGTAGCCGGGTTCTCAATTTTGGCTGCATCCTCCGGGGTCATACGCCCGTCATGATTATTTTTCGTTAAAACCCAAGGTATAATATCCTTTAGTGAATCGAAAAAGGGCTGCAGGTCAACCACTAAATCCTTTAAACGCCGGAACCCGAACATGGGTCCCAGTGACAAGTTACCGTTAGAATCAACAACATCTTTAAGCAAAGTTTGGCAGGCCAAACGCGGCTCTCCATTAATCTCCATGGCGCAGGAACCGCAAATGGCACTGCGGCAAGACCGGCGGAAAGAGATGGTAGGATCTTGCTGCCAAGCCTTAATTAATGCGTCCAAAACTGTTTCGTTCTCCTTAGCTTCCACTTTTACTTGTTGTTTGTAAGCACCCCGGTCACAATTCGGATCAAAACGGTCAATTGATAGGTTAATCAGCATGGACTAATACCCCCTTTCAACCGGCTGGTATTTGGTGATGGAGACTGGTTCCTTACCGAATTCCGGGCCTTTTTCCCCGCGCCATATTATGGTGTGGTTCAACCAATCCTGGTCATTACGTTGGGGGAAGTCGGTGCGGTAATGCGCTCCCCTGCTTTCGGTTCTGCGCAGGGCAGCCAAGGCAATTATTTCACTTAGATCAAGCAGGTATCCCACTTCAATATGCTCTATTAACTCGTAATTAAACGGTTCTTCCTTGCGGCTGACTTTAAGGGTACTGTAGCGTTCTTTTAAACCTGCCAATATATCTACTGCCTGTTTTAATTCAGATTCCGTACGAAAAACTCCTACATATTCAGTCATGGTACGGTTCATTTCTCGCCTGATCTTAAAAATATTATCCCGGGGATCAAGGGGACTATTGGATCCAAAGTTGTTTTTCCAATTTTCCTCGGCCCTCTCCAACGATTCGCCAGGTAACTCCGGCCATGCTGTTTCTTTAGATACCATCTCTACCACCCTTCGTCCAGCCCTCCGGCCGAAAACCACTGTTTCCAACAACGAATTACCTCCCAGGCGGTTAGCTCCGTGCACACTTACATTAGCCGCCTCTCCTGCTGCCAGTAATCCTTTTATGTTGGTTTCACAGTTTAAATCAGTGCGAATACCTCCCATACTGTAGTGTTGGGCAGGCTCAATGGGAATAGGCTTTTCCACCGGGTCTATCCCTGTATACCGGCAAGCCAGGTCCCGAACCTGGGGTAATCGCTCTTTGATCTTGGCTTCTCCCAGATGGGTTAAATCCAGATTTACATATTTCCCCTCAACTCCCCGGCCTTCTTTGATTTCATTAAAAATGGCCCTGGAAACTACATCGCGGGGAGCAAGCTCCATTTTCCGGGGCGCATAGCGGTCCATAAACCTCTCACCCCGGTTGTTAAATAAATAGCCCCCTTCGCCGCGTGCCGCCTCAGACACAAGGACATTTGTCCCGTACAGAGTCGTGGGGTGGAACTGTACAAATTCCATATCTGCCAATCTCGCCCCGGCGCGGTAAGCAATGGTCATTCCGTCGCCGGTATTGGCAAAGGCATTTGTAGTTTTGGCGAAAGCCCTGCCGTATCCTCCCGTAGCCAAAATGACAGCTTTGCATCTAATGATTTCTGTCCGTCCTGATGCCAGATCGTATACAAACAGGCCGCTTATTCGCCCGTTTTCTACCAGTAACTCCACCAGGTACCATTCAGGGTAGGTTTTAACTCCCAACTTAAGGGCACGTTCATAAAGAGTATGCAAAACTACATGACCGGAAAGGTCTGCTGCAAAACATGCCCTGGGGAACCCCGCTCCACCCAATGAACGCTGGGCAACCCTGCCGTCTTCCGTGCGAGACCAAGGCACGCCCGCCCATTCCAACTCTTTTATTACTTCCGGGCCTTCAGAGCACAGGACCTCTATGGCATCCTGGTCACCAAGATAATCGCTGCCTTTTACGGTATCAAAAATATGTGACTCCACACTATCATCCTCACTGAGGGCGGCGTTAAATCCCCCTTGCGCTGCACCGCTATGAGAGCGAGTCGGATAAAGTTTGCTTAAGACTGCTACGTCCACGCTTCCTGCTGCCGTAGTTGCAGCCATAAGCCCGGCCAGGCCGCCGCCAACAACTACCACATCGTGGGTAATCATGTTATTTCCCTCCTACGACCAGTTTTTAAAGCTTAATCAATACATTTATGCTGAGAAACTATAACACATATTCTTTGATGAAAAACAAATAATTCATAATTAATTTTTAGCCAGCCATTTTAACACATCCTGCGGAGACCGGGCTTCAGGCAAGTTAATCACTGATTTAACAATGCTCCGAACCTTCTCTTCATCCAATACCGGTAATACCAGATCATAGAACTTCTTTTTAAGATCTTCCCCGGAAACAGGGTTCTCCGGGTCACCTTTAGGATAGTCCGTCTTTCCTTTAAAAGTACCCCGCTTAGTCCCTATCGTCACCCTCACCGGCCACCGTTCCGGATACATTGATTCCAGCTCGGGATCAACTTCAATTTTGATTTTTTTCATTACTTCTCTGATAACCGGGTCGCTGAGAGTTTCCAAGCTAAAATATTCCAGCCCGGCTTTGCGCTTGACAAGGCCCAGTGCTAAACAAAAGGGCAGACTGAATTTAGCCGCGTATACGGTTTTCGGATCGGGATTATTCACAATGTCCAGGGCTACCCGGTAAACCCCTGCCTTCACAGAGGCAACTTCTGCAGGTATTATGTTCTCCCTTTCAGCAAGTCCAATCACCACATCCAGAGCCGCGTGGGTGTGCCGGCATGAAGAGTGTATTTTAAAGCAATTTTCCTCAATCTTATATTTATTCCCAAGACCTGCTACAACTTTGCCTACATCGTATTCCTTTGCGGTACTGACAAAAAAGCCTCTCTTTCCTTCTAAAATCCGGCGCGCACCTGTAAACCCCTTGGAAGCCAAAATGGCGGATAGTAAGCCATTCATGGCTGCCTTTCCCGGATGGAGGTGCTTGGTCATAGCTCCGTCTTCAATAAATTCCCATAAACCGGCCGCTTGAGAACCGGCATTACCGAGAGCGTGAACCATTTCTTCAACATTAAGGTTCAATATCTTTCCTGCTGCCGCGGCAGCTCCGAAAGTACCGCAAGTGCCGGTAGTATGCCATTTTTTGTAATGGCTGGGTGTTACAGCTTCACCTATGCGAATTCCCACCTCGTAACCGGCGACAATACCCTCAATTAGTTTTTTTCCATCTGCCTGTACAAGTTCCGCCGCAGCCAAGGCTGCCGGCATTACAGGTGCGGCAGGGTGAAAAATAGACGCTTTATGAACATCATCCAGTTCGAGAATGTGGGAACTGACCCCGTTAACCAGTGCAGCCCCAAGGGCTGACGATCTTTCTCCGGTTGTAAGTATAGTGGCCTGCGGGTTACCACCCATTTCCGCGACCATTTCCCTTACAATACGTCCCGGAGATTCCCTGCCGCCTCGTATCCCGGACCCCAACCAGTCCAAAAAACTTAAAACAGCAAGCCGTACAGTACTGGTAGGCAAATCTTTGAATTTCAAGTTAACTGTAAATTCGGCCAACTGATGAGATAGCGTTTTATGCATAGGCATCTCCTTTAACTAAGCGCTTTTTGCAATAAAGTTATTATATCGTCGAATTCGTCTGCAACCAGCATACCTGCCTCCTTAAGTCTTTTAACTTTTTGAGACGGTTTACCCGCCCCTCCGGAAATAATTGCCCCCGCATGTCCGAATACGGTACCCTCGGGCAAGTTCTCAGTAAACTGTCCGGCTACGAAAGAAATCAGCGGTTTAGTAAATCCACCCGCCTTCACAAAGTCAGCCATATCCTCTTCAAAAGTGGTACCAGGCTCGGAAAATGTAACCACGGCGTGCGTGTCAGGATCAGCTTCAAATAATTTAAGTAAATCCACCGGAGGTGAACCAATCAACGGGTCTCCACCAATGCTGACGCTAGTACTGATGCCATATCCGGCACGCTTAACCATCCACGATGTTTCCGCTGTCATACCACCGCTTCTGGAAATAACTCCCACGTGACCGGAGATAAAGCACCGTTCTACATTATCGCCTCCAATTGCACCTACTTTCACCCTTTCTCCCGGGCTAATTATCCCAACCGAATTTGGTCCCACGACCCGAGCACCTTTCTGTTTTGCAAGGTAAAGAAACTTGATTACGTCTTTCTGGGGCACGTTTTCCGTAGCAATGAACACAAATTTTATATTATTATCCAAAGCCTCGACCACCGCATCATAAACAAAAGCCGGTGGTACATATACAACGGCCGTATTAATTTCGTGATTATTCATAGCCTCCTTAACGGTATCATACACGGGAACTCCGTGGACATCAGTACCGCCTTTACCCGGAGTTACTCCTGCAATTACCGGCGACCCATAATCCAGCGTGTGCTTGGTAACCATTGACGCCTCGCGCCCCGTAATACCCTGTATTAAAATCTTGGAGTTTCTGTCAATGAGAATAGCCATCTAACTTACCTCCTATCTTAATAATCGGCATAAGTTTTCTTCATTTTTTCCACCATACGTCTAGCTGCCTGGGTCATGGTAATTTCATCACCGTAGTATTCGACGCCGGCCTTTGCAAATATTTCTCTGGCTTCAGTCTCATTAACACCGGCTTCCCTTACCACAACGGGAAACTTTTGCGGGTCAATGTTCATTTCCCTTAACGCCCTTGTTACGCCCAGGGCAACCAAATCCACCTGTGTATTATTAGTGATGTTTTGAGCAACAAACAATCCCCTTACTCCCGGCTTGGAAAGAATACCCTTTGTTAAACCGTAAACCTTCTCAGCCGAAGGGTTACCTCCAAATTCCGAATAATTTGCGGGGCTGCCTCCGGCATTAACCAGCGCATCAAATAACAGCAGGCTTCCTCCCCCACCGCCGCACATAAAACCGATATCTCCTCCGTCCATCTCCGTATACCTGGCCGTACCCCTGTAAGGTTCAGATTCGTTTACGGCTACCATTTGCTTCTCCAGTTCTGTTAAAGGACGCCACGCTCTCTCAGTACCCATTTGAACCCTGCCCGAAAGACTCGGGTGTCTGTATAGCGCACTGTCATCAACTGCCATAACAACTGCTGCAGCCATTACATTACCTGACTCAGTAATTACCAGCGGGTTAATTTCCAAAAGGTAGGCATCAAACTTGTCAAACACTTTGTATAGACGGGAAGTTACACCCGTAAGCATCTGCAGTTCTTTACCTTTAACACCTAATCCCGACCATATTTCCTTAGCTTGGTAGCTTTCCAGGCCTCGAATAGGATCAACATGATAAGCTAAAACTTTCTCCGGGTATTTCTGATTAATCTCCTCTATATCAATACCACCTTCGGTACAAGCAATTATAACGGGCTGCTTAACTACTTTATCTATAGTGATGGAAAGATAAAGTTCCCTGGCAATATCAATTTTTTCTTCTACCAATACTTCTTCTACAGGATAGTTTCGTACTGTCATACCCAGAAGTTCCGAGACCTGTTCTCCGGCTTCTTGTGCGGTAGCGGCAAACTTTACGGCACCCGCCTTGCCCCTTTTACCTACGGGGACTAATGCCTTTAAGACAACCTCCCCGTCAAATTCCGTGAATAGTTGCTCCGCCTCCTCTTTATTTTTGGCGACCGCAAAACGGGGAACAGATACGCCCGATTCCTTAACTAATTCCTTACTGAGGTTTTCCAGTAGCCTGGCCATAAAAACACTTCCTTTCGATAATAAAGACTTACTTTATGAAGTCCCTCTTTTAATTTCGATCTACCTGACTTAGAATTCTTCTTGCTCTATCAGCAACCGGATAATCAACCATTTTGCCGTCGACTTGAACAACTCCTTGCCCGGCAGCTTCAGCTGCTTCGAAGGCTGCCAAAATACGTCTCGCCCACTCAATTTCCTCTTCAGATGGGGAGAATACCCTGTTCGTCGCCTCAATTTGATTGGGATGGATAAGTAACTTACCAAACATCCCAAGCTGCTTAGCTATTAAAAGGTCCCTTTCAAACCCATCCTGGTCCTTGATACCCGGGAAAACCGTATCCACCGGAGGTAAGATCCCTGCTGCCCGTGAAGCATTAACCAGGTGTGACCTTGCATAAAAAATTTCTGTACCTTCACCGGAAAACGAGGTCTCGATATCCATCGTATAATCTAAAGCTCCAAACGCCAGCCTTGATACCCTTTTTGCGGCACATGCAATGTTAAAGGCAAGAATTACTCCCCGGGCACTTTCCACAAGTGGGATTAGGTCAATAGGGGATTTCCCTTGTTTGGATTCAAGTTCTGTCAAAAATTTGTCAATAAACTTAATCTGTTCATCATCTTCTGCCTTAGGAAGCATCACACCGTCTGCGCCATGTTGTACCGCCATAATTAAATCGTCATGCCAAAAGTTTGTTTCAAGACCGTTTATCCGAACATAAACCTTACAACTACGCGGCAACTCCAAGCAACCTGTAATAGTATTTCGTGCGTTTGCCTTTTCGGAAATAGCTACTGCATCTTCCAGGTCAAATATTAGAACATCTGCACCGGCTGAAAGAGCTTTTTCCATACGCTTGGCATTGTTACCAGGAGTAAAAAGAAATGACTTGTACGCAAACATTGGCCTCCCCCTTTCAATAAATTTTGATAATTTAGATCACTATAAAAAGCAATTGTTATGCCAATAAGAAAAGCACAAAAAAACAAGGCCCTGTCTTAAGCCTTGTTCAAAAATTAAATGGGGCGTTTAGTTTTTAAACTGCCACATAAAATCATGCTCAAGCTGAGCATGGATGATAAGTTCAATCAAATTCACGGCAACTTAGCAGCAAACCGGCCGGTGGAAACATATTCTGGATAAAAAAGTTCCAAAGGAGGGTGGCGAATGCCGGACAATTCCCATTTTTTCAATAACCCGCCGGCAGCCGTAATTTTACTGATGGCTGCAGATACCCCGAATCCCGTGCAAAGACTTAATGCACTGAGTCAAACTTTAACAGTATGAGGGAAGCGATGGATCAAATCAACACCGGTCTGGCCGCGTTTAATACCGAAGTTATGCCCATGTTTATGAGGACGGAGAAGGAAACAGCATCCAGAAAGCCGAGAAGATAAAACTATTTTCTATACGTCAGGTGAAACCATTTGTAGTACCCTACAAATGGTTCTATCCTTTTCGTATTCACCCTATTCTAAACCACCGGCCGCAGTGCGGATAAGTCAGGTTTTTCGCTTTATCACTGTCAACTACCCCGGTGATTACAACATCACCGAGCTCCACTGCGGATACCTTTTTGCGGCTGGTGCATATTATGGGCGCCGAGGAAAACCCGCAAAATTACCTGCTCATGCACGCCATGGGGCCCAATGTTGCCGGAGTAATAGGTACTGCCGTTTATGCCGGGGCGCTGATTTCGTCTCTTGGTTAATCATTTAATACTTGTTCAACTGCCTAACCCGGACAAGCCGGAACCCAAAAGGAAATAATCAATCCATGCTGAAAGAGTAAAGCAACCTTTTTCGCATGGAGGTAACAATAGTGCTGCTAACCGAACGCTATAATAAACAAATTGCCGGTGTCATCTCTTGTTATGACCGAATCATAATTCAGGGCACCCTGCCCGGCTGGTGCTTCGACCAGGGCATGACATCATTTCTTAATGCAAACGGCATCAAAATATTTGATTACCCAAAGTTCGCCCAAACCTTACGAGAAGAAATCCGGAACAACGCTGAATGTATTGCTGAAGCAAATGGCTTAGAAATTGAGTTTATCCGCAAGACCAAAGAATTTCGCAAAGAAAAACGAATTAAAGAGATCCTCAAAGAACGTGGAGAACATCCGGGACTGGTACATATATTTTCGGCTATGGAATCCTGCACCAGCTATAAGCCCTGGCATGATAAAAAATCCGGGAAAACATTCCTTACCATATAACTATATCTTTTGTCAGTGAATCGCCAAATTTAGCCGGATATTCAATAGATGCTTTTTCTATTACAAATGCTACCGGATTCAAGTCACTGGCAAAAGTGGTTATACCATATTTTAATGACTCGAGCGGAATGCTTCCCCCTCCGGCCATAGGGTCCATTACAACTTGGGTATCTCCCCAAAGTGTTTTATGTTTGTTTTTTAATTCTTCCAGTAGCTCATCATTGGCACATATTTAAAAGCTCTGTCATAGCCGAAAGGATTGGCCACTCTGTGCTGCGCCAATCCAGCCACTGCGCCATATTCACCGCTTGGATAGAACAGGTGCCGGTAAGCTGAAACAACCCTTACTTTTAAATCTATTATTACCAAATCAACAGGCTAATTGTCGCTGCTAAGTTCGCCTTTGCTCAATCATAATGTTTCAGTTTGTTTTAGACAGTTTTTTTAATAGATACTCATTGCCCAAAATATGCCACAAAATAAAAAAGCATAGCGAACAAAATCTCGGTCCCTGCCATGCATAAAACTTTTCCCGCCATGAAACAGATTGCATCGTGCCTGGTAAATGGCAGATAACGTATGGGGCCAATCAACCGGCACAACCCTATTAATATTGCATGACTCGGCACCCGCCTAATAGATTCTCTGATTAAGGCACCAGGACACAAATATCACCTGCCCAACTAAAACTAATGCTTTTTCTGGTCAATAATTCGCGTTTTTCTAATATTCTCCTGCTATCAAATATTTCTTTGCCAGAGCGAAAAGTAGGAAATAAGGAAGCTAGAAACCACCCGGCTGCCCTGTAAAAATCAAATCTTACGGGTCCGATCCAGGCCGCGTGTGACCTGGTTGACTAGGCATGCATTCCTATGGGCCCTTTGCTGCAGGTCGGGCAGACAGCTGTCCATGGACTTTTAATGGCAAGCTTCACCGTCTCCGGTGAAAGACCGGGCATCTCCCGAACGACGGAACATTTACCAATAAGCCGGGAGTGGCTTCTGAAACAGTAATTTTTGCCACGGTCGCGGGGAGGGCCGGACCCCCACCGCCAAAAAGAAAAAAGGCCGGGAGTTCCGGCCAGTTAAACGTTAACACAGGTGATTACAGCGTTAACTGTTTTGGGGAAATTTTCTTAAAATGGTTATTGGGTTCTTGCATTCAAAAACGGCGATATATGCCTATTTGCTATCGAACGCGGGTTTAAGTTAATTGAATTCAAATCCAAATTCAAAAAAAGAACGAGCCCACCTTTTATAAAATTTTTACTTACCGTAAAAGTCCTTATATTCCTGTCGTAGATCCCGTTTTAATATTTTCCCGCTGGGAGTTTTGGGTAGTTGTTCGATAAAGATAACTCCTTTGGGCACTTTAAATCCGGCCAGGTTTTCCTTGCACAAATTAATAATTTCTTCTTCTTTGATGGTCTGGCCAGCTTTAGGTACTATTATGGCGGTAACCCCTTCCACCCATCTGTCATGCGGTAAACCGATTACTGCCACTTCGGACACCCGTGGATCCTTATAAATTACCTCCTCCACTTCACGAGTGGGTACGTTTTCACCTCCAGTCTTAACCATATCTTTTTTACGGTCAACAACAGATACAAAGTTATCTTCATCCAGAACACCAATATCTCCGCTATGGAACCAGCCGTGGGCCAGAGCAGCCTCAGTTTTTTCAGCTTCCTTAAAGTACAACAGCATGACATGAGGTCCGCGACCGCAGATTTCACCCGGTTCTCCCGGACTATTAATGGGTTTGTGGTCATCATCTTCAATGCGGGTTTCCATTGCAAATCCACCCTGACCCGCCGAGCCCGCCTTTGATATCTGGAATTGAGGTTTAAGTATGGTATGATACGGGCTGAGCTCTATCTGTCCATAGTAGTTATAAAATCGCTGGCAATTGGGTAGCTTTTTCTGTAATTCTTTTAGCACCTCAACCGGCATAATGGATGCCCCGTAATACCCCTTGGTTATGGAGCTGAGGTCGCGCTTTTCAAAATCAGGGTGCCGCATTAAGCCGATCCATACAGTAGGCGGGGCGAAAAACATGGTTACCTTATATTTTTCTACGTATTCCATTATCTGCTTGGGATCGGCCTGTAGCAACAGCACGTTGGTGGCCCCGAGCATGAGGCAGGGGTTAAGGAAAACGTCACGCTGGGCACAATGAAAAATGGGCAAAGCATTAAGATTGACATCATCCGTGGTATACTGCCCGTCAATTATACAACCAGTGTATTCGGCAATGAGTGACTGGTTGGTAAGTATAACCCCTTTGGGCAAAGTTTCCGTACCGCTGGTATAGGTCATTTGCACCGGATCTTCAATGTTTAATTCCACATCAGGTTCATTGACCGGATACTTACGATACCAGGAATCAAAATCGGTAAACCCGGCAATGGCAGCTTCTCCTTTCCCCTGATTGGACCAGATAAATGTTTTAACCATAGGCATATCGTCCAGCACGTCCTTGACCAGGTCGTACAAAGCATCTTCCACAATAAAAACTTTACTCTCCGAGTGGTTGATACAAAAACTGATATCTTTACCCCTGAGCAAATAATTTATTGCCAGATAGATCCCACCCGCTTTGGCAGTACCTAGCCAGGCTATCACATGGTGAATAGTATTATGGGCCAATATGGCTACCCGGTCATATTTTTGTATTCCCAAGTCCAGGAGGGCATTGGCGAAGCGGTTGCACTCTTCCTCAAGTTGGGCATAAGTTAATGTGATATCTTTAAAAATCAGGGCAGGTTTGTCGGGATAGCGGTAGGCACTACGGCGAACCATATCGGCAATAACCCAGCGGTTTACCTTATTATACCTCTTGCGGATAAAATCAAGATTTTCTTTATTAATCACATTAAATTTTTCTTTTTCCTTTTCACTTAAAGGTGGCAAAAATTTCAATGGAAAACCTCCTATCTCAATATTTTGTAATAAATCCCAAAACAGCTTCGGGTATCTGAATTTTTCAAATTTTATTTATGTGCTTACTATTAAGAAAATTTTGCATATTTGGGTGAGTTCCCAATTGAGAACTTACCCAAATATATTTTTATTTATCGCTTAAAATATTTTTAGCAATCACCACACGCTGAATCTGATTGGTTCCCTCGTAAATCTGGGTAATCTTGGCATCACGCATCATGCGTTCCATCGGATATTCTTTCATATAGCCGTAACCACCCAGGACTTGCAGGGCGTCCACCGTGACCTGCATGGCCACATCCGAGGCAAAAAGTTTACTCATTGAAGAAAAACGACTTATTTCATTTGCGGAAACATTATTCTGCGCAGCACTTTCAATAAGAAAAGCGGCTTTATATACCAGTTGCCTGGCTGCTTCAACTTTGGTAGCCATATCGGCCAGCATAAACTGGATACCCTGGAAGGATGCAATTGGTTTGCTGAACTGAACCCGTTCCTTGGCATAATTGAGAGCGTAATCCAAGGCACCTTGGGCTATACCGACGGCCTGAGCTCCGATGACGGGACGGGTGCGGTCCAGAGTCATCATGGCAATTTTAAATCCATCGCCTTCCTTACCAATAAGGTTTTCCGCAGGCACCGGACAATTATCAAAAATTATTTCGGTAGTTTCTGAACCCCGGATGCCCATTTTATGTTCCTTTTTACCTATGCTTAAACCGGGGTAATTTTTCTCCACGATAAACGCACTCAGACCCTTTAACCCGGCTTTAGGGTCAGTGGTAGCAAAAACGGTAAATACGTCCGCAATGCTGCCGTTGGTAATAAAACATTTTTGACCCGAAAGCAAATATTTGCCCCCTTCCCGGACGGCTTTTGTCTTCACACTGCCGGCATCGGAGCCGGCGTTGGGTTCGGTGAGGGCAAAGGCGGCAATTTGGTCACCGTCAGCAATGCCCGGCAGGTATTTTTGTTTTTGCTCCTCGGAGCCACCCACCAGAATAGGCATCATTCCCAGCTCCTGGGCTGCAACTATCAGGGACACGGAGGCGGAAGATTTAGCAATCTCTTCAACAATCAGACACACAGAAGGCAGCCCGGCACCCGTTCCACCATACTCCTCAGGTATTCCGGCACCCAGTAACCCCTGCTCAGCAATAAGCTCTTTCAGATCCCAGGGATATTCATCCTTTTCATCTATTTCCGCTGCCCGTGGCGACACTTTATCCTCCGCCAGCCGTTTTACTATCTGGCGCAACATCTCCTGTTCTTCGGTTAATTGATATGACACTTGAATAACCTGGTTTCTAAAACCTATCAAAATCTATCAACAACAGATTTCGATAACTTTTTCACCGTCCGACAAACGGGCGGCAGTGTCACAGGATTCAACTGCCAGGCCATAGACTCTCGCCTATGTTCCGGGTGGTTCACCTTTTTGGATCACCGCCGGTCGCTTTACGGCAACCGTCCTGCCCGGAAAGGGTGTTACCCTTGCCTCGGTAGTTAACTTTTGACAGCAGCCTTTCATAGCGTGTACAACTGTCATACCGCAAACTTATGAGTATGGGATTTACCCTATACCTAACAGTTCTTTCCGGTGAACATGCCAGGAAACCAGGCTGTTCACCCCTTTCTTTTGCAGATTTTTTAGTATTGCTTTCTTGACAGCAGACAACTGCTGCCAGTTGTTTAATTTACCAAAACCTATACATTTATTATTTATAGTTATAAAAACCACGTCCGGTTTTTCGGCCCAGGTGTCCGGCCCGCACCAGCTTGCGCAACAGTGGACAGGGGCGATACTTGGAGTCACCTGTTTCCATATACAGGGTGTCGCACACCATGAGCAAGGTATCCAGCCCGATTAAGTCGGAAAGGGCCAGGGGGCCGATGGGATGATTGGCGCCCAGCATCATCCCCTTGTCAATATCTTCCGCCGAGGCCACCCCTTCCATTAATACGAACATAGCCTCATTGAGCATGGGGACGAGGATGCGGTTAACAGCAAACAGGGGCGCTTCGTTGACCATAATGTACTCTTTACCCATTTTCTGCACCAATTCTTGTGTTAAGGCTACTGTATCGTCGTCTGTTTCGGCGGCCCGGATCAGTTCCACCAGTTTCATAACGGGCACGGGGTTAAAAAAGTGCATGCCGATAAATTTATTTGGCCTTTTAGTAACTGCGGCCATCTCTGTTACGCTAAGTCCCGAGGTGTTGGAGGCAAAAAAGGCTTGGGGTTTGCAAATTTGATCCAGTTCGCTATAGAGTTCTTTTTTTAGTTCCATTTTTTCAATTACAGCTTCGATAATAAAATCGCAGGGGGCCAGATCGGTCAGTGCGGTGGTACCCTTAATACGAGCCAGCACGGCGTCTACTTCCTCCCTGGTCATTCTTTCTTTTTTGACATCCCGGGCCAGGTTCTTTTCAATAACTGATTTCCCGCGGTTAACAAATTCGTCGGCTACGTCACGCATAATTACATTGTAGCCGGCTCTGGCAGCCACCTGGGCAATTCCTGCACCCATGGTGCCTGCTCCTACAACTCCTATGGTTTTTATGGTCATTACGTTATACCTCCCTTTCCACTATTACGGCAACACCCATACCGCCGCCCACGCATAACGAGGCCAGGCCGTAATGGGCATTGCGCCGTTCCATTTCATTGAGCAGGGTAACTACAATGCGGGTCCCGGTACACCCCACCGGGTGACCTAGGCCAACTCCGCTGCCATTTACGTTGACGATCTCGCGGTTTAAGTCCAGTAATTTTTCACAGGCCAGGTACTGGGCAGCAAATGCTTCGTTCAGCTCGATCAAGTCTATGTCGGCCAGCGCCAGCCCGGCCCGCTGCAGGGCTTTTTTAATGGCCGGTACCGGGCCGTAGCCCATCAGGTCGGGCTCCACTCCGGCACGGGCGTGGCTGACTATGCGGGCCAGGGGCTTTAGACCCAATTGACGGGCCTTTTCTTCCGACATGAGCAGCACCCCAGCAGCGGCGTCATTCAGGCCGGAGGCGTTCCCTGCTGTAACCGTTCCGTTTTTACGAAAAGCCGGTGACAGCTTGGCCAATTTTTCCATACTGATGTCGTTCCGAGGATGCTCGTCCCGGTCGACCAAAACCAGATCCCCTTTGCGCCGGGGCACCGGTACCGGTACGATTTCCCCGGCAAAGTATCCCTTTTCGATAGCGTTAATAGCGTTTTGGTGACTGCGATAAGCAATAATGTCCTGTTCCTCCCGGGTGATACCGTATTTATCCGCCAGTCGTTCAGCTGTTTCGCCCATCATTATTTTATGAATGGGGTCGGTGAGGGTTTCCCACAGGGCGTCAGTGAATTCCCCGTGCTGCAGGCGCATGCCCCAGCGGGCTTTTTTAAGCACGTAAGGAGCCGTGCTCATACTCTCAGTGCCGCCGGCTAAAACGATTTCCGAATCGCCGGTGATAATTTGCTGATAGCCTGAAATAATAGCCTGCATGCCGGAGGCGCATTGCCTCTGGATGGTCATGCCGGTTACGTTATCCGGGAGGCCGGCCATCAAGGCTGCGGTACGTCCTATATTGGGCTCCTCACTGCTTTGGACACAGCAACCCAGGATAACATCGTCAATTTCCGCCGGGTTTACTCCGGTACGTTTAATTACTTCCTTGATTACTACCACCGCCAGTTGACCGGCCGTTACCGAGCGCAGGGCACCGCCGAAGTCACCAATCGGGGTGCGGGCGCCTGCCACAATGACTACGTCCTTGATAATTATCACTCCCTTATAATTTTTAGATGCATCGGCATGCATCGCTATTGCTATTTTTAATCTGAAAATAGCTCATGCATTTTCATTGAGGTTGTGACCCGTTAGGGGTCATGATGGTTTACTTTTAAGAGTTGTTAGGTATGTTAGCTTTGTAAAAATTTCAAATTATTTAAATATAAAATTAATTGTTAATTTTATATTGCAAAAACGCTGCCAGTTGATACATACACCTGAAATGCCCTGGATTTGCATGCTACAAATAGCAAAAAATTCGAAAAAAGGTATCTGCATCATAATCGCATCATGCTGCATCGCATCGGGTTAAAAAAAACCGCCTCCATTTGGGAACAGGTATAACCGGCTAATGGTTGGCGGGCTTGATGTTATCGTGGACAGTTATTACCAATAACCGCTCAATTAAATTTTCCATTTCGCGTACGTTTCCGGGCCAGTTATAATTAGCCAGACAGTCCATTGCATCAATAGATATAGTTTTATTTATGCTTTCTTTGGCCTCCCGGTAGGAATCGAGGCCGGTCCTGTCAAATTTACCGGAGCCGGGCACAACTTCCTTCGGACCCCACCGTTGCCAGTGACGCCCTTGCCTACGGGTTGTCTTCCCGCTGGTTGGGTGACAGGGTTTCTTTCAACCCATCGGCTCGGCAGACATGCCGGGCGAACCCAAAGGGAGTTCCTTTTGCAGGAACTCCTTTTTAGAATTACATGGAAGTGATGTTTAATACATGAGGAATTTAACAAGATTAAGTTAAAAAAGAAGGCACTTGGTTTTTTGGCATATGTACCCGCAATGACACTTATACATCAACTTGATGAACAGTATGTTTAAGATGTGCATATTAAGTTTTGTTATTTAATGTAGTTGAATTTACACCGATTATCTTATTAATAAGCTTTTTACCTTCTCGGGATGCCCATCTTATTTCACTGGCTACCACACCAATTTCAATTAATGCGTGCAGATAATAACTACCAGAAAACCTATCATGCCATTTATCTATTACATCTGTGAGGCTCTCCCAATAAGTTTCACTAATTTCTTCCGGCTTTACTAATGTTTTATCACAGACCAAGGTTTTGAGCTTGTTATTGACCCTTATTACAGTAAAACATCCACTCTCCAATATATTGAGCATGGACTGGAATTCACTGCTTATTGGATTAGCCCCGTGTTTTAGCCGCCTCTCAAGCCGACTAGGTAACAATTCGTAGATTTGGTCAGCCTTTATCACTAGCATTTCACTATAATTTATTAGCTTTTCAGCCAAAGGAAGCCAACTGTTAGGGTCTAGGGATTCGTAATTATTAACTGTGTTATATCTTTCCCTTCGGGCATGTTCGGCCAATACCCGGCATTCACTAATTAACTTATCAACCTTCTCTTTCTCTGTATGGGGTACTGGTATCTGTTCATTTTCAAGACGAACAAAGTCTTTAACAGCTTGGCAAAAGTAATGAACAGCTGTATCGTTACTTTCACGTAATTTAATGGTCAGCAACTGCCCATAACGAGGAGGCCATAATGTAACATTAATAAGCATGGCTATTACAAGACCAATAAAAATAACTGCTGATCGGTCGAGAGCATGAGAAAGAAACTGGTCCGGTGAAGAACTTAAAATAAAAATGGCTGCAACTATACCCATTAGAAGACCATTTTTTAAGTTCAGATTTACAAATAAGGAGATCAAAAATAATGTAGCGACTCCCATTGTGAGCGGACTACCACCAAAAACATAACCAAATATAAGCCCCACACCTACGCCTAAAACATGAGCAATAATCTGCTCTTTGGCTGCTTTGATGGTCAAATATACGGATGGTTGCACATTTACGACCGCTGATACAGCACCAAAGATAGCCGGTTCCAATTTAAGTAAATTACAAATAAACATGGTTACAGTAACGGCAATACTAGTTTTTAATATACGTGCACCGATTTTAAGCATGAGCATTCAATCCTTAACAAACTTAGATGATTGCCTTTAATTTAAATCAGATTAGCAGTTTTTTGCAAGTAATTTTTCCTAAGGTGCTATTGCACATAGCAAAAAAACTCGCAATAACACATTAAACATAATTAATAAAACGGTACCAAAACGCCAAAAGGCCTCCGGGCAAACCCCGAAGGCCTTATCATTACTGGAGCCGACGGTCGGATTTGAACCGACGGCCTGCGCATTACGAGTGCG
>NZ_FOYM01000007.1 GCF_900115975.1 Desulfoscipio geothermicus DSM 3669
ATTTGCCGATAATCCTCGGTTCAAATTCTCCGTTACGGTCGCGGGGAATCTCTATTTCTGTCTTGCCGAACTTGGTTTGGATAGTTTTTTTGTTGTAACCGTTACGACTGTTTCCAGTATTATTGCCTTCGATGCTGTGTTTTTTATACCCGAGGTGCTCTTCAATTTCAGTCTCGAATATCTGTTGCAAAGTGTCCTTGAATAGATTCTTGAGCATCTCATGTACGTCTTCTACACTGCGGCAATCCTTGGCTAATTCCTTGATTGTTTTGTCTTGCATGGCTTGCATAAATGGTCAACTCCTTTAGTGGTAGTATTAACCATTTACACGTGATTTAATATATTCTCTCTTATGACACAATGGAGCTAAAAAATCACCCCCGATTTTCGGGGGTTTTACGTTAGTTAAAGCTGGTATTCTAAAGTCTGTGATTCATTTAGCACTTCATAAAGGAAGCTGGCTTTTTGTTTTGTAGCT
Organism: Desulfoscipio geothermicus DSM 3669; assembly: GCF_900115975.1. Lineage (GTDB taxonomy): Bacteria > Bacillota > Desulfotomaculia > Desulfotomaculales > Desulfallaceae > Desulfoscipio > Desulfoscipio geothermicus. The sequence continues at coordinate 479 of NZ_FOYM01000007.1, forward strand.
TCGTTTATTTCTTCCGGTGTATAGCCGCGTACCTCAATCGGTTCCATTACTTCCGCGAGGGCGTCACCGAGTTTTTCGAATCGTTGCCAAAGGGGCATGCCAGCAAAAGCGGGTGATACAACAATAAGGTCTATATCACTATTAGGGCCGGCTGTACCTTTAGCCTGAGAACCGAATAAATATGCTTTTTGCACCGGAACACCTTTTCCAGCCAGAACAGTAAGATAGGATTTTATTATTTGGCTTACTTGATTTGTTGTTTCAGGCATTTTATCACTTCCTTTGTATTTTTCAGGTACTCACGAGCAACAGGTTGAGGATAATCACTGATTGCTTTCCTGAGATTTTCGGGATAACGCGTGACAACGCCAGCCAGACTTAAACGGCTTACGAATTTTAGTTGGTGAGAGCTTAATTTAGCGTTTCCCAGTTTGATAAGGCGAATAAGATTGTGTATTTTGGGCGGCATTTTGCCGGTTTTTTCGACCATCAGAGCTTTAAGTGTTTTTTCAATAGCCAGGTGACACATAAAAATAGTGTAGACGTACCTGCCGGTTGTGAGCATGCTTTCAGCTGTATCCAGATCGTAATCAACTTGGTCAAGCCATTCAACGGTTTCTGGTTTCATACAGTTTTTTCCACCCCTGTTGCTATTTTAGCATGTGGTGGAATTAAAATCAATGTATTATATCGTGATTTCTTGAAATTAATACCAGTTGTAGGACAATCTAGGGCTTGCGTAGAATATAACGAAAGGAGTTGAGAAGGTGGGGTGAAAGTAATGGTGCAATTTCGGAATGACGAGCAGGGCCTTAAAAACCTTGATTCTGCCTATAAAACTGTTGCAAATATAATATTAAAGCGTATCCAGGATGAGAAAGCCAGGCAGGTAAAAGAGGTTGCGGAAGGGGAGAGGGAAATTGCTTGCAGCTATTTATACAAGAGTCAGTAGCGAAGAACAAGTTAAAGGTTATTCCCTGGCGGAGCAGGAGCAGGCGTGCAAGGAAAAGGCTCAAGAGTTGGGTGCAGACCATGTCGTTATATATTCTGATGAGGGCATTACCGGTAGCTTGTTGGAGCGGCCTGGCATGACTAAATTAAGGGATGCTATTTCCAGAAGAGAAGTAGATGTACTAATATGCCGCGATCCAGACCGGCTTGCCCGGAATCTTGCCCACCAGCTTATTATTGCTGACGAGTGTGAAAAGAACGGGACGGAATTAATATTTACCGGTTGGGATTGGCAGAAAACGCCGGAAGGGCAATTGTTCTTTGCTATCCGTGGCGCGGTAAGCCAGTATGAACGAGAAAAGATTCGAGAGCGGATGAAACGCGGTAAAATGCAAAAAGCAAGGAGTGGGTTGGAGCCTAACCGGATCAATATTTTCGGCTATCGGTATAATGAAACAGGACAAGCCTTCTTGGAAGAGCGGGAGGCGGGCATAGTCAGAGATATATTTCGTTGGTTTATCAGCGAAGATATTAGTTTGACGGCTTTGGCTTATCGTTTGGAGGATTTGGGCATCCCCGCGCCTGGCGGTCAAAAACGCTGGTATAAACAAACGGTACGCTATATTTTATCTAACTCAACATATATGGGAAAACATATTTTCAATAAAAGAAATGACAGTGGAATAAAAAACAACAAATATGCTAAAGAGAAGGCTCGGCGGATATTTCGACCGGAATCAGAATGGATTGAAATACCTTACCCTGAGATAATAGATCCTGAGACATTCGGCCAGGCCCAGGAAAAACTGGCCCGGTGCAGACGGCTTTGGTCTGGTGACCCGAAATATGTTTATCTGTTATCCGGATTACTGCGATGTGGTAAATGCGGTAACACAATGATCGGTATGCGTACTAATTATCGAAGGCCCCATCATCCTGATAGCATTGTGTATTCTTGCCGGCGGGAGAAAGGTGGAAGGTGCTGCAAACCAAACCGATACATAAAAGGAGCACCTTTGGAACGTACTGTTTGGGAGTATGTTGTTGGCTGGATAAACAAGCCGGATAAGATACTTGAACACATAAAAGATATTCACAACAATACTGTACCATTGGACGAACGCATTGATCACTTAGTTAAAGAATTACAAACTGTTGAAAAAGGGCGAAAAAATATCTTGGATGTGCTGGCCTCCGGCACGACCAATCTTGATGACAAAATAAAGCAAGTGTTAAAAGAGCTAACTGATAGAGAACAGAACATCAGGCGTCATATTAAGATGCTTCAAATGGAGAAATACCGGCAGGTGTCACATGAGGATATTAAGAGCATAGCTTATGCCGGTAAAATGTTAAGTAATTATTTAGATCGACTAACAATCCAGGAAAAAAGAGCTATAATAAGGGCTTTTATAAGTGAAATCACGGTTTATGGGCGTGATAAAGACATTACTATAAATATTTCAGCCAGTATACCTTCCGTGGAAATGATTAGTAAAATCGCTACAGATATTTGTAAGTAGTCATGAGAGCATTATATTGTCGGACGGCCGCAAAGTGGTAAAAGTGCCCATCCGTTCCCTGGAAGAATATCATTTTCGCTTTGACACCGGCAAACAAAAACATGCCGGGCAGGGCCAGGGGGGCACCAAGGAAGGGGATGTGCTGGGCAGCGATAAAAAACAGGCCGGCCCGGGCAAGGGCAAGGGCGCCGGAGAGGAACCGGGCGTGGACTATTACGAGGCCGAGGTTACCATAGACGAACTGGCGCAATTGATCTTTGAAGACCTGGGCCTGCCCAACCTGCAGCAAAAGAAAAAACCTGAACTGGCCTCCGAAGCCTTGGAATTTAAGGATGTACGGAAAAAAGGCATTTCCAGCAACATCGACCGCAAGCGGACTATCATGGAGGCCATAAAGCGCAATGCCTTGAAAGGTAGAAAAGGTTTTCAAAACATTACCCGGGATGACTTGCGCTACAAAACCTGGGATATCACTTATAAGTACGAGAGTAATGCGGTAGTAATGGCCATGATGGATACGTCCGGCTCGATGGGCCCTTATGAAAAGTATATTGCCCGTAGTTTTTTCTTTTGGATGGTGCGGTTTTTACGTACCAAGTATCAAAACGTGCATATTGTCTTTCTGGCCCACCACGTGGAGGCCAAGGAGACCACCGAAGAAGAGTTCTTTACTAAAGGCGCCAGCGGGGGCACCCGCTGCTCGTCGGTTTACCAGTTGGGGCTCGATATAATTCAGAAACGTTATAGTCCTGAAGACTATAATATTTATGCCTTTCATTTTTCCGATGGGGATAACTTGACCTCGGATAATGAAAAATGTGTCAAGTTGGTCAATGAATTGCTTAAAGTGTGCAATTTAGTCGGTTACGGGGAAATTGAAGGACCTTATTACTATACCAGTACATTACGCAATGCGTTTAAAAAAATTAAGGACCCCAAATTCACCAGCGTGGGTATCAAGGGTAAAACTGATGTGTATCCAGCCCTGAAAGCATTTTTCAATCCCCATCCCCAAACCAGGACATGACGGGGGGAGGTGCTCGCTTGCATCCACAGGAAGAAACAAGACTGCTGGAGAAGGCCATTGAGGAAATAACCGCCATTGCTAAAGGATTTAACCTGGATTTTTATGATATGTATTTTGAAATATGCCCGGCCGACGTTATTTATTCCTTTGGCGCTTACGGCATGCCCACCAGATTTTCGCATTGGACTTTCGGCAAGGCCTATCATAAAATGAAAACCCAATATGATTACAATCTAAGCCGGATTTATGAAATGGTGATCAATTCCGATCCCTGTTACGCCTTTTTGCTGGAAGGTAACTCCCTGGTACAAAATAAAATGGTTATCGCCCATGTTCTGGGGCATTGTGATTTTTTTAAAAATAACTATTACTTTAAAAGAACATCCAGGAAAATGGTGGAAAGCATGGCGGCGGCGGCTGAGCGGATCAGAGGTTACGAGTTTAAGTATGGCCGCGATAAAGTGGAAAAGTTTTTGGATTCCGTGATTTCGCTGCAGGAAAACATTGACCCGCAAAAACATATTATCGGTGACGCCGGTAATGGCCCCATAAATGCTACCCGCGAACATTCTTGCCAGGGCCATACCTGTTCTGAAGGCGGTAAATGCTGTCAGGGCGGATGCCATAATCATGCCGGTCATTCCGGGCAGTCCACCCCGTATGACGATCTGTGGGACCTGGATAAACACGAATGCAGCGGGAAATGCGGCAAAGAAGAAAATCATAGTAAAAATTTTCCTGAAAAGCCCGAGAAAGACTTGTTGCTTTTTATGATGCATCACGCCCGGGACCTTGAGAATTGGCAGCGGGACATCATATCCGTTATCAGGGAAGAAATGTTGTATTTTTGGCCGCAGATGCAGACCAAGATAATGAATGAGGGTTGGGCGACATACTGGCACATGCGGATTATGCGGGAAATGGATTTAACAGAAGATGAAGCGTTGGAGTTCGCCAAAACCCATTCCGGGGTCATTCAGGCTTCAAAATACCGTATCAACTCTTACTATCTAGGGCTGAAAATATTTGAGGACATTGAAAAAAGATGGGATAATCCCACCGAGGAGGAAAAGCAGAAATTCGGTCGCCGGAGTGGGGAAGGAAAACGTAAAATTTTTGATGTACGGGAGACGGAAAATGATATATCCTTTATCCGCAATTATTTAACCAAGGAACTGGTGGAAGAATTGGATTTGTATCTGTTTAAAAAAGTGGGCTACGATTGGAAAGTTACCGACAAGGACTGGGAAAAAGTACGGGATGGTCTGGTGGCAAGCCTGTATAATTGCGGATTGCCATATATCGTGGTTGAGAGCGGCGACTTTGGCAAAAGGGATGAATTATATTTAAAACATATGCATGAAGGAACCGACCTGGATATCTACTACCTGGAAAGAACCCTACCCCATGTTTATGCAGTCTGGGGCAGGACGACGCATCTGGAAACTATAGTGGACGGTAGAAGGGTGTTGTTTTCCTATAACGGGGAAAAAGTGAGTAAGAAATTTATTTAACGTAAAAAAACATACATTATGTGTTATTCAACTCGCTGTTTCAGGCGAGTTTTTTTGCTAAACATTTTGTATTGCAGCAAACTAACCCGGTTTGCGGGAAGGCGGGTGCGGGTCAGGGTCGCCTGCCTTCCCGCAGGCTAAGCATTACTTGTGGAAAATGAGGAATCGAGTTTTCGATACAATCCAAAAGGTAACCGTATAAAATTGGGAAATATGCTAATCAAATTTAAAAATAATCTCCTCAAGGGGGCGTTTGGGCACATGGTGTACTCCCTCCGTGTCACGCCAGTATTTTATATCTTTGTCGGCCGTTTCAATAACTACGGTTTCCTTGGGGTGGCCGAGGGCAATAACAGCCATTATTTCATGTTGCTCCGGAATGTTCAACAATTCCCTTAACTTTTTCCGTTTTAAACCGGCCAAGATACATCCTCCCAGACCTTTTTCCACCGCGCCGAGCAGTATGCTCTGGCAGGCGATGCCCAGGTCCACCTGTGGATAAGGGCTGCTTATGCCGGTATCATTAAGAATAATAATATAAGCCGCCGGTCTTTCGCCTTCCTCCGGTCCGGGCCAATCTTTAAGATACGCAGCCCACGCTAAATTATCAAATATACGGGCATTCTTTTCCGGTTCAGAGGATAAAATAAATTTCAACGGTTGCTTGTTGGCCGCCGAAGCAGACAACCTGGCCAGATTAACCAAATTCTTCAGCGTACTTTCGCTAATTGCTTTATCCTGGTAAAAACGGCGGTAGCTTCTGTTTTTGGTTATTAATTCATATAGCATTTTATCTCCCCCATGATAGATGGAAATTATTTTAATATTATAACATAAGTGGCTGTTTAATATTAACAATAGACGTAATTTATGCTTAAATAAAATACTATTGACTTCAATTCTTTAGTTAGCTAAACTGTTAGAGGAACATATTAATAAACTAATTTTTTTTTGGTGGAGGAGATGAGGGGTATTGGTTAAAAAGTTTATATGGCTCGTGGTGCTTGTGCTGGGGTTGACCTTCACTGTCACGGGTTGCGGCGGTAACCAGCCGTCGGACAAGCCCGAAGGCGAAGCTGTGAGCGCCGATGCGGAAAAAACCACCTGGGAATTGATTCAGGAAAAAGGCGTTATGACAATCGGATTGGATGACACATTCAGACCGATGGGCTTTCGTGATGAAAACGGTCAACTCGTAGGTTTTGACATTGATATGGGTAAAGAATTTGAAAAGCGCCTGGGCGTTAAAATGGAATGGATTCCCACCGACTGGAGCGGTGTGACGGGCGCTTTGAATTCCAAGAAATTTGACGTGGTAATTAATGGCATGAGTATCACCGAAGAGCGGAAAAAAGTGATTGACTTTTCCATACCGTACGTTAATGCCAGTATTGGTATGGCGGTGCAAAAAGATAACAATGATATTAAGACAAGGGACGATTTGAAAGGGAAAACAGTGGCTACTCAGGCCGGCAGTTCCGGATACGAAGCCTGCAAAAAACTGGTGGAAGATGGTATCATAGACGAGACAAACCTCAAGCAGTACAACCAGTATCCAGAAGCATTCCAGGACCTGGCATTTGGTCGTGTTGACGTAGTGGTGGTTGACGTAACTACGGCGCAAGATTTTGTCAACAAAAGGCCTGATACTTATAAAGTTGTTGAAGAACCGTTAGTGGAAGACTTTTATGCCATTGGCCTGCGGAAAGAAGATAAGGACCTGAAAGAAGTGCTGGACAAAACATTAAGAGAAATGATGGAAGACGGAACGCTGGTTGAAATTTCCAAAAGATGGTTTGACGGCAAGGATATGACTGCCAAACCAGAATAATAACAGGGCGCGATTGTTCGCGCCCTCAAAAACTTTGCGCTGTTTTGTGGGGTGTTGAACAATGCGCTTCGGTCCAATCGATGTAGAATTCATCCTGGGCATTCTGCCGTTTCTTTTTAAAGGCGCCCTGATTACCATTGAATTAACTGTACAGGCTATAGTTTTTGGGACATTTATCGGGTTATTTGTCGCTCTGATGAAAATATCCCGCTTTAAGGTATTATCAATACTGGGGGGTTTTTATACCTGGGTGATTCGCGGCATTCCCCTTCTGGTACAGCTCTTTATTCTTTATTACGGTTTACCGCATATTGGCATACAATTAAGCCCTAAAGCAGCAGCAGTAATGGGGTTGAGTATTTGCGGCGGCGCGTATATAGCGGAAATAATCAGGGCAGGTATTCAGTCTATTGAAAAAGGGCAAATGGAAGCCGCTCTTTCCCTGGGCATGTCTTACGCCCAGGCCATGCGGCGAGTTATATTGCCCCAGGCGTACCGGCGTCTGTTGCCGCCCATGGGTAATGAATTCATTGCCTTAATGAAGGACACCTCACTGGTTTCGGTAATCACTATGGTGGAATTGATGCGTAGCGGGATACTGCTGAACACCACTTATTTCCGCCCAATGGAAATATACATAACTGTTGGTGTAGTTTACTTGATTATGACAACATTTTTTATCTATTTAATCAGTCTTTTGGAAAAACGTCTGGCCATATCAGACGGCGAATAACGGGAGTGAAATGTTGATGATTGTGGCGGAAAAAGTTAATAAAAGCTTTGGCAAGTTACATGTATTAAAAGACGTCAGCCTCACCGTTCAACAGGGGGAAGTGGTGGTAATCATCGGGCCCAGCGGGTCCGGTAAAAGTACTTTTTTACGCTGTCTGAATTATTTGGAACCCATTGACAATGGATATATTACCGTGGACGGCCAGCCGGTTGGTAAAAGGAGGTTGCCGAATGGGCGCCTGGTGGATGATAGCAGAAAAAATTTATACCGCCTGAGAAGCCGGATCGGCATGGTGTTTCAAAGGTTTAACCTTTTTCCTCACCAAACGGCTCTGCAAAATGTCATGGAAGGCCCCATAACAGTATCCAGGATTCCGGTATCAGAGGCAAAGGCCCGGGCCGAGGCGCTGCTGGCCAAGGTGGGTTTGGCGGATAAAGCCCAAGCATACCCGGTCCAATTGTCCGGCGGCCAACAGCAACGGGTGGCCATTGCCAGGGCGCTAGCCATGCAGCCCAAGGTGATGTTGTTTGATGAACCCACCAGCGCCCTGGACCCGGAACTGGTGGGTGAAGTGCTGGAGGTCATTAAGGATTTGGCCAGGGATGGGATGACCATGGTGGTGGTGACTCATGAAATGGGTTTTGCCCGGGAGGTGGCTGACCGGGTAGTATTTATGGATGAAGGAAGCATTCTGGAAGATACCACGCCGCAGAATATTTTCACCAGGCCCGGGCATCCCCGGACCAGAGAATTCTTAAGTAAAATATTATAGATTGATATCTTGATGCCCCTTGCGAGGGGTATTTTTTATTACTGAAACGCTGGATGCCCGGTTGCTGCAGACCTGAATGCGGGAACGAGAGAATTGTGTATAAATTTTGTCGACGCTGGTTTTTTTTAACCTAATTATTACTGATAGTTAACTAACAATTATCAATTTTAATTATTACTTGACAAGTGTAAAGTGAAAAAATACAATAAAATTGTCAAACAAGTTGGTTTACTTAAATAATATAAATTTCACATATTTTTAAAATTTTTTAAGTAGGACGGGCTTAATATGGAGGATAGCCATGGATTTGGGTAGCCGGGTTAAGCAGTTACGTCAAAATAATAATCTCAGTGTCAGACAACTGGCCAAAAAAGTAGGAGTTACCGCCAGTTTTATCTATCAGCTGGAACAAAACAAAGTATCTCCTTCTTTTTCCACTTTAAAAAGCATTGCCAGTGCTTTAAATACCAGTATGACTTTGCTGGTTGAGGACGAACTGCCGGAAGAATGGGTCATCGTGCGCAAAGAAAAGCGCAAGAAAGTAGCGGCTGAAGATGTGGCATTGAACGTACAATTGTTAACCTTTCTCGGCGCCAGGAACAAAAAAATGCAACCGCTGGTGTTTACAGTGGAGCCCGGTGATAAACAGGTGCAAATGCCCTCTTTTCCCGGGGAACATGAAGAATTTGTATACATTATACAGGGTGAGTTGGAGATCCGTACCGATAACGCAAAATACAAACTGAAGGCGGGTGATGCGGCATATTTTATGTTTGACAAACCGGTTACAGTTATCAACGTGGGACAGGATATGGTTGAGGGTCTGTGGCTGATTTGTCCGCCTGGGGTTTGAGAATAAGTTATTTTTTTAGCAATATGTTACCGACATATATAATCAATCATCGATAAACAGGGGGTTTACAGGGAAATGCAACCTAGAAAATTTGAAAAATTGCAAGAAATCATCAACAAGCATGAAGGGAAAGTATCGCACCTGATTGCCATCCTGCAGGAAGTGCAGGCGGAATACCGTTACCTGCCCGAAGAAGTGCTTACTTACGTGGCCACCGCCATGGGCGTTTCCCCGGCCACTGTCTACGGCGTAGCCACCTTTTACGCCCAATTCTCCCTGGTGCCCAAGGGCAAATACATTATCCGGGTTTGCGACGGCACTGCCTGCCATGTGCGCGGCGCGGCACCCATTAACTTCGCCCTGCGCAAAGAACTGGCCCTGCCCGACCAGCAACAAACCACCGACGACCTGCAGTTCACCGTTGAAACAGTATCCTGCCTGGGCGCCTGCGGTCTGGCCCCGGTAGTAACCATCAACGACCAGGAAGTACACGGCCAGATGACTCCGGAAGGGGTCCTCGCAGTGCTCGCAAAACTGCAGGCCCGGGAACAGCAACCGGCTGAACAAGCTTAACGGGTAAGGAGGATAAGAGGACATGATTAAAACAAGACAAGAATATACCACCTACCAGACCAAACTGAAGGCCGAACTGGCCCGGGAAAAAATGCGCGTTCTGGTTTGTGCAGGCACAGGCTGCGTCGCCAACGGCTCTTTAACAGTGTACGAGGCATTTGAACAAAAAATAAAAGCCAAGGGCCTTCCCGTTAAAGCACAGCTGCTGGAAGAAGCGGGCGGACACGAACCATACGCAGTCAATATCAGCGGGTGCCACGGTTTCTGCCAGATGGGGCCGCTGGTGCGCATCGAGCCGAGCGGCGTATTCTATCACCATGTCAAGCCCGGCGACGTTGATGAAATAATTGAAAAACACATATTAAACAACCAGTTGGTTGAAAGATTATTATATCATCACCCGGCCACCGGCCAGGCTGTAACAACCCAGGACCAAATCCCATTTTACCAGAAACAAACCCGGGTAGCTCTGGAACACTGCGGGCGCATCAACCCCGACGACATCAACGATTACATCGCACATGGGGGCTATAAAGCCATAACTGAAATATTATTTGAAAAGACCCCCGAACAAATCATTGACGAAGTCTTGGCCTCCGGTCTGCGCGGTCGGGGCGGAGGCGGCTTTCCCACCGGGAAAAAATGGCAATTTGCCCGGGCTGCCACAAGCGACAAAAAATATATTATCTGCAACGGCGACGAAGGCGACCCCGGAGCCTTCATGGATCGCAGCGTCATGGAAGGCGACCCGCACCGGGTCCTGGAAGGCATGATGATTGCCGGTTACGCCATCGGCGCCGACGAAGGCTACATCTACGTCCGCGCCGAATACCCCCTGGCTGTAAAGCGTCTTAAGCGCGCCGTCGTCGCAGCAGAAGAGATGGGCCTTTTGGGCTATAACATCCTTGGTACTGGCTTCTCTTTTAAAATCAACATCAAAGAAGGCGCGGGGGCCTTTGTCTGTGGCGAAGAAACCGCCCTGATAGCTTCCATCGAAGGCCAGCGCGGTATGCCCCGGCCGCGGCCGCCTTTCCCGGCCAATAAAGGCTTGTGGGGCTGCCCCACCATCATTAACAATGTTGAAACTCTGGCCAACCTGCCCCCCATCATCATTAACGGCGGCCAGTGGTTCCGGGGTTTCGGCACCGCCGGCAGCCCGGGCACCAAAACCTTTGCCCTGGCCGGCCAGGTGGCGCATACCGGTCTCGTCGAAATTCCCATGGGCATGAGCCTGCGGGAAATGGTCTTCGAAATCGGCGGGGGATTAAGGGACGGCAAACAATTCAAAGCCGTACAGATCGGCGGCCCCTCCGGCGGCTGCCTCACCGAAGCGCACCTCGACCTGCCCCTCGACTACGAAGCCCTGAAACAAGTCGGGGCCATGATTGGCTCCGGGGGTCTGGTCGTCATGGGCCAGGACACCTGCATGGTGGAAGTGGCTAAATTCTTCATGGGCTTTGTCCAAAACGAATCCTGCGGCAAATGTGTTCCCTGCCGGGAAGGTACCAGGCGCATGCTCGAACTGTTGACTAAAATCACCCGGGGGCAGGCCGGGGAAGAAGACCTGGCGCTTTTGGAAGAACTGGCTTTGGTTGTCCAGGACGGTTCATTATGCGGGCTGGGCAAAACCGCGCCCAACCCCGTGCTTACCACCTTGCGTTACTTCCGGCACGAATACGAAGCCCACGTTCGGGATAAAAAATGCCCGGCCGGGGTTTGCAAAGCCCTACAGGATTATTATATCAACCAGGAAAAATGCAAGGGCTGCGGCCTGTGCGCCAAAGTATGCCCCGCCGAAGCCATCGCCGGGGCCAAAAAAGAACCGCACGCCATCGACACCGCCAGGTGCTTAAAGTGCGGCACCTGCATCGAAAAGTGCAAATTTAACGCTATCTATACGGCCTAACCATAAACCAACCACAAACAAAAAACGAGGGGTGTGTGAAAAATGCAAACAGGCCAGGTATATATAGACGGACAGGCGGTGCCCGTGGGCGACGCTCAAAACATACTGGAAGTGGTCAGAAAGGCCGGCATCGAACTGCCCACCTTCTGCTATCATTCTGAATTAAGCGTATACGGCGCCTGCCGCCTCTGCATGGTGGAAGTGGAAAGCATGGGTCTCGTGGCCTCCTGCTCCACTCCGCCCGCCGATGGTATGATAATACATACCAATACCCGGCGAACCCGGCGCCTGCGCCGGATGATTCTGGAGTTGCTTTTAGCCAACCATGACCGGGAATGTCCCACCTGCGCCAAGAACACTGGCTGCAAGCTGCAGAAACTGGCCCGGCAGTACGGGGTGAATACTATCCGCTTCGGTAACCGGGATGAAAAACTACCCATAGACGCCTCCGGCAGCAGTATTGTCAAGGATCCCAACAAATGCATTCTTTGCGGTGATTGTGTGCGCATGTGCAGAGAAGTGCAGGGGCTGGGTATTTGGGACTTTGCCCACCGGGGCAGCAAAACACAGGTCACCACCGCCTTTGGCAAAGACCTGGCTGATGTGGCCTGCGTCAACTGCGGCCAGTGCGTGGCTGTCTGTCCTACCGGCGCACTGACCGTAAAATCGGAAATCGACCGGGCTTGGTCGGCCATCCACGACCCGGCGAAAACCGTGGTGGTGCAGATCGCCCCGGCGGTGCGTGTAGCCCTGGGCGAAGAATTCGGTCTGGCGGCGGGCTCGGCCGTCACCGGCAAGATCGTGGCTGCCTTGAAGAAAATGGGGGTGGACCGGGTATTCGACACCCTTATCGCCGCCGACCTCACCACAATTGAAGAATCCATGGAATTTATGAGCCGCATGGAAAACGGCGGCAAGTTGCCGTTGTTTACCTCCTGCTGTCCAGGCTGGATCAAGTACTGTGAGCAAATGCACGGCGAACTTCTGGAGAACCTTTCCAGCTGCCGCTCCCCCCAACAGATGTTTGGCTCGTTGGTCAAAAAACATTATGCCAAAAAGATCGGTAAAACTTCCGGTGAGGTGGTCTGTATTTCGGTGATGCCCTGTACGGCCAAAAAATTTGAGGCCCAAAGGCCGGAATTTACCACCGACGGGGTATACGACGTGGATATCGTGCTTACCACGGTGGAGTTGGCCCAGATGATCAAGGAAGCGGGCCTGGTATTCGACGACCTGGAACCTGCGGGCTTTGACAACCCATTGGGCATGGGCTCGGGCGGCGCCCTGATCTTCGGTGCCTCCGGGGGTGTGATGGAATCGGTGGTGCGCTTTGTGTCCGGTTACCTGGGTGGCCCCGAGGTGGGCCGGGTAGACTACCATCCCGCGCGGGGGATTGAGGGTATCAAGGAAGCCGCAGTGACGGTTAAGGATAAGACGCTCAAAGTGGCTGTAGTCAACGGCCTGGCCAACGCCGAAAATCTGCTGCAGCGCATCAAAAACGGCGAGGCCGATTATCACTTGGTGGAAGTTATGGCCTGCCCCGGCGGCTGCGTGGGTGGCGGCGGTCAGCCCGACGCAAACGATACTGCGGCCCGGGTGCAGCGGCTAAAATCCATCTACCGGTTGGATGCCGTGGAGCAGGTGCACAAGGCCCAGGACAATGTGTACGTGAACAAGATCATCAACGAGTGGCTGCAAGGCCCCGGCTCCCACGCGGCACACCACGACTTGCATACTGGGTATGTGCACCGGCGCCGGATTACTGGCAAACCGATGGAGATAACGGGCGATGCTGGGAACGGTCAGGTGGATGTTTCGGTGTGCATCGGCACGGGGTGTTACTTGCGCGGTTCTTACGAGGTGCTGACCCGGTTTACCGACCTGGTACGGGTGTGCGGGCTGGAAGGGTATGTACGGCTGAACGGCACTTTTTGCCTGGAACACTGTGACCAGGGTGTTTCGGTGCGGGTGAACGATGAGATCATCACCGGGGTAACACCGGAGAATGCGGAAGAAGTATTTAGAAACAAAATTGCCGTCCGGTGCGGAACAACAGTGCAAGTGTGACAATAATATACTTTTGCCAAATCAAGAAAAATATAATATAAAGGGAACCGGGACATTTTGTCGAATTCGAAAAACATATTTATTCTTTGAAAACAAACAAAAGGGCCAAAGTTTAATAAGCATCTAATTGCGGGCAGGGAAAAGGGGTATGGTTATGGGTTTGATTACCACCAATGAAGCCAGGTGCCGGGACTGTTACCGCTGCTTGCGGGCATGCCCCGTCAAGGCCATACGCATTCGTACCGGCGATGGTGCAGACAATCTGTATGCCCAGGTGATGGCGGAATTGTGCGTGCAGGATGCCCGCTGTGTGCTGGCCTGCCCGCAAAAGGCCAAAAAGGTGGCTTCGGACCTGAAGCAGGTAAAGCAGCAATTAAAACAAGGCGTACCCATGGCCGCCGGGGTGGCCCCGTCCTTTGTGGCGGGGCTGCCCCTGCATAAGCCGGGGCAAATGCCCGCCCTGCTCCGGCGTCTCGGGTTCAGCAGGGTGCAAGAAACAGCCCTGGGCGCGGAACTGGTAGCGATGGCGCACCGGCGGATGGGTTTATCCGAACCGGTGATCAGCAGCGCCTGCCCGGTAGTGGTCAATTTAATTGAGCGACATTACCCGGAGCTGTTGCCTTTGTTGGCGCCGGTGGTTTCGCCGATGGTTGCCCACGGTCGCTATATGAAAAAAATGTACCCGGGCCACCGGACGGTTTTTATCGGCCCGTGTGCGGCCAAAAAGGAAGAGGCCCGGACATCCGGAATAGAAGATGCCGTTGATTTTGTACTCGGGTTTGACGAATTCTGGGAATGGGTGCAGGATGAAGGCCTGGACTGTGACGGACTTGCCGAGACGGCATTTGATGGTCCCCGGCCCGGGCCGGCCCGGCTTTTCCCCATCGAGGGGGGATTGTTCAAGACCATATATGCCGGCGGGTCGGCGAAAAAAGAGCATATTACCGTTACCGGCCTGCAAAACTGCATTGACTTTTTAAAACACCTTTCCCGGGATAAAGCTTCCGTCCCGGGGTTGATGGAACTTCTGGCCTGTCGGGGCGGGTGCATAGACGGCCCATTGGCTTTATGCCGGGAGGACGACATTTTTGCACGCCGTCGCCGGGTTATCAACTATTATAAAGAAACGGCCCGGCAGGCAGAAGATACCGGTAACGTCAATGTTGAGGAATTGCCTGTTGCTCTCATGCAGCGGCAGTTTACCAGCCGTCAAATCACGATGCCCATACCCGATGATGACGCCATCAAACATATTCTGGCCCGCACCGGCAAATACCGGCCCGAGGATGAGCTGAACTGCGGAGCCTGCGGTTATGAAACCTGCCGGGACAAAGCCGTGGCAGTTTACCGGGGTAACGCAGAAGTGCAAATGTGCATTCCCTACATGCGTAAACGGGCGGAGTCCATGTCCAACCAGGTGCTGACCGCCATGCCCAACGCCGTGATTATCGTCAACGGCAATTTGGTGGTCAAGGAAGTCAATCCGGCGGCTGAGCGCATGTTCAAATGTGCGGCCGGGGAAATTACCGGCAAAAAGCTGGACCAATTTATGAACCCCGCCAATTTTATAAAGGTCATGGAGAGCGGGGAGATGTTGAACAGCATCAACACGTATCCTGAAATGGATATGATAACCAGGGAAATTATTTTTCCGCTGGAAAACGGCCGTGTTATTGTGGGTATCCTGGTGGATATTACGGCGGAAAAAAGACAGCGCGAGCAGTTTGAACTAGTCAAGGGGCAGACCATAGCCCGGGCACAGGAAGTAATCACCAAACAAATGCAGGTAGCTCAGGAAATTGCCGGCCTGCTGGGGGAAACCACCGCGGAGACCAAGGTTTTATTAAGCAAGTTAATTGAATTAATGCGGCAGGAGCCTTTTTAGAGGAAAGGAGACCCGCGAAAAATATGGAATATTGCGTGGACATCGGCCTGGCGCAGTTGAATAAAGAGGGTGAAGAACTGTGCGGCGACAGCGTGGAGGTCGTTAGCACCGCCAGCGACCATATCGTGGTGGTTGCGGACGGCCTCGGCAGCGGGGTAAAAGCCAATATCCTTTCCCGCCTGACCATTAAAACAGCCGGTACCATGCTAAAAATGGGTGGTCGGATTGATGATGTGATGGAAACCCTGGCACATACGCTGCCCATTTGTAAAGTGCGTAAACTTGCTTATAGCACCTTCACCATTTTACAGGTTAAAAGGGACGGGCAGGCCTACCTTTTAGAATATGAAAACCCGCCGTCTTTTTGGGGCAACCGGCATAATTTGCACAGTTTGCACACAACGGAGAGAGTTATTGGTGATAAAACTATCAGGGAAAGTTATTTATCCCTGCAGGAAAATGACTGGTTGGTCATCATTACTGACGGCGTGTTGTATGCCGGTACCGGAAAGACCTGGAACATGGGGTGGGGCCGGGACCGCGTGGGCGAATACCTGGCCCGGTCCTATGCGCCGGATAAGAGCGCTGCCCAGTGGTCGGCCGAAATCGTCAGGTTATGCAACAATATTTACGGCGGCAAGCCGGGAGACGATGCCAGCGTGGCGGTGGTCAAAGTGCGCAGGCCGCGGCTTGTGACGGTGTTGATCGGGCCTCCCCGCAACAAGGCCGATGACGCCCTGGTGGTAGATAAATTAATGCGGGCGGACGGCATTAAAATAGTATGCGGCGGCACCACAGGCAACATGGTGGGCCGCGTTTTGGGCAGGAATGTGCGTGTGGATCTGTCGTCCCGCACGGAAAGGATTCCGCCCGTGGGCATAATTCCCGGCATTGACCTGGTCACCGAGGGCGCTATTACACTGGTGGACGCCCTGGAACATTTAAAAGAGCAAGGCGAACTTGCCGGAAGAGATGGGGCGAGCCGGCTGGCCGCCGCGTTGCTGGCTGCCGATAGCGTGCACTTTATTGTTGGCATGGCGGCCAATCAGGCCCAGCACGGGGAGGGCATGCCCAGCATTTATATATACAAGCAGTATATAATCCGTGATTTGATTCGGCTGTTGAAGGAATCCGGGAAACATGTGACTGAGGAATACTACTAGAGAACCGTACTGGGGAGAGGTAAAAATGAATGAAAAACACTACCAGTGCAATTGCAGTCTGGCAGGGGCAAAAAAATTAGATGAGCAAGCTGTAGATAAGATACTGCAAAAACACCGGGGCAAGCCCGACGCTTTGTTACAAGTGCTTTTGGAGATGCATTCATTGATTGATTATATCCCCGAGAACATTGTTTTTCAGATAGCCGAAGGACTGGACATTCCCCCGGCGGATGTTTTCGGCATGCTTACTTATTATCCGTCCTTTAAAACCGCGCCCCCGGGGAAGTATAAGATTTCCGTATGCCTGGGCACCAATTGTTACTTGCGGGGCTCTTCCCGAATACTGGAGCGTCTGTGCCAGGTACTGAACATAGAGCCGGGCGATACCACCCCGGACGGCAAGTTTTCCCTGGAAGCGGTTCGTTGCCTGGGGGCTTGCGCCCTGAGCCCGGTGATCATGATTAATGAAGTGGTATATCCTCAGGTGGAACCCCAAAAGATTCCGGACATATTGATTAGTTGTGAAAAACCATAAATGACTGTCTTTGGTGTTAGAGGCATAATTTACCCCGCGTCCGCGGGGTTATTTTTTTAGACACGTAAGAATAATAAAATTTGAACATTATTGTCGTTTCCCCGGGCCGGTTGCTCTCGGCTATGTTTTCAATATTTACGCGCCGGTGGAGCATATCCTACGCGCTTTGCTGTAAAGGACGGTGAAATCTATGCGGGCCATGTGGAAAGGCGCCGTCACGTTTGGCCTGATTTACGTTCCCGTAAAAATGTATGCCGCCACGGAAAAAAAGGATGTCAGGTTCAACTACCTGCATGATAAATGCAATACTCCCATTCGTTATACCCGTTACTGTCCCTATTGTGACGAGGAAGTTAAGAATGAGGAAATAATACGCGGCTATGAATATGAAAAGGGCAAATATATCACCATCACGGAGGATGACCTGGACAGTATAGCCGGGGAAAAGAATCGCAGCGTGGACATTATTGATTTTGTTGATATGCAGCAAATCGACCCGGTTTATTATGACCGCTCCTATTATCTGGCCCCGGGGGAAGGCGGCAACAAGGTTTATGAACTGCTGCGGCGGGCCATGCAGGAGACCGGCCGGGCAGCCGTCGCCCTCATTACCATCAGGAGCAGGGAGTCTCTGGCGATTATCCGGCCCACCGGCAAGGCGCTGATCATGGAAACCATGTTTTACGCCGATGAAGTGCGCGCGGTGGATAAAATCGATGAAATCGGCGGTGAGGTGAAGCTGCACGACAACGAACTGAAGATGGCGGTAAACCTGGTGAACAACCTGTCCACTGATTTTGACCCGGCCAAGTACACCAGTGCTTACCGGGAAAAACTGCACGAAATGATCCGGGCCAAAATTGCCGGTGAAGCCGTGGTGGAGAAGCCGGCCGCACCGGCCGCCGAAAACGTGGTTGATCTCATGTCGGCGCTTAAGGCCAGCATTGAAATGACCCAGGAACAGCGGGGGAAAAAGCAGCGCGCCAGCAAGGCCAAAACACGTAAACGGAAAGTGGCCGAAAAGTAGCCGGTGCAAGAACAGCGGTTTCATGCCCCTCCCCTGTGGAAGCCCATGCTGGCGGTCCCGGCTGATCCCTTTGACCACCCGGATTACTTTTTTGAGGTGAAGTGGGACGGCTACCGGTGCCTGGCCTATATTGAACAGCAAAGCATAAAACTGATCTCCAGAAACGCCAAAAACATTACCGCCGCTTTCCCCGACCTGGAAGATTTGTACAGACGCGCCGCCAAGGCGCCCGCCGTGCTGGACGGGGAAATAATCGTGCTGCAACAGGGCAAGCCATCCTTTGACGCCCTGCAATCCCGGGCCGGGCTGGAGGACAAGGACCGCGTCAGGCGGGCGGCGCTTAGCCTGCCGGCCATATATATGGCTTTTGATATTTTATATTGTGCAGGCCGGCCGCTGCTGGACCGACCCCTGTATGAGCGCCGCGCCAGGTTGCAGGAAGTGGTCCGCGCCGGACACAACTTTTTAATTTCTGAACAGGTGCAGGAGCACGGGGTGCTATTTTACCGGGCGTGCGTAGAAAAAGGTCTTGAAGGCGCCATGGCCAAAAAAATGGACAGCAAATACCGGCCTGGTGCCCGGTCCGCTTTATGGAAGAAAATACGCCATACCCGGGAGGCGGACCTGGTTATCTGCGGCTACAGGGCAGGCCGGGGAAAAAGGCTCCTGGGTTCGCTGGTGCTGGCTGCCTGGGACGGGGCGAGGTATGTATACCAGGGTATGGTGGGTAGCGGTCTGAGCCGGGATGAGGAGCAAGAGCTGCTGCAAAAGTTGGCCGCCTGGCGGATTGACAGACCCTTGCTGGAAAATGACGCGTTGCCCGGCGCCATTACCTGGGTGCTGCCGCGGCTGGTTTGCCGGGTGGAATATTTGACCATCACCAGGGATGGTATTTTGCGACATCCGGTATATCAAGGGCTGCGGGCGGATAAGGCGCCTGAGGAGTGTGCGCCGGCAAAGATGCAAAATACTGCGGAAAAATTTAAGGATGAATAAATTTTTGATAACCTTGTAGATTAACCGGCAAAGCGAGGTGTCTCCCTTGAACGCATCAGACAAGGAAATGGTCGAGATTGCAGGGCGTGTGTTAACCCTGACCAATCTGGATAAGACTTTTTGGCCGGAGCAGCAACTGACCAAGTCCCATTTAATAAAATATTATCTGGACATAGCCCCTGTTTTATTGCCATATATTAACAATAGGCCGCTGGTGATGAAAAGGTATCCGGACGGCATTACCGGTGAATATTTTTATCAGAAGGAATGTCCCGCCTATGCACCGGACTGGGTGGCAACCCACCCGGTAAAACACAGCCGCAAGGTAACCAATTATATTGTATGTAACGATGCCGCCACCCTGGTCTGGCTGGCGGGGCAGGGCTGCCTGGAAATCCACGCTTGGCTCAGCCGGGTGGAGGACATTGACTACCCCGATCTGGCTGTCTTTGATCTGGACCCGGCCGAGGGGGTTGATTTTAATGAAGTGCTGCAGGTGGCGCTGCTGGTGCGTGAGGTGCTGCAGGCCTATGGCATCAAGGGCTTTCCCAAAACTTCGGGGGCCAGCGGATTGCATATTTTTATTCCGCTGGAAACAAAGTATACATTTCCAGAGGTTACTGCAGCCATGAAATTTCTGGCGGAAATAATCGTGAGAGCTTACCCCCGGGGGGTAACTACTGAACGAAGCATTTCCAAACGCCGGGGTAAAGTATATCTTGATTATTTGCAAAATGGCCGGGGTAAAACCATGGCCTTTCCCTATAGTCTGAGGCCGCTGCCCGGTGCGCCCGCATCAGCCCCTTTAACCTGGGGTGAGGTGGCGGAAAGACGATTTTCCCCTGCGGACTTTAATATGCGAAATATTCTCGCCAGGGTAAAAAATGTTGGTGATTTATATGCCGGTCTCTTTAATGAAAAAAACAGTCTAAACCGGGTTATTCGGAACCAATCTGTCGTCAAAGACCGGGTAACAGTCCGGCCCGGTGGGCCATAAAATAATTAAAACACAATTGAAATTTTTGGGAACAAGCAGGAAAAGACATTTTTTTCTTGAACATGAGCATAAATAATGAGAAAATATGCCGGTAAACAAGACCCGGGTTGGTGATGATATTGAAAAGCGAGGTTTACTGGCTTGCATGGCATCTGATTTTGGCCGGGCAGGCCCGCAAGTTCTGGGTAATAATGGATCATTTCGGCACGCCGGAAGAGGCGTGGCGTGCGCCGGACAAAGAATTTAATTTCCTGGCCGGCCAGCGTTCCTTTAATTTAGGCGAATTGTTAGCCAGGCGCAGGCATACAGATTTATCAAAAGTGGCTAACTATTTAAAGGATGGAGAAATAATCACGTTATTATTTAATGATTCCGGCTACCCCGAACCATTGAAAAACATCTATGACCCGCCGCCGGTTTTATTTCTCAGGGGCAAGGCTGCTTGCTTGCAAGGCAATGCTGTGGCTATAGTTGGCTCCAGGCGCGCTACCCCTTACGGTTTGAGTGTAGCGGAAAGGCTGGGTTATGACCTGGCCGGCGCCGGCATCAACGTGATCAGCGGCATGGCCCGTGGGATAGATACCGCCGCCCACCGTGGGGCCTTGGACGCCGGCGGTAAAACCATGGCCGTGCTGGGTTGCGGCGTTGATGTTATTTACCCCAGGGAAAACGGTAGGATTATGCGCAGCATTATGCAGCAGGGTGCGGTGGTGAGCGAATTTCCGCCGGGTTCACCACCGGAACCCTGGCATTTCCCGGTGCGCAACCGCATTATCAGCGGGCTCAGCAAGGTGGTGGTGGTAGTGGAGGCGGCGGAACGCAGCGGCGCTTTGATAACAGCCCATGTGGCGTTGGAACAGGGGCGGGATGTCATGGCGGTTCCGGGCAACATTACCGGCAAGTTGAGTAAAGG
Source organism: Desulfoscipio geothermicus DSM 3669 (assembly GCF_900115975.1). Taxonomy (GTDB): domain Bacteria; phylum Bacillota; class Desulfotomaculia; order Desulfotomaculales; family Desulfallaceae; genus Desulfoscipio; species Desulfoscipio geothermicus. Next base: position 21,745 of record NZ_FOYM01000007.1, read on the forward strand.
ACCCAACAATTTAATCAAGCAGGGGGCGGCCCCGGTGCTTGACGCTGCGGACATCCTGGAAGAAATGGGCGTAGGCGTATTGTTTGCGCCTCAATCCACTGACCCCGCCGGAGGTTTAAAATTAGGTGATGATGAAAAACTATTGCTCAAGTTGTTGGATTACGACCCCGTTTCATTGGAGGCGATGGTGCAGCGGTCCGGTTTACCCGCCGGGCAGGTAATGTCGGCCTTGATGTTCTTGGAGATGAAGGGGCTCGTAAGGCAAATGCCCGGCCGGCTGTACGCCCGGGCTCGGTAATAGCCGACCCACATGCTGCGGGGGCGCAGCACCTGTAATTTTGTTTAACCGACTTCGTTACCTTAAACTGAGGTGAACTATAGTGGCGAAAACTCTGGTAATTGTAGAGTCACCGGCTAAAGCTAAAAGTCTTGGAAAATTTCTCGGTAAAAAGTATGCCGTCAAGGCTTCCATGGGGCATATCAGGGATTTGCCCAAGAGCCAGTTTGGCGTTGCTGTGGAAGAAGGGTTCAAACCCAAGTATATTACCATCAGGGGCAAAGGAGATATCATCAAGGAATTAAAGGCGGCCACCAAAAAGGCGGACAGGGTGCTGCTGGCTTCCGACCCCGACCGGGAAGGGGAGGCCATTGCCTGGCACCTGGCCAATATCCTGGATATCAATGAAGATACCCCTTGTCGCATCGAATTCAACGAAATTACCAAGCAGGCAGTCCAGCAAGCCGTCAAGCACCCGCGCCGCGTGGACTTGCGCAAGGTCGACGCCCAGCAGGCCAGGCGGATTCTGGACAGGTTGGTGGGCTATAATTTAAGTCCGTTATTGTGGCGCAAAGTTAAAAAAGGTCTCAGTGCCGGGCGGGTGCAATCGGTGGCCATGCGGCTGATTTGCGACCGGGAGGAAGAGATTCAGGCTTTTGTGCCCGAGGAATACTGGTCCATACTGGCCAAACTGGTTAAAGGCAAAGGCAACTTTGAGGCCAAACTGCATAAAATAGCCGGTAAAAAAGCTCATGTCCCGGATGAAGCCCAGGCCAAGCAAATATTAAATGATTTGGCTGGAGAAACTTTTGAGGTCGCCGGTGTTACCAGGCGTGAAAAGAAAAGGCAGCCCTCGGCGCCTTTTACCACCAGCAGCATGCAGCAGGAAGCCTACCGCAAATTGAATTTTACGGCCCGCAAGACCATGATGGTAGCTCAGCAGCTTTACGAAGGTCTGGATCTGGGCAAGGAAGGCCCGGTGGGTCTGGTTACTTATATCCGCACGGATTCAACCCGGATTGCGGAAACCGCGGAAAAAGAGGCGGCGGAGTTTATCAGAGAACGCTTTGGGGCCGATTATGTTTCGGCGGAAAAACGCCGGGTGGCGCCCAAAGGGCGGGCCCAGGACGCCCATGAGGCCATCAGGCCCACGTCTGTAGGCCGGGAACCGGACAGCATCAAGAATTTCTTGACCCGGGACCAATACCGGTTATACAAGTTAATCTGGGAAAGATTCGTAGCCAGCCAGATGAGTCCGGCAGTTATCGATACCACCAGCGTAGATATCAAGGCTGGTAAATATATTTTCCGGGCTACAGGCTCAATTATTAAATTCCCAGGCTTTATGCAAGTTTACATTGAGGGGCGCGACGACGAAGAAGAGAATAACGATGCCAAAACATTACCCGAATTAAATAAGGGTGACGTTTTGAAGCTACGTTCCATAGTACCCAAGCAGCACTTCACGCAGCCGCCGCCGCGGTATACCGACGCCACCCTGATCAAGACGCTGGAAGAAAAAGGGGTTGGGCGGCCCAGTACCTACGCGCCCATTGTGGACACCATCCTCAAACGGGGCTATGTAGTCAGGGAGAATAAAAACTTTTACCCCACGGAACTGGGTTTTGTAGTAGTTGATTTGCTGAAAAGGTATTTTCCCAACATCATTGATGTGGAGTTTACAGCGGACATGGAACAGAAGCTGGACAGTATTGAAGAAGGGGATATCAACTGGGTGGAAATTTTGGAAGATTTCTATAACCCCTTTCGCCAACTGCTTTCCGTGGCCGAGCAGGAAATTGAGCGGGTCAAGGTGGAGGATGAAGTTACCGATGAAGTTTGTGAGCACTGCGGCCGAAACCTGGTAACTAAAATGGGCAAGTACGGTAAGTTTTTGGCCTGCCCCGGGTTTCCGGAATGTAGAAACACCCGGCCGCTGCTGGAACCTACCGGCGTACCCTGCCCCGAGTGCGACGGGGAACTGGTTCTGCGGCGCAGCAAAAAGGGCAGAAAATTTTACGGCTGCAGCAATTACCCGGATTGTGAATTTGTGGTTTGGGATAAGCCCACCAAACAGAAGTGTCCCCAATGTGACAGCATGATGGTACTAAAAGAAAACAAGAGTGGCAAGGTTTACCGCTGCAGCAACAAGAATTGCGGCGGTAAGATCACCGCGTCGGATCACGTGGAAGAAAACGACAGGACCGCTGACGGTGAAAGCAGCACCCTGGGTGCTTATTAACCATTGACTGCCTTTTGTACAGGGGTGGAGATATTGACTGAACATACACTGACCATCATAGGCGCGGGGCTGGCCGGTTCCGAGGCGGCCTGGCAGGCGGCCCGCAGAGGGGTGTCGGTGCGGCTTTATGAAATGCGACCGGAAAAAAGCACTCCCGCCCACCAAACGAGCTTTTTTGCCGAACTGGTTTGTAGCAATTCATTGCGGGCCAGGGCTCTGGAAAACGCTGTAGGGCTTTTGAAGGAAGAGATGCGCAGGCTGAATTCCATCATCATGCGCTGCGCGGATGAATACAGCGTACCGGCCGGCGGCGCGCTGGCCGTGGACCGGGAAGGGTTTGCCGGAGCCGTTACCGATCTCCTGGAGCGCCATCCATTGATTGAAGTGTGCCGGCGTGAATATACTGATATAGGCGATGGTTTTATTATAATAGCCTCGGGGCCGTTGACTTCGGACCGGTTGGCAGAAAAAATAAAGGAATTTACCGGCCGGGAATATATGTATTTTTACGATGCCGTGGCTCCGATAGTAACCCTGGAATCCATTAATATGCAAAAAGTTTTTTGGTCTTCCCGCTACGGTAAGGGTGAGGACGATTATTTAAATTGCCCCATGAATGAGGTGGAATATGAAGCTTTCTGGCAGGCCCTGACCGGGGCCGAGCGGGCGCCGCGCAAAAAATTTGAGCAAGAGAAGAATTTTGAGGGGTGCATGCCCATAGAAATACTGGCCCGCCGGGGGCGGGACACCATGCGTTTCGGGCCGTTAAAGCCGGTGGGCTTGATTGACCCGCGTACGGGTAAAAGACCTTACGCCGTGGTGCAATTGCGCCGGGATAACGCCGCCGGCACGCTGTTTAACATGGTGGGTTTTCAAACGCACCTGAAATGGAGCGAGCAGAAGCGGGTTTTCCAAATGATTCCTGGTTTGGAGCGGGCTGAATTTGTGCGTTACGGGGTTATGCACCGGAATACATATATTAACTCCCCGGTTCTTTTACGACCTACATACCAGTGCAAAATCAGTCAGAATCTTTTCTTCGCCGGTCAAATAACCGGGGTGGAAGGTTATGTGGAATCCGCCGCCTCGGGCTTGGTGGCGGGCATAAACGCCGCATTGCTGGTACAGGGGCACGAGCCCAAAGTGCCGCCGCCGGAAACCGCCCATGGCGCCCTGGCCCATTACATCACTGCGGCGGATCCCCGCAATTTCCAGCCCATGAACGTGACCTTCGGGCTGTTTCCGCCGCTGCCGGAAAAAATACGGGACAAAAAAAGGCGGAATGCCATGTACGCTCAGAGGGCCCTGGAAAAACTGGACCGGTGGCAGATGTCCCTGGTCTAACAGAATACGAGGTAGTTTATGTACGGTTACATTGACAGTTTCATTGTTTATTTACAAACAGAAAAAAATGCATCCCAACATACTATAAAGAATTATAGCAATGATTTATTTGACGGCCTTGCTTATTTTGCCCGGGAACTGGGCAAGCAAGACTTTGCCTTGCATCCCGTTGAAGCAAACGCCGCTCTTTTTAGAAGCTATCTGGCCTTTCTCAGGCAACGGAAAAAATCAGGCGCCACCATATCCAGGCGCATGTCCGCCTGGCGGTCTTTTTACCGGTTTTTATGCCGGGAAGGGGTGGTGGAGGTCAATCCCCTTTTAAGAGTCGGCATTCCGAAACGGGACAGGAAATTACCCCGTTTTTTAACGCTGCAGGAAATGGAGGCCGTAATCAAGCATCCCGACCGGAAAAAAATTCTGGGCGCCCGGGACCGGGCCGTGCTGGAAACGCTGTACGGCGCCGGTATCCGGGTTAGCGAACTGGTGGGGCTGGATATCACAGATGTCGACCTGAACCGGGCATTGATAAAGGTTACGGCCAAAGGAAACCGGGAGCGTATTCTGCCCCTGGGTGATTACGCTGTTGAGGCGCTGCGTTTTTATATGCACCGAATTAGACCGCAGTTAATGGAAAAGAAACCGGGGCGCATCGACGCCCTGTTCCTCAATAACCGGGGCGGGCGTCTAACAGACCGGGGCGTGCGCTGGCTGGTAAAGCGGTATACCAAAATGTTGGGCTTAAACGCGCAAACGTGTCCGCATACATTCCGCCATTCATACGCCACGCATATGCTGGACAACGGGGCGGACCTGCGGGCGGTGCAGGAACTGCTGGGCCACGCGCGGCTGTCCACCACTCAGATATACACGCACTTGAGCAAGGAACGGGTGAAGCGGGTTTACGACAAATCCCACCCGCGGGCTTGATCGGATTTTGGCAAAGGAGAATAAGATTATGTTTCACGCAACTACCATCGTTGCCGTAAAAAAAGGCAAAGAAGTGGCCATGGCCGGGGACGGCCAGGTCACCTTCGGGCAGAACACCGTGCTAAAACACAACGCCCGCAAATTGCGGCACCTGCACGGAGGGGCCGTACTGGCCGGGTTTGCCGGTTCAGTGGCCGACGCCATCACCCTGTTTGAAAAATTTGAGGGCAAGCTGGATGCCTATCAGGGCAACATGAAACGGGCGGCGGTTGAACTGGCCAAGGAGTGGCGGACCGACAAATTTTTACGCCGCCTGGAAGCCCTGCTGGTAGTGGCTGATAAAGAGTGCTTGCTGGTGGTCAGCGGCAGCGGGGAAGTAATTGAACCGGACGACGGCGTAACCGCCATAGGTTCAGGAGGGCCTTACGCTCTGGCGGCAGCCCGGGCAATGCTCAAACATACGCCTCTAAGCGCCGGCGAAATAGCCAGAGAAGCCTTGGCCATAGCTGCCGACATTTGTGTTTATACTAATAACCAGATTACCGTGGAAACATTATGAAATCGCCGGAGGTGGATCGGGTGAGTTCCCTAACGCCAAAACAAATCGTGGCTGAATTGGATAAATATGTTGTGGGTCAGGCCCAGGCCAAAAAAGCGGTGGCCGTTGCCCTGCGCAACCGGTACCGGAGAAGCAAACTACCCGAAGATTTGCGGGACGAGGTAATGCCGAAAAATATTTTGATGATCGGGCCTACCGGCGTGGGTAAAACGGAAATTGCCCGGCGCCTGGCCAGGCTGGTGAACGCCCCCTTTATCAAGGTGGAAGCCACTAAATTCACCGAGGTTGGTTACGTGGGGCGTGATGTGGAGTCCATGGTGCGTGACCTGGTGGAAACCTCCATTAGGATGGTGCGCCAGGAAAAAATTACACGGGTGGAAGAAAAAGCCAAAACAATGGCTGAAGAACGTATTATAGAATTACTAGCGCCCATGCCCAAAGAAGATAAGGCGGCGCGTAACCCGCTGGAAATGCTTTTCGGCGCCAACCGTCAGGCGGACCAGGCGGATAATACGCAATACCAGCAAATGGCCAGCCGGGTTAAATTTGAACGGGAGACGTTGCGGGAAAAAATGGCCCGGGGAGAACTGGAGAAAGAGTACGTGGAAATAGAAGTGGAAGACAATAAACCCCCGGTCATGGAGGTTTTTACCGGTTCCGGCGTCGAGGAGATGGGTATAAATATCAGCGATATGCTGGGTAATATTTTGCCCAAGAAAAAACATCTACGCCGGGTTACCGTCGGCGAAGCGCGTAAAATTTTAACCCAACAGGAAGCCCAAAAGTTGATTGATATGGATGAAGTCACGGCCACCGCGGTGCAACGGGCGGAAAATGACGGCATTATCTTTTTGGATGAAATAGATAAAATCGCGGTGCGGGAAGGCGGCTCCGGACCTGATGTTTCCCGGGGCGGGGTGCAAAGAGACATCCTGCCTGTTGTTGAAGGGTCCACCGTGATGACTAAATACGGGCCGGTCAAGACGGATCACATATTGTTTATTGCCGCCGGAGCTTTCCACATGTCCAAACCTTCAGACCTGATACCAGAGCTGCAGGGGCGTTTTCCCATCAGGGTCGAACTGGCCAGTCTAAACCGGGAAGATTTTTTGCAAATATTAACGGAACCGAAAAATTCTTTAATCAGACAATACGTCGAATTATTACGTACAGAGGGGCTTAAGGTCAAATTTTCACAAAACTCACTTGAGAAAATTGCCGAAATAGCGTATACTGTTAATGAGCAAACAGAAAACATCGGGGCCAGAAGACTGCATACCATTATGGAGAAACTTTTGGAGGATATTTCTTTTGAAGCCAGCGATTTAAGCGGCGCTTCATATGAAATTGATGAACATTACGTGGCGGAAAAGCTTGATGGAGTAGTTAAAAACCAGGATTTGAGCAGGTATATCTTATAAAGTTTTTATCAGTATATGTGTTAATTTATCAATATTTTCAATATAAAGCTATAAATTGGTTGTTGATTTAATTAAAAATATTATGTAAATATATATTTATTAAAGTTGTTCTACATTTATTAATTTTGATGGAACTAGTATAAGAAAGAGGCGATGTAGCATGCGTAATTTGCTGGAAAAGGTGCGTTCAATTAACAAGGTGCTGCAAAAATCCGCTGGCTACCCGGTTGATTTTAAAGAAATAGCCGCCATTTTAAGTGAAAATATTGAATGCAGCGTATACATCTTGGACCGCCGGGGAAAGGTATTGGGATATAGCTACTTGAGGGGCTTTGTCTGTGAAATTATGGAAGGCATAGTGGAGTCGCCGGCCGGTTTCCCCGAAGAATATAACGAAAACCTGCTGCGGATCAATGAGACCCACGCCAATATATGTCAAACTGCTAAGGATTGCGCTTTCCATCACGAAAAGCGTTGCAAATTTAACAAAATTACTACTGTTGTGCCTATAGTGGGTGCGGGGACCAGGTTGGGTACCCTGGTGCTGGCCAAATTTGATAATAATTTTATGAACGAAGACTTGATTTTGGCCGAGTTGGGCGCCACCGTGGTGGGCATGGAAATACTGCGGGCGCGTCAAGACCGGATGGAAGAAGAAGCCCGTAAGCGGGCCGCTGTGCAAATCGCCCTGGGTACTCTGTCTTATTCGGAATTGGATGCGGTGCATCACATATTCAAGCAGCTTGACGGCGATGAAGGTCTGTTGGTGGCAAGCAAAATTGCCGACCGGGTGGGTATCACCAGGTCCGTCATTGTTAACGCTCTGCGTAAATTTGAAAGCGCCGGGGTTATCGAGTCCAAATCCCTGGGCATGAAAGGCACCTTCATTAAAGTTTTGAACGACCGGTTACTGGAAGAATTGGAACGTCTCAGACAGCATTAAAAACAAAACCGGCCCCAAGCAGCCACAGTTAAAAGTGGCTGCTTTTTTGTGAGGTATATTTTATTTATCCTTGCCACTGGTTAAACTTTATGTTAGAATACTTGCTGGTGCGAAATACACACGTTGCCGGATTTCAGCAGGTGGTTCCCCTGTGGGGGTCCTGCGGAATGATGATGGTGGCGGAGGGAAAAAACCGAGGGAGGAGGTGGAACCAGTGGCGGTTATTTCCATGAAGCAATTACTGGAGGCGGGTGTCCATTTCGGTCACCAGACCCGGAGATGGAATCCGAAAATGGCTCCTTACATTTTTACCGATCGTAACGGCATTTACATTATCGATCTGCAAAAAACCGTCAAAAAGGTGGAAGAAGCCTATAATTTCGTGAAGTCCGTTGTCCAGGAAGGCGGTTCCGTCCTGTTCGTGGGCACCAAGAAGCAGGCGCAGGAATCAGTCCGCGAAGAATGTGAACGGTGCGGTATGTTCTATGTCAATCAGCGTTGGCTGGGGGGAATGTTGACCAACTTCCAGACTATCCGCAAACGCATTGACAGGCTGCATGAACTGGAAAGAATGGAACAGGACGGCACCATGGCAATGTTACCCAAAAAGGAAGTTGCCGAACTGCTGCATGAAAAGGAAAGGCTGAATAAGTTCCTGGGCGGCATTAAGGATATGCGCCGGTTGCCGCAGGCAATGTTTGTCATTGACCCGCGCAAAGAAAGGATCGCCGTAGCCGAGGGGCGCAAGTTGGGCATCCCTATTATCGCGATTGTCGATACCAACTGCGATCCCGATGAAGTGGATTACGTGATCCCGGGCAATGATGACGCCATTAGAGCGGTCAGGCTGTTGACCAGTAAGATGGCTGATGCTGTGTTGGAAGGCAAACAGGGAGAACAAGTTGCCGAATAAAATGCCGGTGGGGGATTAACCTGAATATGGGTAACCCCTGCCTTTTTTCTATGTTTTTGGATATATTAAAAACGGTTATAATATTAAATTACCAGGGAAAAATGAGGAGGATGTCTTATGGCTGAAGTAACTGCAGCAATGGTTAAAGAACTGCGGGAAAAAACCGGCGCCGGAATGATGGATTGTAAAAAGGCGCTTAAGGAAACCGAAGGGGATATGGAAAAAGCCGTTGATTACCTGCGTGAAAAGGGGTTGTCGGCGGCAGCCAAAAAAGCGGGTCGGGTTACCGCCGAGGGACTGGTGGATTCCTACATCCATGCCGGTGGTAAAATCGGCGTGCTGATAGAAGTTAACTGTGAAACCGACTTTGTGGCTAAAACCGGTGAATTTAAGGAACTGGTAAGAGATATTGCCATGCAGGTCGCCGCCGCCCGCCCGGAATATGTAAGCCGGGAAGAGGTTCCGGAACATGTGGTGGCTAAAGAAAGGGATATTTTGGCCGCCCAGGCGGCTAATGAAGGAAAACCGGAAAAGATTATCCAGAAAATGGTTGAAGGCCGCCTGGAGAAATTTTATAAAGAAATTTGTTTGCTGGAACAGCCTTTTATCAAGGATACCGATAAAACCGTCAAACAATTGGTCACGGAAAAGATCGCTAAAATAGGGGAGAACATTTCCATTCGCAGGTTCGTACGTTACGAATTAGGCGAAGGTCTGGAGAAAAGAAAAGATGACTTTGCCGCCGAGGTTATGGCTCAGGCAGGGAAAAAGTAGGTTTTAGGAATAAATTTGATATGCAATCAACCTAAAAAAAGGAATTAACAGACTTGTGTAGAAATTACTTTGTTTGACGGGAGGTTATATGCCCCAAATGGATATGCCCAAATATAAGAGGGTCGTATTAAAACTCAGCGGGGAGGCTCTGGCCGGGTCCAAAGGTTACGGCATTGACCCCGAGGTGGTTTATTCCATTGCGGTGCAAATAAAAGAAGTGGTGCAACTTGGGGTGGAAGTGGCCGTGGTGGTCGGCGGCGGCAATATTTGGCGCGGCGTGGCCGGCAGTACCAAGGGTATGGACAGGGCCACCGCTGATTACATGGGCATGTTGGCCACGGTAATAAATTCCTTGGCCCTGCAGGATGCCCTGGCCAAACACGATGTTGATACCAGGGTGCAGACGGCGATAGAAATGCGGGAAGTGGCTGAGCCATATATTCGCCGGCGGGCTATCAGGCACCTGGAAAAGGGCCGGGTGGTAATTTTTGCGGCGGGTACCGGCAATCCTTACTTTTCCACTGATACCACCGCTGCGTTGCGGGCTGCTGAGATAGAGGCCGAAGTCATTTTAATGGCCAAGCGGGTGGACGGTGTTTATGATTCCGACCCCTTGAAAAATGAAGATGCGAAAAAATTTGGTAAACTGAGTTATATCGACCTTTTAAACAAAGGGCTGGGTGTGATGGATTCCACGGCTACCTCCCTGTGCATGGATAACCGTATCCCTTTACTGGTATTTGGGCTTAATGAACCGGGCAACATTAAGCGAGCTGTTCAGGGTGAAAGTGTGGGAACATATGTTGGAGGTGATTTGATTGGCAAACCCTCTTCTGTCTGAGACGGAAAAGAACATGAAGAAGACGGTGGAAGTGGTCAACAAGGAGTTTGCCTCTTTGCGCGCCGGAAGAGCCACTCCTTCCCTGCTGGATAAAATTATGGTCCAGTATTATGGTACACCGACTCCGATAAACCAATTGGCCAATGTCAGCGCCCCGGAAGCCAGGCTTTTGGTCATTCAGCCCTGGGATAAGACCGTGCTGCCGGAAATTGAAAAGGCCATCTTGAAATCAGATTTGGGGATAACCCCGGCCAGTGACGGTAATGTAATCAGGTTGGCCATACCGCAACTGACCCAGGAAAGAAGGGCTGAACTGGTAAAGGTAGTGAAAAAGAAAGCTGAAGAAGGCCGGGTGGCGGTACGCAATTTAAGACGCGATGCCAATGACGCCTTGAAAACTCAACAAAAGAACGGTGAAATTTCCGAAGATGAACAGCGGCGCCTGCAAGATGAAGTGCAAAAACTTACGGATAAATACATAAAGGAAATTGATAATTTACTGGCGGCCAAAGAAAAGGAAATAATGACCGTATAATTATGCATAAAAATGAACTTTTGGTGAAAGAACTGGATGCGGCGCTGGATTTGTGCCGGTCCAGGGGATGGAAAGCGGAAGTGGAATACACCTCGCCGCCCCGCGATGCCGCACAGGGCAAACAAAGGGTTATTCGTTGCCGCCGGCTGGCTGATAACAAGCTTGTCCTAACGGTAGCAAGAGAAGTTCCAGGGAAGGAGGTGTAAACAAGTGGCCTTTAAAATTACTGACGAATGTCTGGCATGCGGAACCTGTCTTGAATCCTGCCCCAACGAAGCAATTATCGAAGGTGATATTTACAAGATCGACGCGGATAAATGTGAAGATTGTGGAACATGTATCGAGGAATGCCCCACCGGTGCCATTATCGAAGAATAATGGATTGAACCCCCTCGTTTCCGGAGGGGGTTGTTTTATAGGAAAGGGGGCCGTAATTTGTTTAAACGTCTGATGGGTAACCGCCGTAATGCTGTTTCCGGGTGTAACGAGTTGAGTGAACAGGAAATGCTGCAGCAGTTGGACCCTGCCAGGATGCCGCAGCATGTGGCCATTATCATGGACGGCAACGGGCGCTGGGCGACCCAAAGGGGAGCGCTTAGGTCGCTTGGACATAGGGCCGGCGTAAAAGCTTTGCGTGAAGTAGTCAAATTAGGCGTAGAAATCAAGTTAAAATATTTGACGGTATACGCCTTTTCCACGGAAAATTGGAAAAGGCCGCGCGAGGAAGTCAATACCCTGATGGATTTGCTGGTAGAATACATATATAAGGAAATAGATGAGTTATGCGCCAATAACGTAAGAATACACCCGATGGGCTTGTTATCCGAATTGCCGGCCAGGGCGCAGGAGGCGGTGGCCCTGGCCATTGACCGAAGCAAAAACAATACCGGCCTGGTATTTAATATAGCGCTAAATTACGGCGGCCGAGCGGAATTGCTCAGGGCGGTGCATTTGATCGGGCGTAAAATAGAGCGCGGCGAGTTAGAGGTGGAGCAAATCACCGAACAAGTTATCGCAGACCATTTATTTACCGCAGGCCAGCCTGATCCTGACTTGTTGATTAGACCTTCGGGCGATTACCGGGTAAGCAATTTTTTACTCTGGCAGTTGGCTTATACGGAATTTTGGCTCACCAACACCATGTGGCCGGATTTTGGCCGAAAGAATTTTTTAAAAGCCCTGCTGGATTTTCAGCACAGGGAAAGGCGTTTTGGCGGGTTGGTGCATGATTAGTTGTCGCAGGTTGGTGATTAGGTGTTCTGGCATAGGTTTTTGAGCGCGTTGGTCGGGATTCCCCTGCTAATTGTTGCCGTTCGGTACGGAGGTGTTCTGTTGCTTGCCGTTACCGCGGCATTAATGCTGCTGGCGGCCCGGGAAATCAATCATATTTTTTCCCGGCTGAATTTGCAGGTTCCTTTGTTTCTGGTTATTCCCGGTTGTTTTATTTTATTATTGACGGCATATTTATTTAAAGAAGGATATCATGGCGCCGCCGTGATTATTGTATTATTCGCCTGTTTCCTGTCGGTGATATTGTATTACCCGCGGTTTACGCCGCTGGACGCTTCGGTTACTTTCCTGAGTATCATGTATCTGGGGCTTTTTCTTTATTTTTTTCTACTCAGCACGCTGGATAACGGGTGGATATGGCTCATAGTGATGCTGGTATGCACCTGGGCCAATGATACTGCGGCCTATCTGGTCGGCCGGCAGTGGGGCAGGCGGCGGCTGGCCCCGGCCGTCAGTCCGGGGAAAACTGTCGAGGGAGCGGTTGGCGGGGTTTCAGGCAGTATTATGGCAGCATTTTTGGTGACGTTGTTTTACCCCGCTCTGCCGGTGGGGGATCTGCTGGTTTTAGGCGCGCTGGCGGGTTTGGCGGCGCAGGTCGGCGATTTGGTGGAATCGGCCATAAAACGCCAGGCCTGTATTAAAGATGCCGGCAGACTGATCCCCGGGCATGGGGGTATCCTTGACCGGTTCGACAGTATGCTGTTTACGGCTCCCCTGGTATACTACTATGTGGGTTTGATTAAAATAAGCTGAGGTGAATGCCGTGCCGCAAGCGGTAAAGAATATTTTGTATGTTCTGGCGGGAGCGGTAACGCTGCTGGCCATCTATCTGGCCATGAAATACGTGGTGCCCGAAGCGTTTTCCTGGCTGGGCAGTTTGCTGGCTGTATTGTTTCCATTTCTGCTGGCCGCTATATTCAGCATTTTTATGGAACCGGTGGTTATCCTTTTCAGCAATAAAGGCAAGATATCCAGAATCATAGCGGTTCCCGCGGCCATGATTGTGTTTTTCGGCGTGATCGGCACTGCTTTAACCTTGATTATTTTAAGACTGGTTAAGGAATTAAACGATCTTTCAGCAATGCTACCCCAAAAGGTGGAGGAGGCCCAGTATTTAATTGATATTTGGGTAAAAAAAGGGGTGCTGTTTTACGGCACTTTACCCAAGAGTGTGACCAGCAACCTGCATGAAGCCATATACAGCGTAACCGTTAATATTCAACACTGGGCCCGGGACCTGGTAAATTCCCTGCTGTATGTTCTGAGTGGGATACCGGGCGCCATTATGATCATTATTATTAGTTTGATTGCCACTTATTTTTTCAGCAAGGACAGGGAAAAAATAATCGAAATGTGGTTGAGACTGGTCCCCCCGCCGTGGGGAGAGCGGGTGCTGGCGGTCAGCAGGCAGGTTGCCGGTGCCTTTCAATCTTACGTACGTGCGCAATTTATTTTAATTACCATTACCACTACCATCAGCATTATCGGTTTATACTTTATCGGCACGGAATATGCGCTGACTCTGGGGTTGATCATAGGCTTTTTTGATATGATACCGGTTTTGGGTCCGGGTACTATTTATATTCCCTGGGCCGCCTGGTCCTTTGTCACCTCCAATGTTATGCTTGGATTAAAGTTAACGGCGTTATATCTACTGGTCATGGTGGTCAGGGCGGTGCTGGAGGCCAAGGTAGTGGCGGCCAATTTAGGGCTACATCCCCTGGCGGTATTGATTGCCATGTATGTGGGGCTCAAGACGCTGGGCGTGTTGGGCCTGATTATCGGCCCCATTTTGGTGATTGCTATTCAAGCCACTATAAGATCTGGAAATTACATACATAAATAATTAAATTTAACCATAGTATTATAGGGATTATCATGAAAAAAATTGCTATTTTGGGCAGTACAGGTTCTATTGGGCGTAAAACATTGCAAGTCGCCGACAATTTTCCGGCGGAGATACAGGTGCTGGCCCTGGCGGCCGGCCGGAACAGGGAATTACTGCTGGAGCAGGTGAAAAGGTATAAGCCGCGATTAATTTCCGTCCACCGGGAAGAAGATGCCCGTTGGCTGCGTGATAAGCTGGGCGAATACCGGGAGGTTGAGGTCCTCAGCGGTCGGGAGGGTTTGCTGGCTGTAGCCATTTTTCCCGGCACGGACACTGTTTTGACCGCCATATCCGGCGCGGCGGGACTGGAGCCCACCATAAACGCCATCCGGGCGGGGAAGCATATTGCCCTGGCCAACAAGGAAACCCTGGTGGCGGCCGGTGAATTGGTTACCGGCTTGGCGCGGCAATACGGCGTCAGTATCATCCCCGTCGACAGCGAGCATTCGGCGGTCTGGCAGTGCCTCAACGGGGAAGACATCGCCAGCGTGGCCCGCATTATCCTTACTGCTTCGGGAGGACCCTTTCGAAATTTTTCTCCTGGACAGATGGCCGGTATATCACCGGCTATGGCGCTCAAGCACCCCAACTGGCAAATGGGCGCGAAAATTACCGTTGATTCGGCCACTTTAATGAATAAAGGGCTTGAGGTTATTGAGGCCAGGTGGTTGTTTGATGTGGATTATGATAAAATTGATGTGGTAATTCACCCGCAGAGCATCATTCATTCCATGGTGGAGTTTGTTGACGGTTCAGTACTGGCGCAGATGGGAGTGCCCGACATGGCGCTGCCTATTCAATACGCGCTTTTGCATCCCCGGCGCGTTGACGGAAGCGTGCCAGGGTTGCAATGGCCCGTCCGGGATTTAACCTTTGAGGAACCTGACCGGGAACGTTTTCCGTCTCTGGCCCTGGCTTATGAGGCGGGGCGTGCCGGCGGCACCATGCCGGCGGTTATGAACGCCGCCAACGAAGTGGCGGTGGCGGCCTTTTTGGCGGGAAAAATATGCTTTACCGCCATACCGGAGATAGTGGCGACGGTGATGCACGGGCACAGCCCGCAACAATACTGTTCTCTGGAGGAAATACTGGACGTGGACAGCCGGGCGCGCCGGAAAGCGGCGGGGTTGGTGGACTTGTGGCGTGCCAGGTAAAACGCCGCAGCCGAAGAAATTTTCTAATTATCCGAAAAGGATGGAGTTTATGGCTACATTTTGGGCATCGATATTCGTTTTCGGCATATTGATATTCTTTCACGAACTTGGCCATTTTACCGTGGCTAAAGCGGTGGGGATAAAGGTCTACGAATTCAGCATGGGCTTTGGACCCAAATTGTTGGGCTTGTCCCGGGGTGGAACCAACTATAACCTGCGCCTGCTTCCCCTGGGCGGTTTCGTGCGCATGGCCGGCATGGACCCCGAGGAAGAGGATGTCGAGGCCGGCAAGGGGTTTGGTGATAAAACAATCCTGCAGCGGGTGGCCGTAATTATGGCCGGGCCCTTGATGAACTTTTTACTGGCGGCGCTATTGCTGGCTTTGATATTCATGCTGCAGGGACTGCCCACGCCCGGCACCACCATTGGGGATATTGTGCCGGGACAGCCGGCGGAGAAGGCGGGGTTAAAGCCTGGGGACGTCATTTATTCCATTGACGGCCGGAAAGTTGACAGTAAGGAAGAGATAACCAGGCTGGTAAGCGCCCGCACGGGACAACCGACCACCCTGGTGGTGATCAGGGACGGTCGTGAGATGGCGTTTGAAATCACGCCCGCAGCCGCGGAAGGCGGCCGGGGAATGATCGGTATTTACTGGGTTAAAAAACTCAACCCGCTGGCGGCCCTGATAAGCGGTTTTGAATATACTTTCCGGGTCACGGTTTTGATATTGCAGTTCATCGGTAAAATGGTTGCCGGCCAGGCGCCGGCTGACCTGGGCGGGCCGGTGCGGGTTATCTGGGAAATCGACAAGGCCGTGCAGACGGGATTCTTTTACCTGCTGCAGCTGGCAGCTTTCCTGAGTATTAACCTGGGGTTGTTCAACCTGTTCCCCATCCCGGCCCTGGACGGTAGCAGAATCATGTTTCTGGGCTTCGAGGGTTTCCGGGGACGACCGGTGGATCCCACCAAGGAAAACTTGATTCATTTGGTGGGCTTCGGGTTTTTGCTGCTTCTGATAGTGTTTATCACCTATAACGATATATTGCAGCTGTTTGTGCAAAGCCCGCAAAGCAGTCCATAGGTACTTGCCCCGGCAAAGTTTGCCGGGGTATAATTTTGGATTTACCGGGTAAGCACCAGACACGCCGGTAAGGAATTATAGTGGGAACTGCCGATCCTGAAATAAACACTTACCCACCAAAGGATTGGCAAAATTTTTATGACAGTGTTATAATTACCCTGATTTAGCTTTATTCGAGCCAATCATTAAAATACCGGGTTATACTGGAGGCGACAATTGTGCAGCGCAGGAAAAGCAGGCCGGTGCGTTTGGGCAGCGTCACGGTAGGTGGCGGCGCCCCGGTCTCGGTTCAATCCATGACCAATACCGACACCAGGGATGTTGCGGCCACCAGGGCGCAAATTAAGCGGCTCGTAAAGGCCGGATGCGAAATTGTGCGGGTGGCGGTACCGGACTGGGAAGCTGCCCGCGCGCTGCCGGAAATTAAAAAAGGCCTCTCCGTCCCACTGGTGGCGGATGTCCACTTCAACTACCGCCTGGCCCTGGCGGCCATTGAGGCCGGTGTGGACGGCTTGCG
Source organism: Desulfoscipio geothermicus DSM 3669 (assembly GCF_900115975.1). Lineage (GTDB taxonomy): Bacteria > Bacillota > Desulfotomaculia > Desulfotomaculales > Desulfallaceae > Desulfoscipio > Desulfoscipio geothermicus. Next base: position 38,454 of record NZ_FOYM01000007.1, read on the forward strand.
CATCAACCCCGGCAACATCGGAGGTCGGGACAAGGTGGCGGCGGTGGTCGAGGCGGCCGCGCAGAAACGAGTACCGATCCGTATCGGCGTGAATGCCGGCTCCCTGGAGAAAGATTTGCTGCGGGACGGCATAACGCCGGAAGCCATGGTGGAAAGCGCTCTGCGGCACGTGGCAATGCTGGAAGAGATGGGCTTTTTCGACATTAAAATATCCCTTAAAGCCTCGGATGTACCGTTGATGGCCGCCGCTTACCGCATGCTGGCAGACAAAGTGGACTACCCCCTGCATATCGGCGTTACCGAAGCCGGTACGGCATTTGCCGGGAGCGTTAAGTCAGCGGTGGGTATCGGCATACTGCTCTGGGAAGGTATTGGGGATACCGTGCGGGTCTCCCTGACCGGCGACCCCGTCCAGGAGGTACGGGTGGCCTACGAAATATTGAAAACGTTGGGGCTCAGGCGGCGGGGCGCGGAATTGATCTCCTGCCCCACTTGCGGCCGGACGCAAATTGACTTAATCAAAATTGCCGGCGAGGTGGAGGAGCGTCTAGCCGAACTGGACCGGCCGCTCAAAGTGGCGGTTATGGGCTGTGTGGTCAACGGCCCCGGGGAAGCCAGACATGCCGATGTCGGTATTGCCGGGGGCAAGGGAGAGGGCTTGATCTTCCGCAAAGGTCAGGTTATCCGGAAAGTACCGGAGAATTTGCTGGTGGAGGAACTGATGAAAGAAATTGATAATTTGGTCAATGGAGGGAACTAGCTGAATGAGAGTTTCGCAACTACTGCTGCCGACATTGCGGGAGGTGCCCGCGGAAGCAGAGGTGATCAGTCACCGGTTGTTATTGCGGGCCGGCTTTATGCGCAAGGCGGCGGCCGGTATTTATACCCTGCTGCCCCTGGCCTGGCGGGTGATTCTCAAAATTGAACGCATTATCAGAGAAGAATTGGACAGGCAGGGCGGGCAGGAGATCATGATGCCGATCATGCAACCGGCCGAATTGTGGCAGGAGTCCGGGCGCTGGGATGTTTACGGGCCCGAGTTGTTCAGGCTCAAGGACAGGCACGGACGGGACTTTTGTCTGGGACCCACGCACGAGGAAATAATCACCGCCCTGGTTCGGGGAGAGGTTAATTCATACAAGCAGTTGCCGCTCTTGCTATATCAGATTCAAAACAAGTACCGGGACGAGCGGCGCCCGCGGTTTGGCTTGATGCGCGGCCGGGAATTTATCATGAAGGACTTGTATTCCTTTGACCGCGATGAGGCGGGTTTGGACGTAAGCTATAATAAAATGTTTGAAGCCTACACCAATGTTTTCCGACGCTGCGGTTTACAGTTCCGGCCCGTGGTGGCCGACTCCGGGGCCATCGGCGGCAGTGACACGCACGAATTCATGGTGCTGGCCGAATCGGGTGAAGCTACTATTGTATATTGCACCGATGAACAGTGCGGCTACGCCGCCAATGAGGAGCGGGCCGAGGCGGTACCGCCCGCTGAAAAGGATGACGCAGCCGCGCTGGAACCGAAAAAGGTGCACACGCCCGACTGCCGTACCATGGCGGAAGTGGCCACATTTTTCAAGATTTCACCCGCCAGGATGATTAAAACCATTATTTATACCACCGAAAAAGAAACCGTGGCTGCCATGGTCAGGGGTGACCGGGAGATTAATGAAATTAAACTGTATAACGCTTTGGACTGCATAAGGCTGGAGATGGCGGGCGAAGAAACGGTGCGCAAAGCAACCGGCGCATCCGCCGGTTACGCCGGACCGGTTAACTTGACCGGCGTACGCCTGGTGGCCGACCCCGAGGTGATGGCTCTGGCAAATGCCGTTTGCGGAGCCAATGAAAACGATCACCACCTGGTCAATATCAACCCCGGGAGGGATTTCACACCGGATCTAGTCACGGACATTCGCCTGGTCAAAGCCGGTGAACCTTGTCCGGTTTGCGGCACTGCTTTGCAGGGGGCCCGGGGCATTGAAGTGGGCCAGATATTCAAGCTGGGCGACAAGTACAGCAAGGCGCTGGGGGCTACCTTCCTGGATGAAAACGGCAAGGCCCGGCCTTTCATCATGGGTTGCTACGGGATCGGCGTGACCAGGACCATGGCCGCCGCAGTTGAGCAGAACCATGATGAACGAGGTATAATCTGGCCGGTGCAGATAGCGCCTTTCCATGTGATTGTGGTGCCGGTAAGCCATAAGGACCAGAACCTGATGGAGACGGCGGAAAAAATATATCATGCCCTGAACCGGGCCGGAGTGGAATCCGTTGTCGACGACCGTCCGGACCGCGCCGGGGTAAAATTCAATGATGCCGACCTGGTGGGTTATCCTATCCGCATTACCGTGGGAGCAAAGGGATTGGCCGCCGGGAAAGTGGAACTCTACCTGCGGCGCCAAGGGGAAACGATTATGGTGCCGCTGGACGAAGTGGTTGAGACGGTAAAAGCAAAGTTGCAGGTAATGGGGCATTAAACGGATTGCAGTGTAAAATGTCCCGGGCGGCGGGCTGCGCCTTGTCAAACGATGCCTTTTATGTTACTATTAATTTGCGTTTGTGCTCGATTGCGATGGCGTGACTTTTGCCTACAGCCGCTGCAGGGCGGCTCGCCGAGGGCTCCATTGCCGGCGACTATTTGCGAACTGTTTTTAAAGGAGTGGGTAATACCCACTCTTTCGTCTTATACTAAAGGAAATATCAATGAAGCTTTAAATATGCAGGAGGATAAGACCTGATGAACAAAGGAAAAGTCGTGAGCACGGTGGAAAAAATAGTCGCTTCCCCGATAGCGGAATTGGGCATGGAACTGGTTGATATAGAGTATGTGAAAGAAGGAGGGAGATGGTTTTTAAGGGTTTTTATAGATAAGCCCGGCGGTGTCGGATTGGAGGACTGCCAGCGCGTATCGGAAAGCATTGACCCGTTGCTGGACGCAACGGACCCGATTCCCCACTCGTACACCTTGGAGGTTTCATCACCGGGTTTAAATAGACCACTAAAAAAGTTGGCCGACTTTGAACGGTTTACCGGGGAGAAAATCAGCCTTACCACCTATGTGCCGGTGGAAAACCGGCGCAAGTTCAAGGGCAAGCTTATCGCGGCAAGCAATCATGCCGTTACGCTGGACGTGGACGGGAACAGCGTCGTCATCCCCATGGAACAGGTGGCTTTTGCCCGCCTGGCGGCCGAGTTATGACACCGGTAAATATGTTCAAGGGAATAGTGATTTGTGGAGGGACACGGTAAATGAATACCGAATTTTTGGAGGCCCTGAGGGACCTCGAAAAGGAAAAAGGAATTACCGTAGATGTATTACTGGAGGCGATAGAAGCCGCGCTGCTTTCGGCATATAAAAGGAATTTCGGGTCGCTGCAAAACGCCAAGGTGCACATAGACCGGGAAACTGGTGATTGCAAGGTTTATGCGCAGCGAAACGTTGTTGAAACTATGGAGGACCCGCGCCTGGAAATATCTCTGGCGGAAGCCCAGGCCGTCGATCCCCGTTATGAAATAGGCGATGTGGTGGAAACCGAGGTCACACCGCGCAATTTCGGCCGGATTGCCGCCCAGACCGCCAAGCAAGTGGTGGTACAACGCATCCGCGAGGCCGAACGCAATATTATTTACGAAGAGTTCGCCAACCGGGAAGGAGATATTATCAACGGGGTAGTGCAGCGGATAGAGAATAAAAACGTATTTATTGAACTGGGTAAAACCGAGGCCATCCTTACCCCGTCGGAACAGATGCCCGGGGAAACTTACCACCAGGGGGAACGGATCAAGGCTTATATAGTCGAGGTTAAAAAGACCACCAAAGGACCGCAAATTTTTGTTTCCAGAACGCACCCCGGTTTGTTAAAAAGGCTTTTTGAGCTGGAAGTGCCGGAATTGCAGGAAGGCGTGGTGGAACTTAAATCCGTGGCCCGGGAGGCCGGGTACCGGTCCAAAATCGCCGTTTATTCACGGGATGAAAATGTCGACCCCGTAGGCGCCTGTGTGGGCCCGAAGGGCATGCGCGTACAAACCATAGTTAACGAACTGCGTGGGGAAAAAATTGATATCATTAAATGGGATGCAGATTCTTCCAAATATGTGGCCAGTTCGCTCAGCCCGGCCAAAGTTGTGGCGGTGGAGATATGGGAGGATGAAAAAGTGGCCCGGGTTATTGTGCCCGATTACCAGCTTTCGCTGGCTATCGGCAAGGAAGGACAAAACGCTCGTTTGGCGGCCAAATTGACGGGCTGGAAGATAGATATCAAGAGCGAAAGCCAGATGGCTGAACTATACCCGGATTATCAGGACTTGTTTGACGAAGAGTTTGTTGAATAGGGGGTATCGACTTGCCCAGAGTAAGAAAGATACCACAGCGCATGTGTATCGGCTGTCAGGAAATGAAAGCCAAGAAAGAATTGATCAGGGTGGTGCGAACACCGGAGGAATACATTGAAATAGACAGCACCGGCAAGCGTTCGGGCCGCGGCGCCTACATCTGCCCCAGTGAGGCATGTTTGGAAAAAGCCATCAAGGGCAAAAGGCTGGAAAAGGCGTTAAAACAGCCCATTGCCCGGGAAATCAAGGATGAGCTACTGGAAAGGATGAAACAAATATGACCGGTGTGGTTGCCCAGATGCTGGGGTTGTGCAGGCGCGCCGGGAAAGTGATCAGCGGCGATACCGCTGTGCGCAACGGTTTTTTAAAAGACGAAGTTAAGTTGTTGATACTGGCACGAGACGCAAGCGAGCGCAGCAAGGATGACTTTGTACATTTGGCTAAGGAAAAGAATGTCCCTGTTTTCTACTATGCTTCCAAGAACGAACTGGGTATTTTGCTGGGAAAAGCGCCACGTACCGTGGCTGCGATAACGGATGAACAGCTGGCCCGGGGTGTCGCCGGAGCTATGGAAAGGGGAGAGGCCGACTTGTCTACGCGTTAATTTTTCGGAGGTGATTGTATGGTGAAAAAACGGGTCCATGAACTTGCCAAGGAGCTTAACATAGAAAGTAAGGAAATGGTAAATAAGCTGCATAATATGGGCATCAACGTCAAATCCCACATGAGCACGCTGGATGAAAAAGACATTGTGCGCATCAGGGAGCATTACCTGGGGCGCAAAACCCGGGCCGAACAGGCGGAAAAAAACGGAGCTGCCCACGGCGCGAAGGAAACAGGCAAACGGGGTGCCGGCCAGCGCAAAAGGGATAATCATCACGATCGCGGGCCGGGATTGGTCGACCGGGTTCCCGACAGGCCGCCCGATCGCCGGTTTACTGAAAAACCGCTGCGCGGTGCCGGCGGCGGGGGACGGGGCGGCGCGCAGCGCCATAAAAAGCAAAATCCCCCGCACCGGAACGATCAGCCCAGGGCAGCCGGGCGGGGACAGCAAACGCCGGCGCCGCCCGCTCGCCAGGGCCAGCAGGTGGAGAAACAGCCTGCCGCCAGGCCGGCGGGTAATATCGATTACACTGCCCAGCGCGGCCAACAGACCAGGCCGGCCGACCGTTATCAGCCTGCCAAATCCAACACCGGCGGCAACAAGCAGCAAAGGCCCCCCAGGCCCGCGGCACGCGGCGGAAAAGATGCCCGGCAGATACTGCATAAAGATGATAACAGTAAGCTAAAATTTGCCCAAAAAGGCAAGCCCGACCAAGTTAAGGCCATGGAAAAAACCAAGGCGCAGGAACGGGTCAAACAGGTTGAAAAGCACGCCTTCAAGGGCAAAGGCGATAAGGATAAAAAAGACAGGTTCCAAAAAGAGACCTACCGGGGTAACCGCCCGGAAAAAATGGTGTTTAACAAAAAGGGCGGCAAACCGGTCAAGAAGAAAACCCAGCCGGTGCTTGTCCGCGAACGAAAACCGATTACCATTGGAGAAAATATCACTATAAAATCACTGGCGGAAAAGATGGCCATTAATGCTGCCGAAGTGATTAAAAAGCTGATGGAACTGGGGACCATGGCCACGATAAATCAGGAAATCGACTCTGACACGGCGACGATAGTGGCCAACGAACTGGGTTACGAAGTCAATGTCAAGGTTGAGGAGGATAAGGAAGCTCTGCTGATGCAGGACCATGAAGACACCCCGGCCGACCTGGAGCCCCGTCCGTGCGTGGTCACTATCATGGGGCATGTGGACCACGGTAAAACCTCCCTGCTGGACGCCATCCGGCATACCAACGTCACCGCGTCAGAAGCGGGAGGCATTACCCAGCACATTGGCGCGTACCAGGTGGAACACAACGGGAAAAAGATTACCTTTGTGGATACGCCCGGCCACGCGGCTTTCACGGCCATGCGGGCCCGGGGAGCCAAGGTTACCGATATCGCCATCCTGGTGGTGGCCGCCGACGACGGGGTTATGCCCCAGACCGTGGAAGCGATCAACCACGCCCGTGCGGCGGAGGTCCCGATTATTGTGGCCATTAATAAGATAGATAAACCCGAAGCCGACCCGGCAAAGGTAAAGCGCGAGTTGACGGAACACAATCTCGTCGCCGAGGAATGGGGCGGCGATACCATATTTGTCGAGGTTTCCGCTAAAAACAGGGAAAATCTTACCGAACTTCTGGAAATGATCTTGCTGGTGGCGGAAATCGGTGAATATAAGGCCAATCCCAACCGGCCTGCCCGGGGCACTGTTATTGAGGCGGAGCTGGATAAGGGCCGGGGGCCGGTGGCAACAGTACTGGTGCAAAACGGCACCCTTCGGGTGGGAAATTTCATAATTGCCGGGGTGGCTTACGGAAAAGTGCGGGCCATGATGGACCATGCCGGACGCAGGGTGAAAAAGGCCGGGCCGTCCATGCCGGTGGAGGTGCTTGGTTTTTCGGAAGTCCCACCGGCGGGTGAGCTTTTCTTCGCCGTGGAGGACGAGAAACTGGGCAAGCAAATAATCGATGAACGGCACAATAAAAAGCGTGAACTGGAATTGAAGGCCACTGCGCCCAGGGTTTCGCTGGACGATTTGTTTAGCCAGATCCAGGATGGACAGGTCAAGGAACTCAGCATAATTATCAAGGCTGATGTGCAGGGTTCGGTAGAGGCCGTGCGCCAGGCGCTGGAGCAAATCGGTACCGAAGAGGTGCGGGTAAACGTTATCCACGGCGGCGTCGGCGCGATTACCGAAACGGACATCATGCTGGCTTCGGCATCCAACGCCATAGTCATAGGATTTAACGTGCGCCCGGATGTTAACGCCAGGAAGGCCGTGGAAACGGAAAAAGTGGATATCCGGTTATACCGGGTTATTTACGATGCCATTGAAGATATTAAGGCGGCCATGAGCGGTCTTTTGGACCCCGAGTACAAAGAGGTGGTTATTGGCCGGGCCGAAGTGCGTAAAACTTTCAAAGTGTCCAAGGTGGGCACCATTGCCGGTAGCTATGTAACTGAAGGAAAGATAACCAGGGATGCCGGTGTTCGGGTCATCAGGGACGGCATTGTTATACATGAAGGAACACTGGATTCCCTGAAACGCTTTAAAGATGACGTGCGCGAAGTGGCCCAGGGCTATGAATGCGGCATGACCGTGGAAAAGTTTAACGATATAAGGGAAGGAGACCAGATCGAGGCTTATACTGTGGAGGCAGTTAAGCGTGAATTGGCTTGATTTTGGTATAATAATGTCAAAGGGGGGATTTATATGTCCCACCGGCCCGAAAGGTTGGCCGAGGCAATCAAGCAGGAAGTATCCGATTTGCTCAGAGATGAAATAAAAGATCCGCGCATTGGCTTTGCAACCATTACCGGGGTAGACGTATCCAGTGATTTAAAGTATGCCAAAATCCATGTCAGTATTTTGGGCAATGCTGACGTGCGGGGGCAAGCAATGACCGCCTTAAAAAAAGCGACGGGCTTTATCCGTACCGAACTGGGTCGTCGCATCAGGCTGCGGCATGTACCCGAAATATCCTTTAAACTTGATGAATCTCTGGATCACGGAGATAAGGTGCTTAAATTATTGGACGAGGTAAGTAGTAACGATGCCTGAACGGTCGAAGCTGTATTTCACTGTGGCGGAAACCCTGCGCCGGGCCAGGAACATAGCATTGTGCGGGCATGTTATGCCCGACGGCGATTGCCTGGGGTCTGTGCTTGCCCTTGGCCGGGCACTCAAGATAATGGGGAAAGAGGTATTGATGTTGAGCCCCGACCCGGTGCCGGAGATGTATGCCTTTTTGCCCGGGGCGAGTGAAATCACGGTGACCGGCAACGGGTACAAGGCTGTTGATGTGTTTGTTTCCGTGGACTGCTCGGTTCCCGACCGGTTGGGGTGCCATCATAGTTTTCTGGAACGGGCGGGCCGGGTAATTGTCCTGGACCATCATGCCGGCGCCACCGTTTTTGGGCACATTTACCTTAATGAGCCAGGTTACGCGGCGGCAGGTGAGATGGTTTACGAACTGCTGCGGTTACTGCCCGTTTCCTTGGACCCCGAGATGGCCGCGTGCCTTTACGTGGCCATTATTACCGACACGGGATCTTTTCGCTATGACAATACAGGGCCGCAAACGCATATCAGGGTGGCGGAACTGATCAAGTTGGGGATTGATGCTGCCCGGATCAATAAATTATTATACGAGGAAAAATCCCTGGTCAGCATGAAAGTGCTCGGTCGGGTGCTGCAATCATTGCGTATCAGTGATTGCGGCAGGGTGGCGTGGATGTCCGTCAGACAAGATACGCTGCGTGAGTTGAACGCCCGTAATGAACACGTGGATGGGGTTATCAATTACCCCCGGGCGATCAAGGGTGTGGAACTGGCCCTGTTTTATCGCGAAATAGAAGCAAATAAATATAAAGTCAGCTTGCGTTCCAAGTACTTTCTGGACGTCAATAAACTGGCGGCGCAGTTCGGGGGGGGCGGTCATCAGCGCGCTGCCGGGTGCATCATGGAGGGCGATCTGGCCGAAATCCAGCGGCGTATGTTGGAGGCGGCGCTTACTGCTTTAAAGGATGAACACACATGAACGGTATTTTAAATATCCTCAAGCCGCCGGGGATGACCAGCCACGATGTGGTGAATTTTGTCAGGAATACTATCAGCGTAAAAAAGGCCGGTCATACCGGAACACTGGACCCGGGGGCCGCCGGGGTGTTGCCCGTATGTGTGGGCAAAGCCACGCGTATCATCCAGTACCTGCCCGATGATAAAAAATACAGGGTGGAGGTAACTTTCGGCCTGTCCACCACCACCCAGGACGCATTTGGCGACGTTGTTCGGCGCACCGGTGCGAACGGGCTTGCGGCGGGCGACGTAGCAAGGCACCTGGTGCATTTTGCCGGCCAAATTGAACAGGTGCCGCCCATGACCTCAGCCGTCAAATACCAAGGGAAAAAGTTATATGAGCTGGCCAGGGCCGGCATGGAAGTGGAAAGAAAATCCCGCTCTGTTTATATATATGACATATTACTGGTTGACTTTTATCATGATGGCGCCGGTACGCCGCGGGCGGTGCTGGATATTCACTGTTCCGCCGGGACATATATCCGCACTATATGCCATGAACTGGGGGAGAGGCTGGGTTGCGGCGCCTACATGTCATTTTTATTGCGCACCCGGGCCGGGCTGTTTAGTCTGGATAATACAATAACCCTGGAGCAGTTGCGCGGTATGCAGGAGCAGGGGGCCCTGCGGTCGTCCGCCCTGGTACCCATGCATAAAGCCTTGGAAAACCTGCCCCGCGTTGAAATCCAGGGAGCGGCGGTGCAAGCGGCCAGCTGCGGAAATCGCCTGAGATTACCTACAATTGCGGTGGGGCAAAAGATTGCCGCAGACCAGCTGGTGCGCCTGGAAGACCCGAACGGTTTACTGGCCCTGGCTGTTACCCGGCACGATCCCGAAGCGCCGGACTATTATCTGTTTCAACCAGTGAAGGTGTTAGTGTAAGCATAAATTGTGGAGGTTATTCAGCGGTGCAAGTTTACAGTAACTGGATAAACTTACATAAAAAACATGATAATTTGGTTGTTGGACTGGGCAATTTTGATGGCATACACCTGGGACACCAGAAACTGATTGGTGATCTTGTGTCCAGGGCGCGGGCGGCCGGGGCGACACCGGCCGTTTTCACCTTTGTTCCCCACCCCTTGACGGTGTTGAATCCCGAAGGCGCGCCGCCGATGCTTTTGCCACAGGATCTGAAACAGGAGATGTTTGCCGGACTGGGCGTAGAAGTGCTTGTTGTCATTCCGTTCACCCGCGAATTTGCCCGTATGTACCCCGAAGACTTTATTACCACGGTATTGCACCGGCACTTGGCGGCTCGGGCCGTATACGTGGGGTACAATTATACATTTGGCCACATGGGCCGGGGTACGCCGGAACTGTTAAAGCAATACGGCGATGAACTGGGTTTTGCCGTGGAAGTGATCAAGCCCGTTACCGTGGACGGCAAGCCGGTGAGCAGCACTTTAATCAGGAGCCTGCTGGCTGACGGTGAAATTGCCCAGGCCAGAAAATACCTTGGCTATTGTCCGATTGTTGAGGGCGAAGTGGTTTACGGTGAAAGACGCGGCAATACCCTTGGTTTTCCCACGGCCAACTTGGAAGTAGAAAGCAACTTGTTGGTTCCGGCCAACGGGGTTTACTCGGTCAAAGTCAGGGTGGGTCGGGAAATCTACTGGGGTGTGACCAATATCGGCATCAAACCCACGTTTCACGGTAATGCGTATGCACGGACCATCGAGGTGCATTTACTGGACTTTTGCGGTAATTTATACGGAAGAAAAATGAGGGTATATTTTATTCGCCGCTTGCGGGAAGAAAAAAGGTTCCACTCGGTTGGAGAACTGGTAAAGCAAATTCAAAGGGATATCAACGAAGCCCGGGTGGATGCCGCCGGGCAAGTATAAAGCGTTTGTAAAGGTAATATATATTATTAAGTAAGGTTATGCAGTGGTTATTTCAGAATACAGAAGTCAGAAGTCAGAATTTAGTAGTATATTTTAGAATACAGAACTAAGAAATCAGAAATCAGAATTCAGTATAAGAATATATTTTTATTATTCTGACTTCTGAATTCTATTACGAACAAGTTTACTTGTAAGATGTAATGTGCTAAAATATACTAGGTTTCCGGTAAAAATAGTGCTTTTTTTTCATAATAACGTCCCGAAATGAAAGAAGGGAGACGTTAGGTTAATGGGGGTACCCAAATTCGATTCGCCGGAAGAAGAAATCAAAAAATGGCTGAATCACATTGCCCTTATTTGTTTAAGCGAAGATTTTCAGGATTTGAAGAAAGAATTAGAAAAAATATACATGCAGTCAGATGTAGAAAACGTACAAGTAGCAGCCTTTCAGGATGCCCTTTATGCTTTTTTGGCGCAAGAAGAAGATGAACTTGCCTGCCAAACGGGAGCAAACTGATTTTACCATGGAAATTAAAGTGATTATAACGGAACATGCGCGCAAGCGGTTGCGTGATTTTCGGCAGGATAAAATTACCACCGCGGATATTATAACGGCCGCCAACAGCATACCGGGCCGGATACCTACGGCGACGCGGTTCAGGGGGTTCTTCGCTAAGTCAGGGCGTATGTTTGATATTGTAGCCAAGGATATTGAGGTTGGCCGGTTGGTTATAACTATTATAGGCAAGTAATACAAATTTTTATATATGAACTGTTAGCTAGGGGATACGCTTATCTCCGGCGATTTTACTTGGCTAGCAGCGATTACAAAATGCAAGGAGGTGAGCACCGTGGCTTTGTCAACGACTGATAAACAGTCCGTTATTGACAGCTTCAAGCTGCATGAAAACGATACCGGGTCCCCTGAGGTGCAAGTGGCGATATTGACCAAACGCATAAACCACCTGACGGAGCATCTTAAGATTCATAAAAAGGATCACCATTCACGGCGCGGGCTGCTTAAAATGGTCGGTCAGCGCCGGGCCCTGTTGAATTATCTTAAGGACTGCGATTTTAATCGTTACCGTGAGTTAATCGACAAATTGGGTTTGCGCAAATAAAAAGCGGGCTAGTCCCCGCTTTTTACATTTTATGCCAGGAATTTTGTGTCGGGGACTGATGTCAGATGTTTTTTTATATTCCAGGCAGGATATAATACTGAATATGTAGAATGATCTTATTTTATTGTAAAAAAATACTATAACCAGTTTTTAATCTTAATTGGACGAAGAAAGGAGGTTATTCGGTTTTATTTTCGGAAAATCAACAGATGACCGAATGTAAGGCCGAAATATAAGCAAAATATGCAGCAGCAAATATTAAGTAAAGATATTGAAATTGGTGGCAGGATAATGACAGTGGAAACGGGCCGGGTGGCCAAGCAGGCCGGGGGCGCCGTACTGGTGCGTTATGGAGATACTGTCGTTCTCGTCACCGCCACTATGGCCAGGCGGATCAGGGAAGGCATAGATTTTTTTCCGCTGACCGTTGATTACGAGGAACGCCTTTATGCAGTGGGTAAAATACCGGGGGGGTTTATTAAAAGGGAAGGGCGCCCCAGTGAAAAGGCCACCCTTACGTCAAGGCTGATCGACAGGCCCATCCGCCCTCTGTTCCCCAAAAATATGCGCAATGAAGTGCAGGTAATCGCCCTGGTATTATCTGTGGACCAGGATAACCCGCCGGAAATGGCAGCCATGGTGGGTGCTTCGGCGGCTCTGCACATTTCCGAAATTCCCTTTAACGGCCCCATCGGCGGTGTTATTGTCGGGCGGGTGGGTGGTAATTTTATCATCAACCCAAATGTGCAAGATATGGAAAAGAGTGATATGCATCTGGTTGTAGCCGGTACCAGGGATGCGGTGATGATGGTAGAGGCCGGCGCCAAAGAAGTGCCGGAAGAAACGATGTTGGAAGGCATCATACACGGCCACGAAAAAATCAAGGAAATTGTACAGTTTATCGAAGATTTCCGCCGGGAAGCGCTGGAAATGGGACTGGCCAAGGAAAAATATGAACCGGCTCTGGTGGAAATTGAAGAAGAGATGGAAAACGCCATTACGGCCAGAATTACCGAAGATATCAAGTCGGCTGTTCAAGAATGCATCGTCAAACAGCTAGCCAAGAAAGAACGGGAGGCCTTACTGGACGAGGTTAAAGAAAAACTGGCGACGGAATTGCTGGAAGAATACCCGGAACAGGAACAAGCCATCGCCAAGGTTATAGAAAACGTAGAAAAGAAAATAGTACGCCGCTATATACTGGTAGACCGGGTGCGCGTGGATGGCCGGGCCCTTAATGAGATAAGGCCTATCAACGTGGAAGTGGGACTATTGCCGCGTACTCACGGGTCGGGCCTGTTCACCCGCGGACAAACCCAGGTTCTTTCCATAGTTACGCTGGGTGCCATATCCGATGAACAAATCCTGGACGGTCTTGGTATAGAAGAAAGAAAACGCTTTATGCACCATTATAATTTTCCGCCTTTCAGTACCGGAGAGACTAAACCGATGCGTTCCCCGGGCAGGCGGGAAATCGGTCACGGCGCGCTGGCCGAGCGGGCCCTGGAGCCGCTGATTCCACCGGAAGAAAAATTTCCCTATACTCTTCGGATTGTTTCGGAGGTAGTGGAAAGCAACGGCTCCACTTCCATGGGGAGCGTTTGTGCCAGTTGCTTGGCCCTGATGGATGCCGGCGTACCCATCAAGGCTCCCGTAGCCGGCGTGGCCATGGGTTTAATTAAAGAGGGCGATGAATTTGCCGTGCTGACGGACATTCAGGGACTGGAGGACCATCTGGGGGATATGGACTTCAAGGTAGCCGGTACGGCAAAAGGTGTCACGGCGCTGCAAATGGACATCAAAATTGCCGGCATCAACCGGAACATTCTGCAGGTGGCCCTGGGGCAGGCCCATGAAGGGCGTATGCACATTCTGGGTAAAATGACCGAGGTAATAGCCAAGCCCAGGGTGGAAATGTCGCCTTATGCGCCCAGGATTATCCAGACCTCCATCCATCCGGATAAAATCAGAGACGTTATCGGGCCCGGAGGGAAAATTATTAGAAAAATTATTGAGGAAACCGGCGTAGATATCGACATTGAAGATGACGGCAGGGTATTCATTGCAGCAGTTGACCCCGCAGCCGGTCAAAGTGCTTTATCTATTATCGAAAAGTTGACCAAGGAAGTAGAAAGCGGGCAGATTTACCTGGGCAAAGTGGTAAAAGTAACCGACTTCGGCTGTTTTGTCGAGATCATACCCGGAGTACTCGGTTTGCCGGGCAAAGAAGGTCTGGTGCATATTTCACAATTGGCCCATGAACGGGTAAACAAGGTGGAGGACGTAGTTAAAGAAGGAGATATGATTGAAGTTAAAGTAATCGGCTACGATAACCAGGGGCGGTTAAAGCTGTCCCGCAAGGACGTCACCCCGGCCCCCGAAGGCGCCAAGGAGAATCAAGATAAGCCCCGGGAGCTACGCCGGCCGCACCGCAACCAGCGTCGCCAGCACCACAAGAGCAACTAAGTTTGATAACCCCTTAAACTAAATTAGGGGTTTATTTTTTGGAGGTCGGGAAGCATGTCACTGGAATTGTTTGGATATAAAAGCGTGCGCGAAAAGATTGACCGGGAAAAACAATGGATGAAGAATAATTTCGCCGATTGTCCGGTGCAGTATCACCCGGAGGCTGCCTGGCGGGACAACGCGGTTATTTGCCGGCTATCGTTGTTAAAACAGTATTGTGATACGTTTGGAATCTACCAGATACTGAATAAGGAATTTAATGACGCTTTGGCGTGGGAAATAAAACAACTGGCATTATCGCCGGTGCTGGAGGTCGGGGCCGGCCGCGGCGATCTGGCGGCTGCATTGCGCGCTCGGGGAATTGAAGTGACGGCCGTGGATAATTACTCAGAGTTTTCGGCCGGCGCCGGGGGCAGTAATGATTGCCGGCCGTTAAACATGGATTTCCGGGAAGCGCTGGAACAATACCAGCCCCGTCTGGTATTATGCAGCTGGATGCCCGAAGGGCAGGATTGGACCCGGGATTTTAGGGAGGCCGAATCTGTCAAGGCGTATATATTAATCGGTGAGGAAGAAAAAAATATTTGGTTTGAATTTACGGGTTGGCGCAGTAGAATTCTCAAGGGGCCAAATAAATGGTCCCTCTGCAGACTTGACCACGGAGTGGATTTTGACAAGCCGGAACTCTGGTGGAGGCACTCCAAAATTATACTATACGAGCGGATAGAGTGAATGGGGATTTAAAAAATTAAAAACAATCTGTGATGAAAACCTGTCTTTGGTGAGACGGGTTTTTGTTTTTTGTGCATTGGCGGGTGTCGGGTTGAATAAATTTAAAGCGAACATTATTCAAGGGGGGAATAAACAATTTTTATTTTAATTGATCGCTTTCGGTTATTAAAAAATTTAATTATCGTCGGTGCGATCTTTTTGGCGGTGCTGCTCGGGTGGACCTGCATTCGCCAGGGCAAAGTTTCGGCTATGGTCGCTGAGCCGGTGTACCAGGGCAATGAAGAGGTCAAGGCCGTTGCTTTAACCTGTAATGTGTTCTGGGGTGAAGAATATATCGGCCGTATGCTGGAAATTTTGGAAGAAAAAAATGTGCGGATGACTTTTTTTATCGGGGGCACCTGGGCAGAGAAGTTTCCTGATTTGGTGCGCAAGATTCACGCCGGGGACCACGAGATTGGCAGCCATGGTTATGCTCACCCGCACCCGGACCAAATATCCCGCGAAGCCAATAAACGTGACATTGCCAAGGCAGAGAAGGTTATTCAGGATATCACCGGCGAAAAACCGGTTTTATACGCTCCGCCTTACGGGGAAAGGGGAACCGCAGTGCTGCAGGCTGCTAGAGATATGGGTTATCGCACCATACTGTGGAGTATCGACACCATTGACTGGCAGCGACCTGCCCCGGAAGTAATCAGGGACCGGGTAATGGGTAGAATCCACAATGGCGCAATCGTGCTCATGCACCCCACCGCTCCCACGGCGCACGCCCTACCGGACATCATTGCCGGTTTGCAGGGGCGGGGGTACCGGCTGGTGCCGGTAGGAGAATTGTTAAAAGAGTCACCTCATAAAAATGAAGGTTAGGGGTAAATCTAAAGACAACATCAATCATAGTATGGGGTGAGATAATATTGCGTTTTAAAACTGCCGTCGCGTGGGGTTTATTTTTTTGCCTGTCCCTTGTGTTTTTGGGGCCCCGGGCAGGGTGGGGGAACCGCGCTTTCCTGCCGGTCATCAGCGCTGAATCCGCCGTATTGATGGATGTTGATACCGGTCAGATATTATACAGCAAGAACCACCTGCAGCAAAGACCCATGGCCAGTACCACCAAGGTCATGACGGCGCTGATAGCCCTGGCGGCCGCGGATACGGACGGCATTATCAAGATAAGCCCCCGGGCTGCGGCGGTGGGTGAGTCGTCCATGTACCTACGGGAGGGGGAAGCCCTTGCGCTGAAACATGTCTTGTACGGCGCGCTCTTACGCTCCGGCAACGATGCCTGTGTGGCCATAGCGGAACACGCGGCCGGGTCGGAGGAAGCGTTTGTTTTACTGATGAATGAAAAGGCTGCGCTGATCGGTGCCGACAGCACCCATTTTTGCAATACCAACGGCCTACCAGCGCCGGGTCATTATTCAACTGCCCAGGACCTGGCGCTTATTGCGCGTAACGCCTTGCACGACCCGTTGTTCTGTCGGATTGTCAAAACGCGTTTTAAAACTGTTAAAGGGTTGGGAGGGGTAACGCATTACTTGAAAAATACCAATAAATTACTCTGGCAGTACCCGGGGGCTGACGGTGTCAAGACCGGAACCACCATGGAAGCGGGAAAATGTTTGATAGCTTCGGCCACCGTTGATGACAGGCGTTTATTGGCCGTAATATTAAACGGCCCCGACCGGTTCAGGGACGCTGAGAACTTGCTGGACTACGGGTTTAATGAATTCAAAGCGGTAAGGGCGGCTTATGCGGGAGAAATTTACGGGCGTGTTCAGGTTTTAAATGGCTTAAGTGAATCGGTGCCGGCCAGGATAGCGAATGATATAACAATCAATATACATAGCGATGGGGTAGATGAGGTGGAAAAAAAAGTAACCATGCTGCGCAGTGTGCAGGCGCCGGTACGGGAAGGCCAATTACTGGGTAAAATAACGGTGATTGTAAACGGTGCTGCAGTGGATTCGAGCTTAATCGTAGCGGAAAGCGCGGTTGGCAACTTGAGTCCGGTGCGCAAACTGACAAATAAAGTCATAAATACAGTAATAAGGTAGTAAATCGATTGTTATAACTATTCGCCAAAACATTTGACTGCTGTGGTATTGCTCATAAGCGAACGACTTGCGTAGCGCCGGTATCAGCACCCGGGAAAAGCTTTTAGGTAACCGGATAGCGGCGCGAAACCAGTGGCTCACCAACAGTGTGCGATTAAACAGATGAGCTTTAAAGTCGATGTGTCAGAAATAGAAAACATATCGCGCCGCCTTTGCAGCGCCGCTAATTCGGTCCGAAGCAAGGCGTGGTGCGCATCACGCGCGGAGCACTGGAGTGAGCGCTCTAGCAATACTACAGCGGGCTTGCTGAATAGTTACCGGTTGTTAATAGAAATGTGTTGTTCGTTAGTTCTTTGACACAAAAACAAGGAATTTTGGTTATTGGCAAGAACATATATACAACGGAAAACATTTAAATTCATTTTACGGGTTGTTTATTATAAATGGTACAGGGGGTAAATGTGTGATAAATGTAGCCGAACTGGCTAACGGGGTCAGAATACTTACCGAGCACATTCCGCATGTGCGTTCAGTTGCCGTAGGGGTTTGGGTGAATGTTGGCTCTCGGGATGAAAGCCAGCGCCTGGCCGGTATTTCACATTTTATTGAACACCTGATGTTTAAAGGAACCGAGAAGCGCAGCGCGAAAGACATCGCCGAAGAACTGGACGCGGTAGGCGGGCATTTGAACGCTTTCACCACCAAGGAATATACTTGTTACTACGCCAAGGTGTTGGACGAACATTTTGGGCTGGCTGTGGATTTACTCAGCGACATGTTGTTTAATTCCCTTTTTGATAAAAAGGATATAGACCGGGAGCGTAATGTTATTTTAGAAGAGTTAAAAATGTATGAAGACGCGCCGGACGAGCTGGTGCATGATGTGTTTGCCGGCACCATCTGGAGTGGCCACCCGCTGGGCAGGCCGATAATCGGTGATGAAAAAACTGTCCAGGAACTGACCCGGGAGGATTTACTGGACTTTTACAATAAATATTACACCCCGGGCAATATAGTGGTCGCTGTGGCCGGTAGCTTTGACCGGGAACAGGTTATGGAGGCATTGACTGCAACGTTCGGCAAGTTGACCGGTCAGGGAAATGAACGGTTGCTGACCGCGCCTGAACCGGCCCGCCAGGTGGTCTGCCGGTATAAGGATACCGAGCAGGTTCATTTATGTATTGGCACGCCCGGTTTGGCCCTGGATAATGAAAAGATTTATGTTTTTCAAATCATAAACACCATCCTGGGCGGGGGATTGAGTTCCAGGCTGTTTCAGGAGATCAGGGAACAGCGTGGCCTGGTTTATTCGGTGTTCTCCTATCATAGTTCTTATCATGATTCCGGCCTTTTTTGCATTTATACCGGGCTGAGCAAGCAAAACGTGCGCGCCGCCCTGGAACTGGTCATTAAAGAGATTTATGACATCCGGACCAACGGGGTTCAGGCCAGGGAATTGCAACGGGCCAAAGACCAGTTGAAAGGTAATTTGCTGCTCAGCCTGGAGAATGTGAGTACCCGGATGAGTCGTTTGGGTAAATCACAACTTTATTTGGGCAAAGTTGTTTCGCCGGATGAAATCGTACGCCGCATCATGGCTGTGTCGGACAGTGATATAAGGGAATTGGCTAGAACCATGCTGAATCCTGAAAACTTCTGCCTGGCCAGCGTGGGCCCGTGGGATGACGGCGATATTTTGCGGGAAATACTCAACCAGGCGTAGGGATCCGGTATGACGAAAGTAGCTATTAAATTTAAGAAAATCAACCCTGATATTGGCCTCAAAATACCCGAACCGGGTTACGCCACCCCCGGCGCGGCCGGGATTGATCTGGCGGCTTCATTGCAAGAGCCGCTGGTGGTGCTCCCGCGAGAGAGGGCGCTGGTACCCACCGGGCTGGCGCTGGATATTCCTGATCGTGGCGTGGTGGGTCTGATTTTCCCCCGCAGCGGCCTGGCGGCCAAACATGGCATCACCCTGGCCAACGCCGTGGGGGTGATTGACAGCGATTACAAGGGGGAAATAATGTGCCCGGTGCAGAATAACGGTGACCGGCCTTACGAAATCAGGCCGGGCGACCGAATAGCCCAGCTGGTATTTTTGCCGGTTTTACAAGTCAAAATTGATTATACCGACGTTTTGAACCCGTCCGCTCGGGGCGCGGGCGGTTTCGGTTCCACCGGCAGGTAAAGATCGCAGCCGGTCTTTTTTGAAACAATCAGTTTCCGGATAAATTGTCCAATTCCAGGAATATTTCGCCTTCTGTGCAATATAAATTTGGTACAGGAGGTGAAAATATGAAACTGGGTGTGCTGCTGTTTGTTTTAATTGTACTATTGCTGGTTATCTTATCTTTACGGGAGCGTATAAGGCTGCGAACCATGCGGGACAAGGACTGGGAAACGATCGGTGAGGCCAAGGCGTCTCCGTTATCCCAGGCTATCACCGGCATGGTCGGTACGGCGGGCGGTATTTATTTGTCGCTGATTCTGGTGCAGACTTTTTTGGAACTGGAATTACCCCGTTTCATACATGTCAGTGGAATATCCCTGGAACCCATGGCCACCGTATCTATAGCCCTGGCCATCATCCAGCCCTTTGCACAGCGTTATTTAATCGGGCGCAGGTATTGATCATAACGTTAAGGGGGAAAATCGCAATGAAACTGGGCGAGCTGGCCGGCAAGGAGATCATCAATTTGAACGACGGCGCCCGGCTGGGCGTGATTGGTGAAACCGATCTGGCCATTGATGATGAAACGGGTAAGATACAGTCCATCATAATACCACGCAAAGGCAATATCATAAGTTTCTGGGCGGAAAAAAACGAACTGGTTATTCCATGGGAAGCGGTCAAGAAAATTGGGTTTGAAGTGATTATCGTGGAACTGGATCAGGCTGTTCCCAGGTACGGTAAATACATGATTTGAATGATCCGTCTTAGCGCGGATTTTTTTTCTGGCATAATTTTAGATAATGTGCTGAGCGTCGGGCCATAATAATCGAAAAAACAAGGAGGCAATTTATGGCCCGGCCGCAAAGATTGGACCTCATGCAAAAAATCGGCCGTAAACGCGAATCAATTGTGTTAACCTATGTTACCGGTGACCGGGAAAACGTGAGCACCAGGATCGCTCCGGATGTGGTGCAGGTAATTTATAAGCATCTGGAAATGGTGGGCAACAATCCGCGGATTGATTTGTTCCTCTATACCAGGGGGGGTGACGTGCTCACCCCATGGCGTCTGGTCAATCTATTTCGCGAATACACGGCCCATTTTTCGGTATTGATACCTTTTCGGGCTTACAGCGCCGGAACATTGTTATGTTTGGGCGCCGATGAAATAGTAATGGGTAAAATGGGTGAACTGGGTCCCATTGACCCCAGTGTGATCAATGCCTTTAATCCCCAGGACCCGTCCAACCCATCCGCCAGGTTACCGGTCAATATCGAAGATGTTTATTCTTACATGAACCTTATCGCGGAAAAAATGGGTATTTATGACGAGAGTGTCATGTCACGGGCTTTTTTATTGTTGGCTGAAAAAATTCACCCGCTGGCGCTTGGTAATGTGCACCGGAACTGGATGTTGATCAGGTCGTTGGCCAATAAAATGTTGGGGCTGCGCCGGGAAAGTCTGCCCCAGGCCAAGGTGCAGAATATTGTCGATTACCTGACCGAAAAGCTTTACGCCCATAACCACATGATTCCCCGCCGCGAAGCTATTGAGGAACTGGGCTTGCCGGTGGTGTGCGCCGATGATGAATTAAATACCCTGTTGTGGGCTTTGTATGAGGATATCGCGGTGGAATTAAAGCTGGGGGAACCTTTTAACCCCACTACCATTTTAAGGGGGAACAGGACAGAATTCGAGGTAGCCAGCGGTCTGGTGGAATCCAATGTAAGCGTAGATTATTTTGTTTTTTCCGGAATTGTGGAGCGCAAGGATTACCCGGAAACCGGACAGATTAACGTGAATATTAATAAGCAAGGTTGGTATGCTTATGGAGCGCCGTAACGGCCAAAGCGCAGGAGTAAAAATAAACTTTCAAACAATCGGGAAGAAGTATTGTGTGGTAACGCAATGTTCGGGCGCGCCCGCGGCGGATTTTTACAACCCGAAACTGACCGGAGGTATAATTGTGCCGCAGGACCGGGAAAGTTCCGCCAACATAGATAAATGAACGTTCGGTGGCAGGTGATTCCAACCGGTTAAGGTTTTTTTCTTGACATCATTAAGGCAGTATATGTTAAATTATTAAAAACATTCTTTTGTATAAAGTTAAGAATGCCAGGAAGGGAGGAAAAAACCGGTAAACTATCCAGGTGTTTTCGATATTACCGGGAAATTATTGTGATTAAAGTTGCAGTTAGCGGTGCATCAGGACGTATGGGACAGGAAGTGCTCAAGACTGTCTTGAATGCTGAAGACACTGAGTTATGCGCGGCTATTGATTTTTATAACGAAGGGCAGGATGTCGGCACATTGCTGGGCACCGGGCCGCAGGGTGTGCAGATAACATCCGATCTGGCCGAAGCCCTTGCTACGTCCGGGGCGGATGTACTAGTTGATTTTACCAGACCCCAATCGGTAGCCGCCAATACTATTACGGCCCTGCAAGCGGGCGTACGTCCGGTGGTCGGCACCACCGGCATGTCCCGGGAAGATTTTGAGCAGGTGGTTGATTTGGCTCAAAAAAAGCGTTTGGGTTGCGTTATTGCCCCAAATTTTGCCATTGGGGCATTGTTAATGATTAAGTTCGCTGCCGAAGCGGCCAAATATCTACCGCATGTAGAGATAATTGAAAAACACCACGACCAGAAACTGGACGCCCCGTCCGGGACGGCCGTGAAAACCGCGGAAGCCATTTTGGAACAACGCGGTGAATTTAAGCAGGGTTTGGATGTCGAGGAAGAGAAAATTGAGGGAGCCAGGGGAGGTAAAATGCCTGGCGGATTACGTATCCACAGCGTTAGATTGCCCGGATTTGTCGCCCATCAGGAAGTTATTTTCGGCGGCGTGGGGCAGACGTTGACCATAAGACATGATTCCATTTCCAGGGAATCTTTTATGTCCGGTGTATTGCTGGCCGTGCGCGCGGTAATGCGCCTGGAAGGAGTGGTGTATGGTTTAGAGAACCTGTTGTTTGAATAATTTTGTCCCATCAATTGCAAACAAGCACCTATAAAACCGGCATTTCATATATTGGTGTAAGTACAAGAAGGTTAGAGGAGGGTTAGCCGTCCATGCAATATTTGGCGGGTCTAACGTTGGCAGTAATGGGCGGGGATGCCAGGGAAGTCACTTTGGTGGAACATCTGGCTGGTGCCGGTGCAATAGTCCAAACCTTTGGATTGCCAGTGCAAGGTGATAATATTATAACCTGCGGGGAACCGGATAAATGTTTGGCCGGGGTGCAGGCTCTCATTTTACCGGTTCCGGGAGTTAATGAAAACATGCAGCTCCATTCGACATATCAGGAGGAGAAGGTAACAATTACCGGGGAACTGCTGGCACCGCTTCCCGCCGGTACTCCGGTTCTGGTGGGCATGGCCAGGAAACCGCTGCGTGAGTTGCTGGAACAGTGCGGGCTGGAGCTCGTGGAAGTAATGAAACTTGACGAGGTGGCCATCCTGAACTCCATTCCCTCGGCTGAAGGAGCCGTGCAAATGGCCATGGAAAGGCTGCCCATCACCATCCACGGCAGTCGTGCTGTGGTGCTGGGTTTTGGCCGTACCGGCCAGACGCTGGCCCAACTGCTTGCGGCCATGCACGCCCGTACGACGGTAATCGCCCGTAACCCGGCCCAGCTGGCCAGAGCATCGGCCATGGGTTTACAAGCAGCGCATTTTCAAGAATTAGTAGATTATTTACGCGATGTAGATGTTATATTCAATACCATTCCCGCACCGGTGATCACCGCGAATATTTTGCAAAAACTGCCACCGGCAACCCTTATCATTGACCTTGCTTCTGCACCCGGAGGCACTGACTTTGCCAGGGCCCGTGAACTGGGTATTCAAGCAGTTCTGGCGCCGGGCCTGCCCGGCAAAGTGGCACCGAAAACCGCCGGCACGATACTGGCGCGGGTGGTGCCTCGTCTTTTGCTGCAGAAGGTAAAACCTTAGTTTTTCCGGTTTTGCTTTAGGAGGTGCTTGTTTGATGAGGTTGAAGGGTGTTAAGGTGGGATTTGCTTTAACAGGTTCTCATTGTACCCTGGATGAGGTACTGGTGGAAATGAAAAGGGTTGCTGATGAGGGTGCGATACTGTATCCTATTATTAGCGCGGCTGTTGATGAAACGGATACCAGATTTGGGGCGTCCGACCGTTGGAAAAGCCAAATAATGGAAATAACCGGGCAGAAAATTATCAAAAGCATCGTCGGTGCTGAGCCGTTCGGTCCGGAAAAGACTCTGGATGTACTGGTGGTGGCTCCCTGTACCGGCAATACCTTGGCCAAATTGGCCAATGCCATTACCGACGGGCCGGTGCTGATGGCCATCAAGGCGCACCTGCGCAACCAGCGCCCGGTGGTGCTGGCCGTTTCTACCAATGACGGCCTGTCCATGAACGCGAAAAATATTGGTTTGCTATTAAACTGCAAAAATATATATATGGTTCCATTTGGACAGGATAATCCCGCCGGCAAACCAAATTCGTTGAAGGCCCAGATTAGCAAGTTGGTGGATACCATTGAACATGCTTTGCAGGGTAGGCAGATTCAACCTGTTTTAGTAGCTTATGAATAAAATGCGCGCCGGCGGAAGATTAAGAATGGAGGGATAGATTCTTGGCCGATTATAAAGTAGTGATTGTAGGTGCAACCGGAGCAGTGGGGCAGGAGATATTGCAGGTTTTGGCAGAAAGGAATTTCCCGGTAGGCGAATTGAAACTTTGTGCTACCGCTCGTTCCGCCGGCAAGGAGATTTTTTTCAAAGGTAAAAGTTATACTGTGGAGGAAACCACGCCCGCTTCCTTTGACGGCATGGATATAGCTTTGTTCGCAGGTGGCGCGGCAAGTAAGGAATTCGGCCCCCTGGCGGCGGAAAAGGGCGTGGTGGTAATTGATAACAGCAGTCATTTCCGCCTGGACCCTCAGGTGCCGCTGGTAGTCCCGGAAGTTAACCCTGAGGATGTAAAAGAACACCGGGGCATAATCGCCAACCCGAACTGCTCGACCATCATTATGGTGGTGCCGTTGAAAGCGATTTATGACGCCGCCGGCATCAAGCGGGTGGTGGTTTCCACCTACCAGGCGGTCAGCGGTGCCGGGGCCGAGGGTATCACGGAATTAACCGAACATACCCGGGCCGTTCTGGATGGTAAAGAGGTAATACCTGCCAAGTTCCAGTATCAGATCGCCTTTAACCTGATTCCCCATATTGATGTCTTCCAGGAAATGGACTACACGAAGGAAGAATGGAAAATGGTAAAGGAAACCCGCAAAATATTACACGACGATACTGTCGGCATTACGGCGACCACTGTTCGGGTGCCGGTCTACAGAAGCCATTCGGAATCCATTAACGTAGAAACCAAACGCAAAATCACCGTGGATGAGGCGAAAAAGGTTCTGGCAGATTTTCCGGGTGTGGTGGTGGAAGATGATCCGGCCAACAAGAAGTATCCCATGCCCCTCTTTACATCAGAGAAGGATGATGTGTTTGTCGGTAGAATCAGGCAGGATAATTCCCTGGACAATGCGCTTAACATGTGGGTGGTAGCTGACCAGCTGCGCAAGGGAGCGGCTACCAATGCGGTGCAAATCGCCGAATTGGTGATTAAATACGGGTGTCTGGGAAAGAGGTAGTATGAGATGAAATACATCGTTCTCAAGTTCGGGGGGACTTCGCTGGTATCTCCCGAACTTAGGGAAAGGGTGGCGGGCAAGATCATTGCCGCCAAAGATGAAGGTTACGTTCCCGTGGTGGTGGTATCGGCCATCGGGCGGGAAGGTGATCCTTACGCTACCGACACATTGATCAGCCTGGTCAAACAAACATATCACGATCTACCCGCCCGTGAAATGGATATGCTAATGTCCTGTGGGGAAATTATCTCCGGGGTGGTCATGGCCGCAACTTTACAAGCCATGGGGTACCCGGCCGTTTTTCTAACCGGGGCCCAGGCGGGGATAATTACCGATCGCAATTATTCCGGAGCCAGGATTTTACAGGTGCAGGCCAAAAATGTCACCAGGTATACCCAGGAAGGTTATATAGTAGTGGTGGCCGGATTTCAGGGCACCACGGAAGACGGTGAAATCACTACACTGGGCCGGGGCGGCAGCGATACTACCGCGGCGGCGTTGGGTGTGGCGTTAAATGCCGTTTATGTAGATATTTACACCGATGTTGACGGCATTATGACGGCGGACCCGCGTATCGTGGCGGAAGCAAAAGCCCTGGAGGTCATTACTTATGATGAAATTTGCCACCTGGCGCATGAAGGGGCCAAGGTGGTGCACCCCCGGGCAGTGGAAATCGCCATGCAGAAGAGCATACCGCTGCGCGTGCGTTCAACTTTTTCTGATTCGCCCGGTACGCTGGTAACCAATTCCGGTGAAGTTTATAAAGGTACCATTGACATTACCAAAGATCGCATTGTTACCGGCATCACCTATATATCGGGCATTGCGCAGTTTATAGTCCGCATCGGCGCTACTGGCGAAGGGCTCAAACAGCAGCGCCGCATGTTCAGGGCGCTGGCGCTGGCCGGGATCAGCATTGATTTTATTAATATACTGCCGGAAGTGGTTTTATTTACCGTCAAAGATGATGTGGCTGAAAAGGCGGTCAAGGTGCTGGAAAATACCGGCTATATGTCGGAAGTGATTACCGGGTGCGCAAAGGTTTCCGCAGTGGGGGCGGGCATGTCCGGGGTGCCCGGAGTGATAGCGGACATAGTGGAAGCATTGACCAAGGATGATATCCAGATTTTACAATGCAACGACTCACACACTACCGTTTGGGTGCTGGTCAGGCGCGAGGAAATGGAAAAGGCCGTCAGGGCCCTGCACAGGCAGTTTAAACTGGATCAGTAAAAAGCAGGGAAGTTCAACCTGGAAGGAAGGTGAAAGTTTTGGCTATTGATTTCGGGCGCGTATTAACGGCCATGGTAACGCCTTTTAAAAAGGATCGGACAATTGATTTCGACCAAGTCAAAAAATTGGCCCGGTACCTGGTGCAATCAGGTTCAGACGGATTGGTCGTTGCCGGAACCACCGGCGAGTCGCCCACACTGACCAAGGAAGAAAAAGTGGAATTGTTTCGGGTGGTGGTGGAAGAAGTTGGCGGCGATGCCGTTGTAATCGCCGGTACGGGCGGCAACAATACTTCGGCCAGCATCGAATTGACGCAGGCGGCGGCAAAGGTAGGGGTCGACGGTGTAATGCTGGTGGGTCCTTATTACAATAAACCGTCCCAGGAAGGGTTATACCAGCATTTTAAAACCATTGCCCAGAGTACCAATTTGCCTGTCATACTGTACAATGTCCCCGGGCGTACGGCAGTGAACCTGCAGCCGCAGACGGTTGTACGCTTGTCCAAGATCGACAACATTGTCGCCATTAAAGAAGCATCGGGCAACCTGGATCAGGTTAGCGAACTGCGCCGTTCTTTACCCGACCACTTCGCCATATACAGCGGTGATGACTCACTGACCCTACCGATCATGGCCCTGGGAGGCAAGGGGGTCATCAGCGTGGCGGCGCACTTGATCGGATCGCGCATCCAGGAAATGATCAATGCTTATACCTCCGGCAACGTGACCATGGCTACCAAAATACACTGCAGCGTATTCCCGGTTTTCAAGGGTATGTTTATCACCACCAATCCGGTACCCCTGAAAGCCGCACTGAACATGCTGGGCTGGCAGGTGGGCGCGCCCCGGTTGCCGCTGGTTGAGGCCACGCCGGAGGAGAAGGAGAGCATCAAAAAAATTCTTGCCGAAGCCAATTTATTTTAAACCTGGGATAAATATATTTTATTTGAGGGAGCCTATGAGAGCTCCCTTTTATATTTTCTTGTTTACATTTTATACCGGAAATAGTATTATAAAGGTCTGTTATATAAATGCGTTAATCTTGTTCTGGACCCGCAGATAAAGTATAATGGATTAGCGAGTTTTGAACGGACATTTTTAATAAAACAGAATATTTCCCCGCCTTCTCCAAATTATCACCGTAATATAACAAACTTTTTCGTTAACATCATAGCTGCGGGGGGTGTGATATGGCACGCGAACCAAAAGTTTCTTTGATCCCGTTAGGGGGATTGGGTGAGATCGGCAAAAACATGATGGTGGTAAAATACGGGGAAAATATTCTGGTTATTGATTCCGGATTGATGTTCCCGGAAGAAGACCTGTTGGGCATTGATATGGTCATTCCCGATATTACTTATTTGCTGGAGAATAAGAATCTAGTGCGCGGGATCGTACTGACGCACGGGCATGAGGACCATATCGGGGCGCTGCCCTATGTCCTTAAGGAACTTAATGTCCCGGTATACGGAACCAAGTTGACCCTGGGTATTCTGGGCGGAAAATTACGGGAACAACATATGTTGGACAGCGTCAAGCTGAATTGCGTAAAACCACGGGATGTAGTGCAAATTGGTCCGTTTAAAATTGAATTTATCCGCGTATCCCATAGTATTCCCGATGCCGTAGCCCTGGCCATTGAGACCCCGGTGGGTGTTATTGTGCACACCGGCGATTTCAAGATCGACCAAACTCCGGTGGATGGAGAAGTAATTGATTTTCACAGGCTTGCCCAGTGGGGAGAAAAGGGCGTTCTGGCCCTGTTAAGCGACAGCACCAACGTGGAAAGACCCGGTTATACCATGTCGGAGCGGGTCGTGGGACAAACTTTTGACGAAACCTTTCGGCAGGCCAGTGAAAGAATCATTGTGGCCACTTTCGCTTCCAACGTGCACAGGCTGCAGCAGGCCATCACTACGGCGCACCGTTATAACCGCAAAGTGGCCGTGGTGGGCCGCAGCATGGTCAATGTGGTCAGCATTGCTTGCGAACTGGGTTACTTGAATGTACCGGACGGTTTGCTGGTGGAACTCGACGAGGCGGCCAAACTGCCCAGGAACCGGATAGTCTACCTGACAACGGGCAGCCAGGGGGAGCCCATGAGCGCCCTTACCAGAATGGCCAGCAGGGACCACCGCCAGGTGGAAATTATGCCCGGGGATACCATAATCATTTCCGCTACTCCTATTCCGGGTAATGAAAAGTTGGTGTCCCGGGTAATCGACCAGCTTTTTAAACAGGGGGCAAATGTTATCTATGAAGCGGTATCGGGCATCCATGTCAGCGGGCACCCCAGCCAGGAAGAATTGAAATTGATGATCAACCTGGTAAAGCCCAAGTTTTTCATGCCCGTACATGGTGAATGCCGCATGTTGATTAAACATGCCCAGTTAGCTCGGGAAATGGGTATCCCGGAATCCAACATTTTTGTGGGCGAAAATGGCCAGGTGGTGGAGATATCCAGGCGCAGCGGTCGTTTTGCCGGGCGGGTCACTTCCGGACGTGTGCTGGTGGACGGCCTGGGGGTCGGCGATGTGGGTAACATTGTGCTGCGTGACCGGCGGCAGCTTTCCCAGGACGGGATATTAATCGTGGTGGTGACCATGAGCCGCGATACGGGGCTGATTGTTTCCGGGCCGGATATTGTCTCGCGCGGGTTCGTCTATGTTCGTGAGTCCGAGCAACTGATGGAGCAGGCCAAGGCAAAAGTAAAGCAGGCATTGGAAAAGTGTTCATCCAAGAAAATTTCTGAATGGGCATCAATCAAGTCCCAGGTGCGGGACGATCTTAGCAGATTTTTGTTTGACAAAACCAGGAGAAGGCCAATGATTTTACCGATCATCATGGAGGTTTAAAATACGCAGGCGAATAGCCTGCGTATTTTTTTGGCAGTTTTTAATCATAATAAAAATGAGAACCTGAGGAACGGAGTGGATAGTAATGACGTTTTATGAATCTTTTGAGCAGGTACCCGGAATCTTTCCCTACCAACCGCCGTCCCCTCCGGGTCCCGGCAATGACCCGGACCGGCGAGAAAACCCCGACAATGAGCCGAATAAAGAACGGACCAAGGTAGTAGGTAAAACCAAAAGTTCCATGGAAGCGGTCAAGGAAATGGGTGCCACCCAGATACCCGAAGTAAAAAGCAATATCCACTGCCTGACCATTGTGGGCCAGATAGAAGGCCATTTGGTACTACCGCCGCAAAATAAAACGACCAAGTACGAGCACATGATTCCGCAACTGGTCGCCCTGGAACAAAATCCCGAAGTAGAGGGCGTATTGATTGTCCTGAATACCGTGGGGGGTGACGTAGAGGCGGGGTTGGCCATCGCGGAAATAATATCCAGCATGTCCAAACCCACCGTGTCGGTGGTGCTGGGCGGCGGGCATAGCATTGGTGTGCCCATAGCAGTGGCCACGGATTATGCGTTTATTGCCGAAACGGCCAGCATGACTATTCATCCCATCCGGCTGACCGGGCTGGTTATCGGAGTGCCCCAGACTTATGAGTACCTGGATAAAATGCAGGATCGCGTGGTGCGATTTGTGACCGCCCATTCAGCAATCACTGAGGAAAAATTCCGGGAATTGATGTTCCGCACCGGGGAGCTGGCCCGGGATATCGGCACCGTGTTGATCGGACAGGATGCTGTGGAATGCGGGCTGATTAACGAAGTGGGTGGTATGCAGCAAGCCCTGGCCAGGTTAAAGAATTTAATTGAAGAGAGGAAGACGCGAAACGAGGTGCCGCTGCAATGATATTATACACGCCCATGCAACTGGAACTTGTTTTGGCCGGCCTGGAGCAGATGACCCACCATCCGGAAAGGGCCACCACGGTGCATGGCGTGCCGGCCCTGGTGCGTAAAGTCGGCGGCAGGGAAGAACTGGTACAACTACTTAGTACCAATCCGGCTGACTATTTGCGCGGTGACCTATACCCGGGGGCGCCGGTTAAACCGGACGATTAAAAATAGTCTAATTTTAGGAAACTATTCACCGAAACATTTGACTGCTGTGGTATTGCCCATAAGCGAACGACTTGCGTAGCGCCGTAACAGCACCCGGCGAAGCTTTTAGGTAACCGGATAGCGGCGCAAAACCGGCGGCTCACTAACGTTTGCGGTTTAAACAGATGAGCTTTAAAGTCAATATGTCAAAAATAATAAAACATATTGCGCCGCCTTTGCAGCGCCGCTAATCCGGTCCGAAGCAAGGCGTGGTGCTGTCGGCGCGAAGCACTGGAGTGGGCGCTCTAGCAATACTACAGCGGGCTTGCTGAATAGTTACAAATTAAAAACATTTGTCAGCTTATGGTGTTTATCTGCGGATAAACACCATAGCTTTTTATATCTCCCGGTGAAATTAATGCGATCTTTCTGGTCGGGGTGGCAGTTTCAGCGGTGGTCGGCTTTCTGGCCATCAAGTTTCTGCTCAGTTATTTATCCCGGCACAGTTACTCCATTTTTGTCTGGTACCGCCTGCTGGCCGGTGCGCTGGTAATTATAACATACTTTCTCAGGTGACAATACCGGTTTGGCAAGCCGGTATTTTTTTAACTATGTAAGCAGGAATTATATTGCAATAATGGAATAACTATACTTAGAAAGGAGGTGCGAAAATTATGCCGCGTGGTAACAAGTTGAAAGATGAATTAAAGTACGAAATTGCCGGCATTACCCTGCTGGCTCTGGCCATATTAATTTTTATCAGCATCATCAATCCTTCCGTCGGGATGGTGGGGAAACTGGTCAACAATTCATTGATGCGCTTGGCGGGTGAAGGACGATATTTATTACCTGTTTTGCTGGCTTTTTTCGGCTGTAAAATGTTATATCGCAAAAGCAAGGCGAGAATGCCCGTCAATATATACGGGGCAATGATCGTTACCGTTGTTGCTTTAACCTTGCTGCATTTTTCAATACCCGGGGACTATGTCTTAAAGGCCGGGTTGCAGGGTGACGGCGGCGGTATTATTGGCGGCGTTACTTATTTTTTGTTGCTGAAGTCATTTGGTATCTGGGGCGTGTATATAATATTGGCCGCCCTGTTGCTTGTGGGCCTGCTGCTGCTGACCAATCAATCCATTGTAGTTTTGATAAATTATGTCTGGCATAAAACTGCGGGGGTGCTAAAAAAAACAATTCGCCTGGTGGATGACTTTCTGTTTGTCAATAGCAGCGACGGTGAGGCGGACGAGCAGGAAGATGCCCCCGTAATCATTGACCGGTGCAATGTAAACGATATGCCCGGCAACCCGGTGGACAAGGATTATCTGGCCGAAGATGGGGAAGAAGATGCAGCGGGGGAACCGGTGGCCACTTTGCAAAAGGAGCGAAAATCCAACATCATTTACTATCGCCCGTTCAGGCAGGCCGCAGACGGGGAAGCGGAAGCCTACGCCGAAGAAAAATATGAAGAGACGCCGGCAAACCGGGCGGAGTTGAAAAAAAGCCCTCCGGCCACAGGCAAAAAGGTATATAAATTGCCATCCATATCGTTACTGGCTAAGCCGGTGCGTGGTAAAATAAACAAGAATAACCGAGATATCACCGAGAATATTAAAAGGTTGGAAGAAACGCTGGTCAGCTTCGGCATCAAAGCCAAAGTCACCCAGGTTTCCAGGGGGCCGGCGATTACCAGGTACGAAATCCAGCCGCCCCCGGGAGTAAAAGTCAGCCGGATTGTCGGCCTTGCCGATGACATTGCTTTAAGTATGGCGGCGCCGGATGTGCGGATTGAGGCACCCATTCCCGGCAAAGCGGTGGTGGGTATTGAGGTGCCGAATAAGGAAATAGCCACGGTATACCTGCGCGAACTGGTGGAAACGGTTGATTTTCAAAAATCACCGTTGCATTTAACCATTGCCCTGGGCAAGGACATTGCGGGCAATCCCATCGTGGATGACCTGGCCCGCATGCCACACCTGCTCATCGCCGGGGCCACCGGGGCGGGGAAAAGTGTTTGCTTGAACACCCTGATTGCCGGGTTTTTGTTCAAATCAACGCCCGAACAGGTTAAATTTTTAATCATTGACCCCAAAATGGTGGAACTGACCACGTTTAACGGTATTCCCCATCTGGTGTCTCCCGTGGTTACCGACCCCAAAAAAGCGGCCACTTCTTTGCGCTGGGCGGTTAAGGAAATGGAATACCGTTACGAGCTTTTTGCCCGCTCGGGTACGCGCGACATAATTCGTTACAATAACCTGATGCGCCGTCAGGGGAATGATCCTTTGCCCTTGTTGGTTATCATAATTGATGAATTGGCGGATTTAATGATGGTGGCGCCGGCAGATGTGGAAGACGCCATCTGTCGGCTGGCCCAGATGGCCCGGGCGGCCGGCATCCACCTGGTTGTGGCCACTCAGCGCCCTTCCGTCGACATTATTACCGGCCTGATCAAGGCCAATATTCCGTCCCGAATCAGTTTCGCCGTATCATCGCAAATTGATTCGCGCACCATTTTGGACATGGGTGGGGCGGAAAAATTACTGGGCCAGGGAGATATGCTGTTTTGCCCGGTGGGTGCGTCCAAACCGGTCCGGGTTCAGGGAGCATATTTGTCGGACCGGGAAGTGGAAGTGCTGGTGCAGTTTTGGAAGCAGCAGTCCGAACCGGATTATGATGAAAGCATTGTCAAAGAGGCAGCACAAACGGTCGATGCACCAGACCCGGAAGACGAACTGCTGGCTCTGGCGGTTAAAATATTTTTGGAAACGGGGCATGCTTCCATTTCACTTTTACAGCGCCGCCTGCACATTGGCTATGCCCGTGCGGCCAGGTTGATCGATATCATGGAAAATAAAGGATACGTGGGCGGTTACGAGGGCAGTAAACCAAGGACTGTACTAATTACTCCGGACGAATATATGCGGCAGTTTTACAGCCGGCCGGATGCTCAGGCAGGAAATGACAATTAAAAAGGAGGATAAATATTGAGTTGTGTCGAAGGGAAAACCTAACTTTGTTTTTAATCCCTTGCTACCGGAGGACAAGTTGCAGTTTATGTACAGGGACGTTGCTATTACAAGGGCCCTTATCGAATTAAAGGATATACCTTTGGTTGATCTCCGTTCACCGGGCGAGTACTCTACGGCTACCATACCCGGCGCCTGTAACATTCCGCTGCTGGACAACATTGAACGGGCCCTGGTGGGTACCGCGCATAAGGAGGCGGGGCCGGATAAGGCCAGGGAACTGGCCATGGAATTAATTGCCCCACGGCTGCCCGATTTTGTTTATTCTTTTAAAAAAATTGCTCCCCAAAAGGAAGTAGTTATTTTCTGCTGGCGGGGAGGCGACCGCAGCCATTTTACCGCTTGCATCCTGGATGCCATGGGCTTCAAGGTGCACCGGATACTTGGCGGTTTCAAGGCTTACCGCCGTTATGTCATTGAATATTTGGAAAGGGATACGCTGCCGCTGCGTGCAGTGGTCATTCATGGTTTGACCGGGGTGGGTAAAACCGATGTTTTGTTGGCACTACGGCGCCGGGGCTTCCCCGTGCTCGACCTGGAGGGACTGGCCCGGCACAGGGGATCGGTGTTCGGTAAGATTGGTCACCCCCCTTCCCCCACCCAAAAGATGTTTGAGGCGCTTATCGAGCGGGAATTGCGGCGGGCGGAGGATTACGGCATTTTTTTCGTGGAATGTGAAAGCCGCAGACTGGGTAAATTGACTGTGCCGGCTTCGGTATTAAACAACATGCAAAGGGGGTACCGGATTTTGCTTTATGCGCCGGTCCCAACGCGGATATCACGTATTATAAGGGATTACGCGGACGGTGGGACAGGTAATTTGGCCGCTCTCCAGGACGCGGTCGGCCGGTTGACAAAATACCTGGGTAAGAATAAAGTAGTCGAATTAAATCACATGCTGGATATGGGTGATTTGTCAAACGTCATTGAGTTTCTCTTGTTGCATTATTATGATCCGTTGTACAATTATCCCGACGGGCCAAGCGGTGCATATGATTTATCGGTAAATACCGGTGATATGGCGGCTGCGGTGCAGGTAATTGAAGATTTTGCCTGCAATTTGCCGGAATACAATATTCCGGGGAGGTGACGGCATTTGTCCATTGGTGAGGTATTGCAGCGGGCCAGGGAAGATATGGGGGCCACTCTGGAAGACGTGGAAAAAGAAACCAAAATTCGCCGCAAATATATCATTGCCCTGGAAAAGGATAATTTTGACGTTTTGCCCGGTCGCGTTTACGTTAGAGGGTTTTTGCGCAATTACGCGCGTTTTTTGGGAATGGACGGGGAAGCTCTGGTTAACCAGTATAACGAACTTTTTGCGCCACTGAAAGGGGAACAGGCGGTCCAGGAGCCGTTTATGGAGCAACCCGCACGGCCCACGGGTTGGCGAAGGGGCCTGACCGTTGCAGTGGCGGTAATTCTGGTGGGGCTGGCGTTATATTGGAGCGGGATACTGGATAGAAATTTACGGGATGAAATGGCCGACGACGGCCAATATCAAGGACCGGCCAAATCCCTTGGCGAAAAGTCGCCTGATTCAAACGGCGGGCCTTCCGGAAACCAAAAGCAGGCGCCGGGTTCGGCGGCTGAAAGAGATAACAAGGGCGATACCGGCGCTGATGCCCAAGGTGTGGACATGGTTTTACAGGTTACGGACCGGGAATGCTGGATGCGCGTGGTAGTGGATAATGAAAGTGTTTTCGAGGGCACGGTGGGACCCAATAACGTTAAAAAATTTGCGGGCCGGGAAAGTATTTGGGTGAAACTGGGCGATGCCGGTGCCGTTAAGGTCTGGGCCAACGGCAAGGACTATGGTTATCTGGGCGGGCCCGGAGATGTGGTCAAAAGGGTATTCACGTTGAAAAAGGACGGTAAACAAGCTGCCGGGGGATGATCCAACATGCCTTCCGGCTTTTTATATGCACCACGTTTATTTCTTTTGACAGCAGCCGTTTTTCTAAGTTATACTGGTGTGAAGAATTGGAAAAGGTGTTGTAGATGTCCACAGTAATTGGTTTTATCAGTCTTGGCTGCCCCAAAAACAGGGTGGATACCGAAACCATGCTCGGGTGCCTGGAAGGGGCCGGCTATACTTTAACAGGGGACCTGGCAGAGGCCGAAATAATTGTCATCAATACCTGCGGCTTTATAACTGCGGCCAAGGAGGAGTCCATAGAGGCCATTCTTGAAGCCGCGCGATACAAAAAAACCGGTCGATGCCGTTACTTACTGGTAGCAGGCTGCCTGCCCCAGCGGTACGGCCGGGAGTTGTTGCAAGAAATGCCGGAAATAGACGGCGTTATGGGCACCGGGGCGGTGCCCGAAATAATTGCTGCGCTGGACAGGATGCAAGCGGACGAAAGGGTGTTGGCGGTACATGATCCGGGTTATATAGATCACGCGCCGGCGCCCAGGAAGTTGACCACGCCCGGACATACCGCTTACCTGAAGATCGCCGAGGGCTGCGACAATTGCTGCTCCTATTGCGCCATCCCCGCCATCAGGGGCCCTTATCGCAGCCGACCGATGGATGTTGTTCTGGCCGAGGCGCAGGATTTGTGCGCCCGGGGGGTCAGGGAACTGGTCGTCGTAGCCCAGGAGACCACCCGGTACGGGTTGGACCTTTATGGCAGATATGCTTTGAGGGAATTGCTGCAGGGACTGGTGGCCCTGGAAGATTGTCGGTGGATCAGGCTGATGTATTGTTATCCGACTTCTTTTACGGATGATTTAATTGAACTCATAGCTTCCGCTGAAAAGATATGCCCTTATATTGATTTACCTCTGCAGCATATTAAT
The DNA here is from genome assembly GCF_900115975.1 of Desulfoscipio geothermicus DSM 3669. Lineage (GTDB taxonomy): Bacteria > Bacillota > Desulfotomaculia > Desulfotomaculales > Desulfallaceae > Desulfoscipio > Desulfoscipio geothermicus. The sequence continues at coordinate 74,518 of NZ_FOYM01000007.1, forward strand.
AACCGTATTTTAAAAATGATGAACAGGCGGGGAAACAAGGAAGTCATTGTCAATTTAATTACGAAATTGCGCCGGTCCGTACCCGGACTGGTTTTGCGCACCACCTTTATTGCCGGATTCCCCGGTGAAACCGAGGAAGAATTTGCCGAACTGCTTGACTTTATGGAGCGGGTTAAGTTTGAGCGGGCCGGTGTATTCGGTTTTTCGCCCGAAGAGGGCACGCCGGCGGCGGCATTGCCGGGCCGGCTGGATGAAGAAACCATCGCGGCGCGGGTGGACAAGGCCATGCGCCTGCAACAGGGCATATCACTGGCTTACAACCGGCAGCAAGTCGGGCGGGAAGTGCAGGTGCTGGTGGAAGGCTGGGACGATGAAGCAAAAATGTACTGGGGCAGAACCAGGGCTGACGCTCCGGAAATAGACGGCCGGGTATTTTTTACTTCTTATGATGATGTTCGGGCGGGAGATTTTGTGCAGGTTAAAATTTTGGCTGCCGCGGAATACGATTTATCGGGAGTACGGACAAAATGAACTTACCGAATCAACTGACCTTGCTCAGGATTTTGATGGTGCCGGTCTTTCTGGTGCTGCTCTCGTTACGCTTACCCCTGGGCGATTATATCGCGGCGGGCGTTTTTGTCCTGGCCGCCTGCACCGACGGATTGGACGGATATATAGCTCGCAAACATAAACAAATTACCAGTTTGGGCAAATTGCTGGATCCGTTAGCTGATAAGTTGCTTGTATCAGCAGCACTTATCGCCCTGGTGGAGCTTGGCCGGTTATCCGGGTGGGTGGCGGTGGTGATTATCGGGCGGGAATTCGCGGTAACGGGGTTGCGTTCTCTGGCCGTTGCGGAAGGGGTGGTCATTGCGGCCAGTAAACTGGGTAAAATTAAGACCATTACGCAGATTGTGGCCATTGTGGCCATGTTTTTACGCAACTTTCCCTTTAGCTTGATTGGTGTACCCTTCAGTAATATAGCTATGGCCGTGGCCGTTATATTCACTATCTGGTCGGGCATGGATTATTTTCAGCAAGCCGGTTTTCTGTTACGCAAGCAAAGAAATTAAGTGCATGTACCCTTGCCGACGGCAAGGCTTTATTTTTGCTGGAGACAATTCCCTGCCAAAAGGGCGCCCCGGTTATGTTATAATAATTCATTGTCAGAACAAGTATGTATGCCGGTTGTTTTTGTTTCCAGCCGGGGCTTCACGGGTAGAAAGGAATGATAAAATGCGCTGGCAGGGCTTTAAAATTCATGTGGTAATTATATCTCTGGTCGTCGGACTGGCGGCGTTTATGGGAGCGCACTGGCTGTATACCAGCTTGAATTTCCAACAGCCGTTGCAAAAGCAAATGGATAACAACAGCCTGGTGGCCTCTTATAAGATTGTGGAAAACGGGGACCGGTACAAAATTATTGTTTCTTTGCGGAACCGCGAAAACATGAATTTAATGCAGTCTTACCGTCAGATATACGATAAAGTACGGGAGATAATGGGCAACCGCCCGTTTACCATTGAATTGGTCAACCGGCCGAATGACCGGTTGAACGGTGTACTGAACCAAGGGCGGTTTGCCATTCATGAAGCGCTGGTGAAAGGCAACTTCCGGGAGATGTTTGACGCTTTGCATCGGTACGCCCGCCGGGCCGGCGTGGAATCAAGGGTTTATATTGACGATGACTACGTTTACTGGCAGATGCGGGACGGCGCAAATTACCTTTATGAGGTAGTGCCCAGGGGAGTGTCTACCGGCGGTGGAGCATTGGGTTTGGAAAGGGGGTATGACGGTGCTTAAAGAAGTTGGTATGGGGCTGGGTCTGGCGGCGATTTTGTTTCTAGTGATATCCGGCTATGATGTCACCCCGATATTGTTTATGGGTTTGGCCGCCGGGTTGCTGTTTTATATCGCCCGGTCCCGCGGCATGCTGACGGCAACTTTTAACGCTGCGCCGGCCGCCTGCAGGCCCGAGGTTTGCTTTGCCGATATCGGTGGACAGAAAACCGCCGTAAATGAATTAAAGGAAGCATTGGATTTTATTAAAAACCACGAGCAAATCATAAAACTGGGTATCAGACCGCTCAAGGGCATTTTGCTCACCGGGCCGCCGGGAACCGGTAAAACCCTGCTGGCCAAGGCGGCCGCGGGCTATACCGACTCGGTTTTTGTGGCCTGCAGCGGCTCCGAATTTATTGAAATGTACGCCGGCGTGGGCGCGCAGCGGGTGCGTCAGCTGTTTAAAACGGCCCGGGACAACGCACTCAAGCAGAAGAAAGAAAGTGCCATCATTTTCATTGACGAAATTGACATCCTGGGCGGTAAAAGGGGACAGAATACCAGCCATCACGAGTATGACCAGACACTGAACCAGCTGCTGGTGGAAATGGACGGAATGAAAGTCAACGATAAGGTTCGTATTCTGGTGGTGGCCGCCACCAACCGGGTGGACATGCTGGACCCGGCGCTGTTGCGTCCAGGGCGGTTTGACCGCCAGGTAAAGGTGGACCTGCCGGACAAGGCGGGCCGCCTGGAAATATTGAAGCTGCACAGCCGCAACAAACCCCTGGCCGATGATATCGACCTGGAAAAGATAGCACAGGAAACTTTTAGTTTCAGCGGGGCTCACCTGGAAAGCCTGGCCAATGAAGGCGCTATTTTGGCCATGCGCGAGGGATGCGTAAAAATTGAGCAGAGGCATTTTCTTGAAGCCATCGACAAGGTGATGATGGGTGAGAAGTTGGACAGGCGCCCGGCCAGGGAAGAGTTGGAGCGGGTGGCCGTGCACGAAGTGGGACATGCCCTGGTCAGCGAGCGCATTCGTCCGGGTTCGGTTTCAACGCTCACCATTACGCCGCGCGGCCAGGCGCTTGGGTATATGCGGCAGGTGCCGGAAGACGACACTTACCTGCATACCAGGGAGTACCTGGAAAATCAAATTCAGGTTTTACTCGCCGGGTCAGTGGCCGAAGAATTGGTGCTGGGCAATCGCAGTACCGGTGCCGGCAACGATTTCCAGCAGGCCATAAAAATGGCCGGGCAAATAATCCGCTCGGGCATGTCCGAACTGGGCGTGGTGGACCCGGAAATACTGCCGCCGGATCTGCGTTACCGGGTGGTCAGCAGTATCATCAGGGGGCAGGAAAAGAAGGTCAAGGATTTTCTGGGCCGCATGAAGGACGCCGTCAAACACATTGTACACACTTTACTGGCGGAGGAGAAAATATCCGGTGAGCGTTTCCGATTAATGATAAAACAGCATTTAATTCAATAAACTGATTTAGTTTTGCGCAGCTGCATAAAAGCCCCAAATGCCGGATAGGTATTTGTTATACTTATTACGGCAGTATATTAAATGCTGGCTTTTTATGCAAGCTGCGTATTTTGCATTCCTAAAATTATTGGCTTTGCCGGGTGAATGCAAGCAGGGAATGCTCCGACCCGGCGCGAATAGTCAAATTCAAACGGGGTGAAAAAAATTGCAGGCGCAAATAATTTTTACCGGTGACGAACTGCTCATGGGCGAGGTTTTAAATACCCACGCGCAATACCTGGGGCGGGAACTGGCCGCAATGGGGATTGAAGTGTTATTGCACACCACTGTCGGCGATAACCGGGCATTGCTCCGGGCGGTGCTCCAAAACGCGTGGGACCGCTCCGACCTGCTTATTATTACCGGCGGTCTGGGTCCCACAACGGACGACCTGACCAAGGAGACCGTGGCGGATTTTTTACAGCTGGACCTGGTCCCGGATAAGCCAACCCTGCAAGGGCTGGAAAAATTTTTGGCCCGGCGCGGCATTGCCATGGTGGAAAGCATGAAAAAACAGGCCCTGGTGCCGCGGGGTGCACGGGTTTTACCGAACCCTGTCGGTACTGCGCCCGGCTTATTGATTGAAAAGGATGATAAGATAGTTGTTTTGCTGCCCGGGCCGCCCCGCGAATTGCAGGCGGTATTTGCCGGTGCGGTGAAAGAGCGTCTAAAATTCGTGGCTGGCAAGGGCACGGTCATGCACAGCCAGGTTTACAAGCTGACCGGCCTGGGCGAGTCCCAGGTGCAGGATCGGTTGGCCGACATCGACGGGCGGGATAACCCGGTGATTTCTTACGTGGCGATGCCAGGGGAAGTGCATGTGCGCGTGTCGGCCAGGGCCGCCAGTGGAAAAGCGGCGAAGGATATGGTGGACGCGCTGGCCAGGCGGGTGGAAAAAAGGTTGGCCAAGTACATATTCAGCACCGGGGATGAGGAACTGAAAGAAATAGTCGGGGTTTTACTGGCTGATCGGGGAATGACTGTTTCCCTGGCGGAGTCATGCACCGGCGGCTATATTATGAAGCTGTTAACCGATGTCGCCGGTAGTTCGCGTTACCTGGCGGGCGGGGTAGTGGCCTATAGTAACGAAATAAAAACCAGCCAGCTTGGTGTTCCCCGGGAAACCATTGACCGGTACGGGGCGGTGAGTGAGCAGACGGCCAGACTGATGGCCGAGGGCGTCCGGCGGGCTGTCGGTTCCACCCTGGGCATCGGGGTGACCGGTATAGCCGGACCGGACGGCGGTACCCCGGAAAAGCCGGTGGGTCTGGTGTATATTGCACTGGCGGGCCGGGAAAAGACTGTTTGCCGCGGTTATCGTTTTCCCGGACAGCGGGCGGGAGTGCGCGCCGGCGCGGCAAACGCCGCATTACATATGCTCAGGCAGTATTTAACGTGTAACCGAAATTAATGTCAAATGTTTATTGACACCGACGGCTGCGGCAGATAAAATTATACCGAACATTTGTTTTTGATGAGGGGGTATTTTTTTTGACCGATAAGCAAAAAGCGCTGGATAATGCTCTGGCGCATATTGAAAAACAATTCGGCAAGGGGTCAATAATGAAGCTGGGCGAGGCTTCGGCCAGGATTAACGTAGAAGCTATCCCCACAGGTTCCTTATCTTTGGATATGGCCCTTGGTGTGGGCGGGGTGCCCCGGGGCAGAGTAGTGGAAATATACGGACCGGAATCCTCTGGTAAAACCACGGTGGCCCTGCATATTATCGCCCAGGCGCAAAAAACAGGCGGAACGGCGGCGTTCATCGACGCCGAGCACGCTCTGGACGCCAATTACGCCCGCAATATCGGCGTGGATATCGCCAATCTGTACGTTTCACAGCCCGATACCGGGGAGCAGGCGCTGGAGATTGCCGAACACCTGGTGCGCAGCGGAGCTGTGGATGTGGTGGTTATTGATAGCGTGGCCGCCCTGGTGCCCCGGGCGGAAATTGAAGGTGAAATGGGCGACGCGCATGTGGGCCTGCAGGCGCGGTTGATGTCACAGGCCTTGCGGAAGTTGACCGGCGTCATCAGTAAGTCCCGCTGTACGGCCATATTCATTAACCAGTTACGGGAAAAGGTGGGGGTCATGTTTGGCAGCCCGGAAACGACCCCCGGCGGGCGGGCGCTCAAGTTTTACGCCTCTGTGCGCCTGGATGTGCGCAAAATTGAGAGTTTAAAGCAGGGCACCGACGTTATTGGCAACCGTACCAGGGTGAAAGTAGTCAAAAACAAGGTGGCTCCCCCCTTTAAACAGGCCGATTTCGATATCATGTACGGCGCCGGCATATCCCGGGAGGGCTGTATTCTGGATGTGGCCGTGGATCTGGGCATAATTAACAAGAGCGGCGCCTGGTACTCGCACGGGGATGAAAGGCTGGGTCAGGGCCGGGAAAACGTCAAAGAACTGTTGAAAGAAAGGCCTGAACTGGCTGAGGAACTGGAAACCGCAGTACGCCGGAAAGTCGGCTTGCCTGCTCTGCAGGGTAAACTGGCACAGGCCGCTGCCGAGGCCGGCGGCACCAAGGTGGAATGATAAATTGACGCTTGCAGAACAGGTGCAGGTGGCCAGGAACAAATGTTACCGGTTACTGGCCTTACGGCCCCGGACGGAATATGAATTGCGAAGCCGGTTGCATGAATCAGGTTACCCTGCCCGGGTTACGGACCGAGTACTGGCGGATTTGAAAGAAAAAGGATTGATAAATGACGCGTTGTTTGCCAGGGACTGGGTTAGTTGGCGTCTTTGTTCCAAACCGGTGGGCAAGGCATATTTACGGGCGGAGTTACGCCATAAGGGTGTCGAAAGAAGTATAATCGAAAACACTTTGGCTGATTACGATGACGAAAGTGAAATGGAAAAGGCGCTGGCGTTGGCGCGGAAAAGATTGGCCAGGAAAGGCGACGGGCCGGCTCTGCGTAGACTGGCTGGTTTTTTGGCCCGGCGGGGATTTTCCAGCCATGTGGTGACTAAAGTTTTACGTTTACTTGCTGATGAAGGCCGGATAGATGGGGACCGGGTAGATATATCTTGACATGACAGCAGAAAAAAAGTACAATTAATGCTGGGAGAAAATAGAATTGGAATTATCCGGTTTTCGGTTCACATATATTTTAAAATTATATATGTACTGGGGTACCAGGAAGCATTCCTTGGAACGACAGTGTGATATTGCTAACCACTGCGTTATCTTAGCCGTGCCAGGTGGGTGTTTTTGCTGACCGTTGCCGGGGACAAACTGTTTTCCAGGTCCGATTCTATTTCTCACCGAGTTACGCTCGGTGTTTTTTTTGTTAACTGAGCAAACTTATCATAAAGTTATTGAAGTTAGGAGGTGACACATTGCAGGCCAACCTGACAATCACTATAATTGTTGCAGCAACAACAGCTCTTATTGCCTTCGGGGTTGGGTATCTGGTAAGAAAACTGATTGCCGAATCCAAAATTGCCTCCGCTGAAGCTCTGTCCAGAAAAATTATTGAAGAGGCGCAAAAGGAGGCCGAAGGTAAAAAACGGGAAGCAATACTTGAAGCAAAGGAAGAAATTTTAAAACAACGCAATGAAATGGAGCGTGAAAACAAGGAACGAAGAACCGAGCTACAAAGATTGGAACGCAGGCTGGTACAAAAGGAAGAAACACTGGACCGTAAAGTGGAGAGCATAGAAAAAAAAGAAGATATTTTAAACCGCAAGGAAGCGGAGGTTGATTCGCTGAAAGCCGACCTTTCCAATGCATACAGTCGCCAGGTGGCTGAGCTGGAAAGGATATCGGGGTTAACTTCCGAAGATGCCCGGCAGATATTACTGACCGATATTGAAAAGGAAATTCAGCATGAAGCCGCGCTGTTGATCAAGGAGATAGAAAACAAGGCCAAGGAAGAAGGAGAAAAACGGGCCAAGGAGATTATTACTTCCGCGATCCAGCGGTGCGCCGCCGATCATGTGGCCGAAACAACGGTGGCCGTCATACCTTTGCCCAACGATGAGATGAAAGGCCGGATCATCGGGCGTGAAGGCCGGAACATCAGGGCGTTTGAAACGGCAACCGGTATAGACCTGATTATCGATGATACTCCAGAAGCCGTTATTTTATCCGGTTTCGATCCCATACGCCGGGAAGTGGCCCGGATCGCCCTGGAAAAATTAATCGTTGACGGGCGTATTCACCCGGCCCGGATTGAGGAAATGGTGGACAAAGCCCGCAAAGAAGTGGACCAGCAAATCCGGGAAGCAGGCGAACAAGCCGTATTTGAAACCGGTATTCACGGCTTGCATCCTGAATTGATAAACCTGTTGGGCCGCCTTAAATTCCGCACCAGCTACGGGCAGAATGTTTTAAAGCACTCCATTGAAGTGGCCCATCTGGCGGGCTTGATGGCCGCCGAATTGGGTATGGACGTACAGTTGGCCAAACGGGCGGGACTGCTGCATGATATCGGCAAGGCGGTGGACCACGAGGTTGAAGGGCCGCACGTGGCCATAGGGGTGGAACTGGCGCAAAAATACCGGGAAGGGAAAGAAGTTATTCATGCCATTGCCGCGCACCATGGTGACGAAGAGCCCAAAACAATTGTGGCGGGTTTGGTTCAGGCCGCGGATGCCATTTCAGCGGCACGCCCTGGGGCGCGCCGGGAAACGCTGGAGGCCTATATCAAACGCTTGCAAAAACTTGAGGAAATTGCCGGTACCTTCGACGGGGTCGAAAAATCATACGCTATCCAGGCGGGACGGGAAATTAGAATTATGGTCAAGCCCGAAAAAGTTGACGATTTAGGTTCTATAAAGCTGGTTAGGGAGATTGCCAAAAAAATAGAAAATGAATTGGATTATCCCGGTCAAATAAAGGTTATGATTATTCGCGAAACGAGAGTTGTTGATTACGCTAAATAAGAAAGCAAAACGGTCTCTTTGTTATACTTATCAATATTTTTCCCGGTTGACCTGCCGGTTTCAACTGCGGAAAAATATTGATAAAAAGAGATCGTTTTTTTAATTCTGGTATATTTTTATATTTATTTTGCTTTATATTGAGGCAGGAATATGCTCATGCAAAAACGAAATTAAACGCAACATGTGTGTGCAGAAGGAAGGTGTGCTTGTTGTCGGCTAATTTTAAAGGCAGCGAAGATGTGACAGACTGCGTGGGGCTATTGATATCCATACTGGTCCGTTATCCCCAGGTGGCTGCTATAAATTTTGATCCCTGGAAGCAATTGCTAAAGTTTAATTTCATATGCTCCAGGTTATTAAATGATACTGAATTGGAAAAATTTAAAGTTTATCTTTTAAACTGTATCCAATCTTTCAACTACCTGGAAAGAAAAGATGCGGCGCTGGTTGAAATTACCCACCAGGTATTTGAAGAGTTGACTTTAATAGAAATCAAAAGAGACGTAAAAACGCTGGTGCAGGAAGAAATAGCGCTGGTGGTGGAAATTTTTAACCAGTTTTGGGAAGGCATTTTGGTATCTGATATAAATGAGTCTATAATTGAAGAGGATTTAATTATGCAGGAAGAAATTATTGAACATATGCTGGAGAGCGTCAGGGGGTCGGCGGAAGACAAACGTCTGTATGCTTTCCGGGAAGAGGGCAAGGTGCTTGTTTTTAATAAATAGGTGGTAATTATAGTGATACGACTGTTAATGATTGGTGATGTGGTGGGGCGTCTCGGCCGGCGGGCCGTAAAAGAAAATTTACCCGGTCTGGTGCGGGATGAACAGATTGATCTGGTGATTGCCAACGGTGAAAATGCCGCCGGAGGGAACGGTATTACCAGGGAGGTGGCCCTGGAACTTTTTGCTGCGGGCGTGGAAGTGATTACCATGGGTAATCACGTGTGGAATAAAAAAGAAATAATCAATTACATTGACCGGGAAAACAGGGTCATCAGGCCCGCCAATTACCCGCCCGGCGCGCCTGGTGCGGGGTTCGGCCGCTTCCAGACCAGAAAAGGTGTAATCGTGGGGGTTGTAAATTTATCCGGTCGGGTGTTCATGCCGGATATGGATTGCCCATTTAGGTGCGCAGATGCCATTTTGGAGGCGTTCAAGGGGAAGAGTTCCGTTATATTGCTTGATTTTCATGCCGAAGCCACTTCCGAGAAGGCGGCCATGGCCTACTACCTGGATGGCCGAATTTCTGCTGTTTGCGGTACCCATACGCACGTGCAAACGGCGGATGAACGTATTTTGGAAAAGGGGACGGCGTTCATCACCGACGTGGGGATGACCGGGCCGCAGGATTCAGTGATCGGAGTTAAAAAAGAACTGGTGATTGAAAAATTTTTGACCCAAATGCCCAGAAAGTTTGAAGTGGCCTCCGGGCTTTACCAGTTTAACGCAGTGGTTATTGATGTGGACCAGGAATCCGGTCGGGCTTTAAATATCAAACGAATTCAAAACTACGAGTGATTCATTGACAAAAGTTAAAAAAAAAATAAGCCAAAAAAGGAATTTTCCCGGTACTGCAGAATATATTTTTAAAACAGGGATATAAGGAAACAGTCTTTCCAGAGAAGAAGGAGGTTCGATGAATGGAAGTGTTAAAAGTTTCAGCAAAATCCAATCCAAACTCTGTAGCCGGTGCCCTTGCCGGAGTGCTCAGGGAAAGGGGATGCGCGGAAATCCAGGCTATCGGTGCAGGGGCTTTGAACCAAGCAGTAAAAGCAGTAGCTATTGCCAGGGGATTTGTCGCTCCCAGTGGTGTTGATCTGATTTGTATTCCGGCTTTTACGGACATAATAATTGATGGAGAAGAGAGAACAGCAATCAAACTGATTGTCGAACCCCGTTAATTGTATGGATTGTAGTTAATTTGCCAGTAACCTGTTTATTCGGCCAGTGAATAAACAGGTTTTTAATTTTCCTGTAAAGTGAAAGGTGGCGAAAAGTTTGACTTTTAATTTGATGGTCGATGGGCATTGTGATACCCTGACGGCTGTGGAAAGCCAAAATCGCACCCTGGGTAAGAAATCCCCCCGGGGTCAGTTGGATCTGCCGCGTATGCTTGCCGGCGGGGTCAATGTGCAATTTTTTGCCGCTTTTATTGCTCCTGAATACAAAGACAGGGCTTTGAAAAGATGTCTGCAGTTAATCGATACATTTCACGCGGAAATCACGCGCAACCAAAATTCTGTGGAATTGGCTTTAAATAGCGGTGACATCTGCCGCATTATTTCAGCGGGAAAGATCGCCGCCCTGCTGGCCATAGAAGGCGGGGAAGCGCTGGCCGGTGATCTGGCTGTTTTGCGTATCTATCACCGTTTGGGGGTACGTTCCATAACCCTTACCTGGAATGGTCGTAATGAACTCGGTGACGGGGTGGGCGAAGGGCCGAACGCGGGTGGCCTGAGTGTTTTCGGGCGCTCGGTGGTGCGGGAAATGAACAGACTGGGGATGCTGATCGACGTGGCCCATCTTGCGGAAAAAGGTTTCTGGGACGTGGCGGAAACCTCCCGGCAGCCCTTTGCCGCCACCCACGCCAACTGCCGGGCCCTATGCGATCATCCCCGCAATCTTACCGATGGGCAGATAGAGCACCTGGCTCGGACCGGGGGAGTAATTGGCCTGACCTTTGTGCCGGAATTTGTGGCCGAAGAAAAACCTGACTTGGAATCTTTGCTGCGCCATGTAGACCATATTGCCTCGCGTTTCGGCCCGCAATGCATCGGGCTGGGATCTGATTTTGACGGTATGGATACGTTTTTGGCCGATTTGCGGGATGTCACCTGTACACCGCGCCTGGCCGAATCTTTACTGAAGCGGGGTTACAGTTGTTCCGAAGTATCTGGTATAATGGGTGGAAACTGGCTCAGGCTGCTGGAAAGGGTTATTCAGTGAGGTGCAATTTAATGAAAACATGATTATTTATCTGTGGTAAAATAGATAATATGTGTACTTGCTTGTATTGGTGCACCAGAAGAGGGTACGGTAAGGTGATATAATGTTTGCAGACCTGCATATACATACAACCGCTTCGGACGGTGCCAGTACGCCGGAAGAAGTGGTACGGATGGCCGCGCGCGCAAAACTGCGGGCTATAGCCATCACCGACCATGATAGCATGGAGGGAATTCCCGCCGCCCGGCAGGAAGCCGATCGGCGGCAATTGGAAATTATCGAAGGGGTTGAACTGAGCACCGAGCATGAAGGGATGGAAGTACATGTGCTGGCCTACTGTATCGACCCCGCAAACGCTGATTTCAAGGAGCACCTTAACCTATTTCGTAATGCCAGGCTGCTCCGGGCCGAAAAGATAGTCGACAAGCTGCGTAAAATGGGCGTTATGATTGATTTCGCCAGTGTTTTGGAACTGGCCGGGCCCGGGTCGGTGGGGCGGCCCCATATTGCCCAGGCCATGCTGGCTGCTGGGATAATAAACAGCATTGCGGAAGCATTTGAACATTATATCGGGGTCGGCAAGCCGGCTTATGAACCACGGCTCAAGTACCATCCCGTGGCCATGGTTAAGTTGATCAGGGAACTGGGCGGGGTGCCGGTACTGGCGCATCCCGGCATATCCTGTAATGAAGCTCTGGTATTAACCTTGATTAAAGAAGGCCTGCAGGGGCTGGAGGTTTACCACCCGCAGCACGCAAGGGATATGGAAAAATATTATTTGGATTTATGCCGGAAATTCAATTTGCTGGCTACCGGTGGGTCTGACTTCCACGGTGTGGGGGTCACGGGGCACGGTAAGCTGGGCGAGGCAGTGGCGCCATACGAAGTGGTTTTGCAGTTGCGGAAACTGGCCTTGCAAAACGGCCGCGGCACCGTAGCCGGGCAGCACCGCCCTTGAGCACCGGGGTGCTGAAATAGTATTGTTGTAGATCTTGTTGTGGGGGAGATAAACATTATGGAACTGGCACGTAGAATACAGAATTTAAGTTCGGCTATTTTCAATGAGATGGAAGAAATAAAGAAACAGGTGGAGCAAAAGGGAATTGAAGTAATTAATTTAGGGGTGGGCAGCCCGGACCTACCGCCGGCGCCGCATATTGTTGAGGCCATGCATCGGGCGCTGGATAACCCGGGTAATTACCACTACCCGCTGGTGGGTAAGCCGGAATTGCACCGGGCGGTGACCGCGTGGTACAGGAAAAGATTCGGCGTGGAACTGGACCCGGATAATGAGGTGCTGGCTTTGATGGGCTCACAGGACGGTCTGGCCCATATTGCCATGGCCTACATCAACCCCGGGGATATTGCCTTGGTTCCCGACCCCGGTTACCCCATTTATGCATGCAGCATACTGCTGGCGGAGGGGAAAATTTACCCCATGCCCCTGCTGGCGAAAAACAACTTTTTGCCGGACCTCAAAGCCATTCCGGAGGAGGTGGCCAGACAGGCCAAATTACTATGGGTCAATTACCCCAATAATCCGGTGGCGGCCGCAGCCGACAGGGATTTTTTCACTTCCCTGGTGGATTTTGCCCGGGAGTACGACATCCTGGTTTGCCATGATATCGCATACTGCGAACTTGCCTTTGATGGTTTCAAACCAATTAGTTTTTTGGAAATTACCGGTGCCCGGGAAGTGGGGATAGAGTTTTACTCATTGTCCAAAACCTATAATATGGCCGGCTGCCGCATCGGGTTTGCGGTGGGGAATGCGGAAATATTGCAGGGTTTGAACCGGGTGAAAACAAATATTGATTACGGGGTTTTCAATGTGGTTCAGGAAGCGGGTATAGCCGCGCTGGAAGGTCCTCAGGATTGTGTGCGCGAAAATGCTGAAACTTACCGCCGGCGCAGGGATGTGCTGGTGGACGGATTGGCCCGGCTGGGCTGGAAGGTGCCCCGCCCCAGGGCGTCAATGTTTGTTTGGGCCCCGCTGCCGGAGGGATTTAACTGCACGGCCAGGGAATTTGCCCTGCAGTTATTACACCAGACCGGCGTGCTGGTTATACCGGGCACTGCTTTCGGGGAGCAGGGCGAGGGGTACCTGCGGATCGCGCTGGTCAGGGAAGAGAATGTACTGGCCCGGGCGGTGCGCCGTATTGGGGAATTTCTGCGCGCCGGGGCATAAACCGGCATCATGTCTATTTAACCGCCCCCCGGCATATAATAATAACGAAAAAGCCGGTCAAGGTGGTGGTGCGATGGAGGAGTACCCGGATGTGAAGTATTTCCAGCGCAGAATACAGGAACTGGAAGAAAAAGTCGACCAACTCCGTCTCAGCCGCAGGGTGCTAATGAATTTAATAGAAAAAATGGAAAAAGAAAGGGCTTTCTTTCTGGCCAGGCTGGAGAAGGAAAACCGTCGTTTGCATAAAGATAATTATAAGTATGCTTGCTGGTTGTTGAAGAAAAACAGGCAGATCGTGGAACTACAATCAAAACTGGAGGGACAGTCGAATTCTTAAAATTGAACCTGTTGACCCGGATAAAGGGTCTTTTTTTTGCGAAATATGGTATAATGCAGTATGAGGTGTTATTATGAAGATTGCCGTTATAGACGGCCAGGGTGGCGGTATCGGTAAACACATCATGGACAGGCTGAGGCGGGAACTGCCTGATAATATTGAACTTTTGGCCCTGGGCACCAACGCCCTGGCGACGTCGGTAATGATCCGCTCCGGAGCCAATGAGGGTGCGACGGGGGAAAACGCGCTGATTTATAATGCCGACAAGGTTGACCTGATTGTCGGGCCCATTAGTATCATGTTTCCCCACGCCATGTCCGGGGAAATGACCCCACGCATGGCCGAGGCTATTGCCGGCAGCCCGGCGCCGAAAGTGCTGCTTCCACTGACTCGTTCCGGGGTGAACATTGTGGGGATGAAAGCAGAGCCCCTGCCGCACCTGATTGATGAATTGGTTAAAAAGGTCAAGGAATTGGTGGAAAACTGATAATTTACTGCTATATAAGAAATGAATATTGGGGAATATCGGGTTCACAGGTGCCCCGGTCATGGTACGGTTTTAGCGACCGCACCCGGGGAGAATAGGGAATCAGGTTAAGCCTGAGCGGTCTCCGCCACTGTAAACGGGTAGTTTACCTTAGCTAGTAGTTCCTAAATGCTAGTGCAAGCCACTCTGCGGAGGAAGGCGTAAGGTTGACAGTGACCCGTAAGCCAGGATACCTGCCTGTGAACGGGCCAGCACCCTGCGTGAGAAAGGGAGTGGCTTTCTTTGATTGGCGGCGCTGAAAACTCCAGTCTGGAAAGCTGGGGTTTTTGCTTTTTTGTAACAGTGTCTTGGGGCGGGAACAGCGTTAACGGCGAGGATGCTTCAAGCATAACGCATGTGAAAATGCCGGAGGAGGATTGTATTTTGCCCAGGGGAGAAATAATGCTGGTTATCGGTGGCGCACGTAGCGGAAAAAGCGAGTGGGCCGAGGAATTGGTCAAAGCGCGGGGCGACAGTGTGATTTACGTTGCCACCGCTGGAATTAACGATGCTGAGATGGCCGAGCGGGTTAGACGGCACCGCGAACGCCGCCCCGCGGGCTGGCGGACCGTAGAGGAAACGCATCAATTGGCCGGTGTTTTAAACGCTGCGCCTGCCGGCTCAGTAGTTTTAATTGATTGTCTGACTGTCTGGATGTCGAACTTGCTGTTGGATGAATCGCTCCCCCGCCGGGGGGCCGCCGGTGCTGAAAAGGAAGAATACATTTTGCAAGAGGCGGGGCGGATTGTGGACGCTGCCCGCCGCAGAGAACTTTATTTGGTAATGGTCAGCAACGAGGTGGGCTGTGGCCTGGTGCCGGATAATGCGCTGGGTAGGCTTTACCGGGATATTGCCGGCCGGGTCAACCGGCGGCTGGCAGAACTGGCCGACCGGGTGTATTATGTGGTGGCGGGTATACCGCTGGATTTGCAGGCGCTGGCAATAACTAAAGCAAAGGGGAGGGTGTAATATGCCGGCCAGAACAATCATGGTGCAGGGAACGGCCTCGCATGCCGGCAAAAGCGTTTTGGCGGCAGCGCTATGCCGCATTTTTCAACAGGATGGTTATAAAGTGGCTCCTTTCAAGTCGCAGAATATGGCCCTGAATTCCTATGTTACCGCCGACGGTGGGGAAATGGGACGGGCCCAGGTGGTGCAGGCCGAGGCGGCCGGTATTCCGCCGCATGTAGATATGAACCCGGTTTTATTAAAGCCTACCGGCAACGCCTCCTCCCAGGTGGTGGTACTGGGCAAGCCGTTGGGTAATTACACGGCTCATAACTATCATAACGAGCTAACCGTAAAGTTGTGGGGGGTGGTTGTCCAAGCACTGTCCCGCCTGCGGCAAAACTATGATATTGTAGTTATTGAAGGAGCCGGCAGCCCGGCGGAAATCAACTTGCAGAGTACAGAAATCGTCAATATGCGGGTGGCCCGGGAGGCCGGGGCACCGGTGCTGCTGGTGGCCGATATAGACCGGGGCGGAGCCATGGCCTCGGTGGTGGGCACCCTGGAATTGCTTGACCCCGTAGACCGGGCCAGGGTTAAAGGGGTGGTGATAAATAAGTTTCGCGGCGACGTATCCTTGTTTCAACCGGCTATAGATTTTTTGGAACGGAAAACGGGGGTGCCGGTGTGTGGAGTGGTGCCTTACATGGAAAGACTGCGCATCCAGGATGAGGACTCGGTGGTTATTGATGAGAAGATTTACCGGGTCGATGATAAGGCCGGCCCGGTAGAAGTGGCCGTAATGCGAATCCCCCGCATATCCAACTTTACAGATTTTGACCTCCTGGAAAACGAACCGGATGTGAGTCTGCGTTACGTGACAAACAAAAGTGAACTGGGCCAGCCCGACCTGGTAATTATACCGGGTAGCAAAAATACCATTGAGGATTTAATATTTCTCAAAAAAAAGGGTCTGGCGGGAGAAATAGTGCGTTTGGCTAAAAGCGGTGTGCCCGTGGTCGGTATTTGCGGTGGTTTTCAAATGTTGGGCAACGAACTGCATGACCCCGACAGCACAGAATCCAGTATAGAACATATTTCCGGCCTGGGACTATTGGACATCAAGACAACTTTCAACCGGGAGAAGATTACCAATCAGGTTCGGGCCGTGGTGGCCGGGCAAGGTGAATTTTTGGCGGGTTTTAGGGGCCAACTGGCTGGTTATGAGATCCATATGGGCCAGTCCGAATTAGGCGACGGGACCAAAGCTGCATTTATCATCCAAAACCGCTCGGGCCGGGAGATGCATGTGCCGGACGGCGCCGAAGGCAACGGGGGCACCGTGTGGGGGACGTATATTCACGGCATTTTTGACAATGATGCTTTCAGACGGCACCTGATCAATGTGTTGCGCAGACGGAAGGGCCTGAAGGAAGAAGTTGAGGTGCCGGTAACCAAAATAGCAGACATCAAAGAAACAGAATATAACAGGCTGGCCGACATGGTGCGCCGAAGCTTGAATATGGAACTAATTTATAAATTATTGAATAAGTAGGTTGTGTATGGAAATTATTGCGCTGCAAATCGTCATTGGCTATATAATAGATTTAATGATGGGTGACCCGCCCCGGATACCTCATCCCGTGGTGTTCATCGGCCGGGGCATCGCCTGCCTGGAAAGGGCGGCGCGTAAATGGTTCAACAAACCCGCGGGTTTGAAGGTGGCGGGTGTCGGCATAGCCCTGATAATCACGGCGGGAAGTTATGCAACCACCGCCTTGATTCTGTGGGCTGCCTGGCAGGTGCACTATTACTTGTTTTTGATGGCCGGGACCTGGTTGATTTCCACAACCATAGCCACCAGGGGCCTGGCCGACGCTGCGCTGGAAATCAGGCGCGTGCTGGCTTCCGGAGATCTGGCGCTGGCCCGGCAGCGGGTGGGGTGGATAGTGGGCAGGGATACAGGAACCATGTCTGGTAATGACGTGGTGCGCGCCACCGTGGAAACGGTGGCTGAAAATTTAAATGATGCCGTGGTGGCGCCGTTATTCTATGCCTGCATCGGTGGCCCCGCCCTGGCCATGGCTTACCGGGCCGTTAATACCCTGGATTCCATGATGGGTTACAAGAATGAAAAATACTTGCACCTGGGGTGGGCGTCAGCTAGGCTGGACGATATAGCCGGGTATATTCCGGCCCGCCTGACGGGATTGCTGCTGTTAATGGTCGCCTGGCTGTCCAACCGGGACTGGCGGCGGGCCCTGGCGGTGTGGCGGCGGGACGCCGCGTTGCACTCCAGCCCGAACAGCGGGATTCCCGAATCGGTAATGGCCGGCGCATTGGGGATAAGGTTGGGCGGCAGAAATGTTTACGGCGGGGTTGTTACATTTCGTGCTTACATGGGCGACCAGGTGGAGCAATTCAGGCCTGATCACATCACCCGGTCCGTGGACATGCTTTACGAAGCGGCCGCTGCGGCAGTAATATCCTTTACGGCGCTGTTGCTGATTGTACAGACATTTTACCCGGGTTTTTCCAGGTGAGGTCGGAAGGAGAATGGGTAGTGCATAAAATACCGCGCGTTATGATCGCCGGCACGCACAGTGGGGCCGGCAAAACCACTATTGCCACGGCTGTAATGGCTATGTTGCACGGAAAGGGCTTGCGGGTGCAACCCTACAAGGTGGGTCCCGATTACATTGACCCGGGTTTTCACCGGGCAGCCACCGGCCGGGTATCCCGCAACCTGGATACTTTTTTCCTGGGCGAGGCCGGGGTCAAGGAAGTGTTTGTCAGGTCGGCGGCCGGCGCCGATATTTGCGTAATTGAAGGGGTTATGGGGCTGTACGACGGAATCGGCGCCGGGGACGAAGGCAGTTCCGCCCGGGTGGCCAAAATTTTGGGTTGCCCGGTAATTCTGGTGGTGGATGCCCGGTCCATGGCCCGCAGCGCTGCGGCAGTTGTCTGGGGGTACGCCAACCTGCCCGGCGGGGTTTCCTTGGCCGGTGTCGTATTAAATCGGGTGGGCAGTGAGCGGCATTTCAATATTTTAACCGAGGCCATTGAGGAAAAGACCGGTGTGCCGGTCCTGGGCGGTATTTTGCGGGATCACGCCCTGCATATGCCGGAAAGGCACCTGGGGCTGGTGCCCAGTGTAGAAAATGAACAAATAAGAGAGGTTATGGATATTCTGGCGGAACGGGTGGCCAAAGGTGTATCCGCGGAAAAACTGGTTAACCTGGCTCGGAGCGCTCCGGCGTTGGGCGCGGAGGAAAACATTTTCGCGGTTGAGCCCGGTGAACCTGTTCGGTTGGGCATTGTCAGGGACAGTGCCTTTAACTTTTATTACCAGGACGGCCTGGACTTGCTATCGGCCATGGGGGCCGAATTGGTGTACTGCAGCGCTCTGGCGGATCGAGCTTTGCCGGAGCGGGTGGACGGGCTTTATATTGGCGGTGGTTTCCCGGAAATGTTTATTGAGCAACTGGCGGATAACCGCCCCTTCATTGATGATCTTAAACGCCGGGTTATCACGGGGTTGCCCGTTTACGCCGAATGCGGCGGGTTAATGTACCTGTGCCGGTCCATCGCGGATTTTTCCGGGCGGGAGCATGCCGGTGCGGGAATACTGCCCGCCCGGTGTCGGATGGAGAAAAAACGGGTGGCTCTGGGGTATGTAAAGGCCACCGCACTGCGGGACAATGTGCTGGTGCCCAAGGGGGCCGCGCTACGGGGGCATGAGTTTCATTATTCCAGTATCACCGGGCAAAATTTGACGCCTGGTTGGGAATTGCGCAAACCCGGCGCAGCTACCGGTCGCCCGGACGGTCATGCCGCCGGGAATGTGCTGGCCGGCTATCTGCACATTCACTTTGCCGGTTCACCGGATGCGGCCCGCGGGTTTATAAAGTCATGCGCTGATTACCGCCGCCGCGTCGTGAGGGAGTAATATGAAACAATTTTGTTTTGCCCTTCAGCACCTGACCAGAATAACATTATATAAAGGAGCATTTGATGAAACGGCCTTTGGCCGGGCCACGGTGTATTTCCCCGCCGTTGGATTGTTGTTGGCGGTACTGTTGATTCTGGTCAGGGCGGTATTGAGCTATATTTTCCCTGCGCCGCTGCTGGCGGCCATGTTGGTGGCGGCCATGGTGGTGATGACCGGTGGCCTGCACCTGGACGGTTTTATGGACACTGTGGATGGTGTATTTAGCGGGCGACCGCGGGAAAAAAAACTGGAAATCATGCGGGACAGCAGAGTGGGCGCTTTTGGGGCGCTGGCCATGGTATGCCTGCTTTTGCTTAAATATAACATTTTTTTGTCGCTAAGCGATACACTGACATGGCAGGCCATAATACCGGCTTTGGTGTTGAGCCGGTGGGCAATGGTTTACGCCATTGCCCGTTTCCCCTACGCCCGCCCGTCAGGCCTGGGCACCCTGTATAAAAAGTATACCGGCGGGAGGGAATTATTGCTGGCCACCGCCAGTACACTTATAATAACCGGCCTGGTTTCCGGCATCGCCGGGCTGTTACTGCTGCCGATTGCCTGGGCCTGGGTGCGCTTTACCGGCGGCAAGTTGACTGCCGAGTTGGGTGGGCTGACCGGCGATACATATGGGGCCACGGCCGAAATGACGGAACTGCTGGTCTACCTGGCGGTTTTCCCTCTTTACGGTTACTGGCCCGGGTTATTTTACAGCTTAAGGTTTTAAAAAATTTATTGCCGAGGAGTAGATTATGATTTATACGGAATACAGGCACGGCGGCGATGTATTCGGTGCCGCCCGCAAATTTAACCGCCAGCCCCGGGAAATATACGATTTCAGCGCAAACATCAACCCGCTGGGTCCTTCCCATCAGGCGTTAAAGGCGATCAAGGACAACCTGGACCTGATAAGTCATTATCCCGACCCGCGCTGTGCGGAATTGAGAATGGCGCTGTCCCGTTACCTGGATATTCCGCCGGCCAATATGTTGTTGGGCAACGGGGCCTCGGAATTAATCTACCTTCTGGCCCGTGTTTTGGCTTTCCGCCGGGCTGTGGTTTGCTCGCCCACGTTTGTGGAATACGGTGCGGCGGTTGTCGCCGCCGGGGGGACGGTGGTGGAAGTGCCCATGGAAGAAAGGGACAACTTTACCCTGCCGGTGTCTAAGATAAAAAAATCCCTGCGGGAGGCAGACAGTGTTTTTATTTGCAATCCCAACAACCCCACCGGTCGGGCTGAGAAGAAACCGATTATCCAGACCGTTATCAAGGAGGCGCAGGATAGAAATGCCGTTGTGGTGGTGGATGAGGCATTTATTGATTTTGTGGAAAGACGGGAACAATACAGTGTCATGTCGCTGCTGCCCAAGTACTCCAAACTGGTTGTGTTGTATTCCATGACCAAATTTTTCGGCATCCCCGGCCTGCGGCTGGGCGTGTTACTGGGCACTGATTCCCTCGTAAAAAGACTCGAGCCGGCCAAAGACCCGTGGAATGTGAACATGCTGGCGCAAATCGCCGGCACGGCGGCGCTGGCGGACACTAAGTATATGGAAGAAACCAGGCAGCTTGTCTGGCAGGAAAGGGAATTTCTTTTCAGGGCCATTACCCGCATACCGGGTCTCCAGGCATTTCCGGGCGACGCCAATTATTTGTTGATCAAGATTGAGGATGACCGAATTTCTTCTTCAGTTTTGGCTGAAAGAACAGCACAGCGGGGCGTCCTGGTGCGTGATTGCGCCAATTTCGCCGGGTTGGGGCACAATTACATCAGAGTGGCGGTAAAAACCAGGCGGGAAAACGTGGCGTTGTTGAATGCGCTGGCAAAGGCCGTGAAAGGGGAATAGTATGGGCTGTCGGGTGTTTTTAATCAGGCATGGCGAAACGCAGTGGAACAAGGATTTCCGGATACAGGGGAAGTCGGATGTACCGTTAAGCGATAACGGCACCAGGCAGGCGGAGGCGTTGAGCAATCGGCTGGCCGGGCAGGAATTTGCCGCTTTTTTCTCCAGCAACCTATCCCGGGCCCGGGAAACAGCGGCCATCATAGCCCGGCCGCACAACCAACCCGTGCAGGTGCTTAATGACCTGCAAGAATTAAATTTCGGGCACTGGGAGGGAATGACCATCGAGGAGATCCGCAGGCAATACCGGCAGGAATCTTCGGCCTGGTGGGCCAGTCCGCTGGAAACCAGGATACCGGGCGGGGAAAACCTGGCTGAGCTGGCCGAACGATCCGTTCGGGCCATAAAAACAATTATTGAGCGGTATCCCCGGCAGCAGGTGGTGGTAGTGGCCCATGGGGGCACCATAAGAAGTATTGTAGGTACCGTGTTGGGGTTTGATTTAAACCAGTACTGGCGCCTGCGCCAGGACAATGCCTCCCTTTCAATTATTGAATTTTACCAGTGGGAAAAAGGTATAATCATGTTATACAACGATGTCAGTCACCTGCGGCCGGGTTTGGTGCCGCCGGCAGATTAAAAACTATGTATTCCAAGCTGCAAAACCGGGCAGTGCGCCCGGTTTTTTATATGCTTTGCCAGAAAAGTGAAGCTGGCTATAACTATGG
Organism: Desulfoscipio geothermicus DSM 3669; assembly: GCF_900115975.1. Lineage (GTDB taxonomy): Bacteria > Bacillota > Desulfotomaculia > Desulfotomaculales > Desulfallaceae > Desulfoscipio > Desulfoscipio geothermicus. The sequence goes on from NZ_FOYM01000007.1 coordinate 96,240, forward strand.
CCGGGGAAGGGAATAAATTACTGTGAAAGGTATGCATTAAGGGAACTGATTTTGATGCACACCTTTTTTGTTATTATTTACCGGTGTGCTTCATATATTTGGGTCATAGAAATATTTAAAACGGGCAATACCGTAGCTCGGGCCCATGGCCCGTCGGTCATTGGCGGGGACCGGTGTTTTAGGTGATTCGTCTGAAAGGGAAGGTATGGCTATGGAAACGTTTGTAAATAAAACGGTATTGATTTTTTGTACCGCCTTGGGCATAATTCTCGGTGCTGCGCTGGTGGGTTCCCTGGCGGCCGTAATGGTCAAAGAGCCTCCCGTCAGCACCATGTTGAAGCTGGCCAGGGAGATAAAAATATGGGCCATCGTTGCCGCTATCGGCGGGACGTTTTCAACTTTCGAGGTGCTGGAATCCGGCCTTTTTCAGGGTGAGGTGCGGGCGGTCATCAAGCAGCTGATCTATATCATCAGCGCCCTGGCCGGCACCCAGACCGGTTATTACCTGCTGTTGCTGCTTTCAGGTGAGGGGCAATGAAACGGCTGCTTTTCGGTCTGGCCGTTTTTATTCTGGGTGCCCTTACCGGGGCAGCGTTGACGGGAATTTCCATAGGCAGCCAGGTGGATGCTCTGTATATTGAAAACCGGGCTTTGCAGGATAACCTGCAGGTGGCGGAAAAGGAATTGCAGCAACTCCGGGAAAACAGTAAAACCACTCACAAACGGGTGATATCCAAAATAACCACGCGCGTTGCTTTCAGCGAGGAATGCGATTATTCAGAGTACGAAAGAAGCACTATTGAACTGACCGTAGAAAAAAAAGTGCGCGAATGGCTGAAAATAATTTCGGGGCAGGAAGTGGAAACGATTAATTATCAGTTGGTTCCCCGCATAGTGGATAATCGGGAAATGGAAGTTGATGGAAATAAAATCCAGCTAAAAGTCAACCTGGTGGTCATAGCCGAGAATGTAGTGGTTTACTTAGAAATTATTCCCATAAAGGACAAGGTATGATAATGATTCTGCCGGCTGGACACAATAAGTTGAAAAAAGGGAGTGTTCCGCCAGTGGAAGAATATATTCGTTCCAGAGTACCATGGAGTACAGAACCCAGTTTAAAGTTTAAGACCGAGGAAGTGGGTATTGAATTTGACGAGTTTATTGACGGGCTGAAAGACGGCAAGTCCGATGCTGAAATGGCTGAGGAGTTTGATGTTACGGAAAAGCTGATCTATCACCTGCGGGATCATTTCATGCGTTACGGTCTGGGGCATATCATGGGCCAGGATTAGCAGGACTGATTCTATATATGCCGGGTGGTATTGGATTGCCGCTTCGGGAAGCCGGGAAAAACTTTTTTTAATGTATAGAATTTAGGTCCCCTTATTTCCGGACGTTGTGCTATAATAAACAAATATATTATTGAAAAAAATTATCCGAAAAAGAGGGGAGTGAGGGGACATTTATCCCGAAAAATTCAGTAAAACCGGACTAACCTTTGACGATGTGCTATTAATACCGGCGGCTACGGAAGTTTTGCCCCGCGATGTGGATACTTCCACCCGCCTCACTAAAAAGATCAGCTTGAACATTCCCCTAATCAGCGCCGGCATGGATACGGTAACAGAGTACCGCATGGCCATCGCTATGGCCCGGGAAGGCGGCATTGGCGTAATCCATAAAAATATGTCCATTGAACGCCAGGCCCTGGAAGTGGACAGGGTAAAGAGATCGGAACACGGTGTAATTTCCGATCCTATTTACTTATCACCGGAAAGTTCCATCAACGAGGCGCTGGTGCTCATGGAACGCTATCGCATTTCGGGCGTTCCGGTTACGGAGAACGGTAAACTGGTGGGTATTTTAACCAACCGTGACTTGCGTTTTGAAAAAAATTTCAATCAAAAAGTCGGCAACGTAATGACCAAGAATAACCTGGTTACCGCGCCGGTGGGGACCACTCTGGAAGAAGCCAAGGAAATACTGCAAAAGTATAAAGTTGAAAAACTGCCCATTGTGGATGATGATTTTAATTTGCGGGGTCTTATCACCATCAAGGATATTGAAAAAGCTCGCCAGTTCCCCCTGTCCGCCAAGGATGAGCGGGGCAGGTTGCTGGTGGCCGCCGCCGTCGGTGTCAGCGCCGATACCATGGATCGGGTCGAGGCGCTGGTTAACGCCAAAGTTGATGTTATAGTCGTAGATACCGCTCACGGGCATTCCCGCGGTGTTCTGGATACAGTTGAAAAAATAAAGAATAAATATCCGGAAATGCAGGTTGTGGCCGGTAACGTTGGGACCGCGGAAGGAACGCGCGACCTGATTCAAGCCGGCGCCGACGCGGTGAAAGTCGGTATCGGCCCCGGTTCCATTTGCACCACCAGAGTGGTGGCCGGCGCCGGAATGCCGCAGATTACCGCGGTGTACGACTGCGCCCAGGAAGCGGCCAAGCATGATATTCCCATCATAGCCGACGGCGGGGTCAAGTATTCCGGTGATATTACCAAGGCTATCGCCGCCGGCGCTGATGTAGTTATGCTGGGCAGTTTGCTGGCAGGGACGGAAGAAAGCCCGGGCGATATGGAGATTTACCAGGGACGCAGTTACAAAGTTTACCGTGGTATGGGTTCCCTGGGGGCGATGAAAGAGGGCAGCAAGGACAGGTACTTCCAGGAGGATCAGAAAAAGCTGGTTCCGGAAGGGGTGGAAGGCCGGGTACCATACAGAGGCACGCTGGGAGATACGGTATTTCAGCTTATTGGCGGGTTGCGGGCCGGCATGGGCTATAGCGGCGCCGCCAACATTGAGGAACTCAAGAAAAACGCTAGATTTGTACGGATTACCCCTGCCGGATTGCGCGAAAGCCACCCCCACGACGTGGTCATTACCAAGGAAGCGCCCAATTACAGCCTGCGATAATTATAGTATCAACCAGCCCCGGTTATCGGGGCAGTAAAAAGGGGACAGGCCGCAAAAAGGGGACAGGCACCGATTCACAAAACGAATCGGAGCCAGTCCCCTTTTACGGCCTGTCCCCTTTTTGCTTTTTTAACTGAAAATACTGGTGCCCTGAAATTTCATGTCTTCGAATTTTTGTACGTCTGCTTCCGATACCCTGGACCCGATGCGGGCCATTAGCACGTTGGCGATATGCTCCAGGATTTCGGGATCGTCGGTGGCGACTCGCACCAATCCTGCGCTCCCGAAAAGCTTGCTTAACATTTTCTGGTATTGCCAGATATCCAGTCCGGTATGATCAAGATCCCAGTGCCAGCAAAATTCAATGGTGATTACAATTTTTTCTTCCATAACGGGATTGGAGAAGGCGTATTTCAGCAGCTTTTTGCCTAATTTATGCTTGCGCCACGCCGGACTGATTTCTATGGCTCCCAATTCCAGAATGTTGGGGTGTTTGCACCAGCGGCTGTATTTATCCGGCTCGTGAAAAGTTACATAACCGATAATGGTATTCCGGTTGCGGATGATGTAAACCAGCCCGTCGCTGGAACCGGCAATGTCAATTAAAGCTCGGTGTTGTTTGGGGGCTTCCCGGAAAACATTAAGGTCTGCGGACATATTCAGCTTGGCTAAATATGCCGGCTCCACCGGTCCTTCAATAACAATCTGATCCTCCGTTACATCATGTCTTTTTAAGTTTGATGAATGGCTGGCTGAGTCCAATGATAACCACCTCTAAATATAACAACAATTTGTTTATCTAATTATACTGGTTGTTATAATTCTTGAACAGAATAAATTTAAAAAATTCGAACTTCCGTCAAGAAAAAAATGCAAAATTTTTATTCAAAGGAAGGATATAGAAAATTAATCATGAAATAATATATATAAACAAAATATGGAAATTTGTTAGAGGTGGTGTTTTTAGTTGAGTGGAAAATTGCACTCCCTGACGGATGTTTTGAAAAAAACCTTGTTTTTCTTTGAATCATTAACGGTTGCAGAATTGGCGCCCTATGTGCACAGGCAAATGCTGGCGGATTATGCACGGGAGCAGGTGGAAGAAAAGGTACGTATATGTCTGGAGCAACACAAATGTTTCTCCTGCGACAAAAATTACATATGGTCCCTGGACCTGGAAGGGCACCGGGATAATGATCAATTTTACAACCTGTTGCTGAAAAAGCAAAAACCCCTCAGTTTGAACGAACTGACTAAAAACGGCAATAAAAAGAAAAAACGCAAGCCGGTTGCAGAACATGCGGAGCTGATTAATGACGGCCGGTTTATTCAACTGGAAAACGGTTATTGGGGGTTGACTGAGTGGGAAGTGGAAACCGGCCATTATTCCCTGAAACACCTGGTCGTCAAGGCTTTAAAGCTGCATCCCACCGGTCTTTCGCTCAAGCAGTTACGTGATGTGGTAAGCGCCTGGCGCGCTACAGGCGAGCAAGAAGTCAAGGAAGTATTGCATAAATTTCCTTTCTTTGAACAGATCGGGGAAGGGGTCTGGTATTATAATGCAGAGGCCAGAGTAATTTACGATCGCATTTTGAAGCGCTACCTGGCGGCACTGCAAAGACAGCGGGAGAGGTGGCACCGGGATCGGGAGCGCTGGGTTCGTAAAAATGCCGGCTTGCAGAAACAGCTGGCGGAAGTGTCGGCGGCCCACCGGGAGGCCGCTGCTGCGCTGGCTTTGCGGCATGACGAAATGAACCGGTACGAGCAAATGGCCACCCAGATGGCTGAAAAAGATCTGTTGCTGGCTTTGAGAAAGAAAGAAATATACCGTTACAAGGAGCACCTACAAAAACTGGAAGCAAAGGCGAACAGCATTTTATACCAGTGCCGCCTCTGGGTTAAAAGGACCCGGGACAAAGAAGCGGAAAATGAAAGGCTGCAGGATATGCTGGAGAAAAACCAATCCAGTCTGGAATCAATGTTCACCAAACTGCAGCAGTATAAGGAACGGGACCGGGAAAATAAGGCTAAACTGTTGGAGATGAAAGAAAAACACGCTGAAAGAATTGCCGAACTGCAGACCGAAATTGTTGAACTGAAGCAAAAATTAGAAAGATGGAAAGGGAATTCCGACCAGGAGGAAAAAATTTGGCGCGAGGAAATCAATACCTTGAGCGCCGACTTGAAACATGCCATGGCCGAAAGCGATAGGTTGAACAAGTCATTGCGCCTGGCCCAGCAAGAACTGGCCAAGGTTAAAAAAGAATACAAGGCGCTGGAGATGCAGCTGGCGCACCCAGTGGTACGACTGGCAGCGAAACTCTTCGGCAGATTGAAAAGAAACCCCCAACAGGCGGTTTAAGAGATACCGGATTGGTATCTCTTTTGTGTTTTATATTAGTATGGTATAGTTAAAATATAAAAAAATTTTAATTGATTGTCAGTACTGAAAATCATTAACCGGATAAAGAGGTGACAATGCAATTGTCTTTGACCGAAAATAATGACATTATTTTGCAAAACCGCGTTCTGGTAGATGTAGATATAGATCCCATGAGCCGAAAGGTTTACATAGAACTGGAGCAGCCCAGTTTATTGAACAACCAGGCTGATGTAGACAGGCTTGTGGATTCTTTGCGCGCCTGCTGTGGCGACCAGGTGACGGTGCCGCTGAAGATGATGAATAAAGTAGGGGAAGCGCTGCGTGAAGGAGATTGGCGGGTCACCGCCACCCTGGCCCGGTTTGGCGCAGTGTGGCAAGTCATTGATATTGAGCCCGGCGACCGGATGGCGCGTCATTACGGTCTGGCGGTGGATTTGGGGACCACTACCGTAGTTGGTTACCTGGTGGATCTGTCTACTGGTCAAATTATGGCCACAGAGGCGGATTACAACGGGCAAATACAATATGGTATGGATATTTTGACCAGGATTTATCTGGCCGGTACGCCCGGGGGCTGTAAGCAATTGCAAGACGCAGTGGTGGAGACATTAAATAAGATTATACTTGGCCTGGCGCAAAAGTGCCGAGTTGAGCGAAGGGAAATCAGCGCCGTAACCGTGGGTGCCAACAGCACCATGATTCACCTGTTGTTGGGCCTTGACCCTTCCCGCATTTGCCAGGCTCCTTATATCCCGGTGGTGAACCTGCCCGGTTACCTTAAAGTAAGTGATATCGGTCTGCAGGTCAACCCCCACGCACCATTATATTGCCTGCCGGGCGTGGGCAGCTACGTGGGCGGTGATGTGCTGGGCGGCATATTGGCCAGCGGGCTGCACAAAAAGCCGGAATTGGCCCTTTTTGTAGATATCGGCACCAACGGGGAAATGGTTTTGGGAAATGAGGAATGGCTGATGGCCTGTGCCGGGGCGGCCGGCCCTGCTTTGGAAGGTGACGTCGCCCACGACGGCATGCGGGCCGAACCGGGGGCGGTTTACCAGGTGCGCATAGACCCGGAGACCAAGGACGTTAATTATAAGACAATAGCCGGGCAAAAGGCGGTGGGCATATGTGGTTCCGGGCTGGTGGACTGCCTGGCGGAATTATTGCTGGCCGGCATCATTGACCGGGCGGGTAAATTCAGGAGCCGTAGCAGGGAATTTGTAGTTGTGCCGGCGGCTGAGTCGGCTACCGGCAGGGATATTACTTTTACGCAAACCGATATAGATAATTTGATGCGCACCAAAGGTGCCGTCAACGCGGCCCTGGAAACATTATTGGAAGGCGTGGGCTGTGGATTGACCGATATCACCACCTTTTACGCCGCCGGGGCTTTCGGGCAGTATCTGAATCTGGAATCAGCCATCATTATCGGTCTTTACCCGGACCTACCTCGGGAGCATATGATTCGCCTGGGGAACAGTTCCGGGGAAGGGGCCAGGCTGGTGTTGATATCCGATGCCAGCAGACGGGAAGTGGAGAAAATAGCCCGCAGTATAACTTATTTTGAACTCAACGCCAAGGAGGAATTCATGAACAGGTTTGTCGGCAGTAAGTTCCTGCCGCATACCAACCTGGATTATTACCCCACCGTTAAACAAAAAATGATGCAACGGGGGTTGATCCAGGAATAAAAGTTCACTCATTGCTTATATTACTTTGTATACTGGTAAAGCGCCCGGCGGCGCTTTATTTTTTGGGTATAAAAGCTGAAGTGATATTACAACAATAAATAATACTGTTGTGTTACTAAGCTGGAGGTGTTGTTGTGATATATTTTGACAATGCGGCCACTTCCTGGCCCAAACCCCCGGGAGTGATGGAAGCAATGCGCCGCTGCCTGGAGGAAGCCGGGGCCAACCCGGGCCGGTCCGGTCATAAAATGTCGCTGGCAGCCGGCAAACTGGTTGATGCCGCCAGGGAGGACGTGGCTGCTTTATTTAATATTTCCGAACCGGACAGAGTGATATTTACCCTCAATGCCACGGATGCCCTGAATATGGCCATCAAAGGCGTGCTCGACACCGGTGATCATGTGATCACCAGCTCCATGGAGCATAATTCGGTAACCAGGCCGCTCTACGGGCTGCTGGAAAAAATAGAGGTTACCAAAGTGCCCTGCGCCCCTGACGGGTCCCTGGACTACCGAGAAGTGGAACGGGCCATCCGGCCCAATACCAGGGCCGTCATTATGACCCATGCCTCCAATGTCTCCGGCACGATCATGCCCGTTAAAGAAATAGGCGGGCTGGCCCGGGATGCTAATGTAATATTTATCGTGGACGCGGCCCAGACTGCCGGTATTCTGGATATAGACGTTCGGGACATGAATATAGACTTGCTGGCCATGCCGGGCCACAAAGGGTTGATGGGGCCGCCGGGAACCGGAGCACTGTTTGTGGGGGAGCGTGTAAAATTAAAAACCTTTCGGGAAGGGGGGACGGGCAGCAAATCTGCAGTGCCCGGCCAGCCCGACTTGCTGCCGGAAAAATATGAAAGCGGTACGTTGAATTCGGTGGGTATTGCCGGGTTGGGCGCCGGCATTGCATTCATCAAGCAAACCGGGATCCAAAGAATCAGGGAACATGAAACGATGCTGGTACGCAGGTTTATCGAACAAGCGGAAAGGGTTCCGGGAGTAAAAATATTCGGGCCAGGTAAGGGGGTGGAACGAGCGCCGGTGGTTTCTTTTCTGTTGGAAGGAAAGAATACTGAGGCGGTAGGCAGCGCTCTGGATCAGTGGTATAACATTGCTTGCCGGGCCGGCCTACATTGCGCCCCCGACGCGCACCGTACGCTGGGCACCTTTGACAGCAAGCTGGTGCGATTCGGCTTTTCTTATTTCAATACCCTGGAAGAAGTGGATTTTGCACTGCAATGCCTGCGGGACATCAAAGAAAGGGACCTTTCCGCCGTACAAGGCACCGGCTGCAGCTGTTAGATTAATACAAACCGCCCGGGGGCGCCCGGGCGGTTAGGGTCTAATTCACCTTGACATTAGCGTTGATCCAGTCCACGATGGTTTCTATGGTCGTGCCGGGAGTGAACAGCTGGGCGGCCCAGCCACCTTCTTTGAGGGTTTTAACATCCGCTTCCGGGATAGTGCCCCCGCCTATCACTACAATGTCCCCCGCGTCGTTTTCTTTGAGTAATTCGCAAACCCTGGGGAACAACGTCATGTGCGCGCCGCTGAGGATGGACAAGCCCACTACATCTACATCCTCCTGGATGGCGGCCTCCACTATTTGCTCGGGGGTTTGGTGCAACCCGGTATATACTACCTCCATCCCGGCGTCTCTGAGCGCGCGGGCGATTACCCTGGCTCCCCGGTCGTGGCCGTCCAGTCCGGGTTTGGCGACTAATACCCTTATTTTCCTGGCCATGATTTTACCTCCTTTGTATATCAATTTAGAATGTAGGTTTTTCCTTATATTCACCGAATACTTCGCGCATGGTCTGCACAATTTCGCCCTCGGTGGCGTAAGCCCGGACGCATTCAAGGATGTAGGGTATCATGTTCTCCGTACCTTCGGCTGCTTTGCGCAGCGCTTCCAGGGTTTCTTGCACGCGGATATTATCACGATCCCGGCGCAGTTTTTGCACTTTTTCCACTTGTTTGCGTTCAATGGCGGGGTCAATGGTAAGGATTTCAATATCCATTTGCTCATCGGGGTTGATAAATTCGTTGACCCCTACCTGGATGCGCTGTTTCTTGTCGATAGCCCGCTGATACTGGTAGGCGGCGTCGGCGATTTCCTGCTGGAAGAAATTTTGGTCTATGGCCGCCAGCACACCGCCCCGGCGTTCGATTTCCGCAAAATACTTTTCCGCCTCTTCTTCCATTTTATTGGTCAATGCTTCCACGAAATAAGAGCCGGCCAGCGGGTCGATGACATTGGCTACGCCTGTCTCATAAGCAATGATCTGTTGAGTACGTAGCGCAATTTGTACGGACTTTTCAGTGGGCAGAGCCAGCACTTCGTCCATTGAGTTGGTGTGTAGCGACTGGGTGCCGCCAAGAACCGCTGCCAGAGCTTCGTAGGCGGTACGGATGATGTTGTTCTCCGGCTGCTGAGCCGTCAAGCTGCAGCCGGCGGTCTGGGTATGGAATCGCAGCAGCCAGGACTTGGGATTTTTAGCCCCGTATTTTTCTTTCATGCGCCGGGCCCAGATCCGCCGGGCGGCGCGGTACTTGGCAATTTCTTCAAAAAAGTCAATGTGCGAATTGAAGAAGAACGACAGCCGGGGGGCGAAATCATCCACATCCAAACCGGCCGCGATGCCCGCCTCCACGTAAGCAAAGCCGTCCGCCAGGGTAAAAGCCAGTTCCTGTACGGCTGTAGATCCCGCTTCGCGAATGTGGTAGCCGCTGATGCTAACGGTGTTCCACTTGGGCACGTGTCTGGCGGCGTATTCAAAAATATTGGTAATCAGACGCATGGATGGTTCCGGCGGGAAAATCCATGATTTTTGAGCAATGTATTCCTTTAAAATATCATTTTGAATGGTGCCGGTTAATTTTTCCGAGGGGACGCCTTGCTTTTCGCCGGTGGCGATATACATACACCACAGTATAGACGCCGGCGCGTTGGTGGTCATGGACGTGCTGACCTGATCCAGGGGGATGCCGTCAAACAACGTTTCCATGTCCGCCAAGCTGTCTATAGCCACGCCGACCCGGCCGACTTCGCCCAGGGAGCGGGGATGGTCGCTGTCATAGCCCATGATGGTGGGCATGTCAAAGGCCACACTGAGGCCGGTCTGGCCTTTTTCCAGCAGGTATTTGTAGCGCTGGTTGGATTCCTCGGCGGTGGCGAACCCGGCGAACTGGCGCATGGTCCACAGACGGCCGCGGTACATGTTATGCTGTACGCCCCTGGTAAAGGGGTACTCACCTGGGAAGCCCAGGTCTTGCAGGTAATCAAAACCCTTAATATCTTCCGGGGTGTAAATGTCCTGTACCGGCATGCCGGAAACCGTATCAAAGTTTATATCCCGGTCTTTCCTTTTACTCCTTTGAGTCAGCCATTTTTCCCGGGTGGCTTTTATTTCATCAATTTTATTCCCAGACATATATCAATGCTCCTTTCCAAAAATTTTATCTGATATTTCCCGGACAAACTTTTGCGCCTCCGAATACGGGTCTGTATGGCGATCAGCCAGTTGATCTATCAGTTCCGTCAGGTTGTTTTTTACTGTAAAATAATTCCATAATGCATTGCGCAGGTTTTCTTCAACCATTTCCATCACTTCCATGGCCAACCTTTTACGCACGACTTCCTGGTGTTCACCGCTTGCGCTGGTAGACGCCAGGTGATGGCCGATCGTCGACCAGAGTTCGGCAATGCCTTCCTGGGTCAGGGTGCTGGTGATAAGTACCGGTGGACGCCAACCGTTTTTAAACCGGGGGCTCATATCCAGCATTTGTTCTATATCGGTAATCATTTTTTTGGTGTTGCCCAGGTCTGCTTTGTTTACTACAAAAATATCCGCTATCTCCATAATGCCCGCTTTGATGGTCTGAATGTGGTCGCCGGCTTCCGGGGTCAGCACCACCAGGGTGGTATCGGCGTAATGCATGATATCGAGTTCGCTCTGGCCGACACCGACAGTTTCAATGAGCACCACCTGGCAGCCATAGGCGTCCAGTACCTTGATCACATCCTTGGTGGCCCGGGCCAGGCCGCCCAAGCACCCCCTGGTACCCATGCTGCGGATAAATACATTTTTATCCAGGGCATGTTCTTGCATGCGGATCCTATCGCCCAGCAAGGCCCCGCCGGATATCGGTGAGGTGGGGTCTACCGCGATAACACCGACCTTTAGGTTATTTTTCCGAGCTTGTTTAATCAGTTCATCGGTCAGCGAACTTTTACCCGCGCCGGGTGCTCCAGTTACGCCTATCACATGGGCACGGCCCGTATAAGGGTATATCTGGCTGAGCAGTTCATGTTTACCCGGCTCATCGTTTTCTATAAGTGTAATTATTTTAGCAGCTGTGCGCTTATCACCCTGAATGAGTTTAGAAACCTCCAACATGCTCCCACACCCGCCTATCCGTCAATATTCTATCCCCTGCCTGGCGGAAACTCCCTGATAATAGGGATGCTTGATCAGGGTCACGTCGCTTACCAGGTCGGCCTGGTCAATAATTTTTCTGGGTACGTACCTACCTGTTAAGATCAGTTCAACGTGTTCCGGCTTATTTTTTATGATTTCCAGCACTTCTTCCAGGTCAATTAAATTAAAATCAAGGGCGACATTGATTTCATCAAGAATGACCAGATCGTAATGCCCTTCGTCAATCACTTTTTTGGCTGTTTCCAGTCCCCGTTTGGCCAGATCGATATCGGCCCGGGCGGGATTTTCCTTGCTGACAAAGGTTTCCAGGCCGCTCTGGACTATAATTAGGTTAGGTAAGTATTTTTCCGCAGCCTGTAGCTCGCCGTAATCTTTGCTTCCTTTCATGAATTGTATCATAAAGACTTTATATCCGTGACCAACGGCCCTTAAAGCCAGGCCGAGGGATGCTGTTGTCTTGCCCTTACCGTTGCCTGTATAGACCTGAACCAAAGCCTTGGTTAACCGGGGTCGGGACACAGGACCACCTCCCTACAAAGCAAATGCGATATGCAATTTGTAAAATGTTTAAGCAAGATTTATGCCACAAAGTGTGGGTGCGGCCGGTTGCTTCCGCAATGGCTTATTTTTTCCTGCCTTGAGCAGCAAAATCGGCAAAGTAATATAAAACGGCCGCCCAATTTAAAAATTTTTTAAAGTTATGTTATTTCAGAAAAAATTTTATCTTTGTTTACGATCATTGACATATGTCGTACAGCAAAATAACCGCCCGGGCAGCGGTTTATTTATACTTTAAACTATACCCTGCCATATATACGGCAAGGGCTAAGGATAAAAGTATTAAAAAGCGCGCGCCGAGGGAACTGATTTAAACGCGCTTTTATTTATAAAATCTGCTTTTGAAAAAATAATAAAAAATAGGACCGATAATGAGAAACCAGCCGGCAAAAAAACCCCAGATTATCGACTCGGCCCGTGAACGACCGTTTTTTCGGGCATCCACGCCCACCCAGATGCCCGAGACAAGCATGATGATGATGATGGTTGCATTAAAAAAAACGGCTAATATTTTCAGGTCGTTTTCTGTCACGCTTTAACCTCCTATACGATATCCCACCGGGGACACCGGGCGCCCCAGCGACCGATAACGCGGTTTTCTTCGTAAATTTCGGCAATCTCACAGGCGTTGGGGCAGCCGTCGCATTCAAAGCTGCTGGTCTGGTAAGCCAGTTCGGTAATGGCAAAACCTTTAAATCTGGTGCTTCTTTTGCTTATGCCCAGTTCTTCCCGGGCCAGCAGGGCCGCCCCGATGGCGCCCATGACATCATGGTGCGGGGGCACCAGAATTTCCATGTCCAGCGCTCTTTGAAATGCGGACCTGATGCCGGCGTTGGCGGCCACCCCGCCCTGAAACATGACCGGTGGCAAAATGTCCTTACCTTTGCCGACGTTGTTCAGGTAGTTGCGCACTAGGGCTTCACATAGTCCGTTAATAATATCTTTAAGCGGGTGGCCCATTTGCTGCTTATGGATCATGTCCGACTCGGCAAACACGGTGCAGCGCCCGGCAATGCGTACCGGGTTGTTCGATTGTAGGGCCAGTTCACCGAAATCGGTTATTGGAATACCGAGTCTGGAGGCCTGCTGGTCTAAAAAAGATCCTGTGCCGGCCGCACAAACTGTATTCATGGCAAAATCTGTTACTATGCCATCCCTGATGATGATTATCTTTGAATCCTGTCCGCCTATTTCAAGCACTGTTTGCACTTCCGGCACGAAATGTGCGGCAGACACCGCATGGGCAGTGATTTCGTTTTTTATGACATCAGCCCCCACCATGACCCCGGCCAGGTAACGCCCGCTGCCGGTGGTACCGCAGCCGCAAATGGTCGTGTTTTCGGGCAGCAGCCGAGCTGTTTCCTTCAGGCCGGCCTGGATGGTTTCCACCGGGCGGCCCCTGGTCCGTAAGTAAAGGCCGGTTATTATTTTTCCGGCCTCGTTCTGCACTACAATGTTCGTGCTTACCGATCCCACGTCTATTCCCAGGTAGGCTTTCATAAAGTCACTTCCTTGCAAAATGGTACAATTGTCCGGTTTAAAAGGTGCTGGCGGTTAGTAGTTTATTGTCCGGGGCCTGCAGCTTTTTGCGCCGCAGTAAATCGACAAACGCCTCCAAACGGGTGGTCATACCTGCTTTTCCGGTCTGTTCGTCCAGGAAAAAGGTGAGCACGGGGATATTATAATCGCGACTGACAGAGGTCAGAATGGTTCGCGCCACTATTTCCGGGATGCAGGTAAAGGGTGCCAGTTGAATAACTCCGTCAAAATTACGCTTGGAATAAAGGATGGTATTGCCGATGGAATCTCTGCCGTGGCCACCGATTAATTCGGGCAGGTATGGCTTGGCGGCATCCTTTACGGTCAGCCCCTCAACGGTTTCCTTCCAGGTGTTGTCCCGGGTCCACCCGGTCAGGAACATGGACCGTTCCACTTCCACGCCCAGGTTGCCCAGAGTTTCTTCAATTTCCAGGTTGCTGGCCGGTTCCAGCAGGACGTAAATCTCTCCCACAATACCTACTTTTAAAACCAGCCGTTCCGGGTCCCGGGGGATATTGTCCAGTTCAATCAACGCCGCAGTTTCAGCATCGATGATTTCCCGGGTGGTATAGGCTTTGTCAATCCATTCCAGCACTTTTTTATATGTTTTGGTGGTGGCGCCGGGTTTTAGTTCCCGGGGCCTGATGATATGCGTGGCCTTTTCCACGTTATCCAGGGCCTGCAACTTGCGCCAGGCCCTTTTGATGCACTCAATAATGGCCTTGATGGACAGGCGGCAGGGGTTCAGTTTGTAAACATTACGAATAAAATTAAAGGGATATAGTCTGGGCGGTTCAAATACGATCATTTCCACGGGGTGCCCCAGGTCGTGCAGTATTTTTTTGTGCAATTCAGCGTAAAGCCCCGCCCGGCATGGCCCGACGCCGCCCGAGGTGACTATTACGTTGGCACCCATTTCAATGGTTTCCAAATATGTACCCATTAATATTTTTAAAGGAAAGCAGGCAAATTCGGGTGTGTTTTGCACGCCCAGGTTTAACGTCCGGCGACTGGGGCGAGGGGGTAAGATTACTTCATTGCCCAGGTCATTTAACAGCATTTTAAAGGTACGGTAAGATTCACCCATATGCGGGAATGTTACCTTGCGCACTACCGGTCACCCCTTTTCTTTCTTTTAACCATGTCGACAAACGCCTCCAACCTGGTGCCTATGCCGGCTTCGCCGCTGTGTTCATCAATGGTCAGGCTCATAAAGGGTATATTACCGCCGTTTTTGTTATTGAATCGAATGAACCGGTCAACAATTGAATCTGGTCCGCAGCCAAATGCGGTGAGATGAATGATGCCGTCCACGCCGCTGCGTCGCGCAAAATACGCGGCCGCCCGTAGGGTTCTTTCGCTGAACGTCCAGAACATGCGCTTGCCCGAGCCATGTTTTTGCCAATTTAACTTGCCGGGCGGAACATTGTCCGGGGTTAGAACCTGCACACTCATTTGCCGTAACTTTTCCACTACGCCCACGCTGATGTACGGGTCGTGAATGGCGTAAGGGTAGCCCACTAAAGCAAAGGTTAGTTGTCCCGGTTGTTTAACCGATTGATATTTTTTCCCCTTAAAAATAACATCCATGGCTTCCAGTGGTTGCAGCCCGCTGTTTAATACCCTTTGAAATTTTAGCTGGGTCAGCCGGGCTTTCAGGTAAGCCCTAATAATATTGAGCGGGCTGGCATTGAGCATTTTGCCCACTGCGTAATAGGCTGAGAATATGCCATTTTTACGGTCACGGTTGTCTATGCGCACATCGATAACCGGCGGCATGTCGGCCAGTCCATGCCGGATCATGTCCGGCAAGCCCAGAAATTTGGGGCAGTAAACCGTTTTTTTATTTAAACAGACAATCCGCGGGATAAATAAAAAGTCAACTTTGCCCTTCAAGGCCAACGCATGTCCGAAAAAAACCTTGATTGGTACGCATGCATCGGCCAGTGCTTCGCGCACGCCGCTGTCAAGCATTCGCCGGGTGGTTTTTCCGGTAGTAATTACTTGCACGCCGAGTTCTTCGAAAAAGACTTTCCACATGGGAAAGTATACATAGTAAAATAGAGCGCTGGGAATACCGATGCGCATGCTCCTACACTCCTGCTTGGGTGCGTTATTAAATATATTATTAAGGCGGGTAGCGGTTATAACCATATTTATGTCAATAAAAAATATATTTCTTGTTTATTTAAAAAAATCCTTTTGCAAATTTCAACAAATTATAAAGGCCGGGTTATAAGGGTTTTTAGGGAAATCGGCAACAAAATTATGGTAATATATGCTTGGAATAACGTCTGCAAGTGTTATACAATGTACTTTAAATAATTACCGTAGGTTTAAGGAGGCATTGTCATGACAGCCCAGATAAACTTGGACCCGGCCCATAAAAAGGCCAAAGAGGACTTTGCCCGGGTATTGCCCGGCGTCGTGGCCGATAATGCCCTGGTGCAATTTTGTGAGGAGGGTTCTTTTTTTACCGTCCCCTTTTTAGGCAAGCAGTACCGCATATATTTTCCCGGCGGGGAGGTGGAATACTGTGATGAAAAGGGGGAAGTGCCGCTGGCTTATAAGGTGGTGTTATTGCATTATCTAACCCACTGCGGGCCCAGGGCGGTGGAAGGAACCAAGCTGGCGTTTGCCGAATTGCCCAGTGGCTCTATTTACGTAGGGCCGTTCAACAACCGGGCCATTAAGCCGCTGGTAGGCATTTTCGCTGCCCGTACCGGGAAATTGAAGGAAGCGGCGGCCAAGCTGGGCGGGTGGGAGGAAAACATGGGGGACGTGGCGGTCACGGTGCCGGTGCTGCCCAAGATACCGATTACCTTTGTATTATGGGAAGGGGACGATGAATTTCCCCCTTCGGGCAATGTTTTGTTTGACGCTTCGGCGCCGAGCCATTTGCATACTGAAGACTATGCGCTTTTACCCGGGCTGGCCGTCTGGGAGATGAAGAAGATCGCCCAAATCTGATATCTGGAGGATGTGTAATGGCAACGGAAAAAACTATGACTTCGGAAACGGTTTTTCACGGGAAAATTATAAACGTGCGCCGGGATGATGTACTGCTACCCGACGGGCGGCCGGGGACCAGGGAGGTGGTGGGCTCCGCCGACGCGGTGGCGGTGGTGGCGGTCACGGAAAACCGGGAAGTGCTGATGGTCAGTCAATACCGCTATCCGGCCGGCAAAGAAATGCTGGAGATACCTGCGGGCAAAATAGAACCGGGTGAGCAGGCGCTCGAATGTGCCCAAAGAGAGTTAGAAGAGGAAACCGGTTACCGGGCCGGTAACTGGCGTGATTTGTACCGGTTTTATACATCGCCGGGTTTTTGCACCGAACAAATCCATTTATACCTGGCGTATGACTTAACGGCACACAATCAGAATCCAGACCAGGACGAGTTTATTGAGGTAATCAAAATACCGCTTGAAAAAGCCTTGCAAATGGTTGAAAGCAATGAAATATGTGATGCTAAAACCATCACCGGCCTGTTGGCGGCCGTTAGGTATATAGAGAAATAACCGGACTTTCCGTCCGGTTATTTCTCTATATACCTTGACAGGGCAATTTCGTTCCGTATAACCTTGGCTATAACGGGGATGCCGGGCAAGTGCCCGGGGGTCTCCATCAGCAACTTATCGGCTATTTTCAATTGGGCGCGGCGCATGGACATTGCCAGGATATATGCCTGGCGGTTTCGCTCACCGCCAGCATGAACATGACCGGAACAGTTGCCGAAAATGATTACGTTGCCGCCGGCCACCACCCTGGCTCCCGGGTGGACATCACCCAGCACCGTGACATGGCCGTGATGCGCTGCGATTTGTCCGGAACGCAGGGTGCGCTTGACCAAAAGCGCCGGTTCTCCGGGCAACGCTATTTTTTTATTGGCTGTTCCGGGCGTGGCTTGGGGAAGCTGCTCCAGGGGCCAGCGGGCATCGGGGTTGGGAATAAGCCCGTATGCCTTGCAAATAGCTTCCAGTTCATTTATTTCCGCCGGGAAAAGTGTTTTTTCGCCATGCAACGTAAACTTGGCGCCGGTAAAAAATCCGCGTGCCGACTCCATTTTATTTTTCAACCCGGCCTTGATATCTTCAAAATCCCGGTTGGCATCCAATAAAATGACCAGACCTTGTCTGGTTCCCTTAATGTCTACGGCTTTATTCGGCAAGAAACTCACAACCTCTACCAGGATTTGCATTTATTATTCGCTAAAAAATCCTGTTTTCCTTCTATGTATGGCCAACATTGTCGTTTTACTTCCGGGCTGTTACCATTGTAAACGAAAAAGTGTAGCCACTTGTGACACAGGGCAAAAGCCACAGAATTAAAGCGCCACAAGGTGATAAACAATTTTAAAGCCTGCTTTTTGGTCTGTGCATTTTGCAAGTGCAATTGATAAAATATTTAAACAAATCTAAATATTTAAACGAGGTGGTGCGGGTGCTTTATCCGGAGACCACGGATGTTTCGGCGGACAAAGCCTGCAATATGGATTATTCCGCTGAAAAAATTCTTAACACCATTTTTGAAAACAGCAACGAGGGCCTGCTGGTGATTGGGGAAAACGGCGTCATCCAGCAGGTAAATACCACATTGGCCGCGGCTTTTAAAACTTATCCGGATAAATTGATCGGCAGGCGGCTGGCGGATATTTGTAAAAATAGCGGCCTGCGCAGGCTTTTAAAGGTTGTGCAAAACGGAGCGCCTGA
Organism: Desulfoscipio geothermicus DSM 3669; assembly: GCF_900115975.1. Classification (GTDB taxonomy): domain Bacteria; phylum Bacillota; class Desulfotomaculia; order Desulfotomaculales; family Desulfallaceae; genus Desulfoscipio; species Desulfoscipio geothermicus. The sequence goes on from NZ_FOYM01000007.1 coordinate 114,489, forward strand.
GTTTGGTAAAATCGATACCATTGACGGGCGCAGTTTTTGGGGTGACTATATACCGATTAAAGAAAACGGGCGCATTCAGGGAGCTCTAGCGAAACTAATTTTTTTAAACCCGGAGCGGGACATGGTTTCCGGTGAAGATGGAATTAGGCGAAAAAAGCAGCCGGCGTCCAGAGGCGGTTTAAATGTCATATTCACCGTGGACAACATCATCGGTAACAGCCCCCAGATGATTGATTTGAAAGAAACCCTGCTTAAAGTGGCGCCGCGTAATTCAAACATTTTGATCACGGGAGAAAGCGGCACCGGTAAGGAGCTCTTTGCCCAGGCCATTCATGCCGCCAGCCTGCGCAGGTCGGGTCCTTTTATTAAGATTAATTGCGCGGCCATTCCGGAAACCTTACTGGAATCGGAATTTTTCGGTTACGAAGAAGGGGCTTTCACCGGCGGCAAAAAGGGCGGCCAGGTTGGCAAACTGGAGTTGGCCAACGGTGGAACAGTATTCCTGGATGAAATAGGGGATTTATCCTTTGCCTTGCAGGCCAAATTGCTCAGGTTTATCCAACAAAAAGAAATTCAAAAGCTGGGCGGCGGTGAGGTTAAGGTTTCGGATGTCCGGGTGGTGGCGGCGACCAACGTCAACCTGGAACACATGGTAAAGTACAAAAAGTTCCGGGAAGATTTATATTACCGTTTGAATGTAGTCAATTTAACCATCCCACCCCTTCGGGAAAGAAGAGAGGATATTATAGATCTGGCCCATAGCTTTATTAAAAAATTTAACCGGCTGTTCGGTCTGCGGGTTACCGGGATGACTCCGGAAGTGGAGGCCGCTTTCCAAAAATATTCCTGGCCGGGAAATGTGCGGGAGTTGGAAAATACCATTGAGCGGGCTTTTAATGTGCTTGATGGGAATACCATTTGCCAAGCGCACTTGCCGCAGCATATAGCTGATATATTTGAGGAAGATGACAGCAGCCGGGGGCTTGATAACATTCATCAACAAGAAAAAGGGTTCACCTTATCTTTCAATGAAGGGCAAACTTTATCAGAAATTATGAACCAGACCGAAAAAATGGTCATTCTGCAAACATTGATGAACAGTAAGGGAAATAAGGCCAGGGCGGCACAACTTCTGGGTATTTCCAGGCCAGGGTTGTATAAAAAATTGGTTAAATATAATTTGACTTAAACACAGTGTCATCTATTTTTACATCATGCTCTAAATTATTTACTTGAAGGCTTGCGATTAATGCAAGTCTTTCTTTTTATTAACAGACCGGCGCAGAAATTGTAAAAACAGGTATACATTATTTCGGGCAAATCACGGTGGTTATGGTAACAACCTGTCGCTCGGCGAGATATATGACCGTTGGAGATTGATATTTAACCGTTGGGGGCGTGAAAAATCGTAAGGGGATTGTTTTTGCAAATTAAGAAAACTCAAACAAATTGCGGGAGGGGTTACTATGGATTTCAATTTAACCCAGGATCAGAAAATGATCAGGGATGTGGTCTTTGAATTTGCCCAGGAGGAAATCGCCCCCAGGGCGGCCGATATTGATCGGACCGGCGAGTTCCCCGTGGACATAATAAAAAAATTATCCGAAATGGATTTGATGGGACTGCCTTTTTCGGAAGAATACGGGGGGGCCGGCGCTGATTATGTAAGTTACTGCCTGGCGGTTGAAGAAATCACCCGCGCCTGTGCGTCCACCGGTTTGACTTATGAAGCGCACATTTCCCTGGGCTGCATGCCGATTTATCTTTTCGGTTCGGAAGAGCAGAAGAAAACATATTTAAGCCAGCTATGTCGTGGGGAAAGCATCGGTGCATTCGGACTTACCGAACCCGAGGCGGGGTCGGACGCCGGCGGCACCAAAACAACCGCCGTGCTGGATGGGGACGAGTGGGTCATTAACGGTAGTAAGTGCTTTATTACCAATGCCAGCTACGCCAAATTTGTAACCATTACGGCGTTAACGGACAAAAGTCGGGGCAATAAAGGGATTAGCGCCATAATTGTACCCACCGATGCGCCCGGCTTTACCGTAAGGTCCAGTTATGAGAAATTAGGGTTACATGGTTCAAATACTACGGAATTGTTTTTTGATAACGTGCGCGTTTCCAGGGAGAACCTGGTGGGGAAGTTAAACGAAGGTTTTAAACAATTTCTGCAGGTTCTGGACGGGGGAAGGGTTGCGATCGGGTCCATGGCGGTGGGGATTGCCCAGGCATGTCTTGACGCCTCATTAAAGTACGCCCGGGAAAGGGTGCAATTCGGGCAAAGTATATCCAGGTTTCAAGCCATCCAGTTCAAGCTGGCGGATATGGCCACACATATCGAACTGGCCCGGTTGATGTGTCTCAAGGCTGCCTGGTTGAAGGATAACGGCCTGCCATATTCAAAGGAAGCGTCGATGGCCAAACTATTTGCTTCTGAAATGGCCACCAAGGCCGCCCTGGAGGCGATTCAAATTCATGGCGGTTACGGCTACATGAAAGAGTTTCCCGTTGAGAGGTATTTGCGGGACGCTAAATTATTGGAAATCGGCGAAGGCACTTCGGAGGTGCAGCGATTAGTTATCGCCCGGGCTTTGGGTTGTTGATACTCCGAGTGCCAGGGGGTTCCCGATGGGTGGAGTGCGCAAATACAAAGAAGACTACATCCCGGTTTCGGGCAAGCCGAATCGCAGTCAGAAATCGTCGGCCAAGGAGGCCATACTAAAGCTGTTGGCGCTTAAAAAACATACCGAAACGGATATTGCCGAGCATTTCGGCCTACCCGGGCAACTTGTCAATGAGTTGATCAAAGATATGGAAAAAACGGGAAGGGTAAGCAGGGAAAAGGGAACGTCTTATATAATACTGAATAATGATGTTTTTTGGTATTGATTATTTTTCCCTTTGCGAGGGGGTGGTTTGGAATAAATAATTACAAGATTCAGAATATTGTAAAATAAAAAACATTTCTTCTTTTTTCGCCGCGAGGACGGAATACTTTTTGACGGGAGGTTGTTCGATGAAGGCGCCGCAGTTTGAAATAGGTAAAACTACCATTGGTGAACTGATTGAATTGATGGCCCGGGAACTGGGTGATAATGATGCCTTGGTATATCATAAACGGGAGATAAGATATAATTACCGTGAATTCAGAGATATTTGCAACTTGGTGGCCAAAGGTCTGATGGCCATGGGCATTCGAAAAGGCGAGCACATTTCCATGTGGGCCAACAACGTGCCGGAGTGGGTGTTGGCCCAGTTCGGCAGCGCCAAGATGGGTGCCGTACTGGTTACGGTCAATACCAACTACCGCTCCTTTGAACTGGAGTATTTGCTAAAGCAATCGGATTCCACCACCATAATCCTGGTGCACGGAGTTAAGCAGCCCAATGAATATGTAGACATCATGTATGAATTGTGTCCCGAGCTTAAAAACTGTGAGCCCGGCAAATTAAACAGCGCCCGGTTGCCCAAGTTAAAGAACGTGATTTATATTGGCAAAGAAAAAATGCCCGGCATGTTCAATTGGGACGATTTGTACGAGTTTGCCAAGCAAATTTCCGACGAGGAACTGCAAGCCCGGGAGGAGTCGCTCAAGCCCGATGATGTCATCAACATGCAATACACCTCCGGCACCACCGGTTTTCCCAAGGGGGTCATGTTAACGCATACCAATATCATCGGCAATGCTTACAGCCAGGCTGAGTGCCTTAATTTTACTCCGGATGACTGTTTGTGTATTCCGGTGCCCTTTTTCCATTGTTTTGGTTGCGTAATGGGTACATTATTATGTGTGGTTTCCGGAGCCACCATGGCCCCGGTGGAGTCATTCAACGCCCAAGCCGTTCTGGAGACTGTTGAAGCGGTCAAATGCACCGCGGTGCACGGCGTGCCTACCATGTTCATAGCCGAGCTGGAGGAAATGGAGAAAAACAAGTATGATACTTCCACCCTGCGTACCGGTATCATGGCTGGCGCCCCGTGTCCCATCGAGGTGATGAAGGCCGTGGTCAATAAAATGGGCGCCAGTGAAATTTGCATTACCTATGGTCAAACGGAAGCGTCCCCCGGTATAACCATGACCAGAACAGCGGATCCCATTGAATTGCGAGTCAGCACGGTGGGCCGGGCGCTGCCCAACGTGGAAGTCAAAATCGTCAATCCGGAGACCGGTGAAGAAGTGCCGCCGGGGGTGCAGGGGGAACTCTGCAGCCGCGGGTATCATGTGATGAAGGGCTACTATAACATGCCGGAAGCTACCGCTTCGGCCATTGACAGCGAAGGCTGGCTGCATACCGGCGACCTGGCCGTCATGGACGAAAAGGGCTACTGCAAGATAACGGGCAGGTTGAAGGATATGATCATCCGCGGCGGTGAGAACATTTACCCGCGGGAAATCGAAGAATTTTTGTATACCAATCCTAAAATTAAAGATGTGCAGGTAGTCGGCGTGCCCAGTATTAAATACGGGGAAGAGGTGGTGGCCTTTATTCAATTGAAACCCGGTGAAACATCCAGCGATGAAGAAATCAAAGAATTTTGCAAAGGTAAAATAGCCCGCCATAAAATACCGGCCTTTGTAATGTTTATTGATGAGTATCCCACCACTGCCAGCGGTAAGATTCAAAAATATAAATTGCGCGATGCGGCAACAAGGGCTTTAGGGAGGGAAAAGGACGCAAGCGTTGAAACAGCTTAAAGTGTAATGGACATAGTAACTATTGTTTACACTGGTGTCTTCTATGAAGCCAAACTCCGGTTATGCTCATAAATTAACAATGCCCCCCGATTAATTGCCATAATAAACCGTTAGCTATAATAAACGGCTTTTTAACGTGTCTAATCTACCATTAAAACAATTTGTCAGAAAAGTGGCTAATATTTTGCAATAGTAAATTATAAGAAAAATGCAGCAAGATAGGCTGCCGGCATTTTTCGTATTCTAAAAAAATTATTTTTAGCAAAAAAGGGGGATTTTATGAGCCAGGTGCACAATATGGTTGATTACGACAAGACTTATGCAGAGTTTAAGTGGAATGTTCCTGAGTATTTTAATTTTTCCGGGGATGTGCTGGATAAGTGGGCGCAGGACCCTAACAAATTGGCCCTGTGGTGGGTCGACGATGATGGAAATGAAGTGAAAAAAACTTTTGCCGAACTTTGCCAAAGATCGCGTCAATTGTGCAATGTGTTGTCGGAACAGGGTGTCAAGAAGGGCGATGTTGTAATCGTGATCATGCCCAGGCTGATTGAATGGTGGGAGGTCAATATCGCTTGCCTGCGGATGGGCGCTGTAATCAGCCCCGGCACCACCCAGCTTACCCCGAAAGACCTTAAATACCGCTTTGATTCTGCAGAGGCGGTCTGTATTATCACGGATAACGACAACGCGCCCAAGGTTGATGCAGTGCGCGCCGATTGCCCCACTTTGAAGAGTTTTATTCTGGTGGGCGACAAAAAGGAAGGTTGGACCAATTACGAAGAAGTCGTCAGCGCGGCGTCGGATCAGTTTGAAACAGTCAATACCCGCAGCGACGATAACGCTATTCTGTATTTCACCTCCGGCACCACCGGTTATCCCAAGATGACCGTGCACACCCAGGCCAGTTATGGTATTGGGCATTATGTGACCGGCAAGTTCTGGCTGGACCTGCGGGAGGATGACCTGCACTGGAACCTCTCCGACACCGGTTGGGCCAAGGCGGCCTGGAGCAGTCTCTTCGGCCCGTGGAATTGCGGCGCGGCGTTATTTGTCCACCATACCCCGCGTTTTGACGTAAAGAAGACCTTGACCAATCTGGAGAAATACCCCGTAACTACCTTGTGCGGGCCGCCTACCGCTTACCGCATGTTTGTTCTGGAGGACCTCTCCAAGTACAACTTTAAGACGCTGCGGCACGTGGTGGCCGCCGGGGAACCGCTGAACCCGGAAATAATTGATTACTGGGAAAAGCATACCGGCCTGAAAATCAGGGACGGTTACGGACAAACGGAAACCTGCTGCTTGGCGGGTACCTTCCCGTGCCTGGAAGTGCGTGCCGGTTCAATGGGTAAGCCTACGCCGGGGTTTGTGGTGGAAGTTATCGACGAAAACGGTAATATCTTACCGTCGGGGCAAGAAGGCGATATCGCCGTAAAAGTTAAGCCTGAAAGGCCGGTGGGCCTGTTCAAGGAGTACTGGAAAAACCCGGAAAAAACCGCTTCCACTTACCGGGGAGACTGGTATTGCACCGGAGACCGGGCTATTAAGGATGAGGACGGCTACCTGTGGTTTGTGGGCCGCTCAGACGATGTTATCCTGGCATCCGGTTACCGGATCGGGCCTTTTGAGGTTGAGAGCGCGCTGCTCGAGCACCCGGCTGTGGCGGAATCCGCTGTCGTTTCCAGTCCGGACGAAATGCGCGGTGAAGTGGTGAAGGCGTTTATAATTCTGGCGCCCGGTTACCAGGGTTCTGATGAACTGGTAAAAGAGTTGCAGGATTACGTTAAAAAGGTAACCGCACCGTACAAGTACCCGCGGAAAATTGAGTTCGTGGATAGCTTGCCCAAGACCATCAGCGGTAAGATTAGGCGTATTGAGCTACGGGAGCGGGAATGGGCCGGTAAAAAGTAAAATAAAACTTGCCGTTTGCTAAATACAAAATATTATATTCGCTGTGGTGTTTATATTGAAAGGGTTATATGGGTTTATGCTTAATCGTGACCCAAAGATAAGACACCACAGCGAATATACCAAAAAAAAAGCGGGCCGAGTGTTAAAGGTTGGCATATCAATTTTGGGTTTCTATACATTATAATTCATAGCGATTCATTTTTTTATACAGCCCGGCCCGGGAGATACCCAGGAGGGAAGCGGCTTGATGCTTATTGCCCCCACAGGCTTTCAGGGCATCAAGGATAGCTTCCCGTTCTATTTCTTCAATAAGGTGGTGCAAGCCGCCCCGGTGCATTCCCTTGTACTTCCGGGTGCTTTGCAGATACAGGGGGAGATGCTCTTTGCGAATTTTATCGTCTTCCAGTATATTAAAGGCCCGTTCCACCACATTCTCCAGTTCCCGGATATTACCCGGCCAGCGGTGATTTCGTAAAATGACCATCGCTTCCTGGTCTATTCCGGTAACTCTCCGACCAAACTGCTTGTTAAATCGTTTTATGAAATGGTCGATCAGCAACTCCAGGTCTTCAATTCTTTCCCGCAGGGGGGGGATGTTTAAAGAAACCACGTTGATGCGATAATATAAATCCTCACGAAATTCATTTTTAGCGATCATTTCTTCCAGGTCGCGGTTTGTGGCGGCAATGACGCGGACATTGACCCGGCGGGGCCTTGTGTCTCCCAGGCGTTCGATTTCCTTTTCCTGCAGCACGCGCAGCAATTTGGCCTGCATCAACAGAGGCATATCGCCGATCTCATCCAGAAAAATCACTCCCTTGTCGGCAAGTTCAAACTTGCCGATATGACCGCCCTTCTTTGCGCCGGTGAAAGCTCCTTCTTTGTAGCCGAACAGTTCCGACTCCAGCAGGTTTTCAGGCACCGCGGCACAGTTTACCTTGATGAATGGACCACGGTTGCGCCTGCTTTCCGTGTAGATGGCGTGGGCGAAAAGTTCTTTGCCCGTGCCGCTTTCACCCCTGATAAGCACTGTAGATTCATTTTTGGCCACCCGTCTGGCGGTTTCCTTTAATGTGATGAAAGCGGGACTTTGCCCGATAATTTGTTCGAAGGTAAACCTGAACCGGTGGGCGCGCTTGAGTTCACCCTTGTAAAAATCAAGCTGACTACGCAGCTTTTGAATTTTTTCCGACAGGGCTTGCAAATCGGATATTTTTTTAAAAACTACGGTGCCCAAAGCGCCGACAATTTCACCGTTTTTCTTGATGGGAATGCGGTTGGCGATTATCTCCTGGCCGTTTAAGGAAGTAATATAACCATATTCGGACTCGCCGGTTTCCATGGCCCGGGGAAAAATCGGGTTGCCGTAAACCTTTTTTACGTGTTGACTGATTATTTCATCAACCCTTTTATTGAAAAAGCTTGCAAAAGCCTGGTTGGCCATGGTAATGATATAATCTCTATTCACTGCCACTATACCGTCGCTGGAGAGCTCAAGAATGTTGGTGAGTGTTTCTTGGAGTTCTCTGATTTTTTCATTTTTAGTGGTTAATTCATCAATGATATTTTGTATTTCGGTAACATCCTGGAAAACAGCCACCGCCCCTACAACTTGCCCGTTGACGATAACGGGATTGCGGTTGGACAGATAAGTGCAGTTTTTTAGGGATAACCTGCAGCCTAGTTGCGGCTGTCCGTCTTTGAGTACCTCGAGTAATCCGGTGGTGGGGAAAAATTTTTTAACATGACTGCCCAGGATTTGACCGGCGGGCAGTTCAAGGAATTTTTCCACTTGACGGTTGCAGTAAACAATGATACCGGAACGGTCGACCGCCACCACCGCATTGCTGGTTGAGTCAACAATATCCTTCAGGCTGATCCGCGCTTCAATTTCAGGCATGCTTTTTACCTTAGCCCCCAGATTGTTTTATTCTTTTATAATTTCTGTATTTTTGGCGTCAAACCCTGCCGGTGCAACTGTGGTTTTGATTGGTCAGCTTTTTTTGAGCTAAAGGATAATCATACTTATGAATACTTTTATATTAAATGCATCTTGCGGGCTGCGGCCCTCAAGTCGGCCCGGAAGTCGGGATGGGCGATGGATATCAGCGCCAGCGCTCTTTCCCGGGCGGTTTTGCCGCGTAATTTGGCCACGCCGTATTCGGTAACTACGTGGTCCACATCATTTTTTGAGCAACTCACCACCGCACCCTGCTGCAATACCGGTACAATTTTGGAAATAGTACCGTTTTTGACGGTGGAGTGCAGAGCTATAAATCCCTTGCCGCCGGGAGAGCGCAGGCACCCGCGGGCGAAATCGGTTTGGCCGCCGGTTGCGCTGTACTGTTTTGGCCCGATGCTCTCCGAGGCGCACTGGCCCAGTAAATCAACTTCCAGGGTGGCATTAATCGAAACCATCTTGTAATTCTGACCGATCACGTAAGGGTCGTTGACATAAGAAACGGGATACATTTCCACCATGGGGTTATCGTTTAAAAATTCATAAAGCCGCTTGGTTCCCGCGGCAAAACTGCCGATGATTTTGCCCGGGTGCAAGGTTTTTTTCCGGCCTGTGACCACCCCGTTTTCAATCAAATCCACCATTCCGTCGGTGATCATTTCCGAGTGAATGCCCAGGTCTTTTTTATCCATCAACGCCTGGGCCACCGCGTTGGGCATACCGCCGATACCCAGTTGAATGGTTGAACCGTCCTCAATCATTTCTGCTATATGACCGCCGATGATTTTGTCTGCTTCGGTCAGGGGAGGGATGGGGATTTTAGGGACGGGAGAATTGTTTTCTATTATATAATCAGCCTCAGATATATGAATTAAACTGTCTCCCCGGGTCCGGGGCATGTTTGTGTTGACTTCCAGGATTACGGTCCTGGCTTCGGCGGCTGCTGTGGTGGTATAATCGACGGAAAGCCCAAAGCTGAAATAGCCCCGCTCGTCCATGGGCGACACCGTACCCATAAAGACGTCCACCTGAATATATTCCTGGAAAAACCGGGGGTATTCGTGGAAATAACCGGGCATGAAGTCGGCCAGGCCGGCATTTACGCACTGCCGGTTAGCCCTGCTGGTAAACCAGGACACATGACGAAAGCTTTCTTGCATGTCCGGATTCAGGTAGGCGGCCTTGTTTAACGGAAGCATTTGGTGAACTTTAACACCTTTTAGTTCATCACGGCGTTCAGCCATGGCCGCCACCAGAGCCGTAGGTTCGCCGCACCCCAGGGGCAGAATGACGTTATCCCCGGATTGGATAATTTTAACGGCCTCCTGAGCCGTAACCAGCTTGTGGTTGTACAAGTCTTTTGCGTTCTTGCGGTGCATAGGATAGATTATCAACTTATGGCCGGTTGAAGCATGGGCTAATTCCCGGGATAAATCAACAGACATTTTTTTGCCTCCTTGTCAATTAATTTAGAATAATTTGATTGGTGGTAAAATACGCAAAAGTCATGCCGCGGAGAAAATTGTCAGGGCCGGTTATAATGGAAATGCCTAAAATACTGGGCGCCTCCTTGTTCATCCCAAGTAAAAAGCGGTATGATTCTAGCGTCTACCAGGTAAACGTTGGTGAGGGGAATGGTCCTGGTCAGAGCGATTTAACAAACAACTTCCATGATGTCTACTCTGTAGATGCTGTAAACAAGGTAGACGTTTTAATAATTTGAAATGGGCTATTTTTAAAAATTAAAGGAAAATTTTTTACATTTTTAAATATTAAAAAGCTCTTGACGATTTATGAATAATGAAATAATTTTATAATATAAGCTGACTGAACGTTCAGTCAGCTTTACCTGGATGGGTGGGACAAATCAAAGTTAAATGAGGTGATAGCCTGTTTAAATAAGAAATCTTCAAGGCATCTTTGTCTATAAATGTAGACACACAGGTATGGATAGGTGGTCGTCATAATGCTTGTTAATTCCGCACTATTCTAAATTGCCATTAATAGGCCATTTAAAAATTATTCAGGTATGTTTTTTGCATTTTAAATGTGGCGAGGAACAGCTTTTTAACACAAATCAGGTTTTCCGGTATGGCGTGATTTTTAACCTAAATATTCCGGTGTGTTCCTCAAAACATCAATTAAGGAGGAATCGGTGTGGAATTTAAGCTTACTGAAGAACAAGAAATGATACGTAAAACGGTGCGGGATTTTGCGGAGAATGAAGTGGCTCCCAAGGCCGGCCCTATGGACGAGGCTGAAGAGTATGATTATAAGTTATGGAACGATATGGCCGAGATGGGTTTGACCGGAATCCCGTTTCCCGAGGAATATGGCGGTGCCGGCATGGATAACCTTAGTTATGCCATTGCCGTGGAAGAGCTTTCCCGGGTTTGTGCATCCACCGGGGTATTGATTTCGGCGCATACTTCGCTGTGCTCCTGGCCCATTTATGCCTTTGGCACGGAAGAACAGAAGCAAAAGTTCCTGACGCCGCTGGCCAGCGGTGAAAAGATCGGGGCCCTGGGGCTTACCGAACCGTCGGCGGGTTCCGATGCCGGCGCGGTGAAAACAACAGCCGTCCTGGACGGGGATGAGTATGTGCTGAACGGCAGTAAAATTTTTATTACCAACGGTGAAAAAGCTGATATTTATGTAGTTATTGCCAGCACTGATAAAAGCAAAGGCCATAAGGGGACGGCGGCTTTCATCGTGGAAAAAGGCACACCGGGCTTTACTTTTGGTAAAAAAGAGCATAAGATGGGTATCAGGGCCTCTGCGACATATGAACTAGTTTTCGAGAATTGCCGGATACCCAAAGAAAATATGCTCGGTGAAGATGGCAAAGGATTTAAAATTGCATTAATGACGCTGGACGGCGGGCGCATCGGGATAGCCGCCCAGGCGCTGGGTATCGCCCAGGGCGCCTTTGACGAAGCAGTTAAATACAGCAAGGTCAGGGAGCAATTTAATAAACCCATCAGTTCGTTCCAGGGAATCCAGTGGATGCTGGCTGACATGGCTACCCGCATTGACGCGGCCAGATTGCTGGTGTACCGGGCGGCATACCTAAAGGACAACGGCTTGCCTTATAGCAAGGAATCAGCTATGGCCAAATTATATGCTTCGGAATGCGCCATGTGGGTAACCACTAAAGCGGTGCAAATTTTCGGCGGTTATGGTTATACCCGGGAATATCCGGTAGAACGGATGATGCGTGACGCAAAAATTACCGAAATTTACGAGGGTACCAGCGAGGTGCAGCGTATCGTAATTGCAGCCAATATTCTAAAATAAAAGTATAAAATTTAGTTATCCTGATTTGGGGCGGCGGAGTCGCCCATTCTTATTGAGGCTTTTGAAAAGCCCGGTCGGAGTGAGAAATAAATGCACAATTTTCGTACAAATGTCGCAGGTTGACTGGTTGATAAAATGAATCATGGCGACATTTGACATTTTCCTAACGTAGTCACCAGGTTTTTGATGAAAAAAGGGTTTGGAGGGATGCGTACCGAAATGATAACTAATGTCAGTTTACCTGGTTCTTACGGTAGCAATTCCAAGTAAACAGCCATTATGGCCATCACCCATCCGGATTTCGGGCCGAATTGTCGATCAGGTCCGGTAATAATTAAATTTACCCAGTAAAGGAGGAAACGTATGAAAATCCTGGTTTGCCTTAAGCAAGTCTTCGACACGGAAGCCAAAATTACACTGGACAGCAACGGCAAAATAGAGCGCAAAGGGGTCAGCTTAATTATGAACCCCTACGACGAATTTGCAGTGGAAGAAGCCCTGCGCATAAAAGAAAAGGCCGGTGGCGAAGTGACCGTCATTAGCGTCGGCGGTCAGCAGACCCAGGACGCCCTGCGCCAGGCGCTGGCCATGGGCGCAGACAAAGCCGTGCTGGTGGATTCCGGCGAAGCGGAACTGGATGAATACTCCACGGCCACCATACTGGCCAAGGTAATCGGGGACATGGAATACGACATTATACTCGGCGGCTTTAGGGCCATTGACGACGGTTCGGCCCAGGTAGCCGGCAGAGTGGCGGAGATTTTAAATATCCCGGTGGTCAACGTAGTGACCAAACTGGAAATAACCGATGGGAAAGCCACCGCCACCCGTGAGATCGAAGGCGGCAGCGAAGTGGTGGAAGTGACCCTGCCCGCAATAATCACCGCCCAGAAGGGCTTGAACGAGCCCCGTTATCCATCCATGAAGGGGATCATGAAAGCCAAGAAAAAGCCCATGGACAAAAAAGCACTGGCGGATATCGGCCTGGATGAAAGCCAGGTTGCCGCCAAGGTAAAGGCAATTTCCTTTGCGCTGCCGGAAGCGCGCAAGGCCGGCAAAGTTATCCCGGGTGAACCCGCTGAGGCCGCTCGTGAGCTGGCCAAGCTGTTGCGCGAAGAGGCCAAAG
>NZ_FOYM01000010.1 GCF_900115975.1 Desulfoscipio geothermicus DSM 3669
GGTTTATCAGGAGCCGTATACGAGGCCCGTACGTACGGTTCTGTGAGAGGGATAACGCCGCAGCAAATTACTGCGGCGCTACCCTACTCGATTTTAATGAAAAAACCTCAACAGTCTCCTATGAAGGATAATGGGGTTGCCAAGACGGGTGCAGCTCCCGGTAATACTTCAATAAATTTGATTAAAGGTTGAATTCGGAGCAAGGGTACCGATTTTTGGACTCTTGCTCCGATAAAATTTATGAGGTGTATTTCTGCAAAAATTACCTGCAATAGAATCCGCCCAAAAAATGTTAAGCAAAATTGACAAAAAATTAAAAGTAATTGTTGTAATGGTTTTATCCATGTCTTTTTCCGCTATCCATCACATTAGTGCCAAAAGGGTGATCGAGGGTAAAGTGCGGGTGATTGTATACCGGAACAATGAAAAAACGCCGCTTGAAAAAACGATCTATTATTTAAAGTGAATAGGCTGGAGAACATGTGGCGCGAATGGTAACAAAGCAACACCCTGCACCAACAAACACCAAGGAAATTCCAGGAAGGGAGTGCGTAAAGCTTGGCTGTAAGCCATGTACCCGGGCAGACCGGCCGGGACGGTATACCCCCGGGCATTACATTGCCCGGTGAGGCAGGCGGGGCGCAACAAGATCATCCAACCTTTATTAGAATTTATGGTGTTGCGCATCGCCCCCGCCCACTCCTTCATAAGCGTGAAGGAGGTGCTGCAGAACCTGGTCTACATGGTATTTTTCGTCGGGGTTGGTGAAGAACTGCTATTCCGGGGTTTGATTCAAAATGACCTGTCGCGCTTTTTCGGCTGGAAATGGGGTCTGTTCGGGGCTTCCGTGTTTGTTCAGCATTATGCACCCGACCTGGCGCTCGGTGCCCGAGTTGCTTTTCGTGTTCATTGCGGGTTATATTTTCGGCGGGCTTTATTTGAGGACCAAAAGTTTGTATCTGCCCATCTGGGTGCACGGCGTCAACAACACCATGCTGGTGGCCGTATACCCTTACCTGATTAAATGATGGTGCCGGGTGTTGAAAGGCGAAAATATTGAAAGTTACATGCCGGCTTTTTTATCCCCGGTGGATGCAGCGGTATAGGAAATTAATTATTTGTTAATCGGGAGGGTTTTGACGAATGAAAAAAGCTGGCCGGCGCTATGACCGACGAGGGAAGCAATTCTACCGGTCAGGGCGGCGGGTTACCGGCTTTGCAACGTTTTAAAGTCAAATTCAGTATTTTGACCTGGATTTTGTTTATTATCTTTATTGGTATCGTGTATACCAAAATTGTCATGATTTTAAGCATGAATTATCCGGTTACCATGTGGCGCCCTGGGGGGTGCTGGGGCTCTGGGTGCTGTGGCTGTTTTTGAAACGCAAAGAACTAATAACGGGGGCCACGGCAAGCGGGTCTACCGTACTCTTTGCCGCTACCGGGCTGGGGATTGTAGCTCTTTCGTACTTGATTCCCGCTGTGGTACCTGGTGTTTGCCGCCGTGTATTTCCGGGTGGCGTTAAGCCAAAAAGGGCTACCTGCTGCGGCCTCGTAACAATGTACATGTATAACAAAGACAGGATTCGCCCCCGTTTTACGTGCCATAAATGCTCACCCGGAGCCAGGGTGTTGCAAAGACTGTTTGTGGCAGGTATGCCAATAAATAAACGGCTGTCCGGCGGGTGAAATGGTCCAAAGGACTTGCAGTTTAACGAAAATAAATGTATAATAGACATTGCGCAGTTGAAGGAGAATCAATCTTACACCGGCGAATACGCTTTTTACATGTAGACCACGGAGAGATGGCTGAGTTGGTCGAAGGCGCGCGACTGGAAATCGCGTAGGCGGTGTGAAGCCGTCTCGAGGGTTCGAATCCCTCTCTCTCCGCCATATGTAAAGCTTGGGGACGGACCTGTTGGCCGTCCCCCATTAGTAAAATTACAAATTAAAGTTTGGCCGTGCTAGATGGGGAGGTAGCGGTGCCCTGCACCCGCAATCCGCTATAGCGGGGTTGAATTCCTGCCCGAGGGTTTGGCTTGTGGGGTCCGGCTCCTGTAAGGGGTGTTGACGATTGGGTCTTGCGCGACGGAGCCTTTCGAACCGTGTCAGGTCCTGACGGAAGCAGCACTAAGGAAGTTTCTCCGGGTGCCGCAAGGGCGCCTGATCCGAGCTACCTGCCGGAGTAACGCCTGGAAGTCAATATTCGACGGCAGGTGCACGGCCATCAATTTTATTAAAAAGGGTACAGGCACCGTAAAAGGGGGACAGGCACCGATTCACAAAACGAATCGGAGCCAGTCCCCTTTTACGGTGCCTTCCCCTTTTTATCCTTTTTATCGGCAGGGAAAACCATGTGTACAGCGAAATAAAGACTGGTAGGTTAATTTAATGAAAGAGGTGTGGATAAGGTGAGTTATCTGGCCCTGTACCGGCAGTGGCGCCCGCAGCGACTGGGTGAAATCGTGGGGCAAAGACATGTGACTGAAACGCTGCGCAATGCCCTGGTGACGGGCAAGGTCAGCCATGCCTACCTGTTCTGCGGTCCGCGGGGCACCGGCAAAACCAGTACGGCCAAGGTCTTGGCCCGGGCGATCAACTGTCCGGAGCAGCAGCGGGGCGAGCCGTGCAACCAGTGCCGTAACTGCCGGGAAATCCAATCCGGTGCCACCATGGATGTCATTGAAATTGATGCGGCTTCCAACCGGGGCATTGACGAGATACGCGAACTCAGGGAAAATATCAAATTCTTCCCGTCCCGGGGCAGCAAGCGGATTTACATAGTGGACGAGGTGCACATGCTGACCAACGAGGCTTTTAACGCTCTGTTGAAGACGCTGGAGGAACCGCCCGGGCACGTGGTGTTCGTATTGGCCACGACCGAGCCCCACAAGGTGCCGCTTACCATACTGTCCCGTTGCCAGCGGTTTGATTTCCGCCCCATTCCCGGTGAATTGATTGCTGAGCGCCTGGAAGAGGTGGCTGATAAAAGTGATTTCCGTGTAGACGGTGCGGCGGTGCGGGCCATCACCAGGGCCGCCGGCGGCAGTTTGCGGGACGCCCTGAGCGTGCTGGATCAGGCGCTGCTGTTGAGCGGAGGGGCGCCCGTCACGACCGAAATGGTCCACAGTATTCTGGGCACGGTGCGCGAAGATGTGTTGAGCGCCCTGGCCGCGGGGCTGGCGGAAAAGAGGACGGCGGACGTAATAAAAATGGTGGCTGATATTGCCGCCGAGGGCAAGGACCTGCATTTGTTGGCGGGGGAACTGGCGGAGTACCTGCGGCACTTGCTGGTTATCATGTTGACGCCGGAAGGCGCCGGGGAAACAGCCTTTGCCGCCCCGCAGGAAGAAAGCCCGCTGCGCCGGTTTAACCGAAACACGCTGGTGCGGGCCATCGACCTGTTGGTGGAGGCTGAACAGAGTATGCGTCGCAGCGCACACCCGCGGGTGCTGCTTGAACTGGCGCTGGTAAGGGCCATGGATGATAGCGGCGGTGCTGTTCCGGATAACCTTTTGGCCCGGATTGAACGGCTTGAACAGGCCTTGCTGAAGGGCGGCCAAACCGGGAATAATTCTTCAAGCTCGGTGCAACCGGCCCCACATCGGTCACCGGTTGATAACCCGCGCCTTCAGGTTGATGAAAAACCGTCCCAAACGGGTAATACTAGAGGTAACCGGCGGGGTAAGCGGGATGACCGGCCGGCTAATGACCAAGATTTGAAAAACGAATCAGGGTCCCCTGAAAAGCCGCGGTTCGAGCCGGAGCCGGGGGAACCGGGCGCCGGTGCGTTGCGCTTGACGCAAGCTGAGCCGGATAAAATCCGGGAGCGGGGAGAACCTGCATCAATAACAGCCTCAGGAGGCGAAATTGCTCCAAAGGCCGGTTTGAAAAACAAGGAAGACGCGCAGAAAAGCGGAGCTGCGGAGGACACTGCCCGCTACAGCGTCGAGCAAATCAGGAAATGGTGGCCGGACATGCTGGATGCATTGAAGAAGAAAAGCCCGGCTGCATATACCTATTTGTACCAGGCTTGGCCGGCGGAGATTAAGGACCGGTGCCTGGTGCTGGGGGTGCCCAGCGGGGATGTTTTTTTGAAACAGATGGTGGAAGACGCGGCCAACCGGGAACTGCTGGCGGAGACATTGCACTCTTTCACCCGTTCGACCTGGCAGGTGCGCTGCGGTTTTTACGACGCACCGCCGCCGGGCTGGGGCGAAAAAAACAGCCAGTTGGGTTCTGAAGGGGCGATCAGCCTGTTCCAGGGGGAGGAAGTACCCCTGGAAGAGGATTTGGATAAAAACTGAGGAGGTTGTTAAAATGGGCGGCAATATGGCCAAAATGATGAAACAGGTGCAAAAAATGCAGGCGGACATGATGAAGTTGCAGGAAGAGCTGGGCAATCGTACGGTGGAAAGTTCCGCCGGCGGTGGCGTTGTGCGGGTGGTGGCCAACGGCAAGCAGGAAATCGTAGCCGTTGAGATCAAGCCCGAGGCGGTTGACCCCGAAGACGTAGAAATGCTTCAGGACCTGGTTTTGACCGCCGTCAACGAGGCGTTGAAGCAGTCCCGGGAAATGGTGTCCAAGGAGATGGGCAAATTGACCGGAGGCATGAATATACCCGGATTATTCTAATAAGGAGTTCTATGGTAGTGAAACAAATGCGTTATGCCGGTGCGGTTTCACGATTGATCGGCGAACTGGCCAGGTTACCCGGAATTGGTTCCAAAACGGCGCAACGTCTGGCCTTTTTTCTGTTGAACGCGTCTCCGGAGGTGGCGGAAAGGCTTGCCGACGCCATCAGGGAAGCCCGGGCCGTAATTCGGCACTGTTCGGTGTGCGGTAACCTCACCGATGTGGACCCCTGCGGGGTTTGTGCCGACCACGCCCGGGACGGGGGGGTTATTTGCGTGGTGCAGGACCCCCGGGACGTGGCGGCCATAGAAAAATACCGCGGTTTCAAGGGGGTTTACCACGTATTGCACGGGGCTTTATCGCCCCTGGCGGGTGTGGGGCCGGAGGAACTTAACATTAAGAGTTTGCTGGCCCGGCTGGGGGACGGTGCAGTGCGGGAAGTGATTCTGGCCACCAACCCCGACGTTGAGGGCGACGCCACGGCCCTTTACCTGGCCAGGTTGATCAAGCCGCTGGGGGTGAAGGTGACCAGAATCGCTCACGGCTTGCCGGTGGGCGCCCACCTGGAATATGCGGACGAAATCACTCTGGGCAAGGCCATCGAAGGCCGGCAGGAGATAAAATAAAAGTAATTTTTTCCATTTATACCCCATATACCATTTATAAGAAATAAAGTGGCAGGGGGTGTAAATGATGGAATGGTTTTTGCTTGTTATGGGGTTGGCGATTATACTGTTGGGCCTGTACGTTATCGGGGTGCTGTTTTACAGGCCGCTTCGTTTATTAATTGGTTTATTGGCCTGTCTGGTAACGGGAACGGTGCTTTTGGCGATATTAAATTTTGTGCTGGGTTTTGTGGATATGCATGTGGCCTTCAACCCTTTTACCGTGTTGATTGCCGGCATATTGCAAATACCGGGCCTGGTTATGCTGGTGCTGCTTACCCTGTGGTTTGTCTGAATACGGTATGCAGTATAAAAATTCTGTATAATGCTGGCTTTATTGACGTTTTCCGAATATTGCAATATACTTAAACGGATTGAGAAAACTTTTTCCGAAAATTATATCATAAAATATTTCTAGGTTATTAAAACTATGAAACAAGAATTAGAATTTGGTTTGCGCGGGGGTGAAGACGTATAGGCCCGCGGGTTGTGGAAGCTTATGTGGGAGAATACGCCAGCGGTAAAAGCGAAGTGGCGGTGAACCGGGCTGTGGATCTGGCTGCCGCCGGGCGGGAAGTAACACTGGTGGACCTGGATATTGTAGAACCGTGTTACACTCTGCGGCCCATCAAAAGGGAACTGCAGGAACAGGGCATAACAGTGCTGGCCTGGGAAACCGGGGAGACTGTGGGCCTGGGTGAGACGGGCAATGTGCTCCGGGCGGAGAACCGTTGGGCTTTGCGCCGGAGCGGGGACATTATCCTGGATATCGGTTACGGAGTGGAAGGGGCCAAAACCCTGAATTTATTGGAAGGTGCGGGGGCGGACCCCGATTTGCAAGTTTTTGCAGTGATCAACATTGCCCGGCCAATGACGGGTAGTGTGCACGATATAGTGGCCTATGTCCGGGAACTGGGCACAGTGCATGGTTTGATCAACAACAGCCACCTTGGTGATGATACCGATGTGGATATTGTTCAGCAAGGGGCCAGGATTGTCGACGAGGCTGCCCGCCAGTTGAATTTGCCGGTGGTGGCCACCACGGCAGTCCCGGAAATGGCGGCATTGATCGGGCCGGTGGATATTGCCGGGCACCCGGTAAGGAAGCTGGTAAGATATATGCCGCGCACACTGTGGTAGTTTCAACTAATCTCTCTTTTGGGTCAAGATTTAGGAGGTGTACGACCTGATGCCAGAAAAACCTATCCAAGGTGAAAAAAGGGTATTTATGACCGGCAACGAGGTGATTGCCTGGGCGGCCCTGGCGGCTAATGCTGATATCATGTACGGTTACCCCATTACGCCGCAAAATGAGATTATGCATTACTGGACCAGGATGATACCCAAGTACAACCGTAAATTTTTACAAACTGAAGATGAACTTTCCGCCGGATTCACCACCGTGGGCGGCGTGCTGGCCGGCAGAAGGGCTTTTACCGCCACCGCCGGTCCGGGCAATACTCTGATGCAGGAACCCATGAGCATGGCCGAGGCCATGCGGCTGCCCGTCGTAGTGGTGGTGCAGCAGCGCGGCGGCCCTTCCACCGCCACGGTGATTTATTCCCAGCAGGAAGTGACCATGACCACGCTGGGCGGCAACGGCGAGGGCCTGCGGGTGGTTTATTCCACCGCCACGCACCAGGAACTTTATGATTATACCATCAAGGCATTTAATACCGCGTGGAAATATCGCTTCCCCACCTTCGTGCTGGGCGACGGCTACCAGGCCAAAATGCGGGAATCATTAACCATGTATGACCCTGCGGACCGGGGAATAGAAATGGTGGCCACCGAGCCTTACGTCGGAAAACCCGGTATGCCGGGGGTGGACAGAGACCCTACCCACCTGCGGAATACCTATAACGTGGAAGAAGAACTGTACGAGGTGCTGGAGCAGTACCTGGCGGACTATGCCAAAGCTGCGCCTGAAATAGCGGAATATGAGGCTTTTGACACCGATGATGCCGAACTGGTGGTCATTTCCCACGGCGTGGTATCCCGGGCCGGTAAGGCGGCTGTACAGGAACTGCGGCAGGCGGGCTATAAGGTCGGCTACTTCCGTCCTATTACCCTGCGCCCGCTGCCGGTGGACCAATTGCGGGAAGTGGCCAACAAGGCTAAGCAGTTCCTGGTGGTGGAATCCGCCAACGGGCAGCTGGACAGGCTGGTCAAAGAAGCCACCTTCGGCTGCCCCGTGGAAATGCTGCCGCTGTTCAAGCCGGGCGTGGGCATTACCACCGAGGAAGTGGTGGCCCGGGTCAAGGAAATCAAGGGTTAAGAAGCATTATACAAATCAATACTGAAGATGTTGACGGCTGGTATATATATAAAATATAAATTGCTGCAGAGCTTAAGAAAGAAACAATAAGGCGACATTTTATAAGATCACTGAAGATATTATTTACGCTGAGAGATTTGAAAGGGGGCTTTTACAGATGTCAGTACAGCCTGCCATGCCCAAGTGCTGGAACATGGAAACCAAACCCCATAAATTCTGCCCGGGCTGTGGTCACGGCCTGGTGCTGAAGGCACTGGGACAGGCCATTGATGAGCTGGGCATTCAGGATAAGGTTGTTTTCGGCTGTGACATTGGCTGCTCACTGCTTTCCTGGGACTTTTTCAAAGTGGATACCGTGCAGACCCACCATGGTCGCACAACGCCGGTAATTACCGGTATTAAACGGGCCAATCCCGCAATGCTGGGTATCGCCTACATGGGTGACGGGGGCGGTTACGCCATTGGCGCGCAGCATCTGGTCAGCGCCGCCACCCGCAACGAGCGTATCACGGTTATCCTGGTTAACAATACCCAGTACGGTATGACC
Organism: Desulfoscipio geothermicus DSM 3669; assembly: GCF_900115975.1. GTDB lineage: Bacteria > Bacillota > Desulfotomaculia > Desulfotomaculales > Desulfallaceae > Desulfoscipio > Desulfoscipio geothermicus. Next base: position 8,126 of record NZ_FOYM01000010.1, read on the forward strand.
GGCGGCCAGATGGCGCCTACCACCATGCCGGGCCAGAAAACGGAAACTTCACCCTACGGCCGTGACGAAGAGTCCACCGGTTACCCCACCCAGGGGCCGGAAATGGTGGCGGCCATTACCCCGGAAGGCGCTTATGTGGCCAGGGGCACGGTGGCCAACGTGAAGCAACTGAAAGGATTTATTAAAAAAGCACTGGAAAACCAGATGGCCGGGAACGGGTTCAGCTTTGTGGAGGCTTTGTCCACCTGCCCCACCAACTGGCGTACCAACGCCGAAGATACCTGGAAGTTTGTTGAAGAAAAAATGACCAAATATTTTAAGGTTGGGGAAATTAAAGTACCCGGTCCCCGGGAGAAGGAGGGACAATAATATGGCTAAGCCGGTTAAAATCATTCTGGCCGGTGAAGGCGGTCAGGGAGTGCAGTCGGTGGCCGAAATCATCGCCGAGGCGGCCAACGAGGAAGGACGCGAGGCGCTCTATATACCGAACTTTGGCGTGGAGCAGCGGGGCGGCGTTTCGGTGGCCTACTTGCAAATTGGTGACGAGCCCATCGGGGCGCCCAAGTTTCAGATCGGCGACATTGTGGTGGCGCTGAGCGACAGGGCGGTACACCGCACCAAACAATACGTAGGGCCTGAAACCATTTTCGTATACGACACCAACATTGAGGGTATTGAAGACGATCTGCCCAGGAACGCCAAAAAGGTGCTGGGTATTCCGGCCATTGACGTGTCCAAAAAAGAGCTGCATCCCCGGGTATTCAACATTATTATCATGGGCGCGGTAATCAAGGCCACCGAGGTGGTGGCCGTGGAGGACGCCAAGCAGGCCATTGAGAAAAAGTTGGGTTATAAATTTGAAAAGAACCCGAAACTCCGGGATATGAATTTCCGGGCTATTGAACGCGGCATGGAATTGGTGGCCAGCATACTGTAAAGGGGGTATTTGGTAATGGCTCAAACCTTTAAAGGGCGTACCCTGGAAGTGGAAAAAGGTTTTTGGACTTTGTTTCCCGGGCTTTGCAAGGGCTGCGGCCTGTGCATTCAAAAGTGTCCCAAGAAATGCATGAGCTGGTCGGATGTGCTGGGGGTTTACGGTACGCCTTCGGTGGAAATAAACGATGAATGTATCGCCTGCGGCATCTGCCAGATTTTCTGCCCGGACTGCGCCATTAACGTGGAAAAAAAGAAGGGTCTAAAGGAAGAAAAAAATTAAACTAAAGATCACCGAAATAAAAGCTGCGGGTTGGATTATCTCCGCAGCTTTTTGTATTGTCACGGATTGTCACGGCGGGTTGTCAAGGTACATATATTATTTAAGGGTGATGCCATATGAATTACGGTAACTGTGTGATTTGCGGCAATTTACGGGGTGCGGGGGAAGGTTTGATTATTAGGGAGTGTTATATTTGCCCGCAATGCGAGCTGGAAATAGCCGGCTTATCCATTGACGATCCGGATTACGAATACTACATAAGCGGCCTTAAAAGAATATGGCGTTTTGTATGCAACTGTACATCCGCTGATACACCCCTTTTTCTTTCCAGCCTGGCCCGCCGGTGAGCCAGTTCAATGTCCGATTTGATCCGGTTCAGAGTAATCAGGTCGACACCGGTCCGGTAAGAAATTTCCAGATCGGAAACCCCCTTTTTCCAGGCCCGGATCAGGCTGGGCACGTTGGTGCGGTACTTTTTGGAAAGTTTATCAGTATTTATAATTTGCAATTGCTATCACGCTCCTTTAAATTTATTTTGACCACCGTAATGATCTTTATTATGTTAATGAATTGCAAAACAGGGTACAGGTTCTGGTTCGTATTCACGCAATATGATAAAATAACTTGTTAATATATTTTTAAAGCGGTGAAATAATTGCCTGAAAATCAAATAAAAGCTCCCCTGGTGGAAGCTTTGCAGAAATATAGCCGAAAAAATCCCGTGCGGCTGCACGTACCGGGGCACGGCGGGGGGCGTTCCCTGGACCCGGCCATGCGCAGGGGAGTTGCACCCGGCTGGGACGTTACGGAAATAGAAGGTTTGGATGATTTGCACAATGCCGCCGGCGTTATTGCCCGGGCCCAGGAAAAAGCCGCCGGGCTTTACGGGGCCCGGCATACATTTTTTTTGGTGAACGGAACCACGGTGGGGCTGCACGCCTTAATTGCCGCCACCTGTAGCGAGGACGATGTTCTGGTATTGCCGCGCAACGCGCACCGCTCCGTGCTGGGCGGTCTGGTGATCAGCGGGGCCCGCCCGGTTTTTGTTGAACCCGATGTGGTTCCCGGATTCGGCTTCGCTGCCGGCTTCGGGCCGGACAAGCTGGAAGCCGTTCTGCGGGCAAACTGCAAAGTTGGGGCTGTGCTGGCGGTGCACCCCTGTTATTATGGGGTGGTGGGCGATCTGGCCGGGGTTAAAGAGGTTTGCCGCCGGTACAAGGTGCCTTTGCTGGTGGACGAGGCCCACGGCACCCACTTGCGCTTTCATCCGGATTTACCTGCCGATGCGCTGTCCCTGGGGGCCGACGCGGTGGTACAGAGCGTGCACAAAACCGGCGGTGCTCTTACGCAGGCTTCCTGGCTGCACCTGGGCAGCGGGTTGGTGGAACGGGAACGGGTGGCCGGGGTGCTGCGCTTGTTGCAGACTACCAGCCCCTCCTATATTTTAATGGCTTCTCTAGACAGCGCCAGGCGGCAGCTGGCTATGCGCGGCGGAACATTATTGACGGAGCTGTTGAACGTGGTGCGAGGGGCGGCACGGGAAATCAATACATTGCCCGGTCTGACGGTGCTGGGTCAAGAACACCTGGGCACCCCCGGCGCGCTGGAACACGATCCCACCCGCCTGGTGTTATCGGTCCGGGGGTTGGGCTTGGACGGACATGCCGTTGGTTGTAAATTGGCGGAATCCGGGATATACGTAGAAATGACAGATGCCCGTAACGTGGTGGCGGTATTTCCCCTGGGTACGGGCCCGGCACAAGCCCGGGCGCTGGTACAAGCCCTGGCTCAAATCTGCCGGCAGCCGGGGGCGGCGGAAAGCCAGGCCGGGTGCGGGTGCGCAATGCCGCATCCGGCCGGGCCGCCGCTGCCGCCCCAGGTGATGACACCGCGCCGGGCCTGGCTGGCCCCGCAGCGAAAGGTGCTGCTGGAAGAAGCGCCGGGTCGGGTGAGCGCGGAAATTATTGCGGTTTACCCGCCGGGAACAGCGGCTATTTATCCCGGGGAGGAATTTACTCCCGAGGTTGTAGAATACTTAATACAGATGAGGTTCCGGGGCGTGCACCACCAGGGTGCCGCCGATCCGACGCTGTGCACGGTAAGAGTAATTGATATATAATGCAGTGGAGTTGAAGTTGATTGGCTACCGGTAAATTTATTGTTTTTGAGGGAATAGACGGTGCGGGCAAAACCACCCAGATGGATTTGCTGGCCCGCCTGCTGCGGGAGCGGGGGATGCAGGTGCTCTGCACCCGGGAGCCCGGCGGCACGGGAATCGGCGCCAGGCTGCGCGAAATACTTCTTGATCCGGCCTGCCGGAACCTGGACCATCGCACCGAGGCGTTTTTGTACGCGGCCGACCGGGCCCAGCATGTGCATGAAAAAATACTCCCCGCTCTGCACCGGGGCGAAACCGTGCTTTGTGACCGGTATTGCTATTCCACCCTGGCTTACCAGGGCTGGGGGCGGGGCATGGATATGGAGTTTATTGCCGGTCTGAATGAACTGGCTTCCGGAGGCTTGGCGCCCGATATGGTTGTTTTGCTGGATATCGAAGTGGAGGGCGGTCTGGCCCGGGTCCTGGGGCGGCACCTGCCCGACCGGCTGGAAGGAGAAAAATTGGCATTCTTCCGGCAGGTGCGCCGGGGCTACCTGGAACAGGCGGCCAAACAGCCGGAATTATTCCGGGTGGTGCGGGCGGACGTGTCGGTGCAGGAAGTTCACCGGCGGGTACTGGCGGCGGTGGCTGAGGTCCTGGGGCTTGCTGAGTGAACGCGGACCGGGCAGTGGTTAAAAGCGTATTTTTACGGAGGATTGTCATGCCTACCTTGCGTGACGTGGTTGGACACGAAAAAATAAAAGAAAGGCTGGCCGCCGCTTTAGCCGGCGACCGTTTATCTCATGCCTACCTGTTCGGTGGGCCGGCCGGTGTGGGCAAAAAAACGACCGGGCTGGCCTTTGCCCGGGCTTTGTTGTGCAGTCATGGCGACAATGACGCCTGTGGTGTCTGCGGTGACTGCACCCGGTCGGCGCGGGGGGTACATCCCGATTTACACGTAATTCGCCCCGACGGCGCATTCATTAAAATCCACCAATTGCGGTCCGTCCAGGACGGCGCTGCTGTTACTCCCTTTGGCGGGGACAGGCAGGTTTACCTGGTGGAGCGGGCGGAGAAAATGACTCTGGAAGCGGCCAACGCTTTTTTGAAAGTGCTGGAAGAACCGCCCGCCGGGGTGATTTTTATTTTGGTTTCCGACGACCCGGCCGCTATACTGCCCACGGTGCTATCCCGCTGCCAGCGGTACCGGTTTATGCGCCTGTCCGAGGAAGAGGTGCTGCGGGTGGTGGCCCGGGAGACCGGGGGAATCACGGAACAGGTTCGGGCGGCGGCCAGGCTGTCGGGGGGCTGCCCGGGGCTGGCTTTAGAGTTGCTTGACAGGATGGGCAGGCGCGACCGGATGCGGGAGTTGCTCATGCGCCTGGTTCGGCAGCGCCCGGCAAGTACGCTGTTGCCGCTGGACGAATTTTCCGGCCGGGCGGATTTGGAGGAATTCTTCAATTACTTGATCCTTCTTTTCCGGGATGTCATGGTTCGTCAAAAAGCCGGTGGCGACGATTTGCTGGTAAATATTGATTGCCGGCGGGATGTCGATGAACTGGCCCGGACTTATGCCGCAGAGGAAGTATTGGATATACTGATAACGGCGGAAAATGCGTCCCGCAAGCTGGCGGCCAATACCAACCAGCGCCTGCTGCTGGACACCGTTTTGTTTAAAATTGCTGGGTTTTAAGGGACGATGATCGGGGGTAATCAATAATGTTTTACAATGTAGTAGGAATCCGGTTTAAACCGGCTGGAAAAATATATTACTTCGATCCCGGAGATTTGCATTTGGCTGTGGGCGACGGTGTGATTGTGGAAACATCCAGGGGCGTTGAGTACGGCACGGTGGTTATTGATGCCAGGGAGGTGCCCGAAGACGAAGTGGTGGGACCCCTTAAAAAGGTGCTGCGCACGGCTACTGACGAAGATTATGAACGGCTGCGGGAAAACAAGGCCAAGGAGAAAAAGGCATTTGATATTTGTCTGGAAAAGATAGCCGCCCACGAACTGCCCATGAAACTGGTGGACGTTGAGCAGACCTTTGACGGTAACAAGATAATCTTTTACTTTACCGCCGACGGGCGCATAGATTTCCGGGAACTGGTCAAGGACCTGGCTGCGGTGTTCCGCATCCGCATTGAATTGCGCCAGATCGGAGTGCGGGATGAAGCCAAGATGATGGGGGGGTTGGGTTGCTGCGGCAGGGAGCTTTGCTGCGCCAGTTGGCTGGCCGATTTTGCTTCGGTTTCTATCCGCATGGCCAAGGATCAAAACCTTTCTCTGAATCCCACCAAGATATCCGGCATCTGCGGCCGGTTGATGTGCTGTCTTAAGTTCGAAAACGAATCTTATGAACAGGCCAAGGAAAGGTTTCCCGAGCCGGGCAAGCGGGTAATTACCCCGGACGGGGATGGCAGGGTGAGCGGAATAAATATTTTCAAGGATTCAGTCAGCGTAGAACTGCGGGAGAGCAAGCTGGTCAAGGAATATCCTTTACGCGTGATAAAAGTTGAAGCTGCGGTAGGTGATCAAATTGAAGCCATTAACACTAAAAATGAAGGTACTGGAGTCCAGGGCCCAGGACCTGCTGGCCGAGATCAAAAGCCTGAAAAATCTGGTCGATGTGCTGGAAACAGAAAATGTAAAGCTAAGGCATCAACTGGCCCTGGTATATGATGCGCAGGGGTCAACAGAAATTGACCGGGGCGGTTTTCCCCCGGACCGGGTTGCGGGGCGGCAAAACCTGGCCAACCTGTACAAAGAAGGTTTTCACGTTTGCAATATCAGTTTCGGGCAAACACGGGAGGGAGAATGTTTGTTTTGCACGGCTTTCTTGCGCCGCAAGCAGGGGTGAAGGGTATGGCGGATAAGTATAAGGCCGGTGTTTTATATCTCTGTCCCACCCCCATCGGTAACCTGGAAGATATTACACTGCGGGTGTTGCGGGTGCTGCGGGAAGTGGACTTGATAGCGGCGGAGGATACCCGCCGGACCCGTAAATTACTCAGTCATTATGATATCCACACCAGCCTTACCAGCTATCATGAACACAGCCGGCGCAGCAAGGGCGACTACCTGTTGGACCGGCTCTGCCGGGGGCAAAGCGTGGCCCTGGTAAGTGACGCCGGCACGCCGGGCATTTCCGACCCCGGCGAAGAACTGGTATCGGCGGCGCTGGACAGGGGGGTTCCGGTGGTATCATTGCCCGGGCCCAGCGCTCTGTTGACAGCTCTTACGGTTTCGGGCCTGCCGCTGGCCAGGTTTGCCTTTGAGGGTTTTTTGCCTGTTAAAAGCAAAGAGCGGCGTCAACGCTTGGCCGCACTGGCCGGGGAAACCAGGACGATGATCCTGTACGAATCGCCGCACAGGTTATGTAAAACCCTGGATGAGTTGGCCGGTGCCCTGGGGGGAAACCGGCTGGCGTGCGCGGCCCGGGAATTGACCAAGCTGCATGAAGAAGTGCGGCGCGGCACGCTGGACGAACTGCGGGAGCACTTCAGCAATCGACCGCCGCAGGGGGAATTTGTGTTGGTGGTCGAAGGCGGCGCGAAAACCGGCCCGGACAGCCTGCAGGTGGAACAGACACACCTTTCGCCGGAAGAGCATGTGCGGTTGCTGAAAAATGAGGGCTTGCCGCCGAGCCAGGCCGTAAAAACAGTAGCCCGCCTGCGGAATATACCACGGCGGGAGTTGTATAAGCGGTTCAATAAATTGAACGATACGGATACTTAATCTGTATAAACTATGTACTACATGGCCGCCTTTACATTTTCAAACATATCCGACACACAGTTCCTGCATACCAGTTTGCCCTTGTAATGCTGTACATCGGCGGCATTGCCGCAGAAAACACAAGCGGGTTCGTACTTTTTCAGGATAATCTTTTCGTTATCGACGTAAATTTCCAGGGCATCCTTTTCGTCGATACCGAGGGTGCGGCGTAATTCGATAGGAATAACCACGCGCCCCAGCTCGTCCACTTTTCTTACAATACCGGTTGACTTCATGACTCTCCCCCTCCCTTCAAAAACTTTATGTCATTCGACATAAAATGATTTTATTGTACAAGTAAATGGTACCAATGGTGGGATTAAAAGTCAACATATTTTTTGAAAAAAGTTGGATTTTTTTGTATAAAGAGTACTGTTTTGGGGAAAACTTGACAGGATGAACTATTTTACCTTACAATCATACTGTCGATAAAGGCGATGACGGAGAGGAGTAAATTCGGGGGAACCGAACAGAGAGCGGGGCGAGGTGAGAGCCCGCCGGGGGGACCGGATTGAATATGGCTTCGGAGCCGTTGGCTGAACGGAAATATTTTCCCAGTAGGCCGTACCGGGCTAAGCACCGTTACCAGCGCTTGGGGCATCGGGAATGAATTTTCCCCGTGCCTTAAACGAGGCCTTTCTCTACGGGGAAAGGTGAATAGGGTGGTACCGCGAATATTTTCGCCCCTGGGCAAACCGGGGGCGTTTTATTTTGGTTTCCGGGTACTCCGAAAGATATCTTAATATTACAAAATAAAGGAAGGAGATTACCATGTCGGAAAAGAAAACATTCTATATTACCACACCAATTTACTATCCCAGCGACAACCTGCACATCGGGCACGCTTATACCACGGTGGCGGCCGACGCTATGGCCCGGTTCAAAAAACTTACCGGTTACGATGTCCGGTTCCTGACCGGCTCCGACGAACACGGCCAGAAAATCGAGCGCTCGGCCCGGGAGCGGGGTCAAACCCCCAAAGAATACGTGGATAAAATAGTGGCCGGCTTCCAGCACCTCTGGCGTATGCTCGACATCAGTAACGACGACTTCATCCGCACCACCGAAGACAGGCATAAGCGGGTGGTGCAAAGGATATTCCAAAAACTCTACGACCAGGGGGACATTTACAAGGCCGGCTATGAGGGCTGGTACTGCACCCCTTGCGAAACTTTCTGGACCGAGGGCCGCCTGGAAGAGGGGAACTGCCCCGATTGCGGCCGGCCGGTGGAGTTTATGGAAGAAGAAAGTTATTTCTTTAAAATGTCCAAGTACGCCGACCGGATGCTCAAGCATATTGAAGACAATCCTGATTTTATCCAGCCCGTGTCCCGGCGCAATGAAATGGTCAGTTTCATTAAAAGCGGTCTCGAGGACCTGTGCGTATCGCGTACCACCTTTGACTGGGGCATTCCGGTACCCTTTGACCCCAAGCATGTAATTTACGTGTGGGTGGACGCGCTGACCAACTATATTTCCGCCCTGGGTTACGGGGAGGAAAATGACGATTTGTACCAAAAATACTGGCCGGCGGACGTGCACCTGGTGGGCAAGGACATTGTGCGTTTCCATACCATCATCTGGCCCATCATGCTGATGGCTGCCGGACTGCCCCTGCCCAAGCAGGTGGTGGGGCACGGCTGGCTGTTGCTGGAAAGCGGTAAGATGAGCAAGTCCAAGGGCAACGTGGTGGACCCGCTGGTGCTCATCGACAAGTACGGCGTGGACGCCATCCGCTATTACCTGCTCAGGGAAATGCCCTACGGAGCGGACGCGTATTATTCGGAGGAGGCGCTGGTGCACCGGATCAACCAGGACCTGGCCAACGATTTCGGCAACCTGTTCAATCGCACCTGCGCCATGGTTAATAAATATTTCAAGGGGAGGCTGGAAGCCCCGTCCTTGCCCGAGGGGCCGGACGAAGAACTTATCGAACTGGCCCGGTCCACGCCTGAAACGGTGGAAGAATTGATGAACCGCCGGGAGATCGCCAACGCCGTGGCCGCCATCATCCGCCTGGCGGGCCGGGCCAACAAGTACCTGGAGGAAACGGCTCCGTGGGCGCTGGCCAAGGACCCGGAAAAGCAGGACCGCCTGAATACAGTGCTGTACAATGTGGCCGAGGCGTTGCGTTTCGCCACCGTCATGGCGTCGCCCTTTATGCCCGGTTTGCCCGGGCGGGTCTGGCCGCTTTTAGGCATTGAGGACCGGCCCGAACTGCATACCTGGGAATCGCTGCAGTGGGGTAAACTGCCCGGCGGCACGGTGCTGAAGCGGGGCGAGCCGCTGTTCCCGCGCATTGACCCGGCGACTTTGGGGGAAGCGTAACATGCAAGCGGAACTTTTTGACACCCACGTACATTTAAACGACGTGCAGTTTGCAAATGATTTGGAGCAAGTATTCCAGCGCATGGCTGAAGCCGGCGTTACCAGGGCATTGTGCGTGGCTTTTGATGTACCTTCATCGGAAGAAACGGCGGCCATGGCGCAAAGCCGGCCCGGGGTGTACGCCTCGGCGGGGGTGCACCCGCATGACGCCGGGGATGTGCCGGAGGACTACCTGACCCGGCTGGCCGAACTGGCCCGCCGCCCCGGGGTGGTGGCATTGGGGGAAATGGGCCTCGACTACTACCGGGACCTTTCTCCGCGTCCGGTACAGCAAAAAGTCTTTCGAGAACAGCTGGCCCTGGCGCGGGAACTGGAAATGCCGGTCATCATTCACGCCCGGGACGCCTTCGGCGATCTGCTGGACATTTTGCGCTCCGACGGTATCAGCCCGGCGGGCGGGGTGATGCACTGCTTCAGTGGCAGCTGGGAAGTGGCCAGGGATTGCCTGGACATGGGCTTTTACATTTCCCTGGCCGGGCCGGTGACGTTTAAAAACGCGCCCAAGTTAAAGGATATTGCCGCGCGGGTGCCGGCGGAACGCCTGCTGATTGAGACAGACTGTCCTTATCTGGCGCCGGAACCCTGCCGGGGGCGCCGCAACGAGCCCGCTTACGTGCGCTATGTGGCTGAGCACATTGCCGCCCTGCGGGACACCCCGGTTGAGGAACTGGCCCGTATTACCACCGCCAACGCCCTAAGGCTTTTCCGTATAGAGTAAAAGACAGTACCGCGCGAGGTGTTGTATTAACCGTGTTGAAAATAAGGCAGCGTCCGGCAGTATCCACAAGTGATGTTATCAAGTTTATTGTAAGGAGGGGGCTGGAATGGACAATCAAACCAGGGGGTTAACCCTGGTATTTACCGGGAACGGCAAAGGGAAAACCACCGCCGCGCTGGGTATGGCCATGCGCGCCTGGGGACAGGGCATGAAGGTCCTGGTGCTGCAGTTTATCAAAGGCGGCTGGAAGTACGGCGAGCTGAGGGCGGCTGAGAAACTGGGGCCCGCCTTTGAAATGCGGCAGATGGGCGAAGGCTTTATCAGGGACAGCGGGGAAGAAGGCTTGAAAGCGCACCGCGCCGCTGCGCAGGAAGCGCTGGTTGAGGCCCGTCGCGCCGTGCAGGAAGAAGATTACGATATGATAATTCTGGACGAAATCAATTACGCCGTAAATTACGGGCTGGTGGACCTGGCCGACGTACTGGATTTAATCCGCAGCAAACCGCCCCGGCTGCACCTGGTGCTTACCGGGCGCAACGCGGCCGATGAGGTGGTGGACCTGGCCGACCTGGTCACCGAAATGCGGGAAGTAAAGCATCCTTTTGCCGCCGGCATTCCGGCCCAGAAGGGAATAGAATTTTAAACAGACGCCCATGCCGCTGGCGCGGCACAATCAGGGGATGAAAAGCGGTATGGAGGGCCGGCGGCTCCCCGCAAGTGACGTACTGGAGCGCCGGTAACAGCACCCGGCGCAGCGAGGTTGCGAAACCGGACGAGCGGCTACCCGTTCCGGGCACAAGCAGGATGGCCGCGAGAGGCTGAAACTGAGCCATGGACGGCGAATTGAAGCCGTTCCGGTTTCGCCTGAAGCAAGCCGCTGGTGCTGTCGGCGCGGAAGTTCGGAACGCAGCGGGGACCGCCGGCCCTAAAAGGGAGATACTTTTTTCAGAGAGTAGGCAGTTGAATTAAAGTGGTAATGCAAATACGGCAGTTGCTTTATGGCAATTGCTGTATTTTTTTGACATATTTTTATGGAAAGGTTTTCAAGTTTTTCCAAAAATGATACAGTTAATATATATTACGATAAATATATGCTTTCCATGGGGAGGGATTTTTGTGAATAGATCAAAACCCTCAATAACCACAAATGTGCGCTCGGCAGCAGGCAACCCCGTTGATTTGCGGGTTGTGGCGGCTGTGCTGATGCTGGCACTGTTGTCCCTGGCCGTTTTTGCTACTTATAACGCCGCGTTGAAGGAAGTCAACCTGTCAGTTGACGGAAAACCGCGGCGGGTCTGTACCTTTTCCGGGGATGTGCACGGGCTGTTAAAAGAACAGGGTATAATTCCAGGCGCAAAAGTCAAGGTGTATCCGGCTCCCCAAACCCGCCTGGATGACGGGATGACGGTAAAAATTGTGCAGCAGAAAGGCAGCTACGGATTCTTCTGTGGAAACTGGCAAGCAGCGCACCGGGACGATCACCCGGTGGAAAAACACCCGCCGGCAGGTACCGCAATGAAGTGGACCGGGGACCGGGCGGTCATGGTAGGCGCCAACCGGATCGTTTCCCGGAGTGGCCGTGAAATAAGGTTTTCCCGGGTGTATGATATGGTGGCCACAGCGTACACATATACCGGTTACAATACCGCCACCGGGGTGCCGCCACGGGTGGGGACAGTGGCCGTGGACCCGTCGGTGATACCCCTGGGCAGCCGGCTTTTCGTCGAGGGATATGGTCTTTGTAAAGCCATGGACACCGGGGGTTATATCAAGGGGCATAAGATAGATGTTTTCCTGGAAACAAAAAACCAGGCATTAAGCTGGGGCAAGCAGAAAGTAAAAGTATATTTGCTGGAGTGAAAAGAGGGCTGTTTTTTTATTGTTAAAGGGGACTGGCTCCGGTAAAAGGGGGACAGGCACTGATTCACAAAACGAATCGGAGCCAGTCCCTTTTTATGGCCTGTCCCCTTTTAGTTTTTTTAGCCTTCTTTTTTTGACTTTGCCCGGGAAACGGGTATGATATAAGTAAAACGGAGGAATAATTATGGACCCTGCGTCTCCCGGAGTGATCAGGCGGCTCATTGAGGAGCATCAATTTAAGATTAAAAAAAGTTTAGGGCAAAATTTTCTTACCGATGGTAATATAATAAATAAGATAGTGGATACTGTCGAGTTGACCCCCGGCGAAGTGGTGGTGGAAATCGGCCCGGGTTTGGGCGCTCTTACCCGGCGTCTGGCCTCAAAAGCCCGGCGGGTGATAGCGGTGGAAATAGACCGGAGCGTATTCCCCATCCTGGCAGAAACTTTGGCCGGGCTGGACAATGTTGTACTGGTACAGGCAGACGCCCTGAAGACCGACTTTGACCGCCTGGTGCAAGACAACGCCGGCGGGCCGGCGGGTAAATTCAAGGTGGCGGCCAATTTGCCGTATTATATCACGACCCCGTTGATTATGCATTTGCTGGAAGGACGTTTTGCCATTGACAAAGCGGTGGTAATGGTGCAGGAAGAGGTGGCCCGTCGGCTTACCGCTGCCCCGGGTACCAGGGAGTATGGCGCCCTGACCGTGGCGGCCAACTTTTACGCGGAGGTCAAGACCGCTTTCAAGGTGCCGCGGACCGTTTTCATCCCCCGGCCGGAAGTAGATTCGGCGGTGGTGAGTTTGACGGTAAGAAACGCCCCGGCTGTACCCGTGCTTGATGAGGCGGATTATTTCGCCCTGGTCCGGGCGGCGTTTCAACAGCGGCGTAAAACGCTTTTAAACGCTTTAAGCAGTGCGCAGAGTTGCGTAAGCAGGGAAAAGTGGCTGAATATTCTCCGACAGGCCGGCATAAACCCGGCTCGCCGGGGCGAAACACTGAGCATGCAGGAATTTGCCCGCCTGGCTGATGCATATAGCAGAACCAGGTAAACATAACATCAAAGGAGATGGACCAATTTGTTTTTTATCAGTCCGTCCAAGGGGAAGCTGTCTTTTACCGAAATGATGCGGGACATTACCGGTTACATCAGGGGCCTGCCCAGTTCGTCTTACAAGATAATCATCGGCACTGACTCCATGGTTAGGGACGAAACTTGCTTCGTCACCGCCGTGGTGGTGCACCGTCTGGGCAAAGGGGCGCGATATTACTATCGGAAAAAGATTCAGCGTAAAATAAAAAGCCTGCGGCAAAAAATATTTTATGAAACGGCCCTCAGCCTGGAGTTGGGCGGCAAGATAGCGGAGCATTTTTCTGAAAGCGGTTTTGCCGACATGCCGGTTGAGATACATATTGACGTGGGTAAACAGGGGGAAACCCGCGACCTGATCAAGGAAGTGGTAGGGATGGTCATTGGGAGCGGCTTTCAGGCGAAAATCAAACCCGAGGCTTACGGGGCCACATCCGTGGCGGATAAGCATACCAAGTGAAAGTATACCCGGGCAAAAAAGGGGACAGGCACTTTTTTCAAAAAACGAAAAAAGAGCCAGTCCCCTTTTTATTTTTTGGGTATGCCGGCTTAAAAACAATCGGCGTTCAATTTGCCGCTAATAAACGCTTCCAGCAGGTCCCAGCGCCGTTCCCCGTGGTAGCCGACATAATCCCGGCCGTCCAGGGTACGGCTGCCGGGTTTGCCTCCCCGGGCGTTAAGCGCGGCCAGGCAATCGCCGATAATAGTCTCCAAGATTTTGCGGGTGTGGTCGTGTCCCCGCAGAGGGGACCCCAGGTGCAGGTGGGGGATTTCTGCCGCTACCCCGATTTTCAGCCCGGACCGGGCGGCATGGGCCAGCATTAGCGGGGGCACGGCAAAATCAGCGGGTGCAACTGTCCGGAGCAGGCGGCGGGAAATTGCATGCGGGCCATGTGACGGTGTGGCGTGGCCGATTTTATTTTGCAAGTGCAAATGCCGGTTCAGTTCTTCCCTCATTTTAAGGAGGTAGACGGCTTGTGTACTTATATGGCGCTGGAAGTGCGGCGGATAGCAATTAGTTAAAGCCAGATCAACCTGCCCGTCCCGTACGGAGTGGACCAGCTTTCGCAATATGCCGGCGCCGACGCCGTGCATATCCCCATCCAGGAAAAGCACCCCGCCGGCATCCAGCAGCCGGGCCAGCGCCGCCCCCACCGCCCGGGGGACATCTATCCCCAGGGGCTCGTTAAAACAAAGCGGGGCCAGGCGGGGGCAATTGATCTGTTCCAGAACGGAAAGCGAATTGTCGGTGCAGCCGTTTAAAACCGGAACAACAAAATCCAGATCGTCCGCAGGCAGGTTGGCGATAACTTTAGGCAAGCTGGGCGCCTCGTTTTTGGCGGGTATGACTGCTAAAAACACGGGCATCTCTCCTTATTCCAGCAAGTGGAAAGATTATTTTAGAATATGCTGCTTTTGCAAGAAAGTTTAATGTATGGCCGGTCCTTTCACGTCGCCGGGATTCACACCTTTAACCCCTTTATTCATAAAATGTAAGAAAAAATGAGGGGGCATATTATGGGTATCAAAGTGGGTGATGTGGTAGGACGCAAATCATATGGGCTTGACGTTTACTTTAAGGTAATGGAGATAATGGAGGACGACAGTGGTATACCATCAGCCCGGTTAAAAGGGCTGGATATGCGACTGTGCGCCAGTGCGCCGCTGGATGACCTGGTGAAAATAGAGCCGGGCAAGGTGGCGGATTACTGGCGAATGCTCATGACCAAAAATCACGAGGCCATGCGCAAAGTTTTCTCCCGCCGGCAGAAAGACCGGGAAAGGGTTTTGACGCGTTCGGTGCCCGATGCCGGTGATGCAGCAGGTTTGGAAGGTTTCGATGTGCCGGGCAGGGTGCTGCATATTGACGGGGACGGAGAATACCTGGACCTGTGTATGACAACTTATCGCCAGTTGCAAATTCCGGCGGATGGCTACCACATTCCCGAAAAGCAGCAGGCGGAAAGGATTTACGACCTGCTGATGGAACATCGTCCCGATTTGCTGGTAATTACCGGGCATGACGGCTTTAAAAAAGGTACTAAGGATTTCTCAGATATCAACAATTATCATAATTCGGCATATTTTGTGGATGCAGTTAAGGCGGCCCGGCGTTATGAAAAAAGCAGGGATGACCTGGTGATATTTGCCGGGGCCTGCCAATCCCATTACGAAGATTTGTTAAAGGCCGGGGCCAATTTTGCCAGTTCACCGAAACGGGTATTGATTCACGCCTTCGACCCGGTTTTTATCATGGAGAAAATTGCCTATACCTCCATTTACGACCCTATCAGCCTGCGGGATATTATAGCCGGGACAATTACCGGCTTTGACGGAGTAGGGGGGATGGAAACAAGGGGCAGGCACCGTCTGGGCGTGCCCCGTTCACCATATTAAGCGGGTAACCCTTTTTCATTTGCATGCATAAGATGGCATCAGTAAAGGAGGGGGTGCCATGGAAAGGCATTATCGCGCCCTGGAAAAAGTGCGCCGGCGCATTTTACAAATGCCCAATGTCCGGGGTGTGGGAGTTGGCTACAAACAGGTGGGCTCGACCCGCACCGATAAGCCCGCAATAATCGTTTTTGTGGAAAAAAAGGTGTCAGTAAAAGATTTAAGCCGTGGAGAACGGATACCCGGGAAAATAAACGGGTTGGAAACGGATGTTATAGAGATCGGCCGGGTGCGGTTAATGGAGAGGGTCCAAAAGATACGACCCGCCCTGCCCGGCAGCAGCATCGGGCATTATAAAATCAGTGCGGGAACCTTCGGCGCGGTGGTAAAGGATAAAAAAACCGGCGAAAAACTAATATTATCCAACAATCACATTTTAGCGAACGGCAGCAACGGCAGTGACGGGAGGGCCATGATCGGTGACCCTATATTGCAACCCGGGGCTTGTGACACTTTATTGAAAAAATGAAAAATAATCTTTTATAGTTGCAGGATTATCCGGTTTTGTACATAAGTTAAATATATAAATGGCGGGAGATGCCGGTTGTGCCTAATTTGGTCCTGCCTGAACAAGTTGTTTAACGAAAGGGCCTCCGGGCTCTTTTTTTTACGCGGTAATTTGCGGCCGGCGCAGGAACGGTGCCGGCGACTGTCGAATATTGTTGGATGCGTAAGCAGCTTTTGAGTCTGGAGGTAGATTATGCAACGCAAAATTTCACCCGGCATTTATGTCCGGGAAGCCGGGATAGTGGAGCGGGTGGCGGAATACTGCGGCCCGCAAGGCACCAGGGCCGCGCTGATTGGCGGTAAAACAGCCCTTTCCGTGGCCGGTGAAGGAATAATTGGCGGGTGTAAACAAAAAGGCATTGTGATAAGCGATGAATACTGGTACGGAGGCCAGTGTTCCTTGTCCAATATACAAAAGCTGGCGGAGGAAATAAAGGGCCGGGCGGACATAATTATCGGAGTGGGCGGGGGTAAGGCGCTGGATACGGCCAAGGCCACCGCCTTCCGGTTGGATATGCCGGTGATTTCCGTGCCCACCATTGCCGCGACGTGCGCGGCCTGGACACCGCTGTCGGTTACCTACACCGACGACGGCATTTTTATAGAATTGTCACCCATGGCGCAAACGCCGTCGGCGGTACTGGTGGATACCGATATTATTGCTGCGGCTCCGGTGCGGCTTCTGGCCGCCGGGGTGGGGGACACCCTGGCCAAGTGGTACGAGGTGGACACCACTTCCCGCCGTTCCACCGGAGCCGTAATTATGGCTGCCAGGGAAACGGCGCATATATGCCGCAAGGTGCTGCTGGAATACGGCAGCGAGGCCATTTTGTCCGTTAAAAGGCGGGAAGTGACCTTTGCCCTGGAACAGGTGGTTGACGCCATAATCATGTTAAGCGGAATGGTTAGCGGCCTGGGCGGGGACGAATGCCGCACCGCCGCGGCCCATGCCATTTACTCGGGGCTAACCTGTCTGCCCCGGGTTCACGAGGTTTATCACGGGGAAACGGTGGCTTTCGGCATTTTGGGTCAGCTGATGCTGGAGGATCGCCCCATGGACGCCGAGGAACTGGCCGCCGGGCTCATCCCCATGGGGCTGCCCGTTACCCTGGCCCAGTTGGGCGTCCATAACCCTTCGCCGGAGGATTTGCAACACGTCGGTAAAGGGTCGGTGGAGGCCGAAGATATGCGTAACATGCCCTTTACGGTAACGCCCGAGATGGTGGTGGAGGCTATTTTGGCCGCCGACCGCGTGGGCCGCAAGTGCCTGGGGCAGGGCAGATAATGTTATCCTGGTACCGGGGTCGTTAGTCCCTGCTGCGTTCAGAATGCTCCGCGCCGACGGGACTATGACTCGCTTCGGGCCGGATTTGGCGGTCCTGCATAATGCGTGCATGGTTTTGCCTTGATTGGATAGCTTAACATGTCGCATTCATTTTTTCGGCTGCCAAAGCGATATCTGCGCGATTCGTCCCGCCAATCCGGCGACCAGGGCTATTTTTGAACATCTTACTTCCAACCAGGACTCTTTTATGAAAGGATAATCTATTATGAGCGTTTCGGATTTGGTGCGTCCCAATGTGCGGGAATTGAAACCCTTTCCCCGGGAATTGCCGGACCTGCCCGGAGAGGAAATAAAAAAACGGCTGGGGTTGACGCACGTGGACAAGCTCTCTTTCAATGAGAATTTAAACGGCCCCTCGCCGCTGGCCGTGGAAGCCATGCAAAAGGCGGCTCAAGAGGTGCACCTTTATCCATCTTCTTACGGTGATGCGCTCTGCCGGGCGCTGGCGGAGTTTTACGGGGTGGAAACCGGCAACCTGTTATTGAGCAACGGGGCGGACGAAATGATCTACCTGGCGGCGCAAACCTTTGCCGGCCCCGGCGATGCGGTGGTTTTTTCCACGCCTTCCTTTGGCGCTTACGCTGTGGCCGCCCGCCTGTTGGGAGCCGACCCGCTGCCGGTGCCCCTGACCGGTTACGCGGTGGATTTGACTGCCATGCTGGCCAGGGCGCAGGATCCCGGGGTCGGGTTGATTTTTATCTGCAACCCCAACAATCCCACCGGTACAATGGTGGCGCCGGAGGATATCCGGGACTTTATGCAAAATGTTCCCTCCAACATTGTGGTGATGGTTGACGAAGCGTACATGGAATATACCCGGGACCCGGCGGGTTTGTCAGCCGTCAGTTTAATTAACCGGTTTCCCAATCTCGGTGTTATCAGGACTTTTTCCAAAATTTACGGTTTGGCCGGGGCACGGGTGGGTTACCTGGTGGCCGGGCGGGAAATCACCCAAATGATGCACCGGGTGCGCCTGCCCTTTAATGTGAATGGAATTGCCCAGGCGGGGGCTCTGGCGGCTTTGCGGGACCGCGGGCACGTCGAACGGGTGCGGCAATTGAATGACGGGCAGCGCCGCTACCTGGAAAGCGCGTTCGAGCGCCTGGGTTTAAAATATGTACCCTCCTGCACGAATTTCATTCTGGTGGATACGGGCCGGGACAGCCGGACGGTGTTTGCGGAGCTGGCCCAACGGGGCGTTATTGTGCGTCCGGGGTTCCAGTTCGGGCTGGATACCTTTTTGCGGGTCAGCATCGGTACGGAGGAGGCCAACCGGCGGTTTATAGTATCCCTGCAGGAGATTTTATTTTCGGAATAGTCGCCGGTGGTGCTTTTGGGGGAAACTGGCAAGTTAAAAAAGTGTGTTTCCAATTAAATTTTAAATTTGTGTTAAACAGTTTAAAGGAAAAATGTGCAGGTTTGTCGAAATTGCTTTAACACACTAAATTATTAACTGATTTAGGAGGATGTAACATTGAGGATGCGCGTTTATAAGATGGTTGCGCTGGTGCTGGTGATGAGCCTGGTACTGGCCCTGGCCGGCTGTGGGGGCGAGGAAAACCAGTCTGCGGGAGACAACCAGCAGGCCGGGGAAAAACCAGAAAAACTGGATAAGGTAAGAATCACCCTGACCACCTGGCCGGGTTACGGCCCGCTGTTCCTGGCACGGGACAAGGGGTTCTTCAAGGAAGAGGGCCTGGAGGAAGTGGAAATCAGCATTATCCAGGGGCTGGCCGAACGCAAACAGGCCCTGGCGGGCAACAAAGTGGACGGAATGGCCACCACCCTGGACATTGAAACCACCCTGGAAGACGCCGGAATCCCGGTGACCATTATCTGGGCGCTGGATGATTCATACGGTGGCGACGGCATCCTGGCCAAAAAGGAAATTGCCGGCCTGAAGGACTTGCAAGGCAAGACTGTGGCCCTGGACGTGGGCACCACCAGCCATATTTTCCTGCTTACCGCCTTGGACAAAGTGGGGCTTTCCGACAGCGACATCACCATGGTGCCGGTTAGTTCCGCCGGCGACGCGGGCGCCGCGTTTGTGGCCGGTAAAGTGGACGCGGCCGTGACTTGGGAGCCCTGGCTGACCAGGGGGGTAAACGAAGGGAACGGCCACCTGCTGATTACTTCCAGAGAGACCCCGGGCCTGATTGTTGACGCTCTGGCCTTCCGCAAAGATTATGCGGACAGCCATCCCCGGGAAATGCAGGCCCTGGTGAACGGTCTGGCCAAGGCCATGAATTATTTTGCAGAGAACCGGGAAGATGCCGTTAAAATCATGGCTGAAGGTTTGGATATGAAGCCGGACAATTTCCTGGCAGGCATCAAGTTATATAACTACGAGGAAAATGTTGAGCTGTTCAATGGCAAAATCCAGGAAACCTTGAATAAGGCCGCTGACTTCTACCTGGAAAAAGAGGTCATCAGTAAAAAGCCCGATACGGAGAGAATGGTTGACGGCAGTTACCTGGCCAATGTTGTCAAATAATAACAGGACCTGGTTTTGACGGGGGGCTTGTCCCCCCTTTATTATACTTATAAAATTAGTTATAACATTGATTGCTAATTTAAGATTTTGGGGGAGCCGAGGTTATGCCCGACTTCTTTTTTATTGAGGGTTAATGAGGGTGAAAAAATGGATGGTGGATTATTAAACAGTAAAAATATGTATAAAAGCTGGACCGACTGTCTGGGCGCCGCGCACTTTGCCCTGGTATTTGCTCTGTGGTCCGCCCTGGCCTACGCGGGGGTTGTTTCCAATACTTTCCTGCCAACTCCCGACCAGGTTTTGCAAACAGCTTATCGGATGGTTGTGGACCCGGCTGGGGATAATCTTTTGCACCATGCTTTGATCAGCACGCTCAGGGTAACTGTCGGGTTTTTTATTTCCGCTGTTTTGGCGGTGCCCCTGGGGATATTTATGGGAACGCTGCCCAAAGTACGGGCGTTTTTTGAGCCCATGATGGGATTTATCCGGTATATGCCGGCATCGGCGTTCATTCCCCTGTTTATTCTGTGGATCGGACTTGGAGAGCCGGAAAAGGTGATGGTTATTTTTTGGGGCACCTTTTTCCAGCAGGCCTTGATGGTCATGGACGTCACCAAGAATGTGGCCGGGGAACTGGTGGAAGTATCCTACACTTTGGGCGCCAAAAAACTGGCTGTTTTCAGCAAAATCATTTTGCCCGCTTCCCTGCCCGGCATCATAGACACGTTGCGCATTACCTTCGGCTGGGCCTGGACCTACCTCATCGTAGCGGAACTGGTCGGCGCCAGCTCGGGGTTGGGCTATGTGATTATCCAGGCCGGCCGGTTTTTGAAAACCGATGTGATTTTTGTGGGCATTTTGGTTATCGGGCTTCTGGGGATGCTCACTGATTTGATTTTTAAACTGCTGTACAGGGTAATGTTCCCCTGGCTGACCAGGGAGGGAGCATGATGCCGGATAATGGCCATAAACTGGTAATCAAGTCGGTTTCCAAGACATTTCAAACCAAAAAGGCCCGGGTGACGGCCCTGCAGGAAACCACCTTTGACGTGCGGGAAGGGGAATTTGTCACTATTTTGGGGCCTTCGGGCTGCGGAAAGTCCACCATATTGCGGGTGGTTGCCGGGCTGGTGGAACCTTCTTCCGGGCAGGTGCTGCTGGACGGCCGGGAAATTAAATCGCCCGGCGCGGACAGGGGGATGGTATTCCAGTCTTATACTTTGTTCCCCTGGTTGACGGTGCAAAAAAACATTGAATTCGGCTTGGAACTGAAAAATGTGGATAAGAGAGCCAGGGCGGAAATAGCACAGCATTACTTGAAGCTGATTGGCTTGAGCGGTTTTGAAAATGTTTACCCGGTTAATCTGAGCGGGGGTATGAAACAGCGGGTGGCCATTGCCCGGGCGCTGGCCAATGAGCCGGAAATCCTGTTGATGGATGAGCCTTTCGGGGCCCTGGACGCCCAGACCAGGACAATTATGCAGGAACTGTTGCTCAGTATTTGGGAGGAGACTAAGAAAACCATCATGTTCGTTACCCACGACGTGGAGGAGGCCATTTTCCTGGGAGACACCATTTACATCATGACTGCCCGGCCCGGCCGGATCAAGGAAAAAATCCGGGTTGGCCTGCCCCGGCCCCGGGATTATGCGGTTAAAGACGCGCCGGAATTTTTGGAGATAAAAAGGCGTATACTGGAATTGATCAGGGAGGAAAGCATCAAGGCGGCCAATGCCGTATAAAAAGATTACCGGAGGTGTTGTAAAAGATGGCGGTGGTCGAGGTCAGCGTGGTGCCCATCGGTACATCAACCCCCGGCTTGAGCGCATATGTGGCTGACTGCCTCAAGGTGCTGCAGCAGGCCGAGGGTATAAAGTATGAACTCACCTCCATGGGTACCATTATTGAGGGCGAGTTGGACCGGGTGCTGGACGTGGTCAGGCAGATGCACGAAGTGCCCTTTGCCGGGGGCGTGAGCCGGGTGGTCACTACAGTTAAAATCGACGACAGGCGCGACAAGGCTCATACCATGGCCGGCAAGGTATCCGCCGTAAAGTCCAAATTATAAATGTATTGGTAAAAAAGGGGACAGGCACCTTTTTCAAAAAACGAAAAAGGAGCCAGTCCCCTTTTTTGTCCGGGCACCTTTTTCAAAAAAACGAAAAAGAACGGGGTGCTTTGTGGGCGCGTTTATAAATAAATTTTCTTATAAACCCCCGGTAAAACGGGGGTTTTCGCAAATTAAAATTGATATTCAATAGTCTGTGGTTCAGTCAGCACTTCGTAAAGGAAGCTGGCTTTTTGTTTTTGTACATCGAATTCCTCGGGGGTGTAAGCTAAAGGCTCGATAGGTTCCATAATTTCCGCAATAGCACGACCTAGTAATTCACAACGTTGCATAAAATCTAAACCTTTGAAGCTATTGGAGATAACAACAAGGTCGATATCACTATGCTCTCCTGCTGTTCCTTTGGCCTGGGAGCCAAACAAGAAAATCTTTTCTGTTTTTATACCTTGCTTTGCCAGGGCTTTGTTAAATGCTATGATTATCGTTTCAATTTCGGGTCTAGGGCTATACATTTTATCACATCCTCGGATTTAACCAGATAATCTTTAGCAATGACTTTATTGAATTTTGCCAATGCAGATTTCAGTTCTTCCGGATATCTGGTGGTAATGGCAGCTGTATTGATTGTTGCAAGGAATTCTTTTTGCTCCTTGGTTAACTCGGCTGATGCCAGCTGCATTAACCTGATGAGGTTATGTATTTTAGGCGGGATTTTTCCGGTTGATGCGTTTACCAGTGCTTTTAACGCTTTTTCAATGGCCAGGTGGCACATATAAACGGTGTAAATATACCTGCCGGCGTTAAACATATCCTTGGCTGTCATTAAGTCATATTCGGCCTGTGTGAGCCATTCAAAAAGGTCTTGCGTCATACAGTTTTTTCCACCCCCTTGGCACTATTTTAGCATGCCAAGGAAATTAAAATCAACGCCAATTTAGAGTTATGGTTGGACAACATATTTCAAATTTTGTAAACGCATATTGTTATAACAGGAGGTGTAAGAGCATGAGGACGGAAGGCAGGCAGGTACAGGTAATGGAGAGGCAAGAGCACATTGCGGTACTCGCCGGTGAAAAGAAAATAAGCGATATGCTGGTTTTCTTGATGTACCGGAAGTTGAAAAATACCCGGGGTAGCCGAACAGGGCTAAATCAATAGGTAAAAAGGAAGTAAATCCTTTTGGAGGGGTTGGGGTGAGTATTGGTATTACTTCCGGCAACGAAACAACAATGGTGGCAATATACGCCCGGCTTAGCGTGAACGAAAACGGCGAGCGGGATGAAAGTCTGGAAACCCAGCGTGATTTGCTGGTCGGATACGTGTTGGAAAATGGTTGGCGATGTTACAAAGTGTACGTTGACAACGATATGTCCGGGGTATATTTCGACCGTCCGGGGCTGATGGAATTGATTAACGATATCAATAACGGCATTATAAAAATCGCAGTGGTTAAAGACCTGTCCAGACTGGGACGAAATAACGGGGAAACGTTAACTTTTCTCGATTTCCTGGCGGAAAAGAATGTCCGGTTGATTGCCCTGGCGGACAACTATGACAGCTTTCGGGATGACGATGAGATCATCGGTATTAGGACCTGGGTGAACGAACATTACGCCCGGGATATTTCAAAAAAGGTGCGGTACAACCTGAAAAAGAAGATGCAGAAAGGCGAGCACCTGGGGCGGCCTCATTTTGGTTATCGGAAATCATCCACTGAAAAAAATAAGCTGGTGGTGGATGAACGTTACCGGGAGATTATTAGAAATATTTTTGAGCTGTATGTCAAGGGTTGGGGATACCGGGCGCTGGCGAATTATGTCCAGAGTCTGGGCGTCCCCACACCCAGCCAGGATAAAGGTTATGCTAAAAGGCCCCAATCCGACCGGTGGAACGAGCAGCATATCCGGCGGATCATCACCAGTCGGGTTTACTGCGGGGACAGCGTGCAGGGGGTAAGCGAAAAAATTTCGTTTAAATCCCGGAAAACTCGGCGAACCGCCAGCGAAAAATGGATAGTCGTGCGCGACGCGCATGAGGCGATCGTAAGCAGGGAAACCTGGGAACTGGCCCAGCGGGTTCGGATGAAGCGGTGGCTTAAAGGAGGGGGACGCAAGAGGAACACAGACAGTCAGCCGCACCTGTTCACGGGTTTTATCGCCTGCGCGACCTGCGGTACATATCATGTATATCGAAAAAAGCAGGGGCGACCGGCGGTTTACGTTTGCGGAAAATACAACAAATACGGGCGTAGCGGCTGTACCAGTCACTACGTCACGGAAGAAAAACTGGTCCAACACATCATCCAGGACGTACAAACCATGGCTGAAGGCGTTTTATTTCATCACCAGTTAGTTGAAAAATATAAAAAGAATGCCTCTTCTATTCACGGTGCTGTCGAAAAAATTAATAAACTGGAAGGTGAAATAGCTGCCAAAAAGAACCAACTGCAAGCGGCCTATCTGGATAAAATTAGGGGAATTATTTCGGAGGAATTGTTTCTTGTAACCAATTCGTTATTGCAAAAAGAAATTGGCCTACTGGCGGGCCGGTTAAGCAAACTACAGGCGGATGTGGCTAATGTTCAGCAGGTTGACCAAAACATTGAGAGGATCAACAATATGAAGCCGGAGCTGTTGAGCGCCGGCGACATCGACAGGGTTTTCCTGGAAAAGTATGTTAAAAAAATAATTGTCCTGGAAGAGGGTGAGGGGATAAGCGAAAAAGTGGCTGAAAAGTATGGACTGGATTTGGTTTTCAGCCGGGATAAGTTGGCGGACATGTCCCGCAAGAGAATCCGGTTAGTAATTCATTACAATTTATTGCCGGAGGCCTAAAAAAATATCTTGAAAACCTGCAGGTTCAATATAGTATCACAACCCGGCCCTTATGACGGGGGTGAAAAGGGTGACCGGATTGCCGAACTTGTTAGGTTTGTGCCCCTGATCAGAAGTTCTCAGGAAGCCTCCTGCCCGGTGGCCTCGGGGGTGGCCGCCGTGGGCAACCGGCTGCTTAAGATGGTGCGTCCGGCTTATGAATTGCGGTTTTACAAGTATAGCCGGGCCATAAATATTGTGGATTGCGCCGTGGCCAAACCAGTGGATCCCGGCTTGATCGGTGATCAAGTTATCGAGCTGGGCGCCATTTCCGGCGTGAGCCAGGCCCGGGAAGGCATGCGGGTGCAAAAGAGCGGCCGGACCAGCGGGGTCACTTCCGGAGACGTTACCGCCATGGGGGTTACTTTGCAGGTGGACCTTTCTGATGAAGAAACGGGTTGGTTCAGCGACCAGGTGGTATCTGATGTAATGTGCAAGCCGGGTGACAGCGGCTCACTAATCCTGGACAAAGAGAATAATGCTGTGGGCTTGCTTTTTGCCGGTTCCGACTCGCATTGCATTTTCAACCGTATTCAAAATGTTATGGAAATGCTGGAAGTGGAGTTTTAAAAATAAGTGTCTTTATACGTTTAGGTGCTTATGTTTTTGCCTTGCCGGGGAGGTTTGTGTGGGTGAAAATTTATCAAACAAATGATGTGGCTCTGACATTTTTTAATGAAATACCGGCTATCGGTCCACGCCTGCCCAGTAAGGAAGATGCTCTGAAAGTGGCCGGCAGTTACCTGCGCCTGATTGAAAAACTTTCCAAGGAAAAGAAGGGCAATCCCAGGTGCAGCATACGCTTTTTAAGGCAGGCCGACGGTCGCTACACACTGGTGTTGAAAGGTTCCGGCATGGCCCTGGAAACGCTGAGCAACCTGGATGAGTTGATGTTGCAAAGGTTCAAGCGCGGGTTGAAGAATAAACTGTTTATATTAACCTGCTTTTTTGAGGATAAGGAAGGAACGGTGGTCTGCCTGGCCCTGACCGAAGGGGTGGGGGCGGTGCTCTATTCCCCGTAAAACCAGGGTCGGGCAACACCTCTTTATTCATTTGGTCATAATTCCCATGGATCCGGGATTTTACGTCAGCTTACATTTCCACCAGATATTATAAATATAACAAATTTTATGAGGCATGGCCTTTATTTTCCCAAATTGCTACCCTTAGTATGTACTGGTACTATTATAGTCAGGCATCCATAGGTTGGACAGGCATACCCCTGTCCGCTGCGGGTGTGTCGCCGAAAACTGAGGGATCGGGTTTTGGCGCAAAATAGACATCATGAAAGGAGAGTGTTAATTTGCACTCGCGGACAAAATGGTTGGCGTTGATCCCTGTACTGGCGGTGTTGATGGCCGTTACCCTGCTGGTCGGAGCGGCTCTGGCCGAGGACGGCCCGAATAAGATGGCGGGCCAGGCTCTACAGCCAGCTGAAATAGCTTTGGCAGATGAAAATCCGGCAATAAATAGTGACACTGCGCAGGTCCAGGCGGCAGCGCAGACAAAAGACGGCATCGCTTTGGGCATGCCTTTGGCCGTAGCCGGCACGGAAAATGTACGGATGTCGGCCGAAGACGCCGAGTTGTTGGAACTGATCAACGGGGAAAGGCGGGAAGCCGGCCTGGAACCGCTGGTAGCGGATAATATGCTCATGGTCATGGCCCGGCTGAAAGCCCAAGACATGGCTGAAAAAGGCTACTTGTCCCACCGGTCGCCCGTTTACGGCACCATGGAGGATATGCTGCGCGAGGCAGGTTACAGTTACCGGGAAATGGAGGAAAGCCTGGCCCGGGCTTACGATGCGTCGTCCGCCCATCGCCTGTTTATGCGCTACAGCAGCCTGAAAGCACGCGTCCTGAGCCCGGATTTCGACCGCATCGGCGTTTCGGTGGTGCCGGCGGACGGCTATTCCTACGTGGTGGAAGTTTTTGTTGATCTGGAAGATGGGGAGCAGCCGCAAGAACCGCCTGCGGACGCAGGGCGCGACAATGACGGCGACTCGAACTCCGGCCAAAACAACAGCGGGGGCAGTGGCGGCACTGAACGCCCGGCGCTCGAGCCCCGTTCCAACCCGCAGCCCGCACCCGGCGCGAATGATGACGAGCGGGAAATGCTTAATCTGGTCAACCGGGAAAGGGTGCAACGGGGCCTGGAACCCCTGCAGTTTGATAGCAGGTTAACGCAACTGGCGCGCCTCAAGGCGCAGGATATGGTGGAAAACAATTACTTCAGCCATACCTCGCCCACTTACGGTTCACCCTTTGAAATGATGCGGGAGGCCGGCATCCGGTACGTTTACGCCGGGGAAAACTTGGCCATGGCGCCGTCGGTGCAGCGGGCCCACGATGGGCTGATGAATTCCAGCGGCCACCGGGCCAACATATTGAGTGATAACTTTGACCGGGTGGGCATTGGCGTGGTCAGCCGGGGTTATTACAAGTACTTCGTTCAGATGTTTACCGGCGGGCAGCGGGATGCGAGCCCCGCACCGGCTCCCCGGCCACAGCCCGAGCCGAGCCCGCAGCCTGAACCCCAGCCTCAGCCCGGCTCCGGTGTTGATTATTTGACACAAGATGAGCGGCAAATGTTCCAACTGGTTAACCAGGAACGGGCCCGGTACGGGGTACCTGCCCTGCGGCCCAACTATGAACTGGTCAAGCTGGCCAGGCTGAAAGCCGGTGACATGATCGAGAAGAACTATTTCAGTCATACTTCACCCACTTACGGGTCGCCATTCGACATGATGCGGCAGTTCGGCATCAGTTACAGTTACGCCGGGGAAAACCTGGCCGGCGCGCCCTCGGTAAGCATGGCGCATGAGAATTTGATGAATTCTTCCGGCCACCGGCGCAATATTTTAAACAGCAACTTCACGGAAGTGGGTATCGGCATAGTAAACGGCGGCCCCTACGGTAAAATGTTTGTCCAGATGTTTATTCAACCATAAATATCAAATTAAACTAAAAAATACAAAGAAGGACTGTATTGTCCTTCTTTTTTTTTCCTTTTAGGTTGTCAGGGCAAATTTCTGCACATTTCAAATTCTCATTCATATACTATTATAGAACTCTCATGAAAGGAGGAGATTGCATGGTTGCTGCCAATAGTCCGGTTAAGGAAAGAATCACCGTTAATCAAGTTGTAGCCGAAAATTCCCAGCAGGCTGTGGTACGCGGAACCATTAAAGTGCCTGACCCCAAACCGGATGTGGATCAAATCATTTCCACGGATAAAACGGCCAGCGTTAAAAACACCAGCCTTTTACCGGATAAAGTCGTAGTCGAGGGAATGCTCACCCTGCAGGTTGTATACGTAGCTTTTAAGCCCGACCAGGCGGTGCACCACATGCACGGGCAAGTTCCTTTTACCGCCTATGTTGACCTGCCGGGGGCGCTGCCCGGCATGGATGTGAAGGTAAATGTCGTGGTGGAAGACATCAAGTTAAACCGGAGCAATAAAGACCCCCGAAAATTTGAAGTGGTGGCTGTGCTGGATGTAGAAGCCAAAGTTACCGAAACCCAGGAAGTGGAAGTACTTGTTGAAGCACCTGACGATATGAACGCCAACTACGATATTATTCATATTGACGATGTGGTTGGCCGGGAAACATCACAGGTAATAGTCAGCGACGAGTTTGACAATCCCCCGGAAAAGCCCGAGCCGGAAAAGATTTTGGATGTCGACAGCACCGTCACCATCACCGATGCGCGCATTGTGGCGGATAAAGTGGTTGTGGACGGCGAGGTTACCCTGCAGATCATGTATGTAGCCGCGGTGCCTGAACAGTCCGTGCATGACATGCACCAGACCATCAAGTTTACCGACTATATCGAGGTACCCGGGGCTGAACCGGACATGAATGCGGTCGTGGATGCCATGGTGGAGAACTGTGATGTGGAGATCAAAGGTGATCCCTGGTTTATGGCCGATTGTGTCGTTAAGCTGGATGCCAGGGTTACCGAGCCCAGGGAGGTCAAGGTCGTTACTGATTGTGCCGGCGCTACTGTGGATACCGTAGAGTTGAACGTCGAACAATTAATAGGTGAAAAAACCTCACAGGTAGTGGTCCGGGAAAGCTTTGAAACCCCTGAGCCCAAACCGTGCCCGGAGAAAATCCTTAATGTGACCATTGATGAGATTAAGGTCACGGAAAAGAAAATCATCAAGAATAAGGTCATCACCCGCGGCTACGTCAACGTGAAGATTATATACGTATCGGCCAAACCCGACCAGGCTGTGCATGCCATGCACCAGCAGTTGAATTTCCGTACTTTTGTGGAAATAAAAGGGGCTGTGGAAGGCATGGACGTTGTTGTCAAGCCCATGGTGGAGTATATAAATGCCGAAGCCCAGGCCTGCGACGTAAATATAGAAGCGGTCATCAAGGTGAAGGCGCGGGTTACCCAAACGATGCGGCGGACGGTTTGCGCCGGCATAGTGGCCGAAGAGGAGGAGTGCACTTACCCGGGCGAGATTATCAGTTATACCATCAAACCCGGTGATACGTTCTTTACTCTGGCCCAGAAATACGGCACCACCGTCAATCAAATTCAAAAAGCCAACCCGGGGGTTGACCCGAATAATTTAAAGGTCGGTCAGGTCATCAAAATCCCCTGCGGGGCCAAAGGTTAATTTTACTAATAAAGCCATAAAAAGGAGGTTTAAATACATGCCCATTCAATACTTCTACAGCGAACCGGATAATGTTTTATGCGTTAAAATCAAGGTTCCGGTGGTTTTGGCAGAAGAGGAAATTCAGGTTATTGTAGATAATATTACTACTTTACCGGAACTGGCTCAAAAAGTTGATCATATCGACGCCCGCCTGGATGATTTCAGGGCCAGGCCGGTATTTATCCACGAAAACGGTGATAAATGGGTCAGTGTTATCGAGGAAGAGGGCTGGGAGCGTTTTGGCTGGAAATGGTCGGAACACCGGCAGCCCGCGGTTAAGAAGGTGCTGATTGAAGGTACCCTGCACAAGCAAATTTATTACGTTGATAAAAATGACCATGTCAAGCACGTTGGTGAGGATATCCCCTTTGCCGACGATGTAACCCTGGATGTGGCCCAGCCCGTGGTTGACGAGGATGACGTATTTGTTCAGCTGCATAACAAAAAAATTGATATGCGCTGGGACTTAAGGCGTGGTTCCCGGTTGCAGCAGACCGGGGTCATGATTTTCCAGATCAAGGTAGTGGAAGAGCGTCAAATATTTGTTCAGGTCTGCCCGCAGCTGGACCGCAAGTGCATGCGGGGTGTCAACCTGGTAAAAGACGGTACCTTCGAGGCCTGGGCCACCAACACCAACCCCGTTTTCTGGGGCGCCAGCAATGTGCTGCGCTATAATAACGCTGCCTTGCTGGGCAATATTCCCAACGAGCCGGCTGCCCTGTTCCAGTATGTGGACCGGCAGACCCCGAACATCGTGCCCACCGGTGTGTATCGGTTATGCTTTGACGCCCAGGAAGTGCCCGGTTTCCGGGAAGTGCTGGGCGGCACTGCGTCCTTTACTCTGACGGCGGAACTGTTCTTTTATGATCAATTCGGTAATCTAATCATCGGCGAAACGCAGAGCTGGGGCGCCACCCAAATCCCGGATGCCAGCTTCCAGAACTTCTGCCTAAACGCGGTAGCTCCTGAGGAAGCCAGGGAAGCCTTGGTCCGGTTCTCTTTCGACCCCAACGCGCTGAATACCAGCGCTGTGGTTATCGACAATGTCAAACTGGAATGCCTCCGGGTACAGAACCAGTTTTTCGAGCCGTTTACCCAGGGATAACCACCTTGCTTGATACATTTTCCGTTAAGAGATGGTTCAAGGCCATCTCTTTTTATTTAATCAAATAACAGGAATTTTTTGTTAGCTGCTAATTTAACTATTTTCTATTTTCAGGCATATATTTGATAAGAGCTCTTTTTTAAAAGGAGGAAAGCAAATGAATAATTCGCCGAATATGGCCGGCTTTATGCCGTTAATCCAACAACTCCAGGAACAATTAAAGCAGATGACGGTTAAAATAAGCGCCGGTGAGGGGGCGGTGCAACTGATCATGAACGGCAACCAGGAAGTAGTGCAACTCCACTTCAAACCCGATTTGCTGAAAGACCCGGCCAGGCTGGCCGAGTTGACGGTGGAGGCTTTCAACGAGGGTATGAGAGAGTCCAAGAAGATGGTGCGGGAACAATTATCCAAGCTGAC
Organism: Desulfoscipio geothermicus DSM 3669; assembly: GCF_900115975.1. Taxonomy (GTDB): domain Bacteria; phylum Bacillota; class Desulfotomaculia; order Desulfotomaculales; family Desulfallaceae; genus Desulfoscipio; species Desulfoscipio geothermicus. The sequence continues at coordinate 39,215 of NZ_FOYM01000010.1, forward strand.
CGGCGGCCTGAATATTCCTTCGGTGCCGGGATTGATCTAAACGGGGTGATAAGCTAATGCCCGGTTTGGAAAAGGGCCTGGAAAAAAGGTTGGTTGACTTGTTGGAGATTAAAAAAAAGCATGACCTGGAAAACGACAAATTTCTGCTATTGCTGGGCATGGTAAACCTGATGGGCATCATCAATATGCTGGAAGAGCGGACGGCGGACGCCGGGCCGGGAAGGGGCGCCCGCCGCCCCCCGGCGCCTTCGGAGATGGCGCCCTTGATGGGTATGTTCGGCCCCAAAGGCAAGCAGTAGAACGACGGCACGGTCAGATGAAATAAAAAAGGGCGCATGGGTATGCTGCCCTGAAAACAAAAAACGAACATTATTTTGTTTTTCCCGTATCATCATCCAGTTTTTCCGGTAATTCCACCGGCAGTACCGATGGAGATGGAGTTGTATTGGTGCTGGTGGTAATTTGCTGGTCGCCGGGTGTAGGATGGTTGCCGGCATTTTCAATGGATGTTCCCGGTTGGTTAATTTCCCAGGGTTGTTCTGAATTTGCATTATCTGGAGCATTATGGGAAACCTGTTCCGCCATCGGCTGGTCATCCGCAGATGTCTCCGTGTTTTGCTCGGCCCCGGGCCCGGCCTGGGGCGTATTACTTTGCGGAGGCAGTATTAGTTGAAATATCCCCTGATGGAAAGTGTGCAGGCCTTTTTGCATTTTCGTTACGGAATTTTGGGTGCCCTCAATTAACTCAATCAGCCGGCGCAACCAGGGGTCCAGTTGTTTGCCTCCGAAGGCCAGCATAATTATAAAAGGTAACATTTCCATGGGGTTCCACTGCGGGCGGGTCAATAAACCTCCTCCTTTCACGAGAATAAATTGCTTAATTAAAAGCCCTGAAATATCTTATGTGGAAAGATCGTGATCTGTTACTTTATGGCAAAATCCTTTTATGAAAGGGGTACTGGCATGGACGGTGATAAGTGCAAAATGGAACAGATATTACTGAAATTGATGGACTATAAATCGCAACAAGGCGTGGACCAGGACGGTATACTGATTATGCTCAGTTTGTTAAACTTAATGGGGATGGTTGAAGCGCTGAACCGCGACGGCGCTGCCGATGCCGCCGGAGAGGGGACCGGCGGCATGGAAGCGCTCCTGGGCTCGCTCATGGCATTGATGGCCGCCGGCAGTATGGGCGGGTCGCGGGCCGGTTCCGGGGGGCAGGCGCCGTTTAACCCGGCGGCACTGCTAAGCCTGTTGGGAAGCCTGGGCGGCAAGGGCGGCTCACCCGACCTGTCCGGCCTGCTGGGGCTTTTAGGGCCGCTGATGGGGGCCTCGGGGCCCTCATTAGCGGGCCAGCAGGTACCGAACAACCGGAACGGGCATGCCGCCGGTCAAAAATCCCGCCCGGTGCAGCGGGAAATCAACCTGGATGCAAAAAGTAAACCCGCTAACGGCAAAAATGAAACCGCTGTACAGCGGCCGCCCCAAAAAGCTTCGGAACAACCGCCCAAACCCGGTGAGGTATTGAAATGGGACTTTGGGACATGATACACATGAAAACTACTTCCGGAGGTGGGCACTGTGAACGATCCCGGCAATACCGTCCGGGAAACCATCTGGTTGGGCGGACTGCGCGATGAGGACGGTAGCAAGGAAGTTGAACATAATTTAATTCAGGTGGACGGAGTGAAGGATGTGGCTGTATCGCTGGACGACGGGGCGGTGACCGTCGCCTACGACGCATCGGTGATTAGCGGCGACTACATTCGCCGCACCCTCAATTCCCTGGGTTATTCACCGTACGTACGCTACTAACGGGCCTGCCTGCCAGGCCCGTTTACAATTCCAAGTATCCAAGTCCCGTTGCGTTATAGAAGCATTATAATCGGGTTTGGTAGTCCCCGTAAGTGATGTTGCGGAGCGCCGGTAACGGGACTTGACGAAGCTGAGGTTGCCGGATTGGCGGGACGAATCGCGCAGGTATAGCTTAACTTTGTAGATAATTGAATGCAATTGTTAATAGTAGACCAATTATAACTATCACGTTGCGCGCAATATGCAGGACCGCCAAATCCGGCCCGAAGCAAGTCATAGTTCCGTCGGCGCGTAGCACCTGAACGTAACGGGGACTACCAAACCCAATTACCAGGCATAAGTAACAAAAATTCCAAACATTTTTGTGGGCGTTGTGGCAAATAATAACCCTTGCGGAACTTGATACGAAAAGGGGATTTTTATGAACATCAAGCTACTGGCCCTGGCCATAGCCGCCCTGTCCGGCGTGACCATGGCGCTGCAGGGCTCCGTCAACAGCGTTCTGGGCAAAATAATCGGCCTTCTGGAGGCCACTTTCATAGTGCACGTGGTGGGGCTGGTGCTGGTGTCCGTGCTGCTGTTTGTTTTTCACCTGGGTGACGGAAACTGGCAGCAGATTGCGGAAGCGCCCTGGTATACCTACCTGGGCGGGGTTCTGGGGGTGGCGATTTTATACGGGGTGGTGCGCACCATTCCCGTCTTGGGGGTGGCGGCGGCCACCACCGCCATTATTGTAGGCCAGGTGTTGACGGCGGCCCTGGTGGACCACCTGGGCCTGTTCGGCCTGGAAAAAATGTCATTCAGCTGGTACCGGGTGGCCGGCACCGTTTTGATGGCCTCGGGGGCTTTTATGCTGTTAAAAAAGTGAATTCAAACGGAGCATAAAGATAAATCCGCCGGCCATGCCGGCCAGCGCAAATATGCCGTGATTGTTAAGCGCGGCGGGCACCAGCTTTTCAACCACGATATAGAGCATCGTCCCGGCGGCCAGGGCCAGCAGCAGGGCGTTGGTGGCGGGGGAAACCCGCAAAATATAGAGGCCCAGCAAAGTGCCCAGCGGGGTGATCAGGCTGACCAGGGCGCTTATGGCCAGCACCCGGCCACCGCCCATGCCGCCGGCACGCAAGGGGGCCGCGGTGGCCATGCCTTCCGGAATGTTGTGCAGCCCGATGGCCAGGGCCAGTACCGGACCCAGGGCAGTGCTGGCGGAATAGCCTGCCGCGATGGCGATTCCTTCCGGTAAGTCATGCAGCGCGATGCCAAGGGCGATCAAATAGCCCATGCGCCGGTAAGCCTGGCTGGAATGACGGCCGGGCAGCAGGGTGTTTAGTGAGTAGTCCAGGGCGGTAACCAGCAAAAAACCGCCCACAAAACCCGACAGGCAAATGGCCGGGCCGCTGTAATAAAGGGAGGACGGCAGCAGGTCCACGATCACCACCGCCCCCATGACACCCGAGGCAAAACCCAGCAGCAGGGATAGCGCATGGTCTTTCATTCGCCCGAACAGCACGACCACGGCAGCCCCCAGGCAGGTGCCCAGACCTGCGATCAGGGCCTCAAAAAGTATTTCAAACAATTTATCACCTTCCCGCCGGGGTCATGGAATGACAATGACCTGCCCCGGAACGATCCGGTCGGGGTCGGCCAGGTTATTGGCTGCAACCAGCGCTTCCAGGGAAACATTAAATGATTGGGCAATTTGCCAGAGGGTATCTCCGGGCTTAACGGTATAGGTTTTCCCCCCGCCGCCGGTTTTGTGAGCGGGGTTGCTGCTTGGCCCGGAACGGGCGTAAATATGTACCGGGGTGCCGATGGAAATTTGCGGAAACAGTTCTTCCACATGATGGTTATACATACGGACGCAGCCATGGGATACGGCCTGCCCGATGGACGACGGGTTGTTGGTGCCGTGGATGCCGTAATTGCCGCCGGGTATGCTCATGCCCATCCAGCGGGTGCCCAGCATTCCGCCGGGGTTGACGATTTTGTTTTTAATATGGTAGTCGCCCGGGGGCGTCGGGGTGGACGGTTTGCCCACGGCCACCGGGTATTCTTTGATCAGCCGGTCACCGTTATAGTGGTGCAGGCGGCGCGCTACGGTATTTATTTTAATCCGGCTCCCACCGCCTCGCTTGTTGGTCATTGGATCACTCCTTGACAAATTCTAAACCGGGGGGCGGCAGTCCACGCAAGTGATGTTGCGGAGCAGTCCCGTCGGCGCGTAGCATTCTGAACGCAGCGGGGACTACCGCCCCCCATAACTGATTTCAACCACGCTATAAATATATGAACCGCCGTGGACAAAAATGTCTTTTGGCAGATATGCCTGCCGGTACTTGTATCTCCGGTATTTTTTGGATATACTTAAAAGCGTTAACTATTTTTGATCAAAGGAGACAACCATGCTGGTTAAAGCCCACGCCAAGATAAACCTGGCGCTGGATGTGCTGGGCACGCGGCCGGACGGATACCATGAACTGGAAACAATCATGCAGACCCTGGAGCTGCACGATGAACTGGAAATAACTACGGCGCCGGATATAACACTGGCCGTGCAGGGGGCGGATTTGCCCGCCGGGCCGGAAAACCTGGCCTACCGGGCAGCGGCGCTCCTGCGGGAGCGGGCCGAGTATGCCGGCGGGGCTGAAATAAGGCTGGTCAAGCGCATCCCCCTGGCGGCGGGTTTGGCCGGGGGGTCGGCGGATGCGGCGGCGGTGCTGCGCGGTTTGAACAAATTGTGGCACCTGGGCCTGGGGCCGGCGGAGCTGGCGGCATTGGGAGCTGAAATAGGCTCGGATGTGCCGTTTTGCCTGTACGGCGGTACCGCCCTGGTTCGGGGACGCGGCGAAGCGGTCACCCCCCTGCGTGATCTGCCGCCGCTGGGGGTGGTGCTGGTCAAACCGCCCTTTGGTGTGAGCACGGCGGAGGTTTACCGGCGTTACGACGCGCTGGTAAATCCGCCGCAGCCCGGTTGCCGAAGGATGCTGGCGGCCGCAAAGCGGGGTGATGCGGCGGATCTGGCCGCCTGCCTGGTCAATTCCCTGGAACCGGTGACCATGTCGTTGCACCCGGTCATTGGTGCAATCAAGCGGGAGTTGTCCGCCGCCGGCGCGCTGGGGGTTTTGATGAGCGGCAGCGGGCCCACCGTGTTTGGTTTGTTTAAAAGCCGGGCATCGGCGGAGCGGGCCGCCGGTATGATACGGCAAGAAGATTGTTGGGTTACCGCCACCTGTTTTCACGGTGCCGGGCGGGAATAAGTACCAACCTTGCGCATAACATTTAAAAAATGGTAAAATAAAATGCAGTAATCGAAGGAGGCGGGGGAATATGGACGAACCCAGATTGATACCCATTAAATTAGATAATTATAAGCCCCTGCGGGAACTGGTTTTTGAAACATTACGGGAAGCGATAATTCAGGGCCGGCTCAAGCCGGGTGAAAGATTGATGGAGATTCAACTGGCGGAAGAAATGGGGGTTAGCCGCACGCCGGTGCGGGAGGCCATCAGAAAGCTGGAGTTGGAAGGCTTTGTGGTTATGGTGCCCCGCAAGGGGGCCTACGTGGCGGGCATCTCCGTCAAGGACATCGTGGACATTTTTGAGATACGGGCGTCGCTGGAAGCCCTGGCGGCGGGCCTGGCGGCCGAAAGGGCCACCGCCGAGGAATTGGAGGAGATGGAACGGGCCGTATTACAAAATTATGAGGTAAGCAACAGCCAGAGTTTGGATACCGTAGTGGAAAGGGATATCAATTTCCACGATTTAATATACAAAGCCAGCAGGAACCAGCGTCTGGTGCAGATTATCATTCATTTGAAGGAACAAATCCAGCGTTTCCGAACCACGTCGCTTTCCCAGCCCGGGCGGATCAAAGAAGCGGTGCATGAACACAAAAATATAGTGGAGGCCATCAACGACCGCAATGTGGAGCTGGCCGCCACCCTGGCCCGGGAACATATTGAAACGGCGGAACAAATATTCCTGAATGCCATGGGGGAGGCCAAAAAAATTGATTGACGCGCTGGTACTGGCCGGCAGTCCCAACGACGGCCCTCTGCGGTCCTGTAGCCCGGCCAGGTACGAAGCCTTGATTCCGATTCGGGGTAAATTAATGGTGGAATACGTGGTGGAGGCGCTCAGGCAGTGCAAGCGCATCGACCGGGTCGTCATTGTGGGCCCCCGTGAAGAGCTGGCGGCCAATTTAAAGCTGAACAGCAGGGAATGCGTGGTTGACCACGGCGGCGACCTTACGGAAAATGTGCTGCGGGGGTTGAAATGCCTGCCCGGCGCCGAAAGGGTTTTGCTGGTGACCTCGGATATTCCGCTGATTAACAGCCAGGCCATCGATAATTTCCTGGACCTGTGCAGCGAAGAGGAGGCGGACCTGTACTACCCCATCGTGCGCCGCGAAGTGGTGGAAAGGCGGTATGCCGCCTCCATGCGGACCTACGTGCAGCTGAAGGACGGCGTATACACCGGCGGCAACATTTTTTTGTTCAACCCCGGCGTTGTGGAGGATTGCATGCCCCGGGGGCAAAAGCTGGTGGATGCCCGGAAGAGCCCTCTGAAGCTATGCCGCCTGGTCGGTTTTATATTTTTAATAAAGTTTTTGATGAAGAATGTTTCCCTGCAGGAAGCCCAGAAAAAGGTGTCCCGCCTGCTGGGCATCAAGGGCCGGGTGGTGGTCAGCATGTACCCGGAAGTGGGTGTGGATGTGGATAAACCCAGTGACCTGGAACTGGTTAACAAGCTGCTGGATCTGGCATGATAAGTTTTCCCCGGGGTTTTAATCCCGGGGTTTGATTTTTTATTGTTAAGGAAAGTATACGCGAAAAAGGGGACTGGCTCCTTTTTCGTATTTTGAAAAAGGTGCCTGTCCCCTTTTTCTTGGAGAAAATGTATATTCTTATCAAAGGATGGGGGAAAATAGTGGAAACAAAGGAAAGGAAGGATGTCATGCCCCTGTCTGCCAGCCGGGTTGATGACGCGGCGTCAGTGCTGGCGGGGATCGTCCACCGCACGGCCGTAGATTATTCCAGCACGTTCAGTGAACTGACCGGCAGCCAGGTTTACTTCAAGACTGAGAACCTGCAGAAGACCGGTTCTTTTAAGATAAGGGGCGCCTACTATAAAATATCCCGACTCACCGAGGCGCAGCGCGCCCGGGGGGTGATTACCGCTTCCGCCGGAAACCATGCCCAGGGCGTGGCTTATGCCGCGGCCCGGGCCGGCATCGGCGCCACTGTGGTCATGCCGTTGACCGCCCCCATAGCCAAGGTGGAAGCCACCAGAGGTTACGGGGCTGAAGTGGTGCTGGCGGGGCGGGGTTACGACGAGGCTTTCGCAGAGGCCCGGGAACTGCAGGCCAAAACCGGGGCGACGTTCATCCATGGGTTTGACGACCCGGACATTATCGCCGGGCAGGGGACGGTGGGCCTGGAGATACTGGAACAGCTGCCCCATGCGGACGCTGTTATATTACCCGTGGGTGGCGGGGGGCTTGTTGCCGGGACTGCGCTGGCGGTCAAATCCCGCCGTCCGGCGGTAAAGGTCATCGGGGTGCAGTCTGAAGGGGCGCCGGCCATGTGTTTGAGCCACCAGGCCCGTTGCCTGCAAGAATCCGGGAGTGCCTGTACACTGGCCGACGGTATTGCGGTACGCCGCCCCGGCCGGTTGACCTTTGAGCTGGTTTGCCGGTACGTGGACGATGTGGTTACCGTAAGTGACGAGGAAATAGCCCGGGCCATCACCATGCTGCTGGAACGTTCCAAACTGGTGGTGGAAGGAGCCGGCGCGGCGGGACTGGCCGCCTTGATGCAAAAACGGGTGGTTTTGCCGGGTGCAACCGTGGTGGTGGTGCTCAGCGGCGGCAATATTGATATCAATACGGTTTCCATTTTGATTGAACGGGGCTTGCTGCAATCGGGGCGGCGGGTGTACATCCGGGCGATGGTGGACGACCGGCCGGGGATGCTGCAGAAATTGCTGGGTGCCATTGCCGATATGCAGGCCAATATTATCACCGTGGCCCATGACCGGGTTGACCCGCGGGTGCCCCTGAAGAAGGCCGAGGTGAAACTGCTTTTGGAAACGCGCAGCCGGTCGCACGTGCGCGACATCATCAACCGGTTGCGGGAAATTGGCTGGGAAGTGGAGCAAATTTGAAAATTTTCAGGTATAATTTTCTAATATTTTTGGAAAAATGCAGGAATTTTTATCGTTAGATAGAAAATATTAATCATAAAACTTGGCATAATTGGCTTACGGAAGGTGGTGAGTTCATGCACGTTACCGATGTCAGAGTGCGCAAGGTGCTCACGGAAGGGAAGATGAAGGCGATTGTTTCGGTAACACTGGATGACATGTTTGTCATTCATGATGTGAAGGTGGTGGAAGGACAGAACGGGCTATTTGTGGCCATGCCCAGCCGGAAAACCCCCGCCGGGGAATTCAGGGACATTGCCCACCCTATCAATACCGCTGCCCGGGAAATTATCCAGAATGCAGTGCTTGAGGCTTACAACAATGCCACTTATAACAATGCAGTATGATGATAAGAGAGCGCACCGCTCTCTTTTTATATGAAATTACCGGGCATGGAAAAACGGCGGTTTGATAGAGGGAAACAGTGTTTTTTGTTGAATAGAAAATGCGTGTGTCACAATATCAAGTGTCATAATATAATGAAATGGGGGGGTTTTGAACCTGATGCAGTTGGCGGCGGTTATTTTGGCGGCGGGGAAAGGGACCCGGATGAAGTCCGATTTGCCCAAAGTGTTGCACCGGGTTTGCGGTCGGCCCATGGTGGAGCATGTCTTGCGGGCGGTTAAAAATATAGCTTTACATAAGATTGTGCTGGTGGTAGGTCACCAGGGTGAACGGGTGGCGGAATGCATCGGCGGCGGAGTGGAGTTCGCCTTTCAAACCGAGCAACTGGGTACGGCCCACGCGCTCTTGCAAGCCCGTTCCGCACTGGATGGCTTTGACGGTCACATACTGGTTTTGTGCGGGGATACTCCCCTGGTACGGCCTCGAACCCTGGAAGACCTCTGCCGGGAACACGGCCGAAAAAAGAACGCCGCTACTGTGCTGACTGCTATTTTGCCTGACCCCACGGGGTACGGGCGGGTAATCCGTTTTTCCGGCGGCCAGGTGCAAAAAATTGTCGAACAAAAGGACGCCGGCCCGGCGGAACTGGCAGTGCGGGAAATCAATACGGGGATTTATTGTTTCCAGGCCCGGGGGCTTTTTGAGGCTCTGGCCAATTTGCGCCCGGATAACGCCCAGGGTGAATATTACCTTACCGATATCATTGAGTTTTACATGTCGCAGGGCAGGCCGGTGGGCGCCGTGAGCATTGATGATCCCGCCGAAATAACGGGTATCAACGACCGGTGCCAGCTGGCCGCCGCGGAGAAATTATTGCGCCGTCGCGTTCTGGATAAACTAATGCAATCGGGCGTTACCGTGTTGGACCCGGATTCCACCTTCATTGATGATACCGTAGAAATCGGAGCGGATTCAGTTATTTATCCTTTTACAATAATAGAAGGAAAATCGAACATTGGCGAGAATTGTACTATAGGGCCGTCTTCCCGCCTGGTCAACGCCCATCTGGGCGACCGTATTATTGTACAAAACTCCGTTATTTTGGACAGCCGGGTGGGGGATGGATGCAGCATCGGTCCCTTTGCCTATATTCGCCCGGGCTGTGTGCTGGAGCGAAACATCAAGGTGGGGGATTTTGTGGAATTGAAAAACTCCCGGTTGGCTGACGGCTGTAAAGTACCCCACTTAAGTTACGTCGGCGACGCCGAGGTGGGTCGGGGAGCCAATATCGGTGCCGGCACCATCACCTGTAACTACGACGGGGAAAAGAAGTCGCGCACCCGGATCGGCGACCACGCTTTTATCGGCAGCAATACCAACCTGGTAGCCCCCGTGGAAGTTGGTGACGGGGCGGTGACCGGCGCGGGTTCCACCATCACCCGCGATGTGCCGCCCGGAGCGCTGGGAGTGGCTCGGGGAAAACAAAAAAATATTAGCGGCTGGGCTGCTAAAAAGAAAAAAACGGCTTGTCCTGATAAGTAACTTATATAGTGGAGGTAAAAGCAGATGTCATCCCGACAACGGTTAAAAATATTCACTGGAAACGCCAATGCCGCCCTGGCGGAGGAAATAGCCCATTACCTGGGGGTCTCCGTGGGGGCGGCGAAGGTTAGCCGTTTCAGTGACGGGGAGATTCAGGTTAAAATTAACGAAAGCGTGCGGGGGGCGGATGTTTTTATCATCCAGCCCACCTGTGAGCCGGTCAACGAACACCTGATGGAACTGCTGGTTATGGTGGACGCCGTACGCCGGGCGTCAGCCCGCAGGATTACCGCGGTGATGCCCTATTACGGTTATGCGCGCCAGGACCGTAAAACCCGCGCCCGGGATCCCATCACAGCCAAACTGGTGGCCAACCTGCTTTTTGCCAGCGGGGCCCGGCGGGTTATTACCATGGACCTGCATGCCGGGCAAATCCAAGGTTTTTTTGATATACCGGTGGACCACCTCCCCGGGGTGCCGCTGCTGGCCCAGTACTTCATGCAGCAGAAATTGAAAGACGTGGTGGTGGTGAGCCCCGACCTGGGCGGCGTGCAGCGGGCCCGGGATTTGGCGGAAAGAATCGGCGCTCCCATTGCCATCATCGATAAGCGGCGCCCGGAGCCCAATGTGGCCGAAATTATGAATATTATCGGCGATATTCGCGGCAAAAAGGTGATCATGATTGATGATATTATCGATACGGCCGGCACCATCACCCAAGGGGCGGCCGCCCTGAAGGAGTGGGGGGCGACTGATATTTATGTGTGCTGCACCCACCCCGTACTGAGCGGCCCGGCGGTGGACAGGCTGGTCGGAGCGCCGATCAAGGAAGTGCTGGTTACCAACACCATACCGTTGCCCGAGGACAAAACTTTAGAAAAAATTAAGATTCTTTCCGTGGCTCCGCTGCTGGGCGAGGCAATTATTCGCATTCATGAAGATTTGTCGGTGAGTAAACTTTTTGACTGAAAGTGTGCGTTTGAAAAGGAGCACGGCAGGCTCGAGAACTTCAAGGCGGCGAGGGCCTTGAGAAAAAGAAGCCCCGCTTGGCGGGGCTTCTCGGTGATTGGCCGTTTGCGGTTGGTGATATGGCGGTCTACTCTTTGCCGGGTGGATTGTCGGTATGAGCCGGCTGTTCCTGGTTCGGTTTCGCGCCAACCGGAGTGCTATCCGGCTTATCCTCCGTTTTGTTGCGCTTTAGTTTACCGATGGACTGGTTGACGCTGGAACTAAGTCCCCTGGTTTTCTGAACGGTTGTTTCCCACAGGTTACCGGTGGTATCCTTGATACCGCGCAATTTTTCCTGCAGCCCGCCCTCGAGCTTGATAGTTTTTTCCAGTGCCTGATCGGAACAAACAATCATTTCCTTGCCAACGGTAAGGACGTGGTCGACATCCAAAAAAGCCCTGCCGCTTACTATGCCGCTGATGTAACCACCGCTGAACTCTATGCCCACCAGTTCACCCGAGTCCAGGTTTACGTAATAATCGTCAACTTCACCCAGTATAGTACCGCTTTCGGTTACGACGCGCGTTCCGGTAATTTTGATGTTGTTTTTCACCAGGTTGATGATTTCCGGCAGACTACCGCCTTTTTGTACCGCGGTGCCCTGGTTGACGGTCACGGCATCCTCACCCACACTGCGGACATGGTTGTAAGGGATGAATTTTTGTTCCTGAAACCAACCCTTTTGTTCTATGATCAGGGCGGCCACCCTTTTTGCGATGGGATCAACCACCAGACCCTTGATGGTGCCGATTTGCTGCCCCTCTTGCAGGCTGATTACCGGCATGGAGATAAATTGTTTACTTTTGCGCATTGTCATCCCACCCCCTGACGCCCAAAAGTTTTTTTATTTAATGTTATGTCGGGTGGCTGTTTGATATAACCGCTAACAGGGAATATTATCCCAGAGGAGGTTTTTAATATGTCAGATTTTAATTTACAAGTAAACTATCGGGAAAAGAAAGGTAAGAGCTACCGTAAGGAGTTGGCCCGCCGGGAAATGGTGCCCGGAGTTGTTTACGGTAAGGGGGCGGGCAGTATTCCGGTTGAACTGGAATACAGGTCCTTGCGTACTATATTGCAGCGGGGCGGCAAGCCGGTAATCGACCTGACCGTGCAGGGGCCGGGCGCCGGCGAAACCCGCAATTACAAGGTATTGATCAAGGAAATGCAATACGACCCGATCAAGGGGGACTTGATGAACATAGACTTTCACCAGATCTCCCTGGATGACGATATCCAGACCGCTGTGCCCATCAACTATGTTACCGGCAAGGTAAACGGTATTGTGCAGTACTTGCTGAGGGAATTGCAGGTGTCCTGCCTGCCCGGCGACATCCCGCAGGAAGTAACGGTAAATGTTGACGGCCTGGCGGTCGGGGACACCATCACCGTGCAGGACATCGCGGTGCCGGATAAAGTCACCGTGCTGGATGAGCCTGATACGGCGGTGGTTACCGTGGTGGCGCAGCAGGCAGAAGATAAGCCCGCCGCTGAAGAAGAGGCGGAAGGCGCCGCAGAAGCCGAAGCGCAAGAAGAGTAATTGCGTAACCATTCCTCCTTATCCTGCATACTCTGGATAAAGTATAATGATAAGGAGGGGATAAAATGGCAGACAGTATCAGTTACCCCGGTCCCGGGTACGGCCCGGGTTACGGCATGACCTTCACAGAACGGCTCAGCAGCTGCGTCAGAAGGAATGTTACTGTTTATATAGGCGAAGAGAATACTCCCGTCGCGGGTATGTTGCATGCCGTGGGATCCAACTACGTGGAAATACACCGGATGACCGGCAATACGACAGAAGCGATAATTGTTCCGATCCATTCTATCTCAGCAATTTCCTGTCCTGTTTAAGGTGAAAGTGCCTTTAGGAATACCCCCTCCAGCGAGGGGGTATTAAGTTTATGATATTATATAACTATTAACCGAAACATTTGACTGCTGTGGTATTGCCCATAAGTGAACGACTTGCGTAGCGCCGGTAACAGCACCCGGCGAAGCTTCGGGTAACCGGATAGCGGCGCGAAACCAGCGGCTCACTAACAGTTTGCGATTTTAAACAGATGAGCTCTAAAGTCAATATATCATAAAATATGAAAACATATCACGCCGCCTTTGCAGCGCCGCTAATCCGGTCCGAAGCAAGCCGTAGTGCTGTCGGCGCGAAGCACTGGAGTGAGCGTTGGGCAATACTGCAGCGGGCTTACTGAATAATAATGGTATGATGAAATACAACTGTTGAGAGATTTTTGAATTAACGGGGGTATTTATATTGAAGCTGGTAGTGGGGCTGGGCAACCCGGGTCATAAATATGTCGCAACCAGGCATAATGTCGGTTTTCAGGCGGTGGACCTGGTGGCCCGGGCATTGGAAACAGTAATTGATCGCCCGTTTTTGCGTTCCCTGGTGGGACAAGGCGTGTATCACGGCGAGAAAATCATTTTGGCCAAACCGCAGACTTACATGAACCTGAGCGGGGAAGCGGTAATCCGGCTGTTACAGTGGTATAAACTGGATCCACCCGACCTGGTGGTTATCTATGACGACCTGGACCTGGAACCGGGCCGGCTGCGAATCCGCGACCGCGGCGGCGCAGGCGGGCACCGGGGCGTGGCGTCTATTATCCGGATGCTGGGCGCCGCTGATTTTGTCCGGGTGCGTGTGGGCATCGGCCGGCCGTCGGCCCGGGGTCCGGAAGTGGTGGACTGGGTGCTGGGACGGCCTTTGCCCGATGAAGCCCGGGCCATTGACCGGGCGCTGCAGGTGGTGCCCGAGGTGGTGTGGGAACTGGTGGATGGCGGCGTCACGGCGGCCATGAACAAGTTTAATCGCCGCGAACCGGTATAACGGTCTTACATGATGTCAATATTATTATATAGGGGATCATTTTGCACATTTTTGCCGGCCTGTTTGCCGCACTGGCGGCGCGCGTTATGCTGGGCCTGGTCCGCCGCAGCGACACCCGGGCGGTGATAACGCTGGTGGCGCCGGCGGTGGAGGAATTGGCCAAAACGGGTCTGGCGTTGTTTTGGGGCGCTGATATATTTTACACCCATGTAGTTTTCGGCGGAGCCGAACTGGCGGCGGATTCCCTCAAACGGCGCGGCATCTGGCCGGGGCTGGCGGCCCTGGCCCTGCACAGCGCGCTGGGTTTTGTCACCGTGTGGCTGGCGGCTTACACCGGCGTGGTGGCTTTGGCCGCGGTCGCGGCGACGGTGCTGCACTCGCTGTGGAACTACGCGGCCGTCACGCTGTTGGGACCGCGGGTTTAGTTTTAGTTTACTTGTTATAGGAGAGGGCGTCCAATGAAGAAATACCATGTATGTGATTGCTGCGACCGGATTTTCAATATTACGGAATCCGCGGACCGGGGCGATGCCGGCCACTTGACTGGAGCTATGGCCGGGGATATAATGATCGAAGAATTTGAAAACGACGGCAGCCTGGTGCCGGGTTTGTGCGCGGAATGCCGGGAGGAAGTGTACGGCCCCGCGCAGCAGTTTATCTACCCCCACAGGCTGCACTGACTACAGCAACAAGGCCGGAGCTTTAGCCCTGATGGCGCTAAAGCTCTTTTTGTGATGCCTTTTTGGTTGGTGAACCAATGCAGGGATTATTAAAATTAATTAAACAAACAAAAGAATATACCGTTCTGGGCAAGGGGTTGAATACCGGCCGGGGCCAGCAGCAGGTGTTCGGTTTGACCGGGGCCCAGCGCAACTTGCTGATAGCGGGGCTGGCCGGGGAAACCGGTTCCACTACGCTTATTGTTACGCCTGGTGAGGTGGAAGCCGGCCAGGTTTGTGATGACCTGTCCGCGCTGTTGCCACGGGTCAAAGTCAAGCAACTCCCGGTGTACGAGCTATTACCCTACCAGGTGTTGGCTCACGGCAAGGAGGTTACGGCCTCCCGTCTGGAAGTGCTGGAGGGGTTGTGCCGGGCCGAGCCCATGGTGGTGGTGGCGCCCGTGGAGGCGCTGATGCGCCGGCTCAGCCCCCCGGATGTTTTTGCTGCGACCGGGCTGGAACTGGCGGTGGGGGACCGGCAGGACCCCGATGCACTGGGCCGGCGGCTGCTGGCCATGGGCTACGAAAGGGTAGACCTGGTGGAAAGGGCCGGTCAGTTCAGCGTGCGGGGCGGCATCGTGGATGTTTTCCCCATGACACGGGAAGTACCCGCACGGCTTGAGTTTTTCGATGACGAAGTGGATTCTGTCCGCCTGTTTGACGTAGAGACCCAGCGATCCGAAGAAAAGATCGAGCGGCTGGCGGTTTATCCCGCCACGGAAATGGTGGTGTCCGAGAGCCAGTGGTCGCTGGGGCGGGGTGCGGTTAAGGCGGAATACCGCGTTCAGCGCCGCAAGCTGGAAAAAAGCGGTGACCCCTCCGCACTCCGGTTTTTTGATGAACACTTCGGTCGCTTGCTTGATATGTTGGAAAGCGAAGTATTCGACCCGGGGCTGGAAATTTTCTTGCCTTATTTCCACCCGCGGCCCGTCAGTTTGTTGGATTACCTGCCTCGGAACGCGGCTGTGTTTGTTGACGAGCCGCAGAAAATCAGGGAAGTGGTGCAGAGCATTCAACGGGAACGGGCCGAAACCTACGCCGACCTCCTTACCAGGGGTAAGGTGCTGCCGGGGCAGTCGGCCGGTTATCTGGATTGGGAGCATCTATACGAGGGTTTAAACGGGCGGCGGTCGGTGTTTTTCTCCTTTATGCCACGCCAGGCAACATTTATCCGCCCGCATAACATCGTTAATTTCACCGCCAAGTCCATGCACAGTTTTTTGGGCCACATGGACATGCTGGCGGAAGAAATTCGCCAGTGGCGTCGCAACGGTAATGCTGTGGTTCTGCTGGTAACGGGTCAGGACCGGGGCCGGCATTTGTTGGATGCCCTCCGGGAAGAAAAAGTGGATGTGTTTTATGTTTCGTCCCTGGACCGGGAGGTGCAGCCGGGCAACGTGGTAATCAGCCACGGGCAGCTGTCCGCCGGGTTTGAACTGGTCAACGCCCGGTTGGTGGTGATCACCGAAGGGGAGATTTTCGGCCAGCGCAAGCGTAGAAGGCGGGAACAGCCCCGGGAGGCGGGCACCCGGCTGGAACCCTTCACCGACCTGAAAGTGGGAGATTACGTTGTGCACGTCAACCATGGAATCGGCCGGTACAGAGGGGTCGTACCCCTGGACATCGGCGGTATCCGCAAGGATTACCTGCTGATCAAGTACGCAGGCGAAGACAAGCTATACGTTCCCACCGACCAGGTTTCTTTACTGCAGAAATACCTGGGTGCCGAGGCCGACAGCCCGCGCCTGTCCAAGCTGGGCGGCGCGGAGTGGAACCGGGTCAAAAGCCGGGTCCGCGAGGCGGTCCGGGACATGGCCCAGGAATTGCTGGCCCTTTACGCTGCCCGGGAAACAGTTGAGGGCTACAGCTTCGGGCCTGATACGGTTTGGCAAAAGGAATTTGAGGACGCGTTTCCTTATGAAGAAACGCCGGATCAACTGCGGGCCATCAGGGAAGTGAAGCGGGACATGGAAAACCGGCGGCCCATGGACCGGTTGCTTTGCGGCGATGTGGGTTACGGCAAAACCGAGGTGGCGCTGCGGGCGGCCTTTAAAGCGGTGATGGAGGGCAAGCAGGTGGCCGTGCTGGTGCCCACCACCATTTTGGCCCAGCAGCATTACAATACCTTCCGGGAACGGTTCGCCAATTATCCGGTACAGGTGGAAATGCTCAGCCGGTTCAGGTCGCCCCGGGAACAACGCCGGATCATCCAGGATTTAAAAGAGGGCCGTGCGGATATTGTTATCGGCACCCACCGGCTGGTGCAGGACGATATTATTTTCAAGGACCTGGGCCTTTTGGTGGTGGACGAGGAACAGCGCTTTGGCGTGGCCCACAAGGAAAAATTAAAGAAACTGCGCACCAATGTGGATGTGCTGACGCTTACCGCCACTCCGATTCCCCGTACCCTGCACATGTCCCTGGTGGGTGTGCGGGATACCAGCCTGCTGGAAACGCCGCCGGAAAACCGGTTTCCGGTACAGACCTACGTGCTGGAGGAGGACCCGGTGATGATCCGCGAGGCCATTCGGCGGGAACTGGCCCGGGACGGGCAGGTTTATTTCGTGCATAACCGGGTGGCCGATTTGGACAATGTGGCCCTGTGGCTCAAATCACTGGTGCCCGAGGCCCGCATTATCACCGCCCACGGGCAGATGCGGGAGGAAGAGTTGGAGCAAATCATGCTGGATTTTATAGACGGAGCTTATGATATACTGGTATGCACCACCATCATCGAGAGCGGACTGGATATTCCCAATGTTAATACGTTAATTATTAAAGAAGCGAATAATTTCGGGCTGGCCCAGCTTTACCAGCTGCGCGGGCGCGTGGGGCGGGCCAACCGCCTGTCTTACGCTTACCTTACCTTCCGTAAGGACCGGGTTTTAAATGAAGTGGCGGAAAAAAGGCTGGCGGCCATCCGGGAATTTACCGAATTCGGGTCGGGCTACAAGATCGCCATGCGGGACCTGGAAATTAGGGGCGCCGGCAACCTGTTAGGTGCCGAGCAGCACGGGCACATTGCCGCTGTGGGATTTGACCTGTACTGCCGGTTGCTGGAGGAGGCCGTTCAGGAAGCCCGGGGCCAGCGGGTGGAACAACCCGTGGAGACCGTGGTGGAACTGCCTGTGGAAGCCTATATCCCCGACAATTACATTTCTGATACCAGCCAGAAGGTGGAACTGTACAGGCGTATCGCTTCCCTGAGAAAGGAAAGCGAGATTGCCGAACTGGAGGAAGAATTGGTGGACCGCTTCGGCGATCTGCCCCGACCGGTGCGGAACCTGCTATGGGTATCCCGCATCAAGGTGATGGCCGGGCGTTTAAAAATTAAATCCCTCAGCCGGCAGCAGGGCTTATACCGGCTGGTGCTGGCGCCCAATCACCCCCTTACCGGGGAAAAGCTGGTGTCGGTTGGGGAACTTTACCGCAATAAGGTCAAATTCAGCAACGCCGACGAAGAATTCGAGATTCGTTACAAGTTCCGGGAAGCCGGGCGCACCCCCGACGAACAGCTCTTCGAACTGGAAAAATTCCTGGAAAATTTGGCGGGGTAGGTATACACGATGCCAAATATACGCATCGGTTGGCCTATTGTCGCGCCCGGTTGTTTGCTATATAATTGAGTGAGTTGGTGCCGCCCGAATAAGGTGGCGTATATTTTGGGGAGGAGATTGATTTGCGAAAAAATATTTATATTTTAATCTCGATGCTTTTGCTGGCTTCCCTGGTTCTTGGGGGCTGCGGCAGCAACGTAGTGGCCACGGTGAACGGCGAAAAAATCACCGCCCGGGAACTGGACGAGCAAGTGAACGCCTTGAAGGACACTCTGACGCAGCAGGGCTTGAACTTCGAGGGCGAGCAGGCCAAGGATATTGAGCAAATGCTGCGCCGGGACGTGCTCAACCAGATGATTGACCGCGAACTGGTCATGGCGGAAATTAAGCGCCTGGATTTAATGCCCACCGATAAAGAAGTGCGGGAAGAAATTGAAAACCTCAAAAAACAGCTGGGTTCGGAAGGGGACTTTAAAAAATACCTGGCGGCCAACGGGGTTAACGAACCCAAGCTGGAGGAATATATTAAGCAGCAACTGGCCGTAACCAAGCTGCAGGAGAAAATCAGCTCCGAGGTGCCCCAGCCGACTGATGCAGAGATACAGGCTTATTACGACGCCCATAAGGAACAGTTCAGCCAGCCCGAACAGCGGCAGGTCAGCCATATATTAATAGGTGCCGGGGATTATTCGGGCGGTAAAAACCGCAGCGAAATGGAAGCCAAGGTGCTGGCGCTGCAGGTGGTGGACAAGCTGAAAGCGGGCGCTGATTTTGCCGAACTGGCCAAGCAGTACAGCGACGACCCGGGCAGCAAAGATAACGGTGGCCAGTACCCGCCATTCAGCAAAAACAGCGGTTTTGCCAAAGAATTTGAAGATGCCGCTTTTAGCCTGCAGGAAGGGCAATACACCGCCGAGCCGGTGAAGACCATGTTTGGTTACCATATTATTCGGCTGGACAAGGTGATACCCGCCAAAAATTATAGTTTGGCCGAGGTTAAGGATAATATAACGGCCAGTTTGCATCAGGAAGCGGTAACCAAAAAAATCGATGAGCTGCTGCAGGACTTGCGGGATAAGGCTGAAATTGTAAATAAGCTGGCAGAAGAACCCAAGACCAAAAAGGACGGCGAACAATCGACAAAAAAATAACCTTTTCCTGGAAAGGTGAAAATAATTTTACTTTTGATTGGAAAAAAATGAATAATTCCTACCCTCCGGTTATATACTAAGATTGAAAGATTTTTCGTGATTATCTTCTGGTAAAGGAGGGAAGGGCGGCCCATGAAAGCAACGGGTATTGTACGTCGTATAGATGATCTTGGCAGGGTGGTAATTCCCAAAGAGATAAGGAGAACCCTCAGGATTCGGGAAGGCGATCCCCTGGAAATTTTTGTCGATCGAGAAGGCGAAGTAATTTTAAAAAAATATTCTCCCATCGGTGAGTTGGGTGATTTTGCAAAAGAATACGCAGATTCGTTGCACGAAGCACTGGGGCATATAGCTTGTATTGCTGATCGGGATACTATCATTGCCGTTTCCGGAGCACCGAAAAAAGAATTCTTAAACAAGCCGGTAAGCAATGCCATAGAAAAGGTGATGGAAGAGCGAAAGGCGGTAATTATCAACAATCCAGGCAATGATCCTTATTGTGCGGAGTGCATGGTTATAGAGGACGGTGACTGCAAGTATTCATCTGAAGTGATTGCACCGATCATATCTGAAGGCGATCCCATCGGAGCGGTAATTTTGGCTTCACGTGAATCGAATGTAAAAATGGGGGAACTGGAGTTAAAACTGGCGGAAACCGCGGCAGGATTTCTGGCCAAACAAATGGAACAGTAGCGGCCCGGAGCAAGGGCCGCCTTTTTTTGCCTTAAAAAGGCAAAGCCGGCGGGGTCAGTAGTCCTTGCAAGTGATGTATCGGAGCGACGGTAACGGGACTTGGCGAAGCTGAGGATGCCGGATTGGCGGGACGAATCGCGCAGGTACAACTTACTTGATAATACCTTGATATGCGAAAGTAAATAAACGAACCAAGTATAACTGTAACGTTGCGCGCAATATGCAGGACCACCAAATCCGGCCCGAAGCAAGAGTGGCAGCGGCGCATATTATTTAACATACCATACTTGAACTTTATTTTCTGGCCGCTGCATCAGAAAACATGTCTTAATTGATAACTTTTGGGGCGCGGAGATTCTGAACGTAGCGAGGACTACTGGCCCCGCCCTAGATAAAAATAAAGTTTTTGCGCGTTTTGCCAAAAGGAATCAGTTAATTCTTGTGTAATTGGTAAGAATAGCGGTAATATAGAATTTAAAGGAAGGGTGTAACCATTGACAGCCAAGATAAGCATAGTGGGGCTGGGGCCGGGCGGCACGGATTATTTGCCGCCGGCGAACCTGGCCATGCTGCGGGACGCCCGCCGGCTTTTTTTGCGCACTGAAATCCATCCCGTGGTGGAGTGGCTCAAAGGGCGGGGAATTGCATTTGCGTCCTTTGACAGGTACTACGAGCAGGCGGACAGCTTTGAAGAGGTTTACAGGAGGATCAAGGATGATGTACTGGCTGCCGCCGAAGCAGGCCCGGTGGTTTATGCCGTACCCGGCCATCCGCTGGTGGCGGAGTCCGCCGTGGACCTGATTTTACAAGAGGCGCAGCGCCGGGGGGTTTCCACTGTGGTGGCCCCGGCCATGAGTTTTCTGGATGCCGTTTATGCCGTGCTCAGGATTGACCCGGTTCAGGGTTTGCAGATAGTTGACGGGTTGCAGCCGGCCGGCCCGGATTTGGACCCCTCCAAGGGAGCGGTGGTGGTTCAGGTATACAATCAACTGGTGGCTTCGGATATTAAGCTGACCTTATTGGAGATGTACCCGGCGGAACATGAGGTGGCCGTTGTGCGGGCCGCCGGCGTGCCCGGTGAGGAAAAGGTGGAGTATCTACCCTTGTATGAAATAGACCGGCTGAACTGGGTGGACCATTTAACCACCCTGTATGTGCCTCCGCTGACCGGGGGGGCTTTGCATAACAGCGGCAAGTTTGGTTTTGACAGGCTTGTGGACATCATGGCCCGGTTGCGCAGTGAGAACGGTTGCCCCTGGGACCGGGAGCAGGATCATCATACGTTAACCCCTTACTTGTTGGAAGAAACTTATGAAGTGCTGGCGGCCATTCAGCAGGAAGATATGTATAATATTTGTGAAGAATTGGGAGACTTATTACTACAAATAGTATTTCATGCTCAAATAGCCAGGGAGCGCGGTTTCTTTAATATTCACGACGTGGTGGAAGGAATTTGCCGGAAGATGATCCACCGCCACCCGCATGTTTTCGGCGACCTGGAAGTGCGGGACAGCAGTGAGGTGTTGATCAATTGGGAAAAAATTAAGCGAAGTGAGAAGGACGGTGATACAAAAGTAAAACAATCGGTTCTGGACGGGGTGCCCCGCGGGTTACCGGCCCTCCTGCGTTCTTGGAAGATTCAAGCCAGGGCCGCCCGGGTTGGTTTTGACTGGCCTGATTACCAGGGTGCGCTGAATAAAGTGGAAGAAGAACTGAATGAATTGAAGGAAGCATTGGAAAGCGGCGGGCGCAAAAAAATAGAACTGGAAACCGGTGATATTTTGTTTGCGGTAGTGAACACGGCCCGGTTGCTGGGGATTGACCCCGAAGCAGCCCTGACCGCTACCACGGAAAAGTTTATCCGGCGTTTTCAAAAAATTGAACGCAATGCCGCACTATCGGGTAAGGAATTATATAATATGACTTTACAAGAAATGGATATTTTTTGGGAGCAGGCCAAGAAAGACGAAAATTAAGGGAAAAAAGTAGGAAAAATTTACTTTAAAGAAGGAACTTATAGATAAGCGGCGAATTGTATACTGCACGTTGTTACGTTTAATTTACTTAGGGGGGTAATTATGAACAAGGCAGAGTTAATTGCCAGTGTGGCAGAGAAGTCCGAATTAACCAAAAAAGATGCTGAAAAAGCTGTGGCAGCAGTTTTGGCAACTATTGAAGAGGCGCTTGTAGAAGGTGACAAGGTCCAGTTGGTTGGATTCGGAACCTTTGAAATCAGGGAAAGAGCCGCCCGTAAGGGACGCAACCCGCAGACCGGGGAAGAAATTCAAATTGCCGCCGCCCGGGTTCCGGTGTTTAAAGCCGGCAAACAGTTGCGCGAGTCAGTATCGTAAAACAGTGAATCAAGGGATTTCATTTATGGGGTTTTAAGTATTGCGACTGGATAAATTTCTTAAAGTTTCCCGGGTGGTCAAACGGCGCACGCTGGCCAAGGAGGTATGCGACCGTCGGCAGGTGACGGTGAACGGTCGGGTAGCGAAAGCAGGAACGGTTGTGCAGCCGGGAGACGTGGTGGAAGTGATGTTTGGACAGCGCCGCCTGAAAGTGCAGATAGTAAGTTTGCGGGAAACTGTACCGGCCAAGCAAGCGGCGGAATTATATGCAGTGCTTGAAGATGAAAAAATAGTGGAAGAATAACTTACCAAGTAAAGGTCCTTTGGGGCCTTTTTTATTTTTTCCGGGAAAGTATGCGCAAAAAGCAAACAGGGGGCTATATGGGCGTGTACAGGATATTTACGGGTCTATATGCGTGATAAACATAAAATTTGGCTGAATACGCCTGATTATGGATCTTGCATCAATGTGTTAGTATTAACAAAAAATGGAATTTAGGTTGGGAGTGTGTTCAAGATGTTTTGGATGTCCTGGATCAAGCAACAGGTGGATAATATTTGGGCGGTAATGCCCAGGCACGGGGTGGTGCCCGGCAGGAAAAAACTTTTGGGCTGGTTGGTGGGTAAAAATGGTTGCTTACAGGCGGCAACCGGCGGTCCGGTGGCGGAGACGATACTGCCCATATGCCCGGCCACGGCGGTCCCGGCGAGGGAACCCTCCTTTGCGGGGGGGGTAAGGCCCGGAGGGGCGGCGCGGCTGACGGGGGTGCTGCATTATTTCACCAGGGGGCCCGACGGATCGTGCCGGTTTTGTATAATTTAAATCCATCCCACAAAAAATAAAAAAAACACGGAGGGTGGGGGATGGATTTGCAAAGGTTTGACAAGCTAAAAATATTACTTGTTATTGTAATGGTAATAGGGCTGGTATGGGGTTGCGCAAGGGGGCCCCAGCGCAAACCCGTGGAACCTGTCCCCGGCGCGCCGGACAGGGAGCCAACCATAAGCCTGTACATCAAGGAGCAGGACAAAAAAAAGGACATCAAGCTGGAAGAGTACTTGGCCGGCGTAGTGGCGGCGGAGATGGAACCCAGTTGGCCGGTTAACGCCCTGGCCGCCCAGGCTATTGTGGCCCGCACATTCACCATGGAAAATATCAAGGCCGGTCGGGTGAAAAAGCTGCATGGCACGGACGCATCCACCGATGTGGAGGAATTTCAGGCCTATGACCCCTCCCGGATCAATGACAATGTGCGAAAAGCGGTGCAATCCACCAGGGGAAAAGTGATTACTTACCGGGGCAAATACGTAAAGGGATGGTTTTCAGCCTGTGACGGCGGGATTTCCGCCTCCGCGCAAGAGGGGCTGGCATTTAATAAAGGGCCCACGCCATACATTAAGGCCGGAGCGCGGGATGAATGCCTATCGATTACTGTACCGGAAAACCGGCACTGGCGGGCTGAAATACCCCTGGACCAGGTGCGTGCGGCGGTCCGGGAAAACAGCGGAAAAGATCCGGGAGATATCAGCGCGGTAAAGATAACGGAAAGGGGGCCTTCGGGAAGGGTCACCATGCTGCAAATCGGTTCGGCAGCGGTGAGCGGCCCGGGTTTGAGACTGGCGTTGGGCAGCGACAAGGTGCGGTCCATGCTGCTGTCCAAGGCCGCAGTGCAGGGCGGCAACCTGGTTTTGGAGGGTAAGGGATACGGTCACGGGGTTGGATTGTGTCAATGGGGTGCCAAGAAAATGGCCGTGGAAGGAAAATCGCCGGAAGAGATCATTAAATTTTATTACCGGAATGTCGACATCCAAAAATTATGGAATTAACAGTTTTAACGGTGGCCCGGAACAGGGCCACCGTTTTTTGCATAATTATGGATTAGCGGCATAGATATAATTTGAATAGGTTTATCCGTGCTTTTTCAGGCCGGGAGGTGAAACAAAATGGAGCAGAAACAAGCGTTCAGCAACCGGCTGGTCCTTACTGACCGCAGGTATTTGCAGGTGGACGGGGTGGAGCATGTAGGCAATTTCAACGAAAAGGAAATCACTCTGGACACCAATATGGGGTTTCTTACCCTCCGGGGAGAGGGGTTGCATATTACTCAACTGAACCTGGAAAGCGGCAATCTGGTGGTGGAGGGTAAAATCAACTTTATGGAATTTACCGATGGCAAAGGTTCCGGTGGATTCCGCGGCAAGGGCATGTTGAACAGGATTTTTAAATAACCCGTACCCGGTAACGTGCTGCCCGGGGGAAAGTTTTGGAGGTTGAAGCTTGTGACGGAGCCGGTAACCAGTCAATTTATGGTATTTATATACACCATTTTGACCGGAGCGCTGGCCGGGTTTTTATTTGATATTTACGCCGGGGTCGGCCAAGTTTGGCGGCTGAGAAAAACCGGCATTTTTTTCGGTGACGTGGTGTACTGGCTGGTATTGACGGCGCTGGTTTACGGGTTAATATTGCACTATAACCAGGGGGAAGTGCGTTTTTTTGTGCTCCTGGGGTTGGGCATGGGCGCCGCGCTTTATTTTCAACTCAGCCGCCGGCGGGTCAGGAAGGCGGTTATCAAAACAATCGAGTTGACCATCCGTTTGCTCAAATGGCTCGGAAAATCAATGGTATGGCTGGTGGGCGTACTGCTCTTACCCTTCCGGTTGGTCTACCTGGTTATTACCTACCCGTTTCGCTTGCTTGGACTGGTGCTGGGTAGAACAGGCCGAGCAGTGGCCAAGCTGATAAAACGCCTGGTTCCCACGCCGGTTAAGTCTTTCTATCACCGGCTGGTTAATCAGTGGAAAAGATTGCTGGCTGGAATTAAACGCCGGTGAAGCAAACCATAGTCCCGTCGGCGCGAAGCACTGGTGTGGGTTCTGGCAATACCGCAGCGGGCAAAAAAGGGGACTGGCTCCATTTTCGCTTTTTGAAAATGGTGCCAGTCCCCTTTTACGGTGCCTATCCTGAAAAGGCATATTGGGTGCGGGCGGGTTGTTCCCCGCAAGTGATGTATCGGAGCGTCGGTAACGGGACTTGGTGAAGCTGAGGCTGCCGAATTGGCGGGACGAATCGCGCAACAAACCACTGGCATAGCTTGAAAAGAGAAAGCTATTGTTAATAAATGACCCAGTATAACTACCCGTTCTGCGCATTATGCAGGACCGCCAAATTCGGCCCGAAGCGAACCTTAGTCCCGTCGACGCGGAGATTTTGAACGCAGCGGGGAACAACCCGACCTGCATGCTTTTCATCCTCTGTTGGTGCCGCGATAGCGGCATGAAAGTCTGTCCCCTTTTTGCTTTGTTGAATAGTTACGTTTTTTCTTAAGATACGAATGACTTGAACAATTCGACGATACGGAAGCGGTATTCCACCCGGGCCTCCCCCGGGTTTTTATCATTATTGTTACGGTCAGGCGTTTTTTCCACGGCCGATGCGTATGGCAGCGAGGTGGGCGCGGCACCCTGCGGGGGGTTTACGAAACAAAGGGGCGGGTAAAGCACGCACCACCAGTTGGCGCCCCGGCCGGATCCGATGATCACCCGCACCGCTTCATAGCGCCCGGGCGGCAGGGTCAATGATGTGACCCGGCCCGCATTTTTTATAGTATACGTTTTTTCCGGAAAATCGAAGTTCCCCCGTACCACCTGAACCGGATAATCAAATCCCTGATTGTGAATTTCGTCCAGAGCTATCCGCCTGATTTTTTCCTTGTTGGCATCCGCTATATCCCTGGCTTCCTCGATATTGGCCGCTGCATTGAAAATAGACGCTGTTTCCCTGACAATGCGGTCTTTGACTCTATATTTCAAATCCTGATCGTAAAACGTGTTGCTGTTGGCTATTACGTGCAGGCGGATTAAATTATCCTTTTGGTAATTGTTATCATATTGCCTGTAAGCGTACAGCCAGCCTGCGCCGGCTAAAAGCGAAAAGATCATTGCGACGCCGATTAACTTGCGCATGCCATCACCTGCTTTTCTAATTGATTAATAATAGTTTTACCAGTATTTTTTTGTTTATACCTGAAAAAATTTTGACGAAGTCGCTTATTAATTAAGAAAAAAGGGTAAAAATATAGGTAGAGGAGGGATTTTAAAGTGATAGGTACAACCACATTAGCGGACTATTTGGTTAAAGCGGGAGAGCGCCTGCCCGAAGAGGCTGACCGGGTGCTGGAAGCGCTGGTGACAGAAGGGGACATGAACAAGGAAGACCTTTCCCTGCTTTCCCGGGTGAAAAGAGCTGTTCTGGATCATGTGATCATGCAACTGTATGCCCTGGGGCTGGTGGAAGTGTCCACGGAGGGCAAAAGTAAAATTTGCAGCTTAACCAAACTGGGACAGGAATATATTTCTCTGATGGAAGAAAAGAAAGCCGGTTAATAGCCGGCATTTTTTATTTTTTATGATTTCAGTTGCAGGAAATAACAGAGAGCCATAGAATAATTGTAATAAGTTTGTAGTCAATTTGTAGCAATCAGTCAGGTGTTTCGATAAATGGCGGTGGGCCCGCCGGTCGGGGTGGGACAGCATGAAAATAGAGATCAGGGGGGCTGAAAAACTCAGTTTCCGGGAACGGCAGGTAGTAACCCTGAAAGAAATGGGGTGCGCGAGTGACAAGGTGGCCAAACAGCTGGGGTTGAGCGTCAGTACCGTGGCCACGCTTTATAGCAGAGCCCGGGCCAAGGGATATGAGGTGGTTATTGTAATTCCCGGGCATAATCTGGGATTATTCGGACCGGACGAGGAGGATGAAAACAGTGCTGGATAGTTCATCCAGGCGGACACGGAATGTGGTGGCCTATGACGGGCGGGGACTGAAGAAGAACCGCCGAAGGTTCAGCATGTCCCGCAGTAAATTACCGCTGTTGATCATTACCCTGTTAATGCTGTACATATCCTTTTCCCTCGGGACGCGCTTTGACCAGCTTAACGCCATGCAGCAGGATTTACGGGCCATGCAGGCCGAAATCAAGGAATTGCGGGGCAAAAACGTCGGTTTGCAAGACAAATTGGAAAAATTGCAGTCAAATGCTTATATTGAACAGGTGGCCAGGGAGAAACTGGGTCTGGTCAAACCGGGCGAGGACAGGATAGTCCCGGTGTCGCCAGGGGCGGGCGAGATGCGGCGAACGAGCCCGGCCGTTGAATTAAAGGACTAATTAGTGCTTGACATCAAAGGTGGCTTTGATATAATAAATCAAGCTCTTATAAGGCATGGGAGGAAATTTTCGAGTTATGCCAGTGCAAACGGGAAAAATTTTAGAAGGCAAGGTTACCGGGATTACAAACTTTGGCGCCTTCGTGGAATTGCCGGGTGGCGAGACTGGCCTGGTACATATTTCGGAAATCGCAGAAGAGTACGTAAAGGATGTAAATGACTTTTTACACATTAATGACACAGTTAAAGTAAAAGTTATTTCCGTTGACCCCAAAGGTAAAATTGGATTATCCATCAAGCAAACCATCGAGTCACCCAAAAAACGCCCGTTTCAACGTAAAAAACCGGATATATCCTTTGAGGAAAAATTATCCCGTTTCTTTAAAGACAGTGAAGACAGGTTACAGGGCCTGCGCCGCAGCGCAGACGCCAAGCGCGGGGGGCGCGGTTCCAACCGGCGCAACCAGTAATGAAATAACTATAAGCATTTCCGACCGGGGAATGCTTTTTTTAGTTCCGGTGACAGGTAAAACAGTGTGAGGTGTAAAAAATGAGGATTGCCGCTATTGATGTAGGGAGTAATTCCATCCGTTTGCTGGTGGCGGATGCGCCGGCTGACGGGGTAATAACGCCTGTTCTACGGGATCTGCAAACCACCCGCCTGGGGCAGGGTTTTGCTGGCGGGCGGCTGGCTGATGCCGCTGTGCATAGGACGCTGGACGTTATTAAGGACTTTGTGCGGCAGGCCCGGCGGGCGGGGGCTGAAAAAGTTGTGCTGGCGGCGACCAGTGCGGTGCGGGACGCTGCTAACCGGGAGGATTTCATCCATGCGGTTTACGGTGCCACGGGTTATGCGCTGCGGGTGCTTTCCGGCGAGGAGGAAGCGCGGCTTAGTTACCTGGGGGTGACCGGGGCGCTGGGTGATGTTCGGGACGCTCTGGTGATCGACATTGGGGGTGGCAGCACGGAATTTATCTGGCCGGGGCAGGGCGGGATACGGTTTCGCAGCGTTAACGCGGGGGCGGTGCGGATGACCGAAAGCGGTTTCGGCAGCGGCCAGATTCGGGCTGTGTTCGGCGATATTTTACGGGACATCCGGCCGGATAGCCCGGCTGATATGATTGGCGTGGGTGGTACGGTGACCACCCTGGCCGCCATGGCTCAGGAAATGCGTACATATGACCCCGATAAAGTGCATGGCTACCGTTTGACTGCGGCCAAGGTTGGTAAACTGTACCATGCGTTGCGGAAATTGCCCGTGGCGGCCAGGCAAAAGATGCCCGGGCTGCAGCCCGAGCGGGCGGACATTATTCCCGCGGGCGCCCTGATTTTATTGAGGGTATTGCAGGGATTGAACATGGATTCCGTTCTGGTCAGTGAGGCCGACATCTTATACGGTTTAATTATTTGGGAAGCACGAGAAATGTCGTAATAATTTATACCATAAAATACCAAATATGCTATGTATTTACTACCCCGTTGTAATATAATGGAAGGAGGCATAACGGCATAAAGGGGTGGATTTATTGTTTGAACGGGTCGAAGTTTACCCATACCAGCGTAAGCAGGAGCAAGACAAGCAGGATAATGACAATAGATATCCTGCCGGGCGGGGAAAAAACCGCCGGGTTAAAAAAATTGCCGGATTACGGATAAAGGATGTTGCCGGACAGGTCGCTTTGCTCGTAGCCGGTTTTTTGCTGGGCCGGGCCGTTTTACTGGGTGAATTGCTGCCCTTTGGCGCGGCCTTTGTGGCGGCCGTGTTTGCCGTTTACCGGGAGTATGCCTTGGCGGCATTGTTAGGCGCTGTGCTGGGCCTGGTTTACGTGGCCACGGGCTGGAACCTGGCCTTGCATATCATAACGCTGGTAGCGGTGGCGGCGGCCGCCCTGTCGTTGCCCGGCCGGTCCCGGAATGCCCGCTTTTTGAAGGGCACAGTGGTTTTCGTGATACTGGTGCTGGCCGGAACCGGTTACGCGGCCGTTACGGGACCTACTACATATGACTACGTGCGGGTGTTATTTGAATCCGTGTTTGCCGGATTGCTGACAGCAGCTTATCTGGGCGCACTGGAAGGATTGCGGCAGGCCGCGGGGCATGAACCGGTGGCAGCGGAAAAGGTTTTCTGTGTAGCTTTGTTTTTAGCTAGCTTGGTGGCCGGGGCCGGGCAAATCCGGTGGGGGATGATGAGCCCCGGGGGAATGCTGGCGGGGTTTGTGGTAATCACGGCGGGATATGTGGGCGGGGCCGGATTGGGGGCTGCCGCCGGGGCGGTTATGGGCGTGCTGCCCGGTTTGGTTTATTCGGTGGCACCGGCGGCTCTGGGGGCGTTTGCCTTTGCCGGTTTTTTGGGCGGTCTGGCCCGCGGTTTGGGGCGGGTGGGAACGGTTGGCGGTTTTATGTTGGCCAATACCCTGCTTACCGTTTACCTGGGCAGCAGCCCTGGCATCATCAGCGTACTGGCGGAAACTGCCGGAGCCGCCCTGGTATTTTTGCTGGTGCCGGCAGCGGTTTTGAACGGTTTAAAAGAATACCTGCCGTCCATGGGCCTGTTTGTGGCGGCCCAACGTCCGGCGGCCGGAAGGAATGAAATGGGCGTGGCGGGAAAAATTAGGCGCTGGGGGGCTGTTTTCGAGGAAATTTCCCGCGCCTATGACCAGGTAAGCGGATCTCTGGAGCCGAAACAGAAATGCGGGGACCGGCGCTTGATATTTTCCGAGTTACAAAACATGGTCTGCGCAGGCTGTGCATTACACCGGGTATGCTGGGAACGGGAACTGCTCAATACTTCCCGCTGCCTGGAAAGATGCCTGGAAATTGTAAACAACAACGGGCGGGTGGAAACGGAGGACCTTGACGATAATTTGCGCCGGCGCTGTTCCCGCACCGGGGAACTGGTCATGGGCGTTAATTGCCTGTACCGGCTGCACCGTATGAACCGGTTCTGGGAAAATAGAATGCAGGAAAGCCGCCGGCTGGCTTCCGAACAGTTGCGGGGCATGCACGGGGTAATTGAGCAGTTGGCCCGGGGTATGGAGGCGGAAAGTGAACCCTGGCACCGGCTG
The DNA here is from genome assembly GCF_900115975.1 of Desulfoscipio geothermicus DSM 3669. Lineage (GTDB taxonomy): Bacteria > Bacillota > Desulfotomaculia > Desulfotomaculales > Desulfallaceae > Desulfoscipio > Desulfoscipio geothermicus. The sequence goes on from NZ_FOYM01000010.1 coordinate 69,680, forward strand.
GCGGAGTATTATAAGCAGGAGTTGAAGCATTCCGGGGTGCCCGTGGTTTCCCTGGCGCTGTACCCTTGTCCGAGGGGCTGCGAGGTGGAGGTGAACATGCCGGCCTGTGGCGGCGGGAAAAAATGTGTTTATGATGTGGCGCCGCTTTTGAGCAGGTTGTCCGGGGAGAACCTGACGCCGGCCGGCCGGGATTGCCTGCATATGAGGAAGGATGATTTTTGTTCTTTCCGGCTGTATCCCCACCTCAAATTCCGGCTCAAGCTGGGGGTGACGGGCTGCGCCGGTAAAGGAAGTGCTGTCTCAGGCGACAGTCATGCCATTCTCCCGCTCAATGACGGCCGCCTGGCCATTATGTTGAGTGACGGGATGGGTTCGGGCCCGGCTGCGGCAGCGGAGAGCAGAGCAGCCTTGACCCTGCTGCAGCAGATGTTGCAGACCGGTTTTGGCCGGGATGTAGCCATCCGCACGATAAATTCTCTGATGATGCGGCGCTTGCCGGAAGATAACTTCGCCACGGTGGACATGTGTGTGGCGGACCTTTACGCGGGGAAGGCGGAACTTGTTAAAATTGGGGCTCCGCCCAGTTTTCTGGTGCGGCAAAACCGGGTGGAAGTTATCCGGTCCAATTCCCTGCCGGTGGGTATAGTGGATGAGATTAATATTTTTTCGGTGAGCAGAGACATTAAAGGCGATGATATGCTGATTATGGTTACGGACGGGGTTATTGACGCGTACCGGGAGACGGGGGACGGCAAGGAGTGGATCAGTTCCGTGTTGGGGGAAATCATTGACCTGCCGCCCCAGGAAGTGGCCGACCTGATTTTACGCCTGGCTCAGAGCGGCGCCGGGGAAGGGCGGCGCCCGCCGGACGATATGACGGTACTGGTGGCCCGGGTGGAGGAGGTTTAATTCTAAAAAATGGCCCACGGAGGCCATTTTTTTTAATAAGATATAATTATAATTATAGAAGGAAATTTTTTCGCTTGTGTGGAAAATAAAAAAATCAGGAACAATGTGGGTGAAACCATGGATTTACTCCGGCAAGTGGCGGAACAAATTCATAAACACGCCATGGTTGTCTCCGGTGAGACGGTGGTGGTGGGGGTATCCGGCGGGCCGGATTCAGTAGCCCTGCTGCATATCCTTTACCGGCTGCGGGAAAACCTGAACATTAAGCTGGTAGTGGCGCATTTAAACCACCGGTTCCGCGGTGTCGAGGCACAAGCCGATGCCCGGTTTGTCCTTGATCTGGCCGAGCGCATGCATTTGCAGGCTTTTGTGGAATCGCGGGATGTGCCGGCTTATTGTGCCAGGAACGGCTTCTCGGCCCAGGCGGGGGCCAGAGAGGTAAGGTATAGCTTTTTCAGCGAAGTGGCCGTCAAGACGGGTGCATCACGGGTGGCCCTGGGGCATCACGCGGATGACCAGGCGGAAACTATTTTGCTGCATATCATAAGGGGTACCGGGCCCGGAGGGCTCAGGGGCATGCTTCCCGTGCGGGATGATTTTTTTATTCGCCCCTTGCTGAACTTGCGGCGCCGGGATATCGTAGCCTATTGCGACCGCCACGGTTTAATCTACAGACATGATTCCAGCAATGCCACGCCCAAATACCTGCGCAACCGGGTCAGGCTGGAGTTGATGCCGCTGCTGGAGAAAAATTATAACCCCAGCCTGGTGTATACTTTAAATCGTCTTGGTGAGATATGCCGGGACGAAGAAGAATATCTTGAAAAACAGGTGGGTGAAATTTATAACCGGGTCCGGTTGAAGTCAAACGGCCACACAGTCAGCTTGGACAGAAACCGCCTGCAATCTTGCCCGCAGGCCATAGTGCGCCGGGTGGTGAGACGGGCCTGGGCTGAAGTTTGCGGCGACAAGGATGAACTGGGATTCAGACATATCGACCAGGTGGTGGAAATAATCAAGGGTGCCGGGGGTTACCGGCAAGTGACCCTGCCGAGGGGGGTAATCTGTCAGACAAACTATGACTTGCTTGTATTTACTTTAAGCCGGGAAAACAATGAGGTGCCCTTCTATCAACACCTTTTAAAAGTTCCGGGCGTCACTTTTATCCCGGAAATCGGAGTGCTGATCGGGGCGCAGGTTCTGCCCCGGGGAGAGGCGGGAGACCCTGCGGGACTGGGTCCGCAGGAGGTTTTGCTGGACTACGGTGTATTGTCTCTGCCCCTGGTGGTACGGCGGCGCCTGGCCGGGGACCGTTTTAGCCCTCTGGGTTTGGAAGGCACCGTCAAGTTGAAAAAATTTTTCATCGATCACAAAGTACCCCGGTACATGAGGGATCGCATTCCGTTGGTGGTTTCCGGAAATGATATCATATGGGTGGCGGGAATGCGCCCCGGAGACAGGTGGAAGGTAACCGAAGCAACGGAAACATGTTTAAGGCTGTACATAGATGATTATGGAAAATAGTTTTGTGACAAGCTAATATGGAGAATGAAAACAGGAATTGATATCATCTTATTGAAGGATAACCCTTTTTTTGATAACATTATCTTTATCGGCTGAATATCCGGGCATTGAGAGGAGTGGCTTTGTTTGAACAAGGTCATCAAGAACCTTAGTATTTATTTGTTGATAGTGTTGGTGACCATCGCCATCATCAGGTGGAACTCCCAGGATAACCCGGTGGTCAAGGAATGGCGGTTCGACCAGTTTTACGCTGCCTTGAGCCAGGGAAAAATAAAGCAGGTTACCATCCAGCCGGATGATTCCACCGCGCTGATTACGGGCGAGCAAACCAACGGCACGCAGTTCCAGGTGCGAGGTACCGCGCCGGGTACGGAAAAAGTCGAAGAGATATTACGGGAGAAAAATGTCAACTACAATGTTGAGCCGCCCCCCGAGCCAAGCTGGTGGACCGGTCTTTTGACCACCTTGTTGCCTATTTTGCTTTTTGTGCTTCTGTTTTTCTTCCTCATGCAGCAGACCCAGGGCGGCGGAAACCGGGTGATGTCTTTCGGCAAAAGCCGGGCCAGGCTGCATACCGATGAGAAGAAAAAAGTGACTTTCGCGGATGTGGCCGGAGCGGACGAGGTCAAGGAAGAGTTGCAGGAAGTCGTGGAATTCCTGAAAAACCCCAAAAAATTTAATGAACTGGGGGCGCGCATCCCCAAGGGAGTGCTTTTGTTCGGACCCCCGGGCACTGGTAAGACCCTCCTGGCCCGGGCCGTGGCCGGCGAAGCCGGGACACCTTTTTTTAGCATCAGCGGTTCAGATTTTGTGGAAATGTTCGTGGGGGTCGGTGCATCACGGGTACGCGACCTTTTTGAACAGGCCAAGAAAAATGCGCCCTGCATAGTGTTTATTGATGAAATAGACGCCGTGGGCCGCCAGCGGGGCGCCGGTTTGGGCGGCGGCCACGATGAGCGGGAGCAGACCCTCAACCAACTGCTGGTGGAGATGGACGGTTTTGAGGCTAATGAGGGAATCATTATCATAGCCGCCACCAACCGGCCGGACATTTTGGACCCGGCCCTGCTCAGGCCGGGGCGTTTTGACCGCGAGGTGGTAGTGGGCATTCCGGACATCAACGGGCGCAAGGAGATATTGAAGGTGCACGCCCGCGGCAAACCGCTGGACAATAGCGTGGATATTGACATACTGGCCCGGCGCACTCCCGGTTTCACCGGCGCCGACCTGGCCAATATGCTTAACGAGGCCGCGCTATTGGCGGCCCGTCGTGGCAAGAAAGAGATCGGCCAGATGGAACTGGAGGATTCCATTGAGCGGGTTATCGCCGGTCCCGAGAAAAAATCCCGGGTTATCAGCGACCAGGAGAAAAAGCTGGTTTCCTATCACGAGGCCGGTCACGCGGTGGTGGGCTACCTGTTGCCCAACACCGACCCGGTGCACAAGGTGTCCATAATCCCCCGGGGCCGCGCCGGCGGTTATACGCTGCTGCTGCCCAAGGAAGACCGCTATTATATGACCAGGTCACAGTTGTTGGATCAGGTGACCATGCTGCTGGGCGGCCGGGTGGCGGAAGATCTGGTGCTGAAGGAGATCAGCACCGGTGCTCAGAACGATCTGGAGCGCTCTACCGAACTGGTGCGCAAAATGGTCATGGAATACGGAATGAGCGACGAACTGGGGCCCATGACCCTGGGGCACAAACAGGAAACGGTGTTCCTGGGCCGGGATATAGCCCGGGACCGCAACTACGGTGAAGAAGTGGCCGCCGCCATTGACCGGGAAGTGAGAAGTATTATTGAGAAAAATTACAACCGGGCCAAGGATTTGCTGAACAAGCACATGGAAATACTGCACCGGATCGCCCGGGAATTGATGGAAAAAGAAACCCTGGAAGCCGAAGAGTTCAGCAATATCATGCGGGCGGCAGGCATTGAGGCCAATAAAGCATAGGAGGTTTAAGCAATGGAACGCACTTATGTGATGATAAAGCCGGACGGTGTACAGAGAAACCTGGTGGGAGAAATTATTTCCCGCTTTGAAAAGAAGGGACTGAAAATCGTCGCCCTGAAAATGCTGCAGATTTCCCGCGAACTGGCCGACCGCCATTACGGAGAACACAAGGGCAAACCATTTTTTGAGCCGCTGGTGCAATATATTACCTCCGGTCCGGTGGTGGCCATGGTTCTGGAAGGTAAGGACGCCGTAACCACGGTACGGGATATGATGGGGCCCACCAACCCGCTTAAAGCCGCGCCGGGCACCATCCGCGGCACCTTCGGCATGGATATCGGCCGGAACGTGGTGCACGGTTCGGACGCTCCGGAAAGCGCGGCCCGGGAGATCGCTCTGTTCTTCGCTCCGGAAGAAATTATCGAGTACAATAAAAACGTTGATACATGGTTATATGAGTAACAAAAAAAGGGAACAGGCCACTAGCGTTGCATAAAGACTAAGAGGCCGGAGTAGCTGTCTACAGCCAGCATGCCCCGGCTTCTTTTTATTGCCAGATATACTGTATACTACTACAGTGTAAATTCTTTTTAAAAAAATTATCCGGTATTCAATAGCCTCATCTTCGTTTTGCGATGAGACCGGTAAGCAACAAAATTGCGTCTCATATGATACATCAATTCCGACAGTGCCCTGCGCATCTTTGCGGGATCTCGGGTTAAAGCCGCAATCGGTCTGTTTTTGTGAAATACCAGGTATTTAATCTTGGGACCGATCATCGTCTCATAGCCAAGTCGCATGAAAACATAGGCCCATTCAACCAGGTTAAACCAGTTGATTTGGCCTATGTTTTTTAGGTAAATTTAATAAGCTCAAAATAATTCTCCGTTTATTGCATTAACATATACAGTATTTTTATCAATTTTAAATTCCCAGGCAGGAATCCATTTATTATGAGATTTAACAAGAAGAGGAGTATAATAAACTAGTCGCCCTCCTGACAATGTATATATAGTATCACGATTGAGTTTATAGACATTTCCCCAAATATTATCTAAAAAAATGTCAATGGCTTCCTCGAAAGATATAGGCTGATGCTCTTCTGTATTATCAATATTTATCGGTTCGCGCCAACCATAGTAATATTCCCTCACACCTTGACTATCAAGGACTACTTTAATTTTTTCCGCCCCAGTAACTGGCAATCCATTTATAGGTTTATGCTTGAGAGTAACCTTATAACATGGACTAACCCCTTGAGTGCCCGACACTTTGGCTTCGTACTGATCGGGAAGGCCGCCATGATTTTTAATATATTCGACGGCTTTGTTTAAAGCCTCTTCCTTGGAATATGTTATAGGTGCTTCGGATTCTTCGTCTGGAAGTACTTTTGGTTTTAAACTATAGCTTAAAGCCCCACTAGGATAAACCTCAAGCCTAGCTTTGTCATCTTCTAATTCATACCTGTCTTTTTGGTAATTTATATCACCAGATGGGGTTTGAGGAAAAAACATGTTTATGAGTTGTTGTGTATCGATTTTTTTTTGCTCCACATTTATCGGTTCGCGCCAACTATACCAATATTCCCTCACACCTTGACTATCAAGGACTACTCGCATTTTTTTCGGCCCAGTAACTGGCAATCCATTTATAGGTTTATGCTTGAGGGTAACCTTATAACATGGACTAACCCCTTGAGTGCCCGACACTTTGGCTTCGTACTGATCGGGAAGGCCGCCATGATTTTTAATATATTCGACGGCTTTGTTTAAAGCCTCTTCCTTGGAATATGTTATAGGTGTTTCGGATTCTTCGTCTGGAAGTACTTTTGGTTTTAAACTATACCATAAAGCCCCATTAGACCTTAAATCCCCACTAGGATAAACCTCAAGCCTAGCTTTGTCATCTTCTATCAATACATACCTGTCTTTTTGGTAATTTATATCGCCAGGTAGGGTTTGAGGAAAAAACATGTTTATAAGTTGTTGTGTATCGATTTTTTTTTGCTCCACATAAACAGGAGTTACTACTTCCGGTATATCATCGGGCTTAGTTGCAATTACTTTAAATTTTAATTTGCCCGACTTGTCTATTGTTATATCATCTGTTATATCATTACTTTGTTCTTGACTGGAATAGCCCAAAATACTTATAGCAAAAAATATAATAAAGATATAAACAAACAATCTCTTCATAATCCACACCCTGCCTTTCATTCATTAATCAATAATCTTACCGGTAAAAGCATCAACGTAAATCTTATATCCTCTGTCGAATTCAATTTCCCAGGCGGGATACAGAGTTGTCTGTTTTTTATTGCGATACTGGCTATAGTACACTAGTTGCATATTAGTTATATCTACACTTTTATCAAGTTTAATATACTTGTGAATATTTTTCTCAATTTCCTCTAAAATAGTATCAGGTGATACAATTAATTGAGATTTTTCTGCTAAGCCAACTGGTTTACTCCAATGTTTAAAAAATGAATCTACTCCATTATTATTTATAGATACTCGTATATAATCTCCTTTTCCCCGTATTGGTAAGTCATAGTCATGCCTGAATACAATACCGTATCCGACTATTCGCTCCTTTTCTTGACCGCCGTCAAAGTTTAGTTTTACCTCTTTTTCTACAAATACTTCTGGTTCTACCGAGGCATCTGATGGCATTCCTCCAATACTTGAAATAAACTCCCTAGCTTGAGCAATTGCTTCTTCTTTATTAAATGATATTTCTTCATCATAGTAAACTTGGTTAACTGATTTATTATCATTATAATTTTCACTAATTGGCTCATCATCAGGATCTTTACTAAATTCTCCATAAACAGCTTCACTAACTGTGCGATAACGTATCGCACCGGAATCGTATATTTCAAAGAGCTTTGAACCATCACGGTAAGATCTAGCACCATCATGTTTGATTTCAAAATCTGCTTTGGCTACATCCATTTTTGCGTAATCTTTAGCCAATTGATTATCAGGTAATTTTTCCTGTTTAACAATTAAGGGCTTTAACTCCTCTGGATACTCGGGTATAGCTGTTTTGACGTTTATTTCAGAGCATTGGTTTTTTAATACTTTACTGCTAGTTTGTACAGAAGCAGGATAAACATCATCAAATCCTTCATACCATCGATAATTAATATTTACCTCATCATCTGGATCGGTATCGGATTCTACATCCCCTTGACCCCATAAACAATCATACTTATTAGCAGTATGATAAACACCAGCCCATTCCCAATCATTATCAACATTGGCCCTTCCATGATTTGTAAATAGATTCACCATTCCGTAAATTGTTAAAAAAATCTTCAATAACATCTTCATCTGTATTTCCAGCCGGTGCAGAATTAGGATAACCCCAAATAGAATGCATCCGAGGTTTTCCTATCATTGCTAATGCCCAATCCTTATAATTACCATAATCATAACTTAATTGACTGCAAGCAGCTAAAACAGCCCATTCAAGATCTTGACTCCAACGTGTGTTAGTTTCATAAAGATATTTTTCCCACTCGTCATCGTAAACTATAAAATTATCTTCATTATCGTCATCATGTTCAGAATCATCTTCAAGTACATATAAAATTTCATTATAATCAAAATTTCCGTAGGAATCTCTTTCGTATATCGGTATACACGGTTTAGTCCAGCCATGGCCTGAGATGTACACAAAATCATTGTAGTCTGCTTCATAAAGATCAGATGCTAAAATATCATCAACATGTGATGACATTAAATCAACATCCCACTCCATAAGAAAATCAAGGTAGTACCAAGCTTTATTGGCATCCCCGTCATCAAATTCACCTGTATAATATATCCCGGCTTCATAAGCAGAGGCAAATGAAGCATTCCCAAACAGAGAGCTGGTAAAAAATGCAAATGTCAATAAAAAAATTAAGTATTTATTGTGCAACAAAAACATACCTCCCTTAAAAAAAATTATTATGTCAACCTATGTTGTTTACATATTTTACATTATCCTGTGTCTTGAATAATTCATTGTTTAAAAAGTTGCTTATTGTCAGTATCTGTAATCCTATAAACGGGATATACACTCCTAGTAGCTAATTAACTTATATTTTTTCCATATTCGCCTCCCGCATTTTTTAAACTTGTAAATACATCAGTCATTAAACCATCACCACATCTCCTTCCGTTTTTTGTTAGATATTTTTAAAAAATCTAAATATATCTATTTTATAGAAACATATTTTTGTATTATTGTTGACATTAGACCAAAAGCTGCCAATTCCTTCAATAAAATAGAATTATTTTACGATAAATTTTTACATAAAGTGACAATATGAGGTCTTTTTGAGTTTCGGAAAAAAGCCTTGAAACCAAGGGTAAAACCAAGGGTAAAACCAAGGGGAAAACCAAGGGGAAAACCAAGGGGACGGTTCCGGATGCATATTACTTGACAGTCACAAGGGCAGCAATCCTGTTGAACACGGACCGCGAGGGTGGTAAGATTTAACAAAAAAGGGGGAGCTTAAATGTGCGAAGAAATATTACAATGCCATTATTAACATACGGAGATTTAAATAGTTTCGCTTTACATTGTAAAAATAAGTTGCTAGTTAATAAGCCTTATGAATTTCTTTGCCCTGCGGAAGTACGAAAAAATGATGATGAAAAAATATGGGAAAAATGCGTGCCCCAAATTAAGGAGTTGAACAACGGCCTTCTGAGTATCCTTCGGAACAATGCTAACCTCTATGCTATCTCCTTTTAGCCCTTTGAAAAGATTTGAGTCTTATCCCCAAATGATATAAACTTTGCCATGATTTCAGTAGAAAAGAGGGGAAAGCAGCCTGTCCCCTTATTTTAAAAAAGGATATCACTCCCTTTTTTGTATGGTAGTCTTCTCTATGCAAACACTTGTTCTGTAAAAAATAAAATGCTATACTGATTATGGAAGAAAGAGGTGGTATAATAACAGAGAGGAAGTGTTCCATTTGCCAAATACACAATGGCACCCGGTATTTGTAACAGCGCTTAAAGAAGCGCTTTCCGACGCCCGGCCCGGGGAAATTGAAATCCAGGCCGAAGTGGCCCTGTCCTCAAAGCCCCTGGACGTGGACGTTTTAGTAGTCAAGAAAAAAGAAACCGCCCGGCTCCGGCACCCGGTGGCCAACATATTTAAGCAGTATAACCTGTTTGAATACAAAAGTCCGAAAGATTATTTGGAACCCAACGACTACGACAAGGGTCTGGCCCTTACTTTACTTTACAAAGTACTTGAACATCCCCGCATGGATCTCTTGGACCGGCTTACCCTGACATTTGTAAGCAGCAGGTACCCGCGAGACATGCTTAAGATGTTAAAAAACAGGGGTCTGGCCGTTATAGAAGGTGTACCCGTTTCCGGTTTCTACCGAGTCGAGGGGGAAATAATACCCGTTCAAATAATGGTCCTCAAACAACTCCCCGGATCGGAACAAGCGTACATGTTTTCCATTTTTCTACCCGGGAAAGAAAAATTAAAACTAAACGCCAGTTCACTACTAATCAAAAAATACTTGGAACAGCCGGGCAATACACGTCTAAAAGAACTAATCGAATTCAAATTGAAAAATAAATTGATAACGTTTAACGAGATGGAGGTGATGTTAAAAATGGCCAGAGACATCAGCTTGGAAGAGGAGAAAAAAATAGAGGAATTGTTGGCCAACCATCCTTTCACCCGCCGGATGGTGGAGAAACGAGCGGCTGCTGCGGCTGCTGCGGCTGCGGCTAAAGCAGAAATGGAAGCCATGAAAAGAGGCATGGAGAAAGGCAGAGCGGAAGGCAGAGCGGAAGGCAGAGCGGAAGGCATAGAAAAAGGAAGAGCAGAAGGCAGGGCAGAAGGCATACGAAATTTAATCTGTAGATTTTTGGAGACTAGGTACGGGTCAGAATCCTTACCGTTGCAGGAAGCAATACAAAAAATTACGGATGCTGACATGCTCGACGGGATAGCCGGCAAGCTGTTTGTTGCCTCTTCGCTGGATGAGATGCGAAAGATTATTAATGATGGTTGAGATGCCGTAGGAAATGCGAAAATGGTGCGGGAAAATGGGGACTGGAAAAAAAGGACAGACCTTCATAAATAATTTTTTTACCGGGATGAAGAATAATGAAATGATATTCTTTTTTGCAGGAAATATACTCTACTGTGTAGAATAAGTTCCTTTCAAAACGGGAGGAAGGTTAAAATGCCCTTTAATGCCAGTATTACTGTGGGACTGCGCGGTTCGGCACGCCAGGAGGTAAATGAAACAAATACGGCCCTGGCTTATGGAAGCGGGAGCATCAATGTTTTTGCCACACCTGCCATGATCGGGCTTATGGAAAAGGCCGCCCTGAGCTCTGTGGACCGGCTGCTGCCCGAGGGCTATACGACTGTGGGGATCAAAGTGGACGTGCAGCATTTGGCCGCCACCCCGTTGGGCGGCGTGGTCGAAGCAAGGTCCGAGCTGCGGGAGATTGACGGGCGTCGTTTGGTATTTGCCGTGGAAGCATACGATGACCGGGAGCTGGTCGGCAAAGGAACGCATGAAAGGTTTATAGTTCCGACGGAAAAGTTTTTACAGAAAGTTGCCGGAAAATTAAATAACTGAATTTATTTTCATTTGCAGGGAAAAACCATGGCGTAAGAGAATATTTAAAATAATTGTACCATTGTTTCGGAATTGAATTCGCTTTTTTCAGGCCTTTTATACAATTCTGTGTTAAACCGCATGCCAAAACCAGCAGATAAGGGGGGTTAAACGGGGGAGACATTAACTAAAAATTTAAAAAATATCGAGAGGAGAGGAAAAAAGAATGGCATACGATGCAACCAAAATGAAAGACTATGAAATCGCCGAAGCCGCGGAAGCAAATATGCCGCTGCCTTATGAGTGGGCTGAGAAGCTGGGGCTCCAGAAAGATGAGATTATACCTATGGGCCGTATTTGTAAGCTGGACTTTATGAAGATTGCTGACAGGCTTAAAGACAGACCCGACGGCAAATTCATCGAAGTTACCGCTATCACTCCCACTCCGCTGGGCGAAGGTAAAACCACTACCACCATGGGTTTAACAGAAGGTCTGGGCAAGAGGGGCGTTAATGTGGGCGCTGCCATTCGCCAGCCTTCCGGCGGTCCCACCATGAACATCAAGGGTACTGCCGCCGGCGGCGGCAACGCGCTGGCCATCCCCATGACCGAGTTTTCACTGGGGCTCACCGGTGACCTGAACGATATCATGAACGCCCATAACCTGGGCATGGTAGCCCTCACCGCCCGGATGCAGCACGAAAGAAACTATGACGATGCCGAGTTGGCCAAGCGCAACTTGCGCCGCCTGGATATCGATCCCACCAGGGTGGAGTTTGGCTGGATCATTGACTTCTGCGCCCAGGCGCTGCGCAACATTATTATTGGTATCGGCGGCCGCATGGACGGTTACATGATGCAGTCCAGGTTCGGTATTGCCGTTAGTTCCGAGATTATGGCCATTCTCGCCGTGGCCACCGACTTGAAAGACCTGCGTGAGCGTATCGGTAAGATTATCGTGGCTTATGACAAGAAAGGCAACCCGGTAACCACCGAGGACCTGGAAGTCGCCGGTGCCATGACCGCTTTCATGCGGAATGCCATCAACCCGACACTGATGAGCACTGCCGAATACCAGCCTGTACTGGTACACGCCGGTCCGTTCGCCAACATCGCCATCGGCCAGTCCTCCATCATTGCTGACCGCATTGGTCTGAAGATGTTTGATTACCATATTACGGAGAGCGGATTTGCTGCTGACATCGGCTTTGAAAAGTTCTGGAACGTGAAGTGCCGCTTCAGCGGTCATACCCCGCACGTTTCCGTGCTCACGGCCACCATCAGGGCGCTCAAGATGCACGGTGGCGGTCCCAAGGTTGTGCCCGGTCGTCCCCTGCCCGAGGAGTACACCAAGGAAAACGTGGGCTTGGTGGAAAAGGGCTGCGAAAACCTGGTGCACCATATCAATACTATCAGAAAAGCCGGTATCAACCCGGTGGTCTGTATTAACGCTTTCCACACCGATACCAAGGATGAAATTGCCGCGGTTCGCCGGGCTGCCGAAGCGGCCGGTGCGCGTTGTGCCCTTTCCGAACACTGGGCAAAGGGCGGCGATGGCGCTCTCGAATTGGCTGACGCTGTTATCGATGCCTGCAATGACAAAGTTGACTTCAAGTTCCTCTATCCGCTGGAAATGCCGCTGCGGCAGCGGGTCGAAGTTATTGCTAAGGAAGTATACGGCGCTGACGGCGTAAGCTGGACACCGGAAGCCGAAGCCAAGGCCAAAATGTTTGAAGAAAATCCGGAATACAAGGACTTTGCCACCATGATGGTCAAGACTCACCTGAGTCTGTCCCATGACCCCACCCTTAAGGGTGTGCCCAAGGGCTGGACACTGCCGATCCGCGACGTGCTCATTTATGCCGGCGCCAAGTTCCTCTGCCCGATGGCCGGTACTATCAGCCTGATGCCCGGCACCAGCTCCGACCCGGCCTTCCGGAGAATTGACGTCGATACCGAAACCGGCAAGGTCCTGGGCCTGTTCTAAAAAGTTCTGTCTAATGACAAGAGATTCCCTTAACAGGGGATCTCTTTTTTTAGATAAAAATTTATTGTGAAATAAAGCAAATATTTTTTAAAAATAACCGGCAGGAGAAACACTGTTTGTAACAGAACTATATATAAAGAATAGTTTAACTGCAACGGGTGAAAATTAGCTAAATTATGAAATATTGGAATGGAGTGCATAGATTATGTCAAGACCGCCTAAATGTCGCCGGGTAGAGTTTATACCTGAATTGACATATTTTAAACCTGCCGGAATACCGGTCAGCGAACTGGAAGAGGTGCAGCTGACGGTGGAAGAACTGGAAGCCATCCGGTTGAAAGATTTACTGGGACTGGAGCAGGAGGGCTGTGCTGAGAAAATGGGCGTATCCCGTCCCACCTATCACCGCATTTTATCTTCGGCCCGTTCCAAGGTGGCCATGGCGCTGGTGGAGGGCAAGGCCATCCGGGTTGAGGGAGGGCACTTTGAGGTGGTGGTGCGCCGTTTCAAGTGCATGGGTTGCGGCCACCAGTGGGAATTGCCCTGCGGGATGGGACCGCGGGGTCATGAAATGACCTGCCCCGAATGCCGGGGCGGTGAAGTTTTCCGGATCAACAAGGAAGGACGCCCCATGGGCTGCCGCTGGCAAAACAAAAACCGGAGGCAGGAAAGTTAAATACGGCAATCGAATAACAGGGGGTATCACCCCCGTTTTATTTTTGTTGGCATGTTTAAGCGAAAGATAGTGCAACGGATCTTAATCAGAGGTGGTGCTGGTGGCCCTGCCCAAAATTGGAATAATCTCACCCCACGCCGGTTTCAGCAAGGCGGCCGGGGAACTGGCCGGTGAAATCGGGCTTGACCTGGTGGTTGGTGAACATAAACAAAAAAATGTCGCCGCCCTGCTAAAAAAGTGGCAGAACGGCGATGCCGTGGAAGCTGTGGTTACCAGTGAAGTTTTTGCCGCATCCGTACGGGACAGCACAATATTACCCCTGGTGACCGTACAGCTTTCCGCCTATGATGTGTTGCAGGCCCTGGACAAGGCCCGGGCGGTGGGGGAACGGGTGGCCCTGGCGGTTCATGATTGTGCTTACAGGTTTGACCCGGCAGCCGTTTTTGCCATGCTGGGTCTGAAGGCGCGGATCCTGCGGTACCGCAACAAAGCGCGGTTTACCGCGGAACTGTTGCAGGTCCGGGAAGACCTGGACGCGGTGGTGGGCACCGCTGCGGCAGCGGTGCAGGCGGCCGGGGAGGTTGGCCTGCCCGCTTTTCTGGTGCAAAACGATCGGGAATTTATCCGGGATGCCCTGGAAAAGGCCGTACAAATTTCCCGCATCAGACGCCGGGATGTGCGGTTGTGCCGTTCGCTGCAAGCCATATTGAGCAACGCTTACGACGGCATACTGGCCGTGGATGAGCGGGGGAAAGTGGCTATTTTTAACCCCGTGGCCCAAAAAATCACCGGTTTGCCCGTGGAAAAGGCGCTGGGCCACCCGGTGGCCCAAGTAATAGAAATAAATGCCGTGTGCAGGGGGCTTTACGGGGACGGCGGCGCCGCAAACGGGGAAATATTGCAGTTGGGCAGGTTTCCCCTGGTGGTCAACCGGGTGCCGGTGTCGCTGGGGCAAAACCGGGCGGGCCTGGTAATCACTTTTCAGGCGGCGGACAAGATCAGGCAGATGGAGGCTAAAATCCGCAAGGAACTGCACTGCCAGGGCCTGCTGGCCTGGTACCGGTTCAGCGATATTATCGGCCACAGCGCCATGATGGAGGAAGCCGTCAGGGAAGCTCGCAAATATGCGCGCTCGGACGCCGCGGTTTTAATAACCGGGGAAAGCGGCACCGGCAAGGAGTTGTTTGCCCAAAGCATTCATAACGCCAGTGCGCGGCGTGACGGCCCTTTTCTGGCAATCAACTGCGCTGCCCTGCCCGAAAGCCTCTTGGAAAGCGAGTTGTTCGGCTACGAGGAGGGGGCCTTTACCGGCGCCAGAAAAGGCGGCAAGCAGGGGTTGTTTGCCCTGGCCCACGGGGGGACGATTTTTTTGGATGAGATAGGCGACCTGAGCCATGCGCTGCAGGCCCGCCTGCTCCGGGTGCTGCAGCAAAAAGAAGTACTGCCGGTGGGCGGTCAGCGGGTGATCCCGGTGGATGTACGGGTTATCAGCGCCACCAACCGCAATTTGCTGGAAGCGGTGGAGCGGGGCGGGTTTCGCGTGGACCTCTATTACCGGCTGAATGTGCTGCACCTGCATATCCCGCCGCTACGCATGCGTCTGGAAGATTTGCCGCTGCTCTTCAAACATTTCTTCCAACGGCTCGCCGGCCCCGAACGCTTGCAGGAAATGCAAATAAACGATGGGCTGCTGGAAGAGCTAAAAGGATACCTGTGGCCGGGGAATGTGCGGGAGTTGGAAGGTTTTGTGGAGCGGTACACGGCTCTGGGCGAGGAAAATGTTCACGAGCATGTTACTTTCAGAAATTTACTGCGGAAGATGAAGCAGAACCAGCAGGTGGACCCGGCGCTGAACAACGAGCGGTTGCTGGTGCTGAAGCTTGGTAGCATGGAAGATATGGAGCGGGAAATTATCAGGCAGGCCGTGGACCTGGTGGGCGGCAGCAAGGGTAAGCTGGCCAGGGTGCTGGGGCTGAGTCGCACCACCCTGTGGAAAAAGCTGAAGGAAATTGAGGAGAACAGCTAGGGGTTTTTGTTAAGATATTTAACATCTTTTATAACGTGGCGCATGACAAGCAAAAAACGCGGGCGATCAGCAGTTGCCCCGTTTATTTATTGGGTTCCGTTCATTTTTTAAACGCCAGCGTTTAGCTTTTTAACCTGAATATATGGAAAATTCTCAAATATAAGGCTTTGCAGCCCGGGTATTGATTTTGCAACATGTAATAGTGACGCAAAATCACCCAAAATTCAGAAAAATTCACGCGCAAGGGATGGGTAATCAGTGCAAAAAATCTGGTATAAATCCTGGCCAGCCGGAGTGCCCAAAAAAGTGCATCACGGCCCCAGTCCCATAACCGGGGTGCTCGGCGAACATGCCCGGCTGTATCCCGGCCGCACGGCGGTGAATTATTACGGGCGCAAGATAACCTATGGCGAACTGGACAGGCTCACCGGTAACTTTGCCAGCGCCCTGGTAAAAATGGGGGTGCGCAAAGGCGACCGGGTCAGCCTGTACATGGAGAACTGCCCACAATTTATTATTGCTCTCATCGGGGGGTGGAAGGCCGGGGCGGTCATGGTGCCTTCCAATCCCATGTTTCTGGGAGATGAACTGGTCTACCAGCTTAATGACGCTGCGGTGGAAAGCATTGTGGTGCAGGACGATTTGTTTCCCATACTGGAGCCCGTCATACCCGGGACGCCGCTAAAAAATATTATTGTCGCCCGGCGGCAGGCTTTTTTGCCGGATACGCCGGCGCTGCCCTTGCACCATAGCATGACCACGGCGCCCATTGAAGCGCCCGGTACCATTTCTTTCAGCCGGATGCTTTCCGGGCCGGCCGGGAAAATCGAGCGGGAAACGGGCCTGGATGACCTGGCGTTGTTGCAGTATACGGCGGGTACGACCGGCATGCCCAAAGGGGCCGTGATTACCCATCGTAACCTGCTGTACAATACCGCCGGATCGGCTGCCTGGGTGGGCGCGCGTTCCGGGGATGCGCACCTGGCTGTGCTGCCCCTGTTTCATGTTACCGGCCTGGTGCATAGCATGAACATGCCCCTCTACACCGGCGGGAGCATTATTCTGCTGGCCCGGTATGATACCGAAACGGTTTTTGCAGCGGTGGAAAAATACCGCTGCGCCCACTGGGCCAGCATAGCCACCATGAACATTGCCGTTGTTAATTACCCGGTGGTATCCGGGTGTGATTTGTCCTCCTTGCGGACCTGTGTGTCCGGCGGCTCGCCGGTGCCCCGGGAGGTAATTCGACAGTTCCGGGAGGTTACCGGGGCCAATTTGGTGGAGGGATACGGTTTGAGTGAGACCGTATCCCAGGTGACCATCAACCCGCTGGGTAAGCCGCGCCTGGGTTCTGTCGGCATACCGGTGCAGGGGACGGATATAAAAATTGTCAGCCTGGACGACTGGGACCGGGAGTTGCCTACCGGAGCTGAAGGGGAATTGCTGGTTAAGGGACCCCAGGTCATGCAGGGTTACTGGAACCGGCCCGGGGAAACCAGGCTGGCCCTGCGCGACGGCTGGCTGGCTACCGGCGACATTGCCCGGATGGATGAGGATGGCTACGTTTATATCGTGGGGCGTAAAAAAGAACTGATCAAAGCCTCGGGCTATAGCGTATTTCCCCAGGAAGTGGAAAGTTTTCTCTATGAGCACCCCGCAGTGGCGGAAGTCGTTGTGGTGGGCGTACCGGACCCCTACCGGGTGGAAACGGTTAAGGCAGTGATCGTGCTGAAGCAGGAATACGTAAATAATATAAGCGCCCGGGATATTATCGAATGGTCGCGGCAAAAAATGGCGGCCTATAAATACCCCCGGTTGGTAGAGTTTGTATCCGATTTGCCCCGCAGCGGTACCGGTAAAATAAGGCGTCATCTGTTGAAATAAATAAAATTACATTTATTCAGGAGGTTGGGGTATGGATTTCAAGTTTCTCATTTATGAAAAGGAAGGTTACGTGTCCAGGGTCACTTTAAACCGGCCCAAAGTGCTCAACGCCTTGAACAGCGAAGTGTTTGACGAAATAGGCCGGGCCATGGACCTGGCGGCGGCGGATGACGGGGTGCATGCCGTGGTGATTACCGGCGGGGAAAAGGTATTTGCCGCCGGTGCTGATATTGCCGAAATGGCCACGGCCGATCCTGTCAGCGTGTACAAGTTCGGGGAAACAGCCCAAGGCGCCCTGAACAAAGTGGAAAACCTGCCCAAGCCGGTGATTGCCGCTATTAACGGTTACGCCCTGGGCGGCGGCTGCGAGCTGGCCCTGGCCTGCGACATTCGGATCGCCGGCGAGTCGGCCAAAATCGGCTTGCCCGAAATCAACCTGGGCATATTTCCCGGCGCCGGGGGCACCCAGCGGCTGCCCCGGCTGGTAGGGGCAGCCCGGGCCAAGGAATTGATGTTTACCGGGGATATGATCGACGCCGCCAGGGCCGAAAAAATCGGGCTGGTCAACCAGGTGGTGCCCGATGGTGAAGTGCTGTCCACCGCGGTCAAGCTGGCCGCCAGAATGGCGCAAAAGGGCGCCGTGGCCATGGCCATGCTGAAAACCGCCATCAACCAGGGGTTGGCCACCGACCTGGCTTCCGGCCTGAATATCGAGCGGCAGTGCTTCTCCCTGCTGTTTGCCACCGAGGACCAGAAAGAGGGCATGCAGGCCTTCATGGAAAAACGCAAGCCGGAGTTTAAAGGAAGGTAAATAGGAGGTATCGCCAGTGCGAACAGCCGAACAGTATCTTGATAAACTGCGCTCCATGCGCCCCAACGTCTATATGGGCGGGGAACTCGTCCAACGGGACGACCCGCGGCTTATACCGGGCATCAATATCATGTCCGAAACTTTCAATTACGCGGCCGACCCCCGGCACAAGGACCTGATGGTCGCCACATCCCACATAACCGGTCAATCAATCAACCGCTTCTGCCATATTCACCAGAGCATCGATGACCTGCTGAAAAAGCAGGAAATGACCCGCTTCCTCTGCACCCGCACCGGCGGCTGCATTCAGCGCTGCATGGGCGTGGACGCCCTTAACGCCCTTTCCGTGATTACCAAGGAAATGGACTTGCGCATGGGCACCAAGTACCACGAACGCTTTACCGGCTACCTGAAATATTTCCAGGAAAACGATCTGGTGGGCAACTGCGCCCAGACCGACGTCAAGGGTGACCGCTCCAAGCGGCCGCACGAGCAGGCCGACCCCGACCTGTACCTGCGAGTGGTGGAAAAGCGGGAGGACGGCATCGTTGTCCGGGGTGCCAAGGCGCACAACACCATTGCCCCCTATGCCGATGAAATTATCGTCGTGCCCACCCGGATGATGACCGAAAAGGACGCTGCCTACGCCGTGTCCTTTGCCGTACCGGCCGATACCGAGGGTGTGTACCTGGTTACCCGGGCCACCGCCCCCCGCACGCGCAAGCATCTGAAAGTCAAGGAGTACGGATCAGCCGACTCGCTCACGATATTCGACAACGTGTTCGTGCCCTGGGAGCGGGTGTTCATGTGCGGTGAGACGCCCTTTGCCGGCTTTTTGGCTATGCTGTTCGCCCTTTTCCACCGGCACAGCTATACCGGGTGCAAGCCCGCCACCACTGACGTGATTATGGGCGCGGCGGCCCTGGTGGCGGAGTACAACGGGGTAGAAAAAGCGCCCCATGTGCGGGATAAGCTGGCCGACTTGATTGCCGTGGCCGAGCTGGTTTACGGCACCGGTATTGCGTCGGCGGTGAAAGCCAAACGCTATGCCTCCGGCACTTATGTGCCAGACCCGGTATTCGCCAACGTGGCCCGTTACCACGCCGGCATTAATGTGTACCACGAATTTGATATATTAGCAGACCTCGCAGGCGGCCTTCCGGCCACCCTGCCGCTGGAAGAAGACTTTTTCAACCCGGTTACCGGGGAACTGCTGCACAAGTATATCATGCGCAACCCGGAAATTACGGCGGAAAACCAGCACAAGTGCTTCCGCATGCTCAGTGACATGCTCTGCTCGGCGCACGCCGGTGTAATGCAGGTGGCGGGCATCCACGGTGGTGGCTCGCCCATCATGGAGAAAATCGCTATCATGGGGCAGTATGATATCAAGAGCAAAAAGGCCATCGCCAAGCGTCTAGCAGGGATAGAAGATTAAAACGTTAAGAAAGGAGTTTTCTAAATGACGGTAGCAGGCATCAATAAAATTTGCGTTGTAGGAGCCGGCAACATGGGTCACCAGATTGCCCTGTCCGCCGCGCTGGCGGGCTATAAGGTGGTTTGCACCGACATCAGCCCGGAGATTCTGGCCAAAGCGGAACAGTTTGCGGACACCTACCTGCCCGAGCGGGTGGCCAAAGGCAAGCTGTCCGAAGAAGCCGCCAAGGCGGCCCGGGCCAATATATCCTTCACGTCCGATTTAAAGGAAGCGGCCGGGGATGCGGACCTGGTTATCGAGGCCATTCTGGAAAAGCTGGAGCTAAAACGTAAGGTGTTTGCCCAGCTGGATGAAATTTGCCCGCCACACACCATCCTGGCCACCAACAGTTCCTTTATCGTCAGTTCCAAAATTGTAGATGTCACCAACAGGCCCGGGAAGGTTTGTAACATGCACTTTTTCAACCCCGCTCTGGTGATGAAGCTGGTGGAAGTGGTCAAGGGGCCGCATACCAGCGAAGAAACAGCCGGTACCGTTATGGAAGTATGCAAGAGTATGGGCAAAATCCCCGTGCTGCTGCAAAAAGAGATATACGGTTTCCTGGTCAACCGCATTCTGGCGGCCATCAACCAGGAGGCCCTGTACCTGTACGACATGGGCATCGCTTCCTACGAAGACATTGATAACGCCGTGGTTTACGCCCTGGGCCACCCCATGGGACCGTTCCGCTTGATGGACCTGACCGGTATAGACCTGTCCTATTACATCGGCATGGAGCGCTACCAGGAAACCGGGGACCCTACGCACAAGCCGTCGCCCATAGTGGTGGAAAAATTCGTCAAGAAAGAGTGGGGACGGAAAACCGGCAAGGGATTCTACGACTACAGTAAGAAGTAAAGGCTCCCAAGCGCAACGACGGGCGACAAACAGTGCTTTTCAGGACAGGCGTGTATGCCGCTGTTACGGCACTATCAGGTATGATGATGAAAATGGATTCTGTTAATTATTAAACGAAAGGCGTGTTGCTTTTGCTGAGTAGTTATTTTGAAGACTTAAAGATCGGTGACCGCTGGGTCTCCCGCGGACGCACCATTACCGAAGCCGATATCGTGATGTTTGCCGCCTTCAGCGGCGATTGGTACCAATTGCATACCGACAAGGAATGGGCGGCCCAAACCCCCTTCGGGCAAAGAATAGCCCACGGGCTGCTGGTGCTTTCCGTATCCTCGGGCTTCTGGGACCTGTCCGGGGGGACGGTGCAGGCATTTTACGGCATCGATAACTTGCGCTTTACCGGGCCGACATTTATCGGTGATACCATCCACGCTGAACTTGAGGTGGTTGGAAAAAAAGAAAAAGGTCCCGACCGGGGCGTGGTATCAATCAAGCAGGAAATCAAGAACCAGCGCGGTGAGACCGTAATGGTGGCCGTACTGCAAGTATTGGTAAAACGCTGTCCCTAATAAAGCAGATCCCCCATGCTATTAAAAGGGGCACCAGCAGGAAAAAGAAAATGCTTGCCGTTTGCACGGGTGCGAGCCCAGTGCAAAGGCAAGCGCAAGCGATGTTTTTTCGGGGTAGGTGATTTAAGTTGACCAAACCGGTTGTTTCCGTTGTTAAATTTGATGAGGCATATAAGTCATTACGCCTGGCGCTGGATCTCTGCGACGGACTGAAAGAATTCAATAAAGGCGACAAAATACTGATAAAGCCCAATTTGGTGGCCTGGGATTTTGATCTCCCTTTCCCGCCTTATGGGGTGGTGACCACGTCCGCCGTAATCGGCGCGCTGGTGCGGATACTGGCGGAAGAAGGTTTCACCGATATCACTATTGGCGAAGCGCCGCTAATGATCCCCAAAACAGTCGGTCAGGCCATGTATAAAGTGCTGGGTTACGGAAAGCTGCAGGAAAAGTATGGCGTCAAGCTGGTGGACTTCAACGAGGAACAGTTTGTCAAGGTTAATTGCGGCGGGCTTGAACTGTCCCTGGCGGAAAAGGCGCTGGAGGCCGACAAAATAATCAACGTACCGGTATTGAAAACCCACAATCAGACCAAGGTGTCCCTAGGTCTGAAGAATTTAAAGGGGTGCCTGAACCGCAAGTCCAAGATGTTCTGCCACGGCACGGAAACCGACCTCAATTACACGTTCCCGCATGTTATTGAAAAGCTACCCGTGGCGCTGACCATTATCGATGGCGTGTTCGGCCTGGCCAAGGGCCCCGGCCCCACCGGTAAGGCGGAGCGGTTGAATCTACTGGTGGCGTCGCGGGATACCCTGGCCGGCGACGTGGTTGGCGCGGCTTTGTTGGGCTACCAGGCGGCCGAGGTGGAGCACCTGGCCTATTTCGCCGGGCGCAGCGGCGGCAGCGTGGATTTAAAGGATGTTGAAATGCTGGGTGAAGATGTATCCGGGTGCAGCAAATTTCTGGACTATGACTGGGAGTGGACGGAAGATGACACCGGTCCGGAGGGATATGCCAAACGCGGCATTACGGGGCTGGCCGTGCGCAAATACGATAACACTCTGTGCACGGGCTGCTCTATGCTGTTCAACCCCATGCTGATCATGTTCATGTCCGCCTTCCGGGGCAAACCCTTCCCCAATATAGAGGTGGTCAGCGGGAAGAAGCAAAAAGCCTCACCGGGCTTTGACCGAACCGTGCTTTTCGGCCGGTGCGCCTGCATCCTCAATAAAGACAACCCCAATATTAAAAAGGCCATCCCCATCAAGGGGTGCCCCCCCGACTTGATGGAATTTGAAAAAGCCATGCGGGCAGAAGGCGTAATGTGTGATTACAAGGAATTTGTCAAATACCGTCATTACATCTTCAGCCGCTATAAAGCTGAAGAAGGGTTTGACCTGGGGCTGTATAAAATACAATAGAAATTTTGTATTCTTGAAGATCCCCGTTAATTTGGGGAGCTTTAAGAAAATAATCATGCACCAGGACTCCGTTTATTCGGGCATCGGGTTTATAATTAAATGAATGCTCAATTCAAAGTTGGCTCTGCAGGGGGACCGGGTAGTGGTGGAATTTACATTCGGCTGCGGTTTCTGCCAGCAATGTTTGCTTGGGGAATACAGCTCGTGCGTAAAGAGATATTCTTACGGGGCCTCAATTTCCTGTAATAAGCCTCCACATTTATGGGGTCGTATGGCGAATACCTCTACCTGCCACCACGTGCCATGGTGCACAAAATATCTCCCGATGTTCCAGCCAAGGCTGCTGTGTTGACTTGTGCCATTATAGGTAACGCTGTACGTTGGTTAAGAACGGTGGGTCAATTAACCATCAGGGATAAGGTGGTTATTGAAGGGCTGGGCCAGCAAGGACTGGCTGCGACTATTGTAGCTAAGGAGTTCGGGGTGGATCTGGCACGGAAACGGGGGACTATTGTAGCCCCGGGTATGTGCGGTGCTGAAACAGAGGTGTTACTGCTGGCCGATAATCTGGTAAGAAAGGAAATTAGCCTAAAAGGTGTATATAGCCATGATGCCCGTGCGGTTAAGCAGGCCATAAAAATTGTTGAATCAAGAAAATACCCGCTGGAAAATCTGGTCACCCATGTATTTTCATTGGAGGAAACTAATAAAGCTGTACAGGTAGCAGGTGGTGAAATTCCGGGGGAATACCCGATTAAGACAGTTCTTGTTCCGTGAGGGAAAATTAAGTGCATTTTTCAACACATCAAGTTAAGTGTTAATAAAAAAGTGGTTGGAGTTTTTTAAATCCAACCACTTTCCACTTTAATTGAATTATGTCTGCTAACTATTTAATCGCCTGGCTTCATTGAAATAACCTTGATTATTGGTTATCGCTTTCGATCTGTACCTCGGTGTTTTCCAAAAACCGGGCCACGAGGTTATAGAAACCTATGGTGAGGGTTAATTCAACCAACTCCCGGTGACTCAGAAATTTGGCCAGTTCATTGAAAGTTTGATTAGAAGATTTAACGTTTAATGTTACTTCTTCAGTATACTTTAATACCGCCTTTTCGAGGTCGTTGAAGGCTGGATTATCCGGTCCCTGCTTAACCGCTTCTATTTGTTTTTTCGGTACTCCCACCTTCTTTGCCAGTATTTCATGTTGGTGCCACTCATAGCGTGAGCGGCAAAGGGTAGCTACCCTTAAAATGGCCAGTTCCCGCAGCCGGGCATCAAGCTGAGCCTGGGTAAGCAGGGAATTACCTAGCCTCATAAAATGGCGGACACTTTTCTCGGCATGGGCTATCATTTTATTAATGTTTAAACCGCTGAGCTCTGACTTTCCTCCCGTAATCATATTGCGAGTTTTTTCCGGCATCGCTTCTAAAGGAAGTACAGGTAATCTTGGCATTGTATCAACCTCCATTGTCATATTATTTTAATCTTATCATTTAGATACAGGAGTCGCAAAATTTATGCCTTTTAAAGGGCTATAGTAATTTTCATTTACGTCGATATCGCGAGAGCGTATGCGCTTTTGTTTGAAAAAACAGTTATGGTTGCGGGTAATTTGTACCATGTTTAATTTTTAAACCTGACTTGTTAAATTAGGCTTTATGACGAATACCATTTTTGTTATCTATTGCGGTATTGCTTAGCTAATTAAAACTTGTTATCTGAAAATAACAAATATGTACGCTACTAAAGGATTGGTCATATTTGGTATGAAAATTGCATTTGTATAAGGTTGATAAGTTGGCTCCCAGTAGCTGTGGAATTAGGGCCATGCTGGGTCAAGGGGACAATAAAATGGATTTCTTATGCAAAGGAGAGTGGCCAGATGAATTTGGAATGTTTCCTTTATGATGTACAAGACTCTATTTTGGTGCTGATCATGAACCGGCCGGAGGTGCGTAACGCCTGGAACCGGAAAATGCATGAGGAATACCTGGAAGTTTTAAAGAAGGTTAACGAAGATGATTCCATTCGGGCGGTTATTCTGACCGGTACTCCTCCTGCGTTTAGTTCGGGCACGGACCTGAAATCATTCGAAGGCGGCGCGGCCAACTTCCAATCCTCCCTGGCGCAGGAAGGAGCGGGTTCAACCATCAAGCTAATGCACGACTTTAAAAAACCTATAATTGCCGCCATTAACGGGGCCGCTGTAGGCATGGGGATAACCATTACTTTAATGTGCGACATTCGTATTGCTGCCGAAAGTGCCAAGATGTGCTTCCGGTTCACCCACCTGGGTGTGGTTCCCGAGTATGCCAGCCCCTACATGCTGCCCCGGATAGTGGGTTTGGGCCGGGCCATGGAACTCTGCCTCACCGCCCGTACTTTCGGGGCACAGGAAGCGCTTAACATGGGTCTGGTAACCCAGGTGGTTCCGGATGACCAGTTGATACCCGCAGCCATGGAGTTGGCCAGAAACCTGGCATCCAAGAAAGAACATGCTATCCGTATGACCCGGGAAATGCTTTATCGTCATTTAGATACGGACTTTGACGAGGCGGTACGCCGGGATGCGGTAGACTTTATCGAAGCTGTCCGGCTAGCTTTTGGAGATAAATAAAGGGAGGTACCAGATGATGCAAACAAGGATTACCGAACTTTTGGGGATAAAGTATCCGATCATTCAGGGAGGTATGCAGTGGCTGTCCCGGGCCGAATTGGCGGCTGCCGTATCTAACGCCGGTGGGTTGGGCATTATCACTGCTGCCACGCATCCCAGCAAGGAAGACCTGGTAGAAGAAATTCGTAAAACCCGGGCGCTGACCGATAAGCCGTTTGGGGTTAATATTTCCATGCTGCCGAATGTCGGCCCCCAAGATAAGACCAGACAGTATTTTGAGGCAGTCATTGAAGAAAAGGTACCGGTGGTGGAGACGTCCGGGCGCAGCCCGGAGAAATTTATACCCTGTCTAAAACAGGTGGGGATCAAGCTGATGCACAAGGTGCCGGCTGTTCGTTATGCAAAAAAGGCTGAGCGGGTGGGAGCAGACGCAGTGATTATCGTAGGTTTTGAGTGCGGTGGCCATCCCGGTATGGATGACGTGACCACCATGATTCTGGCTCCCAAAACCGTTGACAGTGTATCTATTCCAGTTATCGCCGGAGGTGGCATCGCCGACGCCCGTGGGTTTGTGTCTGCTCTGGCAATGGGCGCCGAAGGTGTAATGATTGGTACCAGATTTGTGGCTACCACGGAATCTCTGGCCCATCCCAAATACAAGGAATGGATGGTTAACGCTCAGGAAACTGATACGTTGATGATCCAGCGGTCTATTAGGAATGCCGCCCGGGTGATGAAAAACGCTGCCGCGGAGAAAGTGTTGGAAATGGAAGCCCGTGGCGCCAGCCTGGAGGAACTACTTACCGTGATCAGCGGGCGGGTAGGCCGCCGCGCCCTGTTTGACGGAGATATTGAGGGGGGTACTTTCGCTATGGGACAGTGTGTCGGCTTAATTAATGAAATTAAGCCGATTAAAGAAGTAATTAAGGATATTATGAGCGAGGCAGAAGCTATACTATCCCGCCTGCAAAAGATGTGGGTTGAGGCTTGACTATCATAACATTGGGGAGGTGTTACCATTAAAATTGACAGATATACAAAAAATCGGGGCGGTACGTAGCCATTCCGGTTGAAGCAAGAAAGACGTTAAATTGAGGTTAATTTTGAGTTGGTGAGGAGATAGTAATGCTTTATTTTGATGATTTATTTATAGGTATGGAATTTAAGCCATTAACAAGTAAATTTACTAAAGAAGATATCAGAAATTATGCAGAGGCCGTAGAAGATTTCAATCCATTGTTTTTGGATGAACAGCATGCTAAAAAGTCAAAATTTAATGGTTTAATTAATCATCCTGCAACTGCGGCTATTTTATCAGTAAATGCTCATAAAACAGGGGAGACTCTGCCTTCCGGTATCATTCACGCTAAGCAGCGTTATAAGTTTTATTCACCTACCCGGCCCGAAGAAAATTTGATAACGAGGGCCAAGGTTATTGATAAATATATGAAACGAGGTAAAAAATACGTGGTTATCCAAAGTATTACCGTAAACGAAGTTGACCAGAAAAAGGTCGAAAGTACCGCGGTGTTAATTTGGCCAAAGTAAAAAATTGTAGAGGTGAAATATATGCTGGTTGGTTGTTTGGTGCCCGGGGTAACCAAAAAAATAACCCGGGAAAAAATTAATAAATATGCGCAGGCATCCGGGGATTTCAATCCACTGCATATTGATGAAGAATTTGCCCGAAAAACTGTTTTTAAAGGAACTATAGCGCATGGTTTATTGTCTGCGGCGTATATCTCTGAAATGATGTCAAATTGGTTGGGTGAAAGCTGGTTGGAAGGGGGAGAACTGGAAGTATCCTTTTTGCATCCGGTAAGATCTGGCGATACTATAACGGCTGGTGGCAAGGTTATTGATATTTCACAAAATGGATCTGCAGAAAAAATTATTTGTGAGGTATACTGCCAGAACCAAGAAGGTGACTTAGTTATCAAAGGTTTATGTAGTTGCAAAATTAATAAATATAGCAAAGGAGTTTAAAATGGCCAACTTTTTAGTATCAATTGTTAAACATACAGACACTTATGGCGCATTGAAAAAATCAATAGAGCTCTGTAATGGGTTAAAAGATTTTAAAAAGAATGACAAAATTTTAATCAAGCCAAACCTGGTTTCCTGGGATTTTGACCTTCCCTTTCCGCCTTACGGTGTGGTTACAACCAGTGCGGTGATGTTTGCCCTGGTGCAGATTCTGTATGAAGAAGGCTATTCCAGGGTAACCATTGGAGAAGCTTCTCTCGGTGTCAGCGGGTCAATGGCTAAGAACATTTTTAAGGTTTTGGGCTATGAAAAACTTCGTGAAAAGTTTGGTGTTAAATTAGTAGATTTTAACGAAGATAAATTCGTAGCGGTGGATGTTGGTGGTTTTAAGCTGTCCATTGCTCAAAAGGCATTAGAGGCGGATAAAATTATCAACGTGCCGGTTTTAAAGACCCATAACCAGTGCAAGGTGTCTTTAGGGATAAAAAATTTAAAGGGCTGTCTTAATCGTACTTCTAAAAAACAATGCCACGGTAGGGATGAAGAACTTGAGCACATGTTCCCCCACATTGCAGAAAAGCTCCCCGTTGCCCTTACCATAATAGATGGTATTTTTGCACTGGCTAAAGGGCCCGGCGCCACCGGTAAAGCTGTTAGAAAAGATCTTTTAGTGGCCTCCCGGAATATTCTGGCTTGTGACATGGTCGGCGCCGCTTTAATTGGTTATAATGCAAGTGAGGTCGAACATCTTAAATATTTTGCGCAGCGTAGCCGGCAAGTCATTAACCTGGCAGATATTGAGGTGTTAGGCGAATCCATTGAAAAACACGCGGAATATTTAGAAAGCGACTGGGCATGGACAGAAGACAATTCCGGCCCGGCCGGTTTTAAAAAAAGAGGTATCAAGGGGATAGCTATCAGAAAGTATGATAGTTCTCTTTGTACTGCTTGTTCCAAGTTGTATAATCCTATGTTGATTTTATTGTCATCTGCCTTTAAGGGTGAACCTTTCCCCGGAATAGAGGTGTTGACCGGCAAAAGGCAAAAAGCTTCTCCGGGTTTTGAAAAAACTATCTTGTTTGGTAAATGTGCATGTATGCAAAATAAAGATAACCCTAACATAAAGAAGGCAGTTTTTATTAAGGGTTGCCCTCCGGATCTCAATGAATTTCAAAGGTTGCTGCATGAAGAAGGCATAGAATGCAATTACGATCAATATGTCAGTTACCGCCACTATATTTACGACCGGTACGAGGATAAAGACGGTTTTGACATGGGACTTTTTAAAATAATTTAGGGTTCTTTAAATTGACTGATTTAAAAGGTTGGAGGCGCTTTACAAAAAAGCATCACCAACCTCTTTTATTTTTAAAGTGTTTCAAAATCAAATATTAAAAGTTTCATTTTGAAATAAAGTTGGTTGCAAAACAAGTAGGTATGGCAATCTTTGAGTTAAGGCATTAAAATTGCAATATTTTTTGTATAAAAATAATAAATGTGAGATAATTCAAATTATAAGTGATTTTTTAAATGTTTAAAGCATTAATTCAAATTTATTGTTTAGTCAGGATAATTAGAAAACTTTTTTGAAATTTATTTTAATCTGAGTCTAAAAAGCGTATAATTTTTAAAAAATTTAAAATATAGATATGAGTTTAATTTTTAGAAAAAGTATTTAGCATGAATAATAAATCCAATTAACGGGAGGTTGCTTGTTTATGTCTGATGTTAAGATTGGAGTGGTTTCCACCTATCCCAAATTATCACAATTAATTCAGAAAATAGCTGGCGAAATGAAATTAGATTTAGAAATAAAGGAAGCCATTTTGGATGAAGGTGTTTCCTGTGCCTATCAGTTTGAACACCAGGGAGTAGACGTAATAATTAGCCGGGGGGTGACGGGGCAAAAAATAAAGAAAGCAATTTCCTTGCCGGTTGTTTTGATTGAAATAACTTCGTTTGATATACTGCAAGCCCTTTACTCCGCTAAAGGCATGGGAGAAAAAATAGCTTTTCTTGGACACCGAACCCAGGATTTTCGCCCGGACTTTAAAAATATCACTAAAATATTGGATATAGATGTAGATTGCTACCCTTATAGCGATACATTTGAAATGGAGGAGCAAGCTACCAAAATATTAAAATCAAATATTGACGTTATTGTAAGTACTGGTTTATGTATATACGAAATGGCCAAACGCTCAGGGATTAATGCCATCCTGGTTCAATCAGGTTATGACGCCATATACGGTTCCATTAAGCGGGCTATTGAATTGGTGCATGCTATTCGCCGCGACCAGGAACGTGTAAAACGGTTTCGTTCCGTCCTTGAATCAACTAATGATGGAATTCTGGTATTGGATGAAGGTAAACGCATTTCATTTATGAATCCGGCTGCGGAAAGTCTCTTGGAAATGGATGCTAATAAAATTGTAGGGCAGTGCATAGATGAAATTCGGGAATCAACAATTTTAGGGGCTTTGTTTAATAATAATCAGGGGGAAGAAGTTTTTAAGGAGGTTGGTAGGAAACAGTTTTGGGTAAGCAGTATGCCCTTGATTATCAATAATAAAGAAAAGGATTTGCTGGTGCTTTTTCAAAGCGCGGACAGGATTCAAGTTATGGAACATAATTTTCGGCGTCAGTTATTTAAAAAAGGATTATACGCTAAACATACTTTCGACAATATTAATGGAACCAGTTCTGTTTTGTTGGATGCTATTGAGAGGGCGAAAAAATTTGCTGCCGCAAATGCTACAGTGTTGATCTGCGGTGAAAGCGGCACTGGTAAAGAATTGTTTGCTCAAAGTATTCATAATGAAAGCGACAGGAGAAAAGCTCCTTTTGTGGCCATAAATTGCGCTGCATTACCGGAAAATTTATTGGAAAGTGAACTGTTCGGGTATGAGGAGGGCGCTTTTACCGGGGCTAAAAAAGGTGGTAAAATCGGCCTGTTTGAGATGGCCCATGGAGGAACAATATTTTTAGATGAAATTGGTGAAATGACTTTGCCGGTACAGGCTCGTTTATTGCGGGTTTTGCAAGAACGGGAAATAATGAGACTGGGCAGCGATAGGGTTATCCCGGTGGATGTAAGAATAATTGCCGCCACCAACCATGAACTATACCATGCTGTAGCCGAAGGGAGATTTCGTAGCGACTTGTACCACCGTTTGGAAGTGTTAAACCTGGATGTTCCTCCCTTGCGGGCAAGAAAAGAGGATATAGATTTATTAGCCGGTCATTTTATAAATCTTTATAGTTTTGAAGAAAAAAAAGATGTGCCAGGCCTTTCTGAAGCAGCTTTGGACAAATTAAAAAAATACGATTGGCCCGGTAACATAAGGGAATTACAAAATGTTATCCATAAGTATGTTTTGTTAATAGAACATAAACAAACTTGTGAAGAGTTAATTGATAAGTTGATAAATGAAAAGATTAGGAAAACATATAAAATACGCACGGAAGATGAAAATTCCATAACACTAAAAATTGGCAAATTGGATGATATGGAAAGACAAGTAATTGAATACTTACTAGCTACTGGAGCCAGCATAAAAGAAATATCAGAAATCACCGGTACGAGTCGAACAACGCTATGGCGAAAAGTAAAAACTTTGGATAAAGTAATGTTTCGATAGGGAACTTTCATTGTTGCAAGTTGAAATAAAATTTTTATGGCAAGTTTCTAAAAGATTAATTTTCAGAGATTTGCAAACTATTTTTATTTTTAAAAACAATGGCATGGTATTTGCTCAATAATTTTGGCAGTTATGATTATGAACTAAGGAGGTGTATCTAAAGGTAATTTGTAAAAACAATTGCGGGAATTGGGATAAGTTATATTTGTCTATATTTTCCGGGCAACAATCTTATGAAAGTGAGGGGTATTAATAAATGAAGAGATATAAATCAAGTGTGCTTCTTTTGATTGGTATTGTCATGTTAATCAGTTTGTTAGCCGGCTGTGGCGGCGGTGCTCAGTCAGGCGACGATGCTGCACTGCAAAACATAAAATTTTTATCAGGGCCTACCGGAACTACATGGTATTCGCAAGCTTCAGCTTTTGCCGGTATAGCTTCTAAAGAACTCGGTATGACGGTTGATGTTTTGACTGGCTCTGCTGTAAGTAATGTTATTCAAGTTGAAAATGGTCAAGCTGATATGGGGTTGACTTTCTCTTCATACTTACCTGCTATGGCCGAAGGTAAAGTGGTAGCCAAAATAGGAAAGGAGGAATATTTTAGCCAGCCCGTTAAAAATGTTCGCACCCTATTAAACGCGACTATTGCAGCATATGTATTACTGGTTGGTGCAGATTCTCCATATCAAACAATTAGTGACTTAAAAGGTAAGCCTATTAAATATGTGACTTACCCAGTTGGTTTTACTGCCCGGTATGTTCCCGAAAAGATACTGGAAGCACATGGGATTACTCTTAAAAGTATAGAGGATGCCGGTGGTAAAGTTGATATGGTCAGTAAGTATAAAGAGGCCTGCGATTTGCTGGCAAAAGGGCAGGCCGATGTAATAGCTTATACTATGGCGGTTAACGCTCAGTCAGCTGCTCTGGCTGAACTTGAATCACAAAGGGAGTTTAGGATCTTAAAGCTTGATGAAGATGCAATTACCAAGGTTACCGATGAATTGCCTCTTGTTGTAACTACGGTGCCCAAAGGCCTGCATAACAGTATCAAAGAAGATACTACAGTATTGGCTGATATTACTACCTGGGTGGTCAGGGCAGATATGCCTGATGAAACAGTTACGAAAATACTGGAATCTATTATTAATAACATGGATTCCATGGCTCAGGTGGGGAACAGCGAATTTAAAGGTTTTACGGCTAAAGAATTAAGCAGATTGCACGGCAAAGGCAAACAAATACCTTACCATCCCGCGGCTGAAAAGTTTTTCAAAGATAACGGAGCAATTTAATAATTTTACGTAAGTAGCTTGGCATTATTTCCATGTAGACCTCTGCCCGGTGTTTTTAAACTGATGATCTTTTTTCCCGATATGTTAATTGCCGGGCGGGCGGTCTTTCTATTTAACTAAAAGGTATTTTGCTGTTTCTTCAATTGGCTTGAGATGAGATTTTCTAAGGTGGAGGGTTGTTGCAAATGAACAGAAACTTGGAGGGTGCAATAGGTAAAGTAATAGATATCTTTAGCGTGTTCCTGACATTATTTGCATTGCAAATAATTGTTTTGGGACCTAAACTTGGGTACAACAAATCCCTGGCTATATTCTTGGTTCTTGCTTTGCCGATGACTTTCTTTATTTACGCCGGGGGAAAAAGTTCCTTCATGATGAAGATAAATATAATAGATATAATTTTTGCAGTACTTTCTTTTGCATCCATTGGATACTTAGTGATAAATGCGGAATACATCTTGACCAGGGTTGAATATATTTCACCCCTTACAACCGCGGATTATGTTTTGGGCATTATCGCTATAATTGCCGTGCTGGAAGCAACCCGCAGGGCTATTGGTTTGCCGATGGCGATTATTGCTTTATTGTTATTTGTCTATGCATACTTCGGTAAAATGCTCCCACCCCCGTTTGGGCATGCCGGTTTTACCATAAAGTGGATAATTGATACAATGTACCTAACCTCCAGAGGCATATTCGGCAGTCCCCTCTGGGTTGTAATAACACTGGCTTTTCCCTTTATTTTCTATGGTGTTATCCTGGAACAGATTGGCGTGTTAAAGTCATTTTTAGACTTTGCCAACAGGTTGTTTGGTAAATCACCGGGGGCGCCGGCAAAGACATCTGTCGTGGCCGGTACATTCATGGGAATGGCCAGCGGAATGCCCATGTCCACCACTTATCTCATAGGATTTCCTACCATCCCCGAAATGATCAAGGTGGGATATCCTGCGCGCACGGCAGGGGCGATAGCCGCAGTGGTAGGAACAGCGGCCCAGTTGATGCCTCCGATGTTGGGTGTAGCCGCATTTATTGTGGCGCAGTACATGGGAGTGCCATATATTAAGGTCTGTCAATATACGTTATTACCTGCGTTGCTTTTTTACGCAGTATTTTTCCTAACTATCCACCTCGAAACAAAAAGGCTGGGTATCAAGGCCGTAGAAATCCCTACTATTTCTTATAAACAAATAATGCTTGGTGGATTTTATATTTTCTTAATTACACTGGCTATTCTGTTATATTTCCTTCTTAAATTCTACCCTGTTGGTCTGGCTGCGTTTTATGGCTGTGTAGCGGCTTTGGTTCTGGGAGCTGTTAGAAAAGATAACAGATTGGACCTTAAGGGTTTTTATGTAGTCTTAGCTAAAACGGGAAGAACTTCTGTGTACATTGCTATAGCCTGCGCTGCAGCGGGTATAATAACAGGATTTTTGGTTGAGACCGGCTTAAACTTGAAATTTGCCAATATGGTGATAGCTTTTGGCCAATCCAGCTTATTTTTATCCTTAATGCTGTCAGCAATAGCTATTTTGGTAATGAGTATGGGTATGCCCTCCATACCGGCATACATCACCAGTATAGCTATATTTGGTCCCGCGCTTATTAGACTGGGGGTTATACCCGAAGTGGCACATATATTCTGTTTCTATTATGCAACATTGTATTCTATTACCCCGCCGGTCGCTTTTGCTTCTTATGCTGGTGCCCAGATAGCCCATGAAGACCCGATGAAAACTGGATTGGTAGCATGTAGACTGGGGATTATGACGTATATTATCCCGTTTATATTCGCGTATGCCCCTGCTTACCTTATGATACCGGAGTATTGGAATCTGTCAGAAGTTTTTAGATTAATAGTCTTTGTGATCCCAGGCTTAATAATTTTCGCTGTTGGTATAAGTGGTTACCTAACCAGGCCGCTTCAAAAGTTCGATAGAACCCTGGCATTAGCGGCCGGTTTAATGCTATTGCTTCCGTTTAGTTTCATGGATTACGCAGGTTTTGCGCTTATGGTAATTGTCCTATTCAGGCAAGGATTTATTGCATCGTTAATGAAACGCGGTCAAAATGTTACAGCCAATGGCAACTAAAAAAGCTGCAAAAAGGCCACCGTTTAAAACGGTGGCCTTTTTGCAGCCTATATATAAGCAGATGGGACAACTAATGTTTTATTCGGCAACCTGGTGGTTGCAGTTTGAAACCAATTTTGAAACGACCTGCTTTGGGTGTATAATTTTCACTCCAAAGATTTATCCATATTTGTTAGTGTTTTCGGACTTTTTACCCTATTCATTTAAATTTGAAAAGAATGGCACGTGTTTTGCTCTTGCTAAATTACAAAGAAATTTGCGAACTTTTTTGTTTAATAATCTCTGTGATGGGGGGGAGTAATGGATTAAGATTCAGCAACTCCTTGGTTTCTGTATTAAATTGTTTGCTTTGCATTAATGGGAGAGTTTTATCGACATCGAAAAAGGAGGGTTAATAAGTGGCAGAATTTGCATATGACATTAGGGATCTTAAATTTATTTTAAACGAATGGCTCGATATGGATGAAGTTTTTAGTCTTGAGCGGTTTAAAGATAACTATGAAAAGGATGATATTGATTTTATCTTAAACGAAGTTTACAAGATGGCCAAAGAGGTTGTTTTCCCGATTAATAAAGAGGGAGATGAAATAGGGGTTAAATATGAAAATGGCCAAGTAAAACTGCCCTCGTCATATGTGGAGGCATATAAGTTCTTGCAAGAAAATGGTTGGGGCTCAGCCAATGAGTCTTTGGGTTCAGATGAGCTTATGCCGTTAACTTTATACAGGGCCTATAATGAGATGCTAATGGCTGCTTGCCCGGCATTAACATCATATATCAAGTTGACCACCGGTGCAGCCAACCTGATTTATAGGTTTGGAACGGATAAGGACCGGGAACTGTTCATTGAAAACATGCTCAGCGGAAAATGGAGCGGCACCATGTGCTTAACCGAACCCAACGCCGGCTCTGATGTGGGGGACGCCACTACAAGGGCTTATCCGACCGATGACCACAGGATCTATAAAATCAAGGGCACCAAGATGTTTATTACCGGCGGCGAAGTAGATTTATCCGAGAACATAATCCATATGGTTTTAGCCCGCCCGGAAGGCGGTGCGCCTGGCTCCAAGGGTTTGGGACTGTATATAGTACCCAAAATTTGGGTCAATGATGACGGCAGCCTTGGGGAACCAAATGATGTGACCTGTATCGGTGTTGAACACAAGATGGGACTCAAAGCATCCGCCACAGCAATGTTGAGTTTTGGTGAAAATGATAACTGCCGTGGAATACTGGTGGGGAGCCCTCCCGATGAAAATGGTGTATCAAAAGGGTTGGCCATGATGTTCCATATGATGAATGAATCCCGCATAGGGACAGGTCATAATGCTCTTGCCCAAATGGCGGCGGCTTATTACTTTGCTTCACGTTATGCCACCGAACGAATTCAGGGGCGTCCTTTTACCAACCCCAAAGCGGGCCGGGTACCACTCATTAAACACGAAGACATAAGAAGAATGTTGATAGAAATGAAGGCTCAGATTGAAGGTATCAGGGCCATGATTTTCAAGGGATTTTATTACTTGGATGTCGCCGAGCATAGTAGTGATAAAGAAAAAGCGGCCAGATGCCAGGGGCTTGCAGAAATATTAACTCCGCTGATTAAAACTTATGCCAGTGAAACTGCCTGGCAGATGATCGGGCAGGCCATTCAGGTGTACGGCGGAGTTGGCTACACGGAAGAATACCCTGTTTCACAATATGCACGTGACGTAAAGATACTTTCTATATGGGAAGGGACATCATTTATTCATGCCATGGATTTAGTCGGCCGCAAAATGAGAATGAAAGACGGTGTGCCTTTTACCAATTGGATGGATGATAGAAAAGAATTCATTGAAAAGAATAAAGATGCGGATAGCTTCAGTTCAGAAATGAAGCAGTTGGAAAAAGCTTATAATTGCGTTGCAGAAATCAGGGACCTTTTTGCATCTTACTATGCCAACAGGGGAGAAAAAGGCGAATTAATACCTTTATATGCGCCGCGTGTACTTACCTGCTGTGCCCAATTGTTTGCTGCTGAAGCTATCATGGACCAGGCATTGTTAGCCAAGAAAAAAATTGAAGAATTGGGTGTGGATCACCACGATTATGCGTACTATGTCGGCAAAGTTAACACAGCAAAATTCTTTGTAAATAATATATTGCCCAATGTTTATATGCAAACTGAGTTGATTAAAAATGCGGACAAGTCTGCTTTGGAATGCCCGGAAGAAGCATTAGTAATCAGCTAACTACAAGGAGATGTACACCCTAAAATGGGAGGTCGTCATTTAAGATGAGAGAGGTATATGTGGTTGAGGGTGTCCGTACAGCAATCGCAAAGGCGGGCAAAAAGTCCTGGTTTGCTAATGTAAGGGCAGATGACTTGGCCGCTCTTGTTATAAATGCTGTTTTGGAACGTGCGGGTATTACCGGAAAGAAACGTGAACAAGTCGATGATGTTATTTTGGGTGGTACCGCATTAATGAAGGAAATGGGCAGTAATATTGGGCGCTATGCAACCATAATGGCCGGTATGCCCTATAGCGTTCCAGGCTGTACGGTAGATCGTTTTTGTTCATCTGGATTGCAAACAATTGCCTTTGCTATTTCGACTATTGCCATGGGATGGGCGGATTTGATCATAGCTGGTGGCGTTCAGCATATGACACACATTCCAATGGGTTCCGGTTCGGATCCTAATCCCAGGCTGGGGGAATTTTGCGACCCAAATATGATATCAATGGGTTATACGGCTGAAATGGTGGCCCGTAAATTTAACATCAGCCGGGAAAAACAAGACCAGCTGGCTGTAGAAAGTCATGCTAAGGCTCATAAGGCAACTGAAGAGGGGTTATTTAAAGAAGAAATTTTACCTATAGAAGCAGATGTGCCCACCGACGACGGAAGTACCCAAAAAATGGTTGTTGATCGTGATCAGGGTATTAGGCCGGGCACCAATATGGAGACGTTGGCAAAATTAAAACCGGTATTTATGCAGGATGAACAGGCCACGGTAACTGCCGGTAATTCCAGCCAGATGAATGATGCCGCAGGAGTTGTTTTAGTGGCCAGTAAGGAAAAGATAAAAGAACTAGGGCTTAAGCCAAAAATGAAGTTGGTAACCTATGCGGTAGTTGGTGTAGATCCGGCTATTATGGGTATTGGTCCGGCTGTGGCTGTTCCAAAAGCTTTAAAACAGGCAGGTATGACCAAGGAGCAGATCGACCTGTGGGAAATAAATGAAGCTTTTGCATCACAAGCAGTTTATTGTACAGAGGAATTAGGGATAAGAAACCATCCGTTGCTTAATCCACGCGGCAGCGGCATTGCTTTAGGGCATCCCCTGGGATGCACCGGTGCCCGGATTGCTACGACGATAATGCATGAAATGCCATATTATGGCGCCAAGTATGCGGTGGAAAGCATGTGTATAGGTCACGGGCAGGGGGCTGCGGCCATCTGGGAATGGGTTGGTTAAAAAATGATATAAGTAGTCCGGGATAATTGTGAGGGGGGTTTAAGGTATGAGTATTTACCAAGAGGAGTATAAAAGAAAACTTGTTACGGCCGACGAAGCTGTCAAGGTGGTAAAATCGGGCGACTGGGTAGCTTACAGTCATTTTGCCCTAACTCCACGGTCATTAGATGAGGCTCTGGCCAGAAGAAAAGATGAATTATTTAATGTCAAAATTAGAAGTGTAAGTTCAATCCATCCGGTAAAGGTAGCCACTGAGGATCCAAACCAGGAACATTTTATATATAATAGTGGTTTTTTCAGTGGTATAGACAGGAAACTGCAAGATCAGGGTTTAGCATATCACATCCCGGGTCTGTATGCCGAATCACCAGTAAACATTAGAAATGGTCAATCCGACACACCGGTTGTGGCTATGTTAGTAACAACCCCCATGGATGAGAATGGCTTTTTTAACTTCAGTGTATCTTGCTCTTATGCACGGGCGTTATGTGAAATGGCCCAAACTGTTATTATAGAAGTCAACGAAAACGTTCCCCGCTGTTTGGGAGGGGATCAAGAATGCGTTCATATTTCAGAAGTGGATTATATTGTTGAGGGCAATAATGAGCCTTTAGTTGAGATCCCAACAATTCCGGCTACCGAGGTGGATAAAAAAATAGCCTCGCTTATAGTGGAGGAAATTGAAGACGGGGCATGCCTGCAATTGGGCATCGGTGGCATGCCCAATACAGTTGGCCAAATGCTGGCGGAATCCGATCTGAAAGATCTAGGGGTGCACAGTGAAATGCTGTGCGGTGCGTTTGTTGATTTATATGAAGCGGGTAAAATTACCGGGGCAAAGAAAAATATCGACCGTTTTAAAATGGTATTTACGTTTGCATTAGGAAACAAAAAGTTATACGACTTTATTCATAATAACCCGGCTTGTGCAATTTACCCGGTGGATTATACCAATTCAGTTGAAGTCATATCTCGGAATGATAAACAAATTTCCATTAATAACGCCATAGAAATTGATCTTTTTGGCCAGATATGTTCAGAGTCCGTAGGTACCAGACAGATTTCGGGCACCGGTGGGCAGTTTGATTTTACTTTCGGCGCCGTTCGTTCCAGAGGAGGAAAAGCCTTTATCTGCATGAGTTCAACCAAAAAAATTAAAGAAAATACAATGTCCAGAATTGTACCAACAATTACACCCGGAGGCATAATTACTCTACCTAGAACGGTGGTCCAATATGTAGTTACTGAATTCGGAAAAGTAAATTTGAAGGGCAAATCAACCTGGCAGCGGGCCGAGTTGTTAATTAGTATTGCCCATCCGGATTACAGGGATGAACTAATCAAGGAAGCCGAGAAAATGAAGATATGGACCAGAACTAATAAACGGTTAAGTTTAGTTGGATAAATTACTAATTTTAAGGGGTGTATGAAATGGCAGTTGATATTAAATCGATCTGTGTAGTTGGCGCGGGCAACATGGGACACCAAATAGCCCTTTCCGCTGCTTTGGCGGGCTATAAAGTAACATGCACTGATATCAATGAAGAAATTTTACAAAAAGCTGAAAATTTTGCTGATACTTATCTTCCTGAGCGGGTGGCCAAAGGAAAACTTTCGGAAGAAGATGCCAAGGCGGCACGCGGCAGAATATCCTTTACAAGTGATTTGACCGAGGCAGCCAAGAATGCTGATTTGGTGATTGAAGCAGTTATTGAAAAGCTGGATCTGAAACGTAAGATTTTTGCCGATCTTGATAAAATCTGCCCAAGTCATGCCATTTTGGCTACAAACAGCTCTTATATTGTAAGTTCAAAAATTGCTGATGTTACAAAACGCCCGGAAAAAGTCTGCAATATGCACTTCTTTAACCCGGCACTGGTAATGAAGCTGGTGGAAGTTGTTAAAGGGCCGCATGTCTCGGATGAAACAGTAGAAACTGTAGTTGGAGTATGTAAGAAAATGGGTAAAATTCCGGTTGTTTTGCAAAAAGAGATATACGGATTTTTAGTGAACCGCATTGTGTCTGCCATTAAAAATGAAGCGTTATACATTTATGACATGGGTGTTGCTACACCGGAGGATATTGATACAGCGGTTGTCCACGCCCTCGGTCATCCCATGGGGCCATTCAGACTGTTAGACTTAACCGGTATTGATTTGACTTATTATATCAGCACCGAACGTTACCAGGAAACAGGTGATCCTAAATATAAGCCTTCACCTATAATTGTGGAGAAATTCATTAAGAAAGAATGGGGACGTAAAACAGGTAAGGGCTTTTATGACTATTGCAAATAATTAAATTATTGCGAAATCTGTATTGCTGGGAAAAGAAAATTTATATCACCTTTTCCCGGCAATGGGTTTTCACGTACAAAACCGAAAGCCCAACCGTAGTTAACCAATGAACCAGAAAGTAAAATGCTAAAAATAAACGACTTAACATGTTCCCAAAGGAGGATGCATCAGAAAATGAGAGAGGTGTACCTTGTAGAAGGCGTACGCACCGCAATAGCAAAATCAGGAAAAAAATCCTGGTTTGCAAATATCAGGGCGGATGATCTGGCTGCCCTTGTGATAAATGAAGTTTTAGAACGCGCAGGCATTACAGGCAAGCAAAGAGAGCAAGTGGACGATGTCATGTTAGGCGGCACATATTTAATGAAAGAAATGGGGTCCAATATTGGCCGTTATGCAACCATCATGGCCGGTATGCCTTACAGTGTACCGGGGTGCACAGTTGACCGTCTTTGCGGATCCGGTTTGCAAACAATAGCGTTTGCTATTTCATCCATTGCCATGGGGTGGGCTGACTTGATCATAGCCGGTGGTGTCCAGCATATGACACATGTCCCAATGCTTAGCGGTGTTGACCCTAACCCAAGGCTCGGGGAGTTTTGCGATCCCAATATGATAAGAATGGGCTATACCGCGGAAATGGTGGCCAGAAGATTTAACATAAGCAGGGAAAAACAGGACCAAATGGCCGTGGAAAGCCATGCCAAAGCCCATAAGGCAACCGAAGAGGGTTTGTTTAAAGATGAAATATTACCTGTAGAAGCGGAAGTCCCCACTGAGGACGGGGGTACTAAAAAAATGGTGGTGGACCGGGACCAGGGGATCAGACCGGGCACCACTATGGAAACACTGGCTAAATTAAAAACGGTATTCATGGATGATGAAAAGGCAACTGTGACTGCCGGTAATTCCAGTCAAACCAATGATGCTGCTGCTGCCGTTTTAATAGCCAGTAAGGAAAAGGCAAAAGAACTGGGGCTTAAGCCCAAAATGAAGTTGGTTGGTTATTCAGTTGTCGGTGTGGACCCGGCCCTAATGGGTATAGGTCCGGCTTTTGTTATTCCAAAAGTATTAAAACAGGCCGGGATGACCGTTGATCAAATTGACATCTGGGAAATAAATGAGGCTTTTGCGTCACAAGCAGTATATTGCACGGAGAAGCTGGGAATTAGAAACCACCCGCTGCTCAACCCCCGTGGAAGTGGCATAGCCTTGGGGCACCCCTTGGGCTGTACCGGTGCGCGGATTGCCACAACAATAATGCATGAGATGCCGTACTATAGTGCCAAATATGCTGTGGAAAGCATGTGCATAGGTCACGGGCAGGGAGCCGCAGCAATTTGGGAATGGGTTGGTTAAAAAATATTTGAAAGAGAGGGATTATTGAATGGATTTTCAAAATTTATTATTGGAAAAGGATGGACATATTGCTGTAATAACTTTAAACCGTCCGGAAGTACGTAATGCTTTGGATCCCCAAACATGGGCGGAAATCCGCGGTGCTATCCGGGAATGCCGTTTTGACCAAGATGTGCGTGTAGTCATTATTACCGGAGCGGGTGGTAAGGCATTTGCTTCCGGTGCTGATATCCGGTCCCTCAGGGAGCGTGAAACTTTAGAAGTTCTGAAAAGTGAAGCCCAGGAATCCTTAAATGATGTAGAAAACCTGGATAAGCCTGTTATTGCTGCCATAGACGGTTTTGCTTTGGGCGGTGGTTGTGAACTGGCCATGGCCTGTGATATCAGAATAGCTACCAGTCGATCCAAGTTGGGTCAGCCTGAAGTAAACCTGGGAATCATCCCGGGGGCCGGGGGTACTCAAAGGCTGCAAAGAATAGTTGGGATAGGGAAGGCCAAAGAATTAATCTTTACCGGTGATATTTTAACAGCGCAGGAAGCTGTAGAAATCGGGTTGGTTAATAAAGTAGTTGATCAACCCGAAGATTTGTTGCCGGCAGCTAAAGAAATGGCGCAAAAAATAATTGCCAAGGGTCCTGTGGCCGTTAGCCTGGCCAAGCTTTCTAT
Source organism: Desulfoscipio geothermicus DSM 3669 (assembly GCF_900115975.1). Lineage (GTDB taxonomy): Bacteria > Bacillota > Desulfotomaculia > Desulfotomaculales > Desulfallaceae > Desulfoscipio > Desulfoscipio geothermicus. The sequence goes on from NZ_FOYM01000010.1 coordinate 111,796, forward strand.
TAATGTGGGCGCTAATACTGATATTAATTCAGGGCTATTGTTTGAAAAGTTTGCGCAGGTAATAGCTTTTTCTACTGATGACCGCATCGAGGGAACGACAGCTTTTCTTGAGAAACGTAAACCTGATTTCAAAGGTAAATAATTAGGTGTTAAAACCTATAATCCTATTTTTTTGAAAAGGAGAGCCAATTATGGATTTTAGCATTTCTGATGAAATGAGAGATATGAAGCGTACCATAAGGGATTTTGTAGACAATGAAGTTGATAAATATAGCCAGCAAATCGAAGAAGAGGACAAAATCCCCCAGCACTTGATCGATAAGGCCAAAGAAATGGGATTATTTGGTATGAGTATTCCGGAGCAGTACGGCGGTCTGGGCCTAAGTATGCTGGAAAAATGCCTGTTGCTTGAAGAGCTGGGCCGGGCTAATATGAGTTTTACGACCTATATCGGAGCGCATACCGGTATTGGTACTACCGGTATAGTTGAGCTGGCCAGCGAAGAATTAAAGCAAAAATACCTGCCTGCTTTGGCCAGCGGGGAAAAACTCGGGGCGTTTGGCTTAACCGAACCGGATGCCGGGTCGGATGCTACGAATATGAAAACTACTGCTGTTTTAAAGGGCGATAAATGGATTTTAAACGGCATGAAGCATTTTATTACCAACGCGCCTGAAGCCAGCATTTTTACGGTTATTGCCGTGACGGACAAGGAAAAAGGGGCCCGGGGTGGATATACTGCGTTCGTGGTAGAAAAAGATTTTCCAGGTTTCTCTATAGGCACCATTGAGAAAAAAATGGGCCTTCGGGGATCACATACTTCTGAAATAATTTTTGAAGATTGCGAAGTGCCGAAAGAAAATGTTCTGGGGGAAGTGGGCCGCGGTTACGCCAGCGCTTTAAGGATACTCAGTAAAGGGAGAGTTGCTCTGGGAGCTCGCTGTGTGGGTGCCTGCGACAAATTGATAGAACTATCTGCCAAGTATGCCCAGCAAAGGGTTCAATTTGGCAAGCCCATTGCCAGTTTCCAGGCCATTCAGTGGATGCTGGCGGAAATGGCCACTGATACCGAAGCTGCCCGGGCATTAACTTACAGGGTGGCCTGGATGGTGGACCAGGGGCTGCCTGCTGTTAAAGAAGGACCCATGGTTAAATTATTTGCCTCTGAGGCTTTAGGCAGGGTTGTTGACAAGGCGGTACAAATTCACGGGGGCATGGGGTATATGAAGGAGTTCCCGGTGGAACGTTTTTATAGGGATGCCAGGCTTACCCGTATATATGAGGGCACTAACGAAATTCAGCGGATGGTTATTGCCGGTAGGCTGCTGAAAGAAATGCAAATATAAGCTGCTGTAGAAAGAAGGTGTTTAAGGGTGGAAGGCGTAGCCATCATTGGTGCCGGGCAAACTCGCTACGGTGACTTTCCCAATAAAGGGGTAAAAGAGCTATTTGCTGAGGCATATTTGGAAATGCTGCAAAGTGTTGATCAAAGTTTGGACCCACAAATGATCCAGGCAGCTTACATTGGCTGTCTCAGTGCCGGCAGCGGATTCCAGCTGGGTCAGCTGGCTCCGCTGCTCATGGGGCACGTGGGGTTGCCCAATGTGAATGCGGTCCGAATTGAAAATGCCTGTGCTTCCGGAGGTTTTGCCTTGTATAATGCAGCCTGTGCGGTGGCCTCAGGCAAGTTCGATTTGGTAGTGGCTGCGGGTGTGGAAAAGATGCGGGATGTATCTTCCAGTAAAGGCAGGTACTGGCTGGGAGTATCCGGGGATACGGAGTATGAACGCCTGGCCGGTTCCACCTTTGCCGGTATCTATGCGCTTATGGCGGCCAGGTATATGCATGAGTATGGCCTGAAAAGAGAACATCTTTCCATGGTGGCAGTTAAAAACCACAAACATGCTGTGGCCAATCCCAAAGCACAATTCCGCAAGGAAATAACTATTGAGCAGGCTATGAATGGCGTTCCCGTTGCCCATCCGTTTAATGTCTGGGACTGCAGCCCCACAACCGACGGTGCTGCGGTGGTATTGCTATGCAATGCCAAAATAGCCAGAAATTTTACCAGTAAACCTGTCTATCTTAAAGGTTTCGGTGCGGCCAGCGACTACCTGGCTATTCACGACAGAAATTCCATTACCAGGCTTGCTGCCACGCGGAAGGCTGCAGCCGAGGCTTATAAGCAAGCGGGTATTGGTCCCGGTGATGTTAATTTTGCTGAAGTGCATGATTGCTTTACTATTGCGGAAATTTTAGCCTATGGAGATCTTGGTTTTTGTGAAGAAGGACGTGCCCACTACCTGCTTGAAGAAGGAGTTACTCAATTGAATGGAAAACTTCCGGTAAACTCAAGCGGTGGTTTAAAGGCCAAGGGCCACCCCATTGGCGCCACCGGTTGTGGTATGGCTTGCGAAATATTTAAACAACTGCGGGATGAGGCTAAAGAACCCAGCCGGCAGATTAAAAATGCCAGGTTTGCTCTTTCACATAATGTAGGTGGCTCGGGCGGAACAGCTGCAGTTTTCATTTATCAGAGGGGAGACGAATGATGACTAAAAACATTGTATCTTACGGGGTTTATTTGCCGTTCCTGCGGATAAAAAGGGACGAATATGTCAACGCCCTGGGAAGCTGCAGTGCCGCAATAAAAGAAAAAGCAGTAATGGATATAGATGAGGACGTAATTACCATGGCTGTGGAAGCTGCCAGGGACGCCATAGCTGATGTGGATATTTCCCAAATTGGCGTACTTACTTTGGCATCTACCAATTTTCCTTACCAAGAAAAAGTGATGACGGGGACAGTCATCGAAGCCCTGAGGTTAAATAAAAATGTATTGACCTGCCAACACGGCAACTCGGCTTTGGCCGGAACGGAAGCATTTTTGGCGGCGTTGGGTATGCTGGAGCAAACGGAGCAAAAATATGCCCTGGTGATTGTTTCAGATTCTTTGTCAGCCGATGCGTCCATGGATATTGAACATGGGTTTGGCGCGGCCGCTTGTGCATTTGTGCTGGCAAAAGATGAGCCGGGTTTGGAGTTTGAAGGGGCTTATGCTTATACCGGTGAATCCATGGGCCTGCGTTACCGGCTTCCCGGTGAAACCAGTGTTAGAGATATTGGCGTTAAAACCTATGCCACTCAGGCTTATAATGATACGGTTAAGAATGCAGTTTGGGGACTACTTGGTCAACTAGGCAGAAACCCTGTTGATTATAGTCATGTAATACTACATCAAAATGATGTGAAAACCGCTTCTGCATTGGGCAAAAAAATCGGTTTCAATGAAGAGCAAATGAAGGAAGGCTTGCTTTTTAATCTAGTTGGTGACACCGGGGCATGTTCGGCAATGTTAGGTTTATGCCAGGTGTTAGATAATATTGCCAGCAATGATAAGGTAATAGTTTGTTCTTATGGTTCAGGTGCGGGTAGTCACGCCTTAAGTTTCAAATCAACCAATCAGTTACTGAAAAGAACAAAGTCCTTTAAAGCAATGCTAAACAAAAAACAATATATCAATTATATTCAATATCTGAAACTTAAAAGAAATATCTGAGGTGATCATATGGGAGCTCATATTTCGATCCCCATGTATCAACGGGCGGTTCCCCAGCGTTATAGATTGGCTGGGCAAAAATGCTTGAAATGCGGCAAAGTGAATTTCCCTCCCAAAGCTGTGTGCAAATATTGCTTGACAGGTGCTGAATTTGAAGAGATACAGCTTAGCGGCAGGGGGATTGTTTATTCATACACTGTTATCGCCGGGGGTGGTGCGCCCCCGGAGTTTTCGGAAGAAGCTCGTTGCAAGGGCAAATATCCCGTGGTACTGGTTGAACTGGAGGAAGGCCCCAGGGTTATTGCGCAATTGGTAAATCCCCCTGCGGAAGGAATCACTATCGGGATGAAGGTGGAAGCTGTCTTTAGAAAGATTTATGAGGAGGAAGGAGTAATCCGGTACGGATTTAAATTTAGGCCGGCAACCAGCGATAGTTAAGGTTATTGAAAATTTTATCGAAAATCTTAATGAAAAATTATTTTTGCGTGAAAGGTGATTTCTATATGAAAATTATTGTGCTTATAAAGCAAACTTTCGATACTGAAGCTAAAATAACCCTTGACGTTAACGGTAAAATAAATAAATCCGGTGTTAGTTTAATTATGAACCCCTACGACGAATTTGCAGTGGAAGAAGCCCTGCGCATAAAAGAAAAGGCCGGTGGCGAAGTGACCGTCATTAGCGTCGGCGGTCAGCAGACCCAGGACGCCCTGCGCCAGGCGCTGGCCATGGGCGCAGACAAAGCCGTGCTGGTGGATTCCGGCGAAGCGGAACTGGATGAATACTCCACGGCCACCATACTGGCCAAGGTAATCGGGGACATGGAATACGACATTATACTCGGCGGCTTTAGGGCCATTGACGACGGTTCGGCCCAGGTGGCCGGCAGAGTGGCGGAGATTTTAAATATCCCGGTGGTCAACGTAGTGACCAAACTGGAAATAGCCGATGGGAAAGCCACCGCCACCCGTGAGATCGAAGGCGGCAGCGAAGTGGTGGAAGTGACCCTGCCCGCAATAATCACCGCCCAGAAGGGCTTGAACGAGCCCCGTTATCCATCCATGAAGGGGATCATGAAAGCCAAGAAAAAGCCCATGGACAAAAAAGCACTGGCGGATATCGGCCTGGATGAAAGCCAGGTTGCCGCCAAGGTAAAGGCAATTTCCTTTGCGCTGCCGGAAGCGCGCAAGGCCGGCAAAGTTATCCCGGGTGAACCCGCTGAGGCCGCTCGTGAACTGGCCAAGCTGTTGCGCGAAGAGGCCAAAGTCATCTAAACAACAACTCA
>NZ_FOYM01000050.1 GCF_900115975.1 Desulfoscipio geothermicus DSM 3669
CCTCTTTTACATCCCCCTTTCGAGGGAGATTTTATCATAGGGTGGGTCAGTTTTACTTGACGATCGGGGGTCAATTCTATTTTACGATCTACAGTATGGCCCGGAAAAATTTGAGGTGTTGATGGTAACACAGATGAGAAGTGACGCTACATCTTCTTTACAAGAACAAATCATCTTCACTGACGAGTTAGAAGCACCGGGTAAAATTAGCGACATCTACGCTTGGGCTAAGTATATTTGTAGTTATGAGTTTACTAAAAATGGAATTCACTCTCAAGGGTATATGCTTGTGAATGACGAGGGTAATCGAGACGAATACGAAAGGATATTGAAATCACTGAAAGAGAAAAAATGTGGTAGTTGTCAGGCAACAAAATAATGGTTCCTTTCGTCTATAAGCAAGAGAACAGCTACAAGTAAGAATTTTAAGGGGGTCTTTCCATTGAAGAAAAAGTGGTTAGCGTTTCTCTTGGTTGGAGGAGTATTTTTAATAGCCAGTTTACCAAGTGGTGTTATGGCTGCTGAACTAGTTACCGTTACTTTTAATGATAAAAAGCTAGATTTCGACGTATCACCTATACTGGAGAACGGTCGTGCGCTAGTACCATTACGGGTTATTTTCGAGGCTTTAGGTGCTAAGGTAGACTGGGATGGTGCTACTAATACAGTCACGGCTACCAAAGATAATGATACTGTAAAGCTAACCGTCGGTAAAAAGACGGCCTATAAGAATGGTGCTGCGATAGAACTAGACGTTCCGGCTAAAGTTGTCAAAGGAAAGACGCTAGTACCGATAAGGTTTGTTTCAGAGGCGATGGGTACAATTGTTAATTACCAACATGACACTAAAACGGTAATAATACAAAGAATTAAGCACAATACTGTTCAACTTGAAACTTTAGACTATCATATCCCTCAATATACTTCTAACATTGAATGGAATATTGACAATATTATATGGAAAGAAGATAATATAACATTAATAGCCAATAAATCCCTTGCAAAAGAAAAATACCTTTCTAATTCAGTCATAATTTCCATTATGATAAAAAAAGAGAACAAGAACTTCGAAATTATGTTCACAGAAAAACCGTTATCAATTAGTTCAGTAGGTTTATCAGCAAATAAAGATTACCTGGCCTTAAAATTATTTTATCATTACGGTTATAAAGTACTTGTTGTTAATCTTAACACAGGAGAACATTTTATACTAAATGACATGTTAAAAACGGCTAAAAATGGATTCGTAGAAACAATTCACGCCTATAGTTGGTCACCCGACAAAAACAAATTGGCTTTTGCCTTCGGCAATACCTCAAAAAGCAATCTAGCAATTTATGATCTGGATAAAAATTTATTATTACTAATTCCAACAGAAAATTATTATATTACTACAGCCTACATTTTATGGCATCGTAACGGTGAAGGACTTGACTTTGTAAGTGAATACCCTTCAAAAAAATTTAAAGTTTATAGATATTTTAACAATCAAGATAGTATTGAGTTTATAAGAGCTGTATCACGTGAAGAAATAGTAAATATGCCTAGTCCTAACTATAGATTTAAGTATTAAGGGTAGGGTTAAACCCTACCCTTATGAGCACACTACTTGCTTAGATGTTATTTACTGTAACTTTGCCTACAGCATCTGCACTTGCAATTTCTTTAATCTTTTTAATTAAGGCATCTTGGTTATTGTTGGATATCCTGATGCAACCGTATGTTGGCGTAATGGGTACCAAGTTGCATCAGTATTGGTTTAAGGATCACCACCGTGAATCATAAAACCGGAGCAGCCATTTTCTTCTGCAGTTAAAGCATTACCGCTTACAGGGTCCATGGAAACCCTTTCATAAGGTCCATAAGAAGATTCTGGGGTTCCCGGACCGACAATCCAGGCAGTATATTGGCCCGTAGGGTATCGGCATTGGTTAACCACCATTTTGTATGATCCCAATCATTTTCTTCACAGCTTGTACCTCGTCCCAAAGCGTCAACTGGTCCAAAAACTAACTCCCCTGCGCTATTATACATCTTTAAGCTACCTTTATAATCCCTGTCGGACGGGAAATTTGCTATAATGTGAAAATCCATAAAGGTGTAGGACTCGCTATATGTCAGAAAATACTCAAAAGGCATAATGGTCAAGCCTGGATGATTGGCGAAATTGACAAAGGTGCTACTTTTTATTTTAGTTTTCCGAAGCAAGCGGCGTGCGCCGCAGCAACATCCAGCTCTACTTGAAAAATTATATGGCAGCACCGTTATTTTATTTCCAGCCCTACCAACCATTAATTTTTGCCGGCCTTTAAAAAAGCCGAGTGGTGGTACCTTCCGCTCACTGACTCGGCCGTAAATTGGGGACATTCCTCGAGGAGGTCTGTCCCCTTTCCTTGATACGAGCTCACTCGGCTCCGGGCGGTTGCATAATTCGGCCCTAAGGTTCAAATTGAATTCCGGCGCACCTTCTGAGTTCAGCCAAGGTTTCTTCATGGGACATGGCCTTCCGGTAAGGCCGATCACTGGTCATTGCATCATATCATCGGCGATAGCCAAAATGCGACATTCCAGAGGTATGTTCTCTCCTTTCAGCCCAAGGGGATAACCCCTCCGGGTTGGACTCATTATATTTTGCGATGGCTTCAGATAGTCAATGATCGCCCAGCCGACATCGTGAAGCAGGGGTAGGCTGAGCGCTCTGGACGTTTTCGACTTCGTCAATACGATGCGATTATCCTTCCATTTCAAGTTGTCCAATTTCAGATGCTTGATGTCCATTGTCCGGAGGCCTAACTGCGCAACCAGAAGGGATCATGGCATAATCCCTTTTCCCGGTAGGATGGAGCATTTACTTTGGATAACGTGCTACTTATGATAAGGTGGAATCATCTCACCCCTGCTGGCAAACATCTATAAAATCTTACCGAGAAAAGTTCGGGTTCGCTCGTTTTGGGGATTGCCGAAAACCTGCTCGGGCGTTCCCTCCTCCACCAGACGCCCCTCGTCCATAAATATCACCCGGTCGCCAACCTCGCGGGCAAAGCCCATTTCGTGGGTTACCACCACCATGGTCATGCCTTCCCGGGCCAGATCCTTCATTACTGCCAGCACTTCCCCCACCATTTCGGGGTCCAAGGCGGAAGTGGGTTCGTCAAAAAGCATCACCTTGGGCCGCATGGCCAGCACCCTGGCGATGGCCACCCGCTGCTGCTGGCCGCCGGAAAGCTGTTCCGGGTAAACATCGGCCTTGTCCGACAGGCCTACTTTATCAAGCAGTTCGCGGGCTATTTTTTCCGCCTCATCCCGTGACAGTTTTTTCACCTTCATGGGCGCCAGGCAGACATTGTCCAGGGCGGTTTTATGGGGAAAAAGGTTGAATCGCTGAAAAACCATGCCCACATCCTGGCGCACGGCGTTAATATTGGTATTCTTATCCGTTAAATTTATGCCGTCTATATAAATATCCCCCGCGGTAGGCTCCTCCAACAAATTTAAACAACGTAGAAAAGTGCTTTTTCCGGAGCCGCTGGGTCCGATAACGCAAACCACTTCCTGGAGGGCGACCCGACAGTTGATATCTTTGAGAACTTCCAGCTTGCCAAAATTTTTATACAGGTTTTTTACCTCAATCACCGGTTTTATACCTCCTCTCCAGGTAATCCACGATACGGGACAGGGTGAAGGTCATGATCAAGTAAATAAATCCGACGGTCAACCAGATGGCAAAGGATTCATAAGTCCGGGCAATAATCAACTGGCCGTTTCTGGTTAATTCCGCAAAGCCGATAACCGACAGTAAGGAGGTATCCTTCAACATGGCAATAAACTCGTTACCCAGCGGAGGGATAACCCGTTTGAACGCCTGGGGCAGAATAACGTAGCGCATGGCCTGTCCGTGGGTCATGCCCAGGGAGCGGGCGGCCTCCATCTGACCCCGTTCAATGGACTGTACGCCCGCCCGGAATATTTCCGCCACATATGCGCCGCTGTTCAGGCTGCAGGCGATTACCGCGGCCAGAAACCTGGGCAGGGCAAATGAATCCGCCACCGGCGTCATCCCGTAGCTATCCACCATAAACGACTGCAAATCCATTAATAATTTGGGAATTCCGAAATAAACAATAAAAATCTGTACCAGAAGCGGGGTTCCGCGGAAAAAGTCTACATAGGCCGTAGCCAGAAAACGTAATACTTTGCGCCGTGAAAGACGCGACAACCCACCGATCAAACCAAGCAAGCAACCGATGGCCACGGAAATTATCGTTATTTGCAGCGTGATCTTGGCTCCTTGAAATATCAACACCGGTAAATTCTCTATTACAACATCCAAATATTTCACCTTCTCCGCCGGAACAGGAAATATGCGTAATACCTTTTAAGGCATTACGCATATTCTAATTCCGTTATTTGGTTGCATATCTATCAGCTCTGGGGTTCACCGGGCAGGTATTCCGGCGGGGCGGCCCCGAACCATTTCTTATAAATCTCGTCAAACTTGCCGTTTTCCTTCAAGGTGGCCAGAGCATCGTTGATCATTTCCAATACTTCGGGTTTTTGTTTCGGCACGGCTATGCCGTAGTGCTCGCTGGTTTTCATATCACCGACGATCTTGACGTCGTCGTTGCCCTGCTGGATATAGTAGGCGGTTACGGGAAAGTCATTTACCACCGCGTCCACAGCGCCGCTCTTCAGGTCCAGGAAGGCGTCGCCGATGATATTGTAGTCCGTAATCTCGGCATTGGGCACCTTGTTGGCTTCAATGGAACCGGTGGTGCCGATTTGTACGCCTATTTTCTTGCCTTCCAGGTCGTCAAATCCCTTGATGGTCTCATTGTCCGCACGCACGGCCACACACTGGCCGGAAGCATAGTAAGGAACAGAGAAATCAACTTTTTGTTTTCTTTCCTCGGTAATGGTCATGGCCGAGATGGCGCCGTCAATGCTGGCTGTTTCCAGAGCGGGCACTATGCCGTCAAAGTTCATGCCCTTGATTTCGATTTCCACGCCGGCCACTTCTTCAATGGCGTCAATCAGGTCAACGTCAAAACCCTTTAATTTACCGTCCTCTCCCATAAATTCAAAGGGAGCATAGGCGGTGTCGGAACCGAAAACCAGCTTGGTGGTTTGGGCGCCCTGTTTTTCACCCTCGCCGGCGGTTTCCTTGGCCTTTTCGCCGCCGCCGCAACCGGCCGCCACAACCACGAGCGTCAGGGCCGTTAAAGCAACCAAACTCACTTTAAACCATTTTTTCAATAACCATTCCCTCCTTCGGTAATTAAGAATTTATTTTATTTTTTAACCGCTTAAATTCTTTCTCAGCACCTCCTTCTGAAATCCTAAACAAATGGAAGAAATTCGCCTTGAAACAACAAAATCCTGCTGAAAATTTATTCTTTATAGGACAAATTGCACAAAAAGCATGCACCGAGCTTTTACTTGACAATAAAATAGCCCGGTGGGAAAATAGCTATTGATTGGTTAATGAGACGAAAGGAATCTGCAACCCCATGGACGCACTTAAAAAAAGACAAGTCAAGGCCGATCTGGCCCTTTTATTTGTGGCCTTCTCCTGGGGCCTGACCTTTGTGGTGGTCCAGGACGCCCTATCGGGCATCGGCCCTTATTACTTTGTGGCCCTGCGCTTCTTGCTGGCCGCAGCTTTTCTGGCCGTCGTCTACTGGCGCCATCTGGCGGACCTGAACCGCGCCACTTTGCAGGCCGGGGCATTTATCGGTTTGTTTTTGTTCGGCGGATATGCCTTCCAAACAGTAGGGCTCCAATATACCGGCCCGGCCACCGCCGGTTTCATCACCGGGCTGGCCGTGGTCCTGGTGCCACTGTTTACCGCTCTATTATACCGGAGAATGCCCGGACCTTACGTGGTGGTAGGCGTTGCCTGTGCCACCCTGGGACTGGGGTTTTTGACCCTGCAAGGCGGCGGCTTCAAGCTGGGCTTGGGAGATATACTGATATTTTGCTGCGCCATTTGTTTCGGGCTGCACATCCTCATGGTGGGGCGGTACGCCGGGCGTCACAACCCGGTGTTGATGGCCATTATCCAGATTACCACGGTCTCGGTCGTCAGCTTCATATTCGCCCTGGGGCTGGAAAAAATGCCGGCACAGATCACCACACCGATCTGGGTGGCCTTTTTTATCACCGCCATTCCCGCCACTGCACTGGCTTTTTTGATCCAAAACACCGTGCAGCGTTACACCTCCCCCACCCACACGGCCATCATATTTACCATGGAACCGGTTTTCTCGGCCATCACCGCCCACCTGCTGGGGCGCGAGATTTTAGCGGGCGTACAGGTGGCAGGCTGCACGCTCATCCTGGCCGGGATGCTGGTCGCCGAACTAAAAGGCGGTGCGGATACCGCGGAAAGCTTAAACCAGGAAAAGGACCGCCTGGTGGAAAAACCGGGACTGAGTTAATGCGCGCCAAGGTGCATGAGGGTCTACCCAGATAAAAAGGGGACAGGTACTTTTTTCAAAAAGCGAAAAAAGAGCCAGTCCCCTTTTTACCTGGTACAACCCGCCCCGCCGGACGTTCAATTTAAAGTAACTCCTCATGCACATCAAGTACTTCCACCCCGTTATGGTTTTCCACAAACCGCACCACCGAGGCAAGCACGCGCTGCATGTGCGCCATATCGCCGCTGACGGCGGAAATCCCCACCGTGGAGTATTTCCAATTGTCCTGCCGGCCCACTTCCGCCACCGATATGTTAAAGCGATGCTTCAGCCTTTCCAGCAAGCTCTTTAAAACCTTCCGCTTTCCTTTCAGGGAATCCGCTTCCTGCAGCAAAAGTTCCAGCGTTAAAACCCCCACAACCATGTTGACTTCCCTCCTTAAGCCGACAATCCCCACGGTAAGGTACACTAAATAAGGCGGCTGGCTTTGATTGGTTTTTTAAACGGTACCTGTCCCCTTTCCAGGCAATTAAAAAAAATTTTGCATAAAGTGGATAGAGTCATATCAAATTACAAAAAACCCCGGTATAAACCGGGGCGGGCCTAAAAATCAATGTTCTTCATGAAATCATTATACTCATCTTCGGAAACAGTTTTCCAGCTTATTTTGCCTGACTGAGAAACACCCATTATCTGGTATATGACTTCAATCTCGTCGATGTACGGGGACAAATCGATTTTTTGCACTCCTGACGGGGCGCTTTCCAGTAAAATCACCGGCTCTTCCACGCTTCCCTCTATCCATCTGCCTTCATAACTTTCGTAATCCTGCATGGCAAAAGGCGGCTCTTTCAGCCAGTAAATATAGGTTTTGCGCGCCTGCCCGCCACCGACCAACAACGTCAGCCGAAGGTGATCTTTGTATAATATACACACCTTGTTTAACAATTAAAATCACCCACAATATATGTGATTTTTATCACTATTTTACATTTCAGCACTGTAAAAGTCAATTATTAAATTAGGGTCCCCGCCAAATATGACCCGGCATCAGCCTGGGCCAGCACATTGATAAATTGCCCCACAAGTTTATTCTCGACACCGAACGTACATTCCAGAGGCACCCTTACACTAACGTAATTGTCGGCATACCCCTCGGCAAAGCCGCACTGTCCTTCACCCACGATCCTTTCCACCAGTACCCGCAATTTTTCACCCAGCACGCTACCATTATAATTCCTGGAAAGTTCCCTGTCCAGCCTTTGCATTTCCTCGACCCGCTTCTTTTTAATATCGGGGCGCACATTGTCCGTAAACCGGGCCGCGGGCGTACCGGGACGGGGTGAATAGGGAAACACATGCAGGTGCGCCAGCCCAAGCTCCCGGATCATGTGCAAAGTAATGTCATGGTCCGCCTCTTCTTCCCCCGGGAATCCCACTATCAAATCGGTCCAGATGGAAATACCCGGCGCCAGGGATTTGGCCATGCGCACAATGGCCGCAAAATCCGCCGCCCGGTATTTCCGGCCCATCCTTTTCAGCACCCGGTCGGAACAGCTTTGCACGGGTATGTACAGGTGGTTGCATACCCTGGGGTTAAAAGCCACGGTTTCCAAAAGCCGCTCGGTCACGTTCATCGGCTCCACATAATTCAGCCGGATGCGAAAATCATAAGGCAGCCGGCTCATCTCTTCAATTATCTGCGGCAGATCGGTATCCCCCAGATCCTGTCCGTAAAGGCCCAACTGGTTCCCCGCCAGGACGATTTCCCGGTATCCCGCTTCCAGCAGGGATCGCACCTGTTCGAGCACCCGGTCCGGCGGCAGGCTGCGGGACCGCCCCCGGGCCTTTCTGATAATACAGTAGGTGCAGAACTCATTGCATCCTTCCTGTATTTTAACCACCGGCCGGACCCGGCCATACCAGGATAGCAGCGGCATTTCCTCAAACTTGTCTCCCTGCTCGTGCTCCGTGACCATGAGGCGCGGCCCATGCCATTTCTCATCCAAAGCCTGCCGGATCAGGGCCGGTAGGGCGGACCGCCCTCTGGTCCCGATAAGGATATCAGTTTCCGGCATTTCCTCCGCCAGTTCCCGGTGATATACCTGGGGATAACAGCCCGCCAGCACTACCAGCGCATGCGGGTCCTCTCTTTTTATTTTCCTGGCCACCCGGCGGGCCTCGGCGGCGGCGGCTCCGGTAACCACACAGCTGTTGATTATGTTCACCCGGGCCCGCCCCTCCGTGTTAATAAAGCCCGCCTGCTGCATGGCCGACTCTATGGCCACGCTTTCATGCCGGTTGACGGGACACCCGAAGGTAATAACTTTGAAAGTAATCTCCCTTTCTCCATCCTTGTTAGCGCATTGATTCAAAGCATTCACCCACTTCAAGTCTTAAAAATCAATAAATTATGAAAATATGCTTAAAATAACTATTTTAGAGCGATTGTCCATAAAATGCTTTATATATCGCCCTTAATCAATGTTTTTAACATTTGCTCAAAACAGGAATTATTTAGTATAGTTATTTATAGCATTTTTACTCTACCCGAATTATGCCTTTTTTATATTAGTCTGTAAAGGTGGGTGATGTTATCTTTAATTTAAAACAACTAAATTAACAAAATAATTAATCAATTAAGGAGGTCGAGTTAATGCCAAGGTTTAGAGATCCAATCCTGACCTGCCGGCCCTCGAACAAGACACCGCGGGTCATTGATCCCAAAAATGTCAAGCGTTCAGTTGACCCTGCGGTCCTGGAAATGATCGATGTGGCCCAAGAGCAGGGAGTAACCACAGCCTTTGACCGCGTATTGGCCCAGCAACCACAGTGTCAATTCGGTTATAAAGGCATCTGCTGCCGTTTCTGCATGATGGGACCTTGCCGCATCAAGGCTGACGAAGGTCCGGCCAGCAGGGGTATCTGCGGTGCCAATGTATGGACTATCGTGGCCCGCAGCGTAGGTTTAATGATATTAACCGGTTGTGCGTCCCATGCCCAACACGGAAATCATATTGCCCACGTTTTGCATATGGTATCCGAAGGACATGCACCGGATTATTCTATAAAAGACGTAGATAAGCTGTACAGAGTATGTAAGAAAGTCGGTATTGAAACCGAAGGCAAAGATAATGCCACCCTGGCCAGGGAACTGTCGGAATTGGCCCTGGAAGATTTCAGGCGCTGCAAAGGGGAAGGCGATGCCACCTGGATCACCAAAACGGTCACCAAAGACAGAAATGAAAAATACAGAAGCCATTATGTCATGCCCCACGGCATCCACGCCACCATTTCCGACCTGGTAACCCAGGCCCACGTAGGTATGGATAACGATCCGGTCAACCTGGTATTCAGCGCGGTACGGGTTGGTTTGGCCGACCTGGCCGGTAAGTGGATCGCCACAGACCTGTCGGATATTATTTTCGGTACTCCCGAACCCGTTGTCAGTGAAGCCAACATGGGTGTGCTGGATCCCAAGAAAGTAAACATCATTCTGCACGGCCATAACCCGCTGCTCAGCGAAATGATCGTTGCCGCGGCCCGTGAGCTGGAAGGTGAAGCCAAGGCTGTCGGAGCCGAGGGCATACAATTATCCGGTATCTGCTGTACCGGCAATGAAGTGCTCATGCGCCAGGGCGTACCCATCGTTACATCTTTCTCCTCCCAGGAACTGGCCATTTGCACCGGTGCCGTGGACTGCATGGTGGTGGACGTGCAGTGCATTATGCCCGCCCTCAACACGGTGGCCCAGTGCTTTGGCACCAGGCTGATCACCACTTCGGACATCGTAAAGAATCCCGGCACCATGCACATAGACTACCAGGAAGCCACGGCCATGGAAAACGCCAAAGAAGTTATCCGTGAGGCCATAGCGGCGTTCAAGGAGCGCGGCAACCGCCCGGTACACATTCCCAATGTCAAGAACAAAGTTGTTGCCGGCTGGAGCCTGGAGGCAATTTTTGAATTATTCAAGACAGTTAACCCGGATAATCCCGTTCGTACCCTTAACGACGCCATTTTAAGCGGTGAACTGAAAGGCGTTATCTTGATGGCGGGCTGCAACAACCTGAAAACCTTCCAGGATCAGGCCCATCTGGAAATTACCAAAGCCATGTTGAAAAACGATGTGCTGGTCATCTCCACGGGCTGTAACGCCCAGGCCTGTGCCAAGGAAGGGCTGATGGACCCCGCCAAGGTAGATGAATATTGCGGCGAAGGTCTGAAGAAATTCTACCAGCGTATCAGCGAAAAAGCCAATCTGAAATACGGTCTGCCCCCGGTCCTGCACATCGGCTCCTGCGTGGACAACTCCAGGGCGGCCGAGCTGCTGATGTTGATGGCGGATGACCTCGGCGTTGACACACCGAAAGTGCCGTTTGTAGCCTCCGCTCCCGAAGCCATGAGCGGCAAAGCGACCAGTATCGGCACCTGGGCCGTAACCATCGGGCTGCCCACCCATGTGGGAACCATGCCGCCGGTGGAAGGCTGCGACCTGATTTACAGCATATTGACCCAAATTGCCGGCGACGTATTTGGCGGGTACTTCATTCTGGAGCCGGACATTGAAACGTCAATTCAAAAACTGTTGAACGCTTTGGAATACCGCACTTGGAAGTTAGGCATACACCGCCGGGTCGCCGAAGATTTGGAAACCCCGCTTTGCCAAAACTGGTAAATCGCTGGAAAGGGAGGGAAAGAGAATTGACCGAAGTCACCGGCTTTGATCAAATATTCGAAGGCGCTATAGAACCGGGCCAGGAGCCCAAGAAACTGTTCAAGGAAGCCTACGAAGGAACCATCACCGCCCTGAGCTACGCGGAGATCCTGTTAAACCAGGCCATCCGCACCTACGGCAAGGACCATCCCGTGGGCTATCCCGACACAGCCTACTACCTGCCGGTCATCCGCTGCCTGAGCGGCGAAGAAATCAAGACCCTGGGCGACATGGTGCCGGTACTGAACCGGATGCGCGCCGCCGTTAAGGAAGAGAAAACCTTCGCCAACGCCCGCAAGTGGGGCGAGGCCACCTGGTACGCCGCCGACATCATCGAGGCCGTCAGGTACAT
>NZ_FOYM01000036.1 GCF_900115975.1 Desulfoscipio geothermicus DSM 3669
TTAATGACATACAGCAAATATTTATTGATATGTTATGGCAGTTAATTCCATTATTTTGCTGCTATTATTGCTAATTATGATATTTTCACGGATTCAGGAGTAATTTAACTTAATAAGTATTGAAAATATTGTTCGACAATCAATGAAATTCACTGTAAAATAACATGTAAACTAGTGGTTGATATCGCCCACACTGGCGCTTGGAATAAAACCGTTTAAGAAGGACGTGAGGATAGGCATATGAAAAACATTATAAGTGATACTATTAAAAAAATGATATTATATTTTGATGGTGATGTTAAGCGAATAAACCATGCATTAAAGGTGTATGCATTCGCAAAAAGCATAGGAGAACTTGAGGGCATTCCAGAAGAAAAACTTAATATACTTGAAGTGGCTGCTGTTTTACATGATATTGGAATTAAAGAAAGTGAAATAAAATACTCATCATCTTCCGGGAAATACCAGCAGATAGAAGGACCACCTGTAGCATGTGCTATTTTAGAGGAATTTAATTTAATTAAAGGTTTTATTGACAGAGTCAGTTATTTGATAGGTAACCATCATACATACAGCAAAATAGACGATATAGATTTTCAAATTCTTGTTGAAGCAGATTTTCTTGTCAATATCTTTGAAGATGATATTGGAAA
Source organism: Desulfoscipio geothermicus DSM 3669 (assembly GCF_900115975.1). Classification (GTDB taxonomy): domain Bacteria; phylum Bacillota; class Desulfotomaculia; order Desulfotomaculales; family Desulfallaceae; genus Desulfoscipio; species Desulfoscipio geothermicus. The sequence goes on from NZ_FOYM01000036.1 coordinate 654, forward strand.
AGAACAAGTAAAAGCTATAAAACAGAAATACTTTAAAACAAATACAGGAATATGTTACCTAGAAAGCTTATATAGTATGGAATCATAATAGAAACGCACCCTAAAAATACAATTTGCCCCACCAGCAGAGCAAATTACGAGGAGAGAATTTTTCTTGGCTCCAATACGTGAGCTTAGCTGTGAAATCCGTAATTGATATGCTTTTAATGTGAGATAATGACCTGAGCCTTAACTGGTCTCTTGTAATGGAGAGCCAGATGCGGTGAAAATCGCACGCCCGGTTCGGGAAAGGGCATGGGAAAACCGGCTTAAGCCAGGTGTCCCATGCCTACTTCACCATATTAAAATATTATAATTTAATCATTTTTTAGTTTTATTCTTTATTCTTTCTAAATCCTCGATTGTAAGTGTTAAATCATTTTTTGCATTTGCACTTATAAGCTTTGTAAGAATCGCTGACTTTAATAGTACACACAGTACAAATATCCTTAGTAGATGGTATTTCACCACCTGGATTCAATTGTTCATCTTCCTTGTTTGTTCTAATCCGGGTATCGATTTCTTCAACTCTTGAATCCACTATTGTTCCTTCAATAATTATATCTGCTTTTGCAGCTAAAGCATCTATGCTTGAATAATGCGGATAATCTGCAGATAACCACACGGTCAATTTTTCTTTTGGTTCAATTGAATTAAGTTGTCAAGGTGTTGACACTTTGGGAATAAATAACAGCTCCCCTATTAAGATGATCAGGAAGCTAAATACGGTAATTATTGCATCCAGTATTTTTGCGGTAGCGTCATCCCCGGACTCTACGGCAAAATAAATGGCCAGCGGTATGGTTTGAGTCTACCCGGGTATATTACCCGCGACCATTAACGTAGCGCCAAACTCTCCCAGTGCCCGAGCGAAGGAAAGCACCAGTCCGGCAATTATGCCCGGCCGGGCCAGGGGAAGGGTAACGATGAAGAATATCCTGAACTCACTCGCTCCCAGGGTCTTGCCGCTTTCTCATAATTAATATCCACACTTTTAAAAGCTGCTCTGGCGCTCTGGTACATTAACGGGAAGGCAACCACAGCAGCCGCCAAAACCGCCGCCCACCAGGTAAATATAAGCGAAATGCCCATATTAGCCAGAATATGCCCCAACAGGCCGTTTTTACCGACTTTTGCAGCAGCTTTTTGTGATGATAATTTCCAGCTCACCAGAGCCAATATTATTAACCTCACCGCATAATTTACCGGTCAAAAATTCTGCTTCCAACCACGGGGGAATATGGTTGCAAAGTACCTTCAGTTCATAAAAGTTCCCCTGGCGGAGAAACGGCAGCAGCACCTGTTTTGAGGTAACCCCGATATTGTTTTCCTGGATTTCCTTAATCGAAATACGGTAACACCCGGCGCCGGTTTCCTCCGGCACCGGTACCACCACGACTGCGCTTTTCTCTTCCCGCCGGTGCTCCTCTTCTTCCCGGGTCAGGATGTAATCCAGGAAATCCCTGGGTTTGCCCTGCATTTCCCAGACCGCGCAATTTGACTTTTCCAGCTCAAAATAAGGTATCCCCGTAACAGTATTGCCCACGAATACTCTGCACCCGCCCATAAATTCCAGAACCTCGCCCATTAGCCGGCGCAGCCCGCTCATGCCCTCTGCGGGGACCGGTCTGAACTCTTTTTCCCGACATACTTTCCAGCGGCCCTGCCTTTTACGGTGCACCACCAGCTTTCCCGGGTCGTTCAGCGATGTTGTTTCGCCGTTCTCATCTATGTAAACAGCTATGTCAAAGGCCATGGGAGCCCTCCTTTCAAGCTCTGGAGCCAGGTGTTAAATGTTAAATTTGTTAAGACACATAGTTCCTGTCCGGCTCTGGGGTAAGACTATTTTATAAGCAAACGCTCCACGACATTGCCACCCAGGATGTGTTCCTCCATGATCTCCTCCACGTCGTCGGGAGATACGCCTCCGTACCAAACGTTGTCCGGGTAAACTATCACCACGGAACCCTGCTCGCAGAGGCCCAGGCAGCCGGTGTTGGAGATAAAGATTTCCCCGGACAGCCCCTGGTCTTCAATTTCCTCCAGGAAAGCGGACAGTATTTCCACCGAGGACTTGCCGTGGCACAGGCCTTTGAGCTGGCCGGTGGCCCTGGTGCTGGTGCAGACGAATATGTGGTGTTTGGGCTTGTTCATGCTTCAAACCTCCTTTTGCTACCATCCTTTGGCTTCAGACGTTGCATTATTGAAATTCTAAGAAGCTGCCGCGATCTTTGATGTCCGGTTGCTACCGCCGCAACCGGCGTTTGGCTCCGCCGGGGCGGTGTCAAACTCACGAGACCGGTCTTCGTTCAGCAGGCCGATGGCGTCGGCCCGGCATTGTTTGCAGTGGCGCATTTGCTGCATGTCCTGGCCGCAGAGGTCACGCATGCGGTCCAGTTCCGCGGCGTCGGTGGGGGCATAGTCCTGGAACACGCTGCCCGGGGCCGGTACCAGCGGCATGATGTTGGTGATAAACGCGCCCAGTTCCTTCACCCGCCGCACCACTTCCGGGATCCGGTCGTCGTTGACACCTTTGACCATTACAATGTTCACTTTCACCAGCACCCCGTTCCGGGACAGGTACTCGATACCTTTTTGCTGGTTGTGCAGCAGGATCTCCGCCCCTGCCGCCCCCCGGTGTACTTTGCCCCGGTAATTAACGTGCCGGTAAATGAGGGACCCGGTAACAGAATCGAGGCAGTTGACGGTTACCGTTACGTGCTTTACACCCAGTTCCACGATCTCCCGGGCATAGTCCGGCAGCATCAGGCCGTTGGAGGACAGGCAGAAAATTACTTCCGGATCGGCTTCCTTAATTAGTTCAATGGTTCTCCTGGTGCTGCCCCAGTTGGCCAGGGCATCCCCCGGCCCGGCGATACCCACTACGCTGAGGTTGGCCACCTTTTCCCGCACCAGCAGGAATTTGTTCCTGGCAGCCTCGGGGGTCAACACCTCGCTGGTCACACCGGGCCTGCTTTCGCTCACGCAGTCAAACTTGCGGTTGCAGTAATTGCAGCCGATGTTGCACCGGGGCGCCACCGGCAGGTGCATCCGGGCGTACTTGTGATGGGCTTCGTATGAATAACAGGGGTGCCGGCCGGTCATCTCCAGGGTGCCGGCCTCCACCCGCTCCGATTGAGTGCTTCTTGCACAGCCACAGGTCAATGTATTCACCTCAACTCCCCGCGTAGTACCGGTATCAATTGGGGACATTCCTCCGACCCAAAAGCTTGACCCATTAGAGAGGTGTGTCCCCTTTCCTCTATACCGGTGTTCCGGTAAAACTTCCGGTACATGGCGGCGCGGTAGTTTTTATGCTTGTATTCCAACAAAGTGTTGGTGATCCGGTCCAGGAACATGGTGGTGCCGGTATACCCCACCGAGAGCAGCCGCTGGCCGCCCACCCGGTCGTGGATGGGAAAGCCCATCCTGGCCAGGGGTATGCCTTCCTTTTCAGTCAGGTATTTGCCGTCGGAATGGCCGATGGCAATGTTTACCCCGGTTTCCCTGCATGTTGTCCTGATTTGGGCAAAATCGGTCTCGTTATGAAATCGCACCTCTCCGGGGCAATCCGCCAGCACGGGTTCCAGCAGATCTTCCAGCCCGGTGTTCCCGCTGCCGGTGGCCACAACCGCCGGGTACAGTCCGTTTTCCGCACAGGTCCGCACCACGGCGTACACCAGTTCGGGATCCCCGAACACGGCTCCCCGGCCCTGGGCGTTGTACTTGTGGGAATCCACCATGCAGTCCAGTAAACGGCCCCGTTCCAGTTCCAGCGTTTTGGGCACGCTGCCGCCGGCAAGGCCCGCCAACAGGCCCACAAACATATCGGTGGCCTCCACGCCCATGGGCACGGGCAGGTTATACAGCGGCACCCCGAATTGCGATTGCAGGTAACGACCCGGCGAAACATTTTCCTCTACCGTTATGCCGAATTGGATGGTGGCCGCGGCCCCAGGCATGCGCCGGATGGCCTCCACCTTCGTGCCGCCGGGCGGAATCTTGGTATATGGCCGGGCAATGGGCCGGTCCAGGGTTTCCGAAATGTCGGGCAGCAGGGTATATTTGATATCCATTAGTTCCAGGATACGCTTGATTTCCCGGATATCGGCGGGGCTCAGGTTCGGTACAATAACGTTGATCCCGTCGTGTTTTTCCGTGGGCCGGGCCAGCGCGACGACAGTCTTTTTCACTGCCAGCCAGTAACCCTCGCTGTGGGTGCCCCCGTAACCGGGGGTGGAAACCGCCACCAGGGGAAAATCATCCAGGCCCCGCTGTTTCAGGTAGTCCCGGGCAATGCCCTCCACGTCCTCGCCGATGGTTTCCGCCAGGCAGGAGGTAAGAATGCCGATCAACCGAGGTTTATATACCTTGCGGATGTTATCCAGGGCCTGAAACAGGTTTTGCGAACCGCCGTAAATAGTACCCTTTTCGTTCAGGGAGGAAGACCCCACGTCAATGGGCTCGTTATAGTGCTCGGCGATGTGCCGCCGCATGTAAGTACTGCAGCCCTGGGAACCGTGGATGATCACCATGGCGTCCTCGATGCCCTTAAAAGGCAGGATCCCGCCCATGGGCATGCACATGTTGCAGGGGTTCTCGTTAACGTTCCGGTAGTGCTTTGTTTCCCGCGGCATACAGTCCACCTCCCACGTCCCGGGCATATTTCCAAACCGGCGAGCACACCGTGGAGTATACCTCCCGGGCAAAGTTAACCGCTCCCACGTAACCGCTCAGAGGATGCTTGCGATCGTGGTTATGGTCGATGAAGGCCACCCCCAGTTTATAAGCCAGGGGCCTTTCTTTAACGCCGCCCACCAGCAGGTGGGCGCCCTGTTCGATCATGAACCGCTCCAGTTCGGAGGGGTTGGCGTCGTCCAGGATCACCGTGCCGTCGTCAGAGATATCATGCAGGGTCTGGTATTCCTCTTCCCGGCCGGTTTGAGTCCCTACCATCACCACGTCGATACCAATTTCCCTGAACTGCTTAATTAAAGAAATGGCTTTGAATCCGCCGCCAACGTAAATCGCAGCCTTTTTACCCGATAGTTTTTCGCGGTAACGTTCAATCTCCGGCCGGACAGCAGCAGTTTCCTGCTCGATCAGTTCCTCAGCCCGGCGCATCATCTCCGGGTCGTCGAAGAAAGCGGCAATCCTGCGTAGTGACGCCGCGGTGTCCTCCAGTCCCAGGAAGGAGATCCGCATGGAGGGGATGCCGTACAGTACCTCCATGCGCCGGGCCAGGTAGGCCATGGAACCGGCGCACTGCATGATATTCAGCGAGGCCTCCGGCGCCTTTTTCAGGTCCCGGTAATTACTGTCACCGGTAAACACCACGTTGACTTCCACACCGATGCGCTTCAGGTAATCTTTGATAATCCAGGCTTCCCCGGCCAGGTTAAAGTCCCCCAGGTAATTGACGCTTTTCACCAGGCGCCCGTTGTTAAGCGGGCGCGGGCCGCCCGGCGGCTCTATGAGGCGAAGCAGCGCATCACAGGCCGCCCGGTAACCGGCCGACTTATTGCCGATAAACCCGCTGGATTGGACGGGGATCACCTGGATGCCATGCTTTTGGGCCGCCGCCTTGCAAACCGCTTCCAGGTCGTCACCGATCACCCCCACCACGCAGGTGGAGTAAACGAATACCAATTCCGCCTTATACTTTTCCACTAATTCGTCAATGGCCCGGGCCAGTTTCTTTTCGCCGCCGAAGATGACGTCGTTCTCCTTCAGGTCGGTGGAGAAGCTGTTGCGGTACAGTTCCGACCCGCTGCTCAGGCTGCCCCGGATATCCCAGGTATAACTGGCGCAACCGATAGGGCCGTGCACCAGGTGAATGGCGTCGGTAACCGGGTTCAGTACCACCCTGGCCCCGCAATAAACGCAGGCCCGTTGGCTGACACACCCCGCGATGCTTTCGGCATCGCACTTGAGCTGGTTTTTCCTTTGTCGTCCCTTGACCAGGATGGAAGATTGCCTTTCCACTATCAAGTTGTCATTCGGTACAGCCGTTGACACGTTTATCACATCTTTCCATTATTTAAGAATTCAGGAGTCACCCAGCACTCACCGAGCAGCACGCTCAAAAAGAGATTCCGGCTCCGCCCAGCATCCTGCACCTCCAAAAAGGGTTCGGATTCCAGTGAGTGCTTGGCTGCTTCCCCCTACATCACCAGTTCAAAATCTTCATCAGCGGCGTCGCGGTCCTGGCGATCGAGCAGCGCGCTGCTGATCATCTCCACCAGTCGCATGGCGCCCCGGTAACCCACGATAGGCATATAGGGATGGACGCCCCGATCCAGGATGGGGAACCCCACCCGCACGAAGGGCAGGTCCTCCGCCCGGGCGATGTACTTGCCGTAAGTGTTGCCCATCAAAAGGTCCACGGGCTCGTTCTTGATCCACTGGTGCAGTTCGAACAGGTCGCCCGCCGCTTTTACCCGGCCCTCCAGGCCGGCCGCCGCCAGCATTTCCTTAATTTCCTTTTCAAATATACCCTGGGGTCCGCCCAATGTGCCGCTGGGGGTACCGGTGAGCACATGTACCGGCCGCATGCCCAGGCTTAAAACAAACTCCGTCAGCCCGGTGAGAATATCCGGATCGCCGAACAGGGCCACTTTTTTACCGTAAAAGTGGTGGTGGTTATCGGTGATCACATCCACCAGTTGGCCGCGCTCTTCCTCCAGTTCGTAAGGTATCTCCTGCACGAATTTACTCCGTAACGTCATTAACAACTCATCGGTGGCCTTGATACCAATAGGTGTTTTGAGAGTGATAGCCGGCACCCGGCAGTTCCGCTCCAACAGGTGGGCGGCGTCGCTTGAAGCGTAATAACCCAGGGCAATGGTCAGCTTGGAGTTGCCCGAGTCGCGGATATCCTCCACTTTGGCGCCGCCGGCGGGGAACATTTCAAACTTGCCGGTCATGGGGGAGTCCAGCACCCCTGAAGTGTCCGGGAACATGATGAACCTGATACCCATCTTGCCCGCCAGCCGCTTGATTTCCCGCATGTCCCCGGGATTGACGAAACCGGGGATGATGTTCACCTGCTCCTTTTTCTCGTCCGTCGTTGCTTCCGCCAGGTAGGCAACCATGCCCTTGACCATGTTGGAGAAACCGGTAATATGCGAGCCCTGATAGCTGGGCGTATTGGCATGGATTACCAGTTTGCCTTCGGGAACCTCGGCACCCTTGATGATGGTGGGTATATCGTCCCCGATGGTCTCCGACAGGCAGGTAGTGTGCACCGCCATGATATCGGGATCATAGATGGCAAACACGTTCTTGATGGCGGTTTTCAAGTTGCCGCCACCCCCGAACACCGAGGCGCCCTCGGTAAAAGAACTGGTGGTGGCCATCACCGGCTCCCGGAAATGCCTGGTCAGGTGCGAACGGTGATAAGCGCAGCAGCCCTGGGAACCGTGGCTGTGGGGCAGGCAATTGTGGATGCCCAGGGCGGCGTACATAGCCCCGATGGGCTGGCAGGTCTTGGCGGGGTTGATCATCCCGCCGGTGCGTTTTATTATCTTCTTCGGCGTGCAATCCAACATTTTATGCTCCTACCTCCTCAACGCATGTATCATCCGAGCATTGCTCGATGCTGCCCTCCAGCAGCGGCTTATCCTTCCACGGCGGCACGATGAAGTTCCAGGTGGGGGTGGCAAAACCCATGGCCACGTCCCGGGCAAAATTTATAGCGCCGCGGAAACCCGCATAGGGTCCGCTGTAATCGTAATTGTGCAGCTGCTTGGTGGGAATGCCCATCTTCTGGGGGATATACTTATCCTTGATCCCCGAGGAAAAGATGTCGGGTTTAAGGATCCTGATAAACTCCTCGGTTTCATAGTGGTTCAGGTCGTCTACCACGATACTGCCGTCCATCATGTCCTTAATCATGCCCTTGTAATTGCTTAAAGGGATTTTCTTCTGCAATTCTTCCATTCTCTCAACAGGTATTTTTAACCGGTAGCGCCGCTCGTCCGGGGTCACGTGCAGGTCGGGAATATTTTTGCTATCCGCATCGGACTTGATGTGCGGCAGCACGTCCCGGCCCTCGTAATCGTCCCGGTGGGCGAACTCGTAGCCCGCCAGCACCGTGGTTATACCCAGTTCCTCGTACAGCCCCTGGTAATGGTGGCCGCGGGAACCGCCCACAAAGCAGAAAGCTGTTTTACCCGAGCATATTTTCTTGTACGGTTCCAGCTGCGGCTCGATTTCCGCCAGTTCCTTTTCAATGACCTCCTCAGTACGCTTAATCAGGGCCTCGTCACCGAAGTACAGGGCCATATTGCGCAGCGACTCGATGGTAGCCCGAATACCGATGAAGTTCACTTTCAACCACGGAGTGCCGTATTTCTTTTCCAGCATGTCGGCGATGTAGTTGATGGAGCGGTGGCACTGCACCAGGTTCAGCTGCGCCACGTGGGCGTTCTTAAGTTTCTCATAAGAGCCGTTTCCGGTCATCACCACCTGGACCTCGTAACCGATCTCGTTCAGTACCCGTTCAACTTCCCAGCTGTCGCCGCCGATATTGTACTCGCCCAGGATATTGATGGTATACTTGCTGGGCGGCTCCTCCCAGTCACCCTCACCGACGATATTCTCCATCAGGCCGTTGTTGGCGATGTGGTGGCCGGCGGACTGGCTGACCCCCTTGTATCCCTCGCAACTGTATGCCGTAATGTTCAGGCCGTGTTTGGCCCGGGCCGCCTTGGCCACCGCCTGGATATCGTCGCCGATGAGGCCCACCGGGCAAGTGGCGGAGATGGTGATAGCGTTGGGTTTGAATATCTCCACCACCTCGTCGATCATGCGAGCCAGTTTCTTCTCGCCGCCGAACACGATGTCGCTTTCCTGCATGTCGGTGGACACGCAGTAGGCCAGGAAGTTTTTCTTCGGGTCGTCCGTCTTGGCTTTATTGCGCCGGGTCAGCCAGCTATAGTAGGCGCACCCGATGGGCCCGTGTACAATGTGCACCATGTCCTTGAGCGGGCCCAACACCACGCCTTTGCAGCCGGCAAAGGCGCAGCCGCGGTTGGTGACGATCCCCGGGATAGTCCGGGTATTGGCTTCTATTTCCTGGTTCTCCCGGGCGGAGTCCCTGATCACGATGTGTTTTTTCCGGTTGCGCTTCACCTTGGCGGGGTACTTATTGAGAATCTCCTCGATCATTTTTTCGTTGATAGCCAAATTAACCGCCCCCTTTAATCATTTGGGGATATTCCTGTCCCCAAAGCCTTGACACATAAGCAAAGGTGTGTTCCCTTTCCGCTGATGGTGTGTCCCCTGTTCAATCGGGGACATTCCTGTCCCCAGAGGAATACCCCAGCTTCAGCAGGTGTGTCCCCATACCTTAAACTGCCGCCTCGCCCCGCTCGCCGGTCCTTAGCCGGACGGCGTCCAGAACGGGGCAAATGAATATCTTGCCGTCACCCTTATTGCCTTCCTTGTTTACGCTGATGATGGTATTAACAACTTTATCAATCTCGTTGTCCTGGACCAGAATGGTGAGCATGCGCTTGGGGATCAGCCGGCTGCCCTGGGACAAGCTTTCGGTAACGATACCGGCTATTTCCTCGCTGGCGCCCATCTCATGCAGTACTGACAGGTCCACGTGAATCTTGCCCCGGCCCAACACTTTCATGGCATGCAGGCCGCAGACCCCGATATCGGCCAGAGCTTTTTTGGTGGCATTGACTTTGTTCATCCGAATAATAGCGATAATTTCCTTCATGGTGGTCCTCCTTTTCGACCGTTAATTGGAGACATTCCTCCGACCCCAGAGCCAGGCTCCTATCGGGGACATGCATATTGGGGAAATCCATTCGTTGGGTCCTGTCCCCAGAGGAATACCCAAGCTTCAGCAGGTGTGTCCCCTTTCCTATAACCCCTTGGTGCCGCTGCTGATGGTGTAAGCCTCTTCAACCGGGGTGACGAAAATTTTGCCGTCACCGAAGGCGCCCTTTTCTCCGGTCTTGGCGTACTTGGAAATGATGCTGATCACGTCTTCCTTGTCCTTCTCGTCCTGTACCACCAGCATCAACATATCCTTGGGTATCTCGTCGTAAACCACTTCGCCCACTTTCACACCCCGCTGTTTGCCTCGACCCACCACGTCAATCCTGGTTACCGCGGGAAATCCGGCGCTGTTCAGTTCAGCCAGGATGGTGTTGGTTTTTTCAGGGCGCACAATGGCTCTGATCATAAACATTGGTAATCACTCCTAATCAAGATAATTAATCTTTTAGGGGTCAGACCCCTGGCTACACCTAGTCCAGGATCCCGAATTCCATCAGCAGTTCTTCCAGCCGGTCCGTGGTCATTGGCTTGGGAATCACGAACATATCGTTGCCGTCGATGTTCCGGGCCAGGGTCCGGTACTCGTCGGCCTGGGGCACCGTAGGGTCGTAATCAATAACGGTTTTCTTGTTGATTTCGGCCCGCTGCACAATGTTGTCCCGGGGCACGAAGTGGATAAGCTGTGAACCAAGTTCCTCGGCAAAAGCCTTTAACAGTTCATACTCGTTATCCACCTTGCGGCTGTTGCAGATGATTCCACCCAGCCGCACGCCACCGGAATCGGCGAATTTCCTGATCCCCTTGGAGATGTTGTTGGCGGCGTACATGGCCATCATCTCACCCGAGGCCACGATATAAATTTCCTGGGCCTTGCCTTCCCGGATGGGCATGGCGAACCCGCCGCAAACCACGTCACCCAGCACGTCATAAAACACGTAATCCAGGTCCGGCGTATAAGCCCCCAGCGATTCCAGCATGTTGATGGAGGTAATGATACCCCGGCCGGCGCAGCCCACGCCCGGTTCGGGACCGCCGGATTCCACGCACTTGCTGTTTCCGTAACCTTCACGCATGATGTCCTCCAGGTCGATGTCCTCCCCTTCGTCCCGCAGGGTGTCCAGCACGGTCTTCTGGTTCAAGCCGTGCAACAGCAGCCTGGTGGAGTCGGCCTTGGGGTCGCAGCCCACCACCAATACCTTTTTGCCCAACTCGGCCAGAGCAGCCACCGTATTTTGGGTAGTGGTGGACTTGCCTATACCGCCCTTTCCGTAAATGGCGATTTGTCTCATGTGTTCATCCCTCCGTTGTTTTCTATAATTAAAAAAGAGGCCAAGAAACCCCATTCGGGCTGCAATGGCCTCAATGCCTTACTTACCACAATGTAATCTCAGGTAATAATAACTGGCAACTCCCCTTATAACAGTACAGCGCCGGCAATGAATTCATGCCGGCACCTTCGCCCTAACCTGACAGATACATCAATGTATCCAATATTTGTTTTGCAAAAATAAAAACACCGGTAAAATTACCGGCCACTTTGCCATAAAACCTTTGATACCACATCGTATCTCTTAATTTATATTAATTATAACATACCCTATGTAATAACACAATAGGAAAATATCAAAATATAATTTGAAACAATATTTAAAATTTTAACATAAACCTTTAATTAACTATCAAATAGATCCCTGCCAATATCCAAGAACACTTAAATACAACCTAATTTCAATTGTCTTTGACCATAGATGTATTAGCCGTTTCCAACGTGTTCTTTGCATATTTATGAAGTTTACGTACCACCGTGGGCTGGCTCACCCCCAGAATACTGGCCGCCTTATATGTACTTCCATACATATCCACGGCATTTTTAATCAACTCAAATTCCAGTTCCGCAACAGCTTCTTTAAGTGTTTTGAAATTATTAGTTCCCTTTGCGCCGATATTTTTACAGATATAGGCAGGCAGATGTTTAGGAAGAATTAATTTATGTTCCACTGTAATCAACAGCCTTTCCACCAAGTTAACCAGTTCCCGGACATTTTCCGGCCATTCATAATCAACGAGCAACTCCATTGTTTTGACAGAAAAGCCCTTTTTAAGTTTATACATCTTGTTATAAACCCGAGTGTAATGCTGGATTAAAACCGGTATATCCTCCTTACGCTTGTGCAAAGGCGGTATAGGTATGGTAACTGTACTTAAACTGTCGTATAAATCCTTTTTAAACTTGCCTTTTCTTATCATTTTTTTAAGATCCTTATTTGATGACGCAATGATGCGAACATTTATATTGTTTTCAGGTTCTGTTACGCCTGTCCGGACTTTTTCCTGCATCCGGATTACCCCCAGCAATTTTTCCTGCAGGTCTGGAGGAAGATCCGCCACCTCTTTTATAAAAAGTGTTCCTTCATGGGCCATTTCCCAGAGGCCTTTTTCCCCTCTTGTGCCGTACTTCCGGGAATCAACCGGGTCATAACCAAACAGGATGGGTCTTAAAACTCCGGTAGGTATAGCCTGGCAATTAATTTTAATAAACGAACCGTTTTGCCTGCCCGACATGTGGATCTGTCTTGCTATGCTCTCCTTTCCCACTCCTGTCTTACCTAAAATCAGCACATTCGTTTTCACCTGCGAGACTTTGCAAGCGACATCCAAAACATTCTGCATCGCTTTACTTCTGGCCACTATTTGCTCTGCATTCACTTTCCGACACCTTAATGCGTCAATTTCCTTTTTATACCTTTCCGTCAACCGGCGGGCCAGTTCCAGTTTCGACCTCAGTTCATTTAACTCCGTCAGTTCCTGTAGATTTGTGACCACCCCCGATATATTCCCCTTATCATCAAAAATGGGAAGGCCTGATACTATAACCTGCTTACCGTTAGCGAAACTTTGCGTTAATGTTAAGGGCTCTTTTTGCTTTAATACCTCCAGGGCGGCGCTGCGGTCTATAAGCCCTTCCTCCACCAGTTCCCACATATTTTTCCCCATCACCAACCCGGATTTCAGGCCTGTTATCCTTTCAACGGCCCTATTCACTTTGATTGTTGTCCCTGTTACGTCAGTAATCCAAATACCGTCATGGGAGGATTCGATAACGGTGTCCAGTTCCCGTTTGATCTGTTGAATGCACCCAAGTTGCTGTGCCAGGGAAATAAACACTTTTAATAAATCCTGCAAGGTTACCCCCCCGTATAGATTCCGTTTGGAACTTCTCTAAATTGAAATTATATATATTCTAATTCCATAAAAACGGGACCACCGGCCCGGTAAAATAAAAAAGAGCCACTGGTTTTCTTCTTCCTGTAGCGGCCCCTTCGCCCTATGTCCAACGCTGGACAAATCGTGTTAAACGCCAAAAACTATAAATCAAATATCATATTACAATACATAAAATATTTTTTAACCTTCACTATAACTGAAATGGGTGTGCCGGGTAATTAACCTTTTTACGATTTTTTTGCTTGACTGGTATGTTGTAACCAGGCCGGCTTGCCGCCCTGGCCACGTATCTGCTCAGTGATTCTAGCACGCGTGATTTAAACCTGCCCGGAGAATGGAAACCACTCCAAAACAACCCCAGCATATCCTCCAGACTGGCGTTACCGGCCCGTTCCCCCAACCCCCCTACAGTGGTACTGATGTAAGCTGCGCCGGCCCCAAAAGCTGCCAGGCTGTTAGCCGTTGCCAGTCCGAAATCATTATGACCGTGAAACTCCACCGGAATAGACAGGTTACTTACCAGCAACCCTACCTGCCTCCTGGTGGCGAAGGGTTCAAGGATACCCACCGTATCAGCATAACGCAGCCTCTCCACACCAGCTTCCTGCGCCAGCAAGGCAAACTCAAGCAAAAAGTTAAAATCTGCCCGGGAAGCATCCTCGGCCCCCACAGACACCCGGCACCCGTAATCGCGGGCATAACGTACGGCCCTCACCAGGCAATCCAACACCCATTGCCTGCTTTTTCCTAGTTTTTTCGTAATATGCAAATCTGAAACAGGGGCGGATATGTGCAGGTCCCGAACGCCACAGGCTATTGAGACCCTGATGTCGGCCAGAAGCAACCGGTTCCAGGACGCAACCCTGGCCCTGAGACCGAGGCTGCAAATAGCCCGGAGCGTTTCCTGCTCTATTTCTCCCATTACGGGAATCCCGGCCTCTATCACTTCTACTCCCAGCAGATCAAGCATTCTGGCAATGGTAACTTTCTCTTTCAAAGTGAACGCCACACCCGGAGCCTGTTCCCCATCCCTTAAGGTCGTATCCACTATGGCCGGGCAGCGCAACGCCAGTGTTTTCGTGTTTGCCGCCATTTTTACTCCCTTTCATGAAAAATACCTTTATGACGAGAAAAGCCCCGGCACCTGTATCAGGTATCGGGACCTCGTCATCCCCATTAGCACAAACCACGTACCGCCATTTTTTTAATTCCTCATAATGAATATCAATAAGCATGCAGCCCCAAAATATATTAACTTAATGACAATACACTGTTATAAAGCACTTTCACCCTTTTCACCGGTGCGTATACGTATAGCATCCTCCATACGGGACACAAATATCTTCCCGTCGCCAATTTCCCCAGTTCTGGCTACCTTGGTTACGACATCAGTTACACCGTCTAAATGCTTATCCGCTATAATAATTTCTATCTTTACTTTTGGCAATAAATTAATACTGTACTCTGTCCCCCGATAAACTTCAGTCCTGCCCTTCTGCAGGCCGCAACCCATAACCTGTGACACTGTCATGCCGTGAATGCCGAACTTGGCCAGCCCTTCTTTGATATCTTCCAACACTCCCGGCCTTATAATAGCTTCTATTTTTAACATACCAAAAACATCCTTTTCTTTTGTAATCAATAAATTTTAGTTGTCCGGGTGTTTATTTACCCGGACAACTCTTAATATGGGAAAGAGGGTAGTCATTATATCGTCACCTGTTCCCGATTAATACCCATTAGCCCCGGAACACCCGATGAGCGAAGCATAAAGTCGCCGTAGGCTTCCATACCGTGTTCGCCTATATCCAGTCCTTCCATTTCTTCTTCCGGGCTTACCCGGAGTCCTACAATCAAGCCGATAACCTTAAAAGCAACGAAACCAAGTACCAAAGACCAGGCCAGCACAGCCACTACCCCCGTGGCCTGTACGGCCAGCTGGGCAACGCCGCCGCCGTAGAACAGGCCTCCGTCCACAGCAAACAGTCCCACGGCCAGGGTCCCGAAAAGGCCGCACACCCCGTGTACCGATATGGCACCCACCGGGTCGTCTATTTTGAGCACCCGGTCAAAGAAGGCTACCGAAAGGGGTAGTATAATTCCGGAAATTAATCCGATAACAATTGCTCCTATGGGACTCACCGCCGCACAGCCGGCGGTTATACCTACCAGTCCGCCCAGGGCGCCGTTTAATGTCAGGGCCAGGTCCGGCTTGCCGTGACGCATCCAGGTTACAATCATGGCGCCCACGGTGCCCGCCGAAGCGGCCAGCATAGTGGTTGTTGCTATTAAGGCAATATCTGCGGTGGTCCCGCTGAGGGTGCTGCCGGGGTTGAACCCAAACCAGCCCAACCAGAGCAGCAGTGTACCCAGAGTGCCCAGGGCGATGTTATGGCCGGGAATAGCCCTGATCTCACCGTTCTTACCGTATTTGCCTATCCTGGCTCCCAGCAGCCAAGCGCCGACCAGAGCGGACCAACCGCCCACTCCGTGCACCACGGTAGAACCGGCAAAGTCAATAAAACCTTTTTGGGCCAGCCAGCCGTCACCGTTCCACACCCAGTGCACCACTACCGGGTAAATAAATGCTGTAATCACTACGGTAAAAAGGACGTAAGCAATAAACTTAATGCGTTCAGCCACAGCCCCGGAAACGATTGTTGCGGCAGTGGCACAAAAGACGGCCTGGAAAAACCAGAAACCATAGGTGGGGATACCAAAATCCAGATCAGCAATATCACTGAGTGCAAAGCCTTTGATACCGATAAAACCGTTGGCATCCCCGCCAAAAGCCAGGGCAAAACCTATCACAAAAAACAGGATCATACCCAATGATATGGTTAAAAGGTTCTTCATCATGATGTTAACTGTATTTTTAGCTCTGGTGAATCCAGCCTCTACCAGGCTGAAACCGGCGTGCATCAGAAAAACCAGGTAGGCACAGATAAGCACCCAAACGGTGTCAATGGCTACTGCGTTGCTCTCGACCGTAGGACCGTCATCCGCCAGGGCCGACCCGGGGAATAAAGCCCCCAGCACTAAAAGCAGCAACAGCATCGTAAATCTTTTTATCATTTTTAATATCTCCTTATATATTTTTACTCGATAACCCCAAAAACAAGAAAAGTCCCGACACCTCGAAGGTGTAAGGACTTCTTCATCCGGGCTTGATACAACAATGTATCGTTTAACATTAATTTAAAACTAAAACATGGTCAGGTACCGGTCAATTTCCCACTGGTGCACCTGCATGCGGAAGCTATTCCACTCCGTTTGCTTGGCTTCGGTTAACTTCTCATAAATATGATCTCCAAGCGCACCTCGCACAACCTCATCTTTAGCCAGTTCGGCAAATGCTTCCTGCAAGCTGGCAGGCAAAGAGCCAATACCGAGTTCCTTAAGTTCAGCGTCCGTCATTTGGTAGATATTCCTATCGCAAGCCGGTGGCGGCTCTATCTGGTTATTAATGCCGTCAAGTCCTGCGGTCAAGCATGCAGCCAGGGCCAGATAGGGGTTGCAGGAGGGGTCCGGGTTGCGGAGTTCAACCCGGGTGCTCTGTCCCCGCTTGGCGGGTATACGAATCAGCGGGCTGCGGTTGCGACCGCTCCAGGCCAGATAAACCGGCGCTTCGTAACCGGGAACAAGCCGTTTATACGAGTTTACGGTGGGGTTGGTAATAGCCGCCAAAGCGCGGGCATGTTTCAGCAGTCCACCGATATAATAGTAAGCTTCCTTACTAAGCTGCATAGGGCCATTCTCATCATAGAATGCGTTGCTATTACCTTTAAACAATGACTGGTTGGTGTGCATGCCACTACCATTGATGCCAAAAACCGGCTTTGGCATGAAGGTGGCATGCAGACCGTGCTGCTGGGCAATGGTTCGCACCACGAATTTAAAGGTCATTATTTTATCGGCTGTGTCCAGAGCGTCCGAATATTTAAAGTCTATTTCATGCTGGCCGGGCGCCACTTCGTGGTGGGAAGCTTCAATTTCAAACCCCATTTCTTCCAAAGTTAAAACTATATCCCTGCGGGCCTGTTCCCCCAGATCCACCGGTGAAAGATCAAAATACCCGGCCTGGTCGTGGGTTTTTAGAGTCGGCTTCTCATCTTCATCCAGGCAAAACAGGAAAAATTCCAACTCCGGGCCAACATGCATGGTATAACCCAGTTCCGCTGCCTTGGCCAGCGCACGCTTTAAAGTCAACCTGGGGCAACCTTCAAAGGGCGTGCCGTCAGGGTTATAAATATCGCACATTAACCTCGCCACCCCACCGTCCCGGGGCCGCCACGGGAACACCACAAAGGTATCGGGGTCGGGTCGCAGGTACATATCAGACTCCTCGATTCTCGTAAAACCATATATTGAGGAACCGTCAAACATCAACTCCCCGTCCAGGGCCTTTTCCAGTTGATCAACGGTGATGGCTACGTTTTTCATCACCCCCAGCAAGTCGGTAAACTGCAAGCGAATAAACTTAACACCTTCTTCCCTGGCCCGGGCTATCACATCCCTTTTATCCATGGCCAAACCACCTTTCATTAAATAAATGATTATTTACAACAAATTAATCCGGCAAAAGGCCCGCTCCTGAACCTTTTGCCGGCTTCTTCGCCGATTACCAGACACCGTTGTCGGTAAAATTAAAAACCCGCAAACAGATTTCGTTTAAACCTGTTTGCGGGCATCATTGCCTTTAATACAACGTTGTATTAGTCAATATTAAATTAGCTATATACATTATAGCAAACCACACAAAAAAATCAATAGGCATTTTTCACTTTTGAATTATTTTTTATGAACCAATTTTCATGAAGCAAACATTCGCAACCGGGCTGCTTTGTCATTTAATCTTCTCTGGTGGGCCTGGGCGTGCTGGCGGACGTGCCCAAGGTAATGGTGTACGAGCTGGCCAAGTACATCAACCGGGAAAAGGAAATCATCCCCCGCAGCGTGATCACCAAATCCCCTCGGCGGAACTGAAGCCGGGTCAAAAAGACGAAGACAGCCTACCCCCCTACCCGGTCTTGGATCAAATCCTCCGGGCTTGCATGGAAGACATCAAATCCATAGCCGCTATGGGGTACAGCAGAAAGCGAGTCGCAACCCGGAAATTAACACGAAACCCCCAATGCAGACTTTTTCAGGGGGAACTAACTACGTTGATCAATTCCTTGGCTATACGAAACGCTTCCGGCCGAGAGGCATATAACCCCAAGCGATTTAAATCTGTTAAATTTATCTAAATTTTTATTGACAAAAAATAATAACTTGCAATATAATTTGACCGAAACACCCAATAAATACACTGGTGTATCAATAAAGCAAAGAAGCTGTCTGATACCGTTTTTCAGACAGCTTTGTTTTTTTATTTTGCATTTAGAAGGTGATTCTTTCATGGCAATGGCAGAAATAATTTACGGCGCAATCCTATCCGTAGCGGTAGGCTATTTTACTTATCGCTTTGTTAAAAACAGATTCTTTTATTACATGAATAACCTAAATAAAGAAATATCCGACTGGCAACAGGTTACATTACCTCCTACCGAGCGAAGCGAATCAACGAGAATTTTTCCCATTGGCGACAAAGTCTTTGAATTAATAAACAAAGCCAGAATTTTGACCCAGGAGATACATCTAACCTCCCAGCAAGTGCGAGCCGCCTCCAACCAGGTGGAAGCATCAGCCCGTTCAGCCATGGACATTGATACGGCCATTGACCGTATGCAAAACACAGCTGCCGGAATGCAACAGACCAGTATAGCATTGGAACAGGACTTTGATGCCAGTCAATCAGCTACACAGGAAATAGACACCGCCATAAAACAAATCCAAGATTCGGTCAGTAAAATATCCGACAACACCAACACATTAAAAAACCAAACCACCACATTACAAACCGCTGTTGATCAAGTAAAGTTAATTGCGCAAAACATCAATGAAATTTCCGATCAAACCAAGCTATTGGCCTTAAACGCCGCCATTGAGGCAGCCCGGGCCGGGGAACACGGCAAAGGGTTCACGGTGGTAGCCGAGGAAATCGGCAAATTGTCCGATCGCACCGCCGCCGCGGTGCAGCAGGCTTTTGGCATATTGGAAGACATGAAAGGCAACGTTGGCATGGTGATTAACAATATAACGGAAAGTATTAATTCTTCCAGTACAGCCACCGGACAAGTGAAACATATCGAAACTGTATTAACCCACAGCTTCGATTTAATTCAACGAGCAAACAACACCGCCCGGGAGACCTTTTACGAGGTTAACGGCAGCCTGCAGCAAATGGCTGCCACATTACAGTCCTGTCGCAAAGAACTGGAACCAATTATCCATACGGGCACACTTATGCAAAGCCTGTCCGATAAATTGGAGCAAACCGCAAAGCAAAACCGGATTCATTACGTGCTGGAAGCCCAGGTTACATCACAGGTGGAAACTATAAAATCTTTATTGGCCCGGGCCTCCGAAAAAGACTGCATTGCCACTCTTGATACCGCCCAGCATAAGGAAACACTGACACGGTTAAAAAAGGAAAACCCCGGCATTGAGGCCATTTGGTCCAACGATGCAACGGGCCATTTTTTGTACTCCGAGCCACCTGCCGCCCTGGCTAACGGCAAAGTGCGGGAATGGTGGCAAAGGGCCGTTGCAGGTGAAATATTTGTTTCTCCCGTTTACATATCCGCCATCACCAGACAGCCCTGCCTGACAGTATCAGTCCCCATTATTCGTGACGGCATAGTATGCGGTGTTTTGGGCGCCGATTTAAGAGCTTTAAACTAAACACTGGTTCTTGGCAAAATGTTAATGTGATATAACCTACCAAAACTGTTATTTGGTTGGGCTTCTTGCTTATTGCCTAAAATTAGTGCCATATGGCAAACATTTATTGACATATCATGGCAGCTACTTCCATTACTTTGCCGCTATTATTGCTGATTGTGATACTTTCACGGATTCAGGTATATATTAACCCACCACAGTATAACCGGCTTCTTCCACAGCTTTGGCCAGTTGGCCGCGATCGGCGGAACCGGAGACCACCACTTCCTTTTGGGCCAGGTCAACCTGCACACTTTCCACACCGCTAATATTCCGGAGGGCCTTTTCCACGGCCATCTTGCAGTGGTTGCAACTCATACCCTCAACCTTGAGTACAGTTTGAGCCAATACCTTCACCTCCCTATTATTATAAATACCTTTTTTCATTACATTTATACCAGTTCAATATATTAAGATATTATCATATATTTTCGCTTTATACAATAAAATTCCCCTCTCTTTAGAAGTATTGGTGTCAATGGATTTAATTTGTTAACATCGCTTATCAAAACATGGCTTTGTTTTTTAGTAATGCTTAATAAATCCTTTCCCGCCCGGGGATATTATTTTGTGGAGGTGTTGATATGAGACGGCGTATCCGCAACATTAAACCACCGGGATCAAGAAACGGGTTAAAAAAGTATCAAGCCAAGTCCGCAAAAATTAAAGATCCCCACGGCCAAACCGCCCCACCGGAACCCGGCAGCGGCGTTATTACCGGGATGGAAGAAGATTAACCGCAGGCTAAAGGCGCTGCGGTTATTACATATGCCATCCACTGCCATCCGCCGTTAAACGTTTACATTTAACAAATAATAGTATAAGTATAAGAACTTCTCACAGGAGGCGTTAGTATGTCCGGAAATGAACTTACCGAAGTGGATGTTTACAAAATTGCACTGACCAATGAATTACGGGGCGCATCTTTTTATTCATCCATGGCTGCTAAAAGCCGGGACCAGAGAACCAAGGATATTTTTCATAAACTGGCGGAAGAAGAAAAAGAACACCATAAACTGTTCCAGAACATGCTTGAACTGGCGGAAAAAAAACCGGCCAACAAGCCGCTGAACCGGGGAACCGCTTCATACTTAAAAACCCTGGTGCAAAATAATGTTTTCCCGGTGGATATAGAAGGGTTAGCCCGGAAAACCAGCCCCGAACAGGCTCTGGTCATGGGTATCCAGGCCGAGAAAGATTCTATTTTGCTTTACCAGGAACTTTATTCTTACACTGACAATGAAAACGTTAAAGATATGTTAAGCAAACTGTTACAGGAAGAAAAAATACACCTGGTGGAATTACGGGAGCAGTACGAAGAAATGCAAAACCTTTTATGATCCAAACACTATATTTGCTGTTACTCTTCAACAATATTTGTTTCCGAGAATGCTTGGACTATCGCTTCGTCCACCTGCTTCATAATGTCGGGCCTGGCATACAACAGCCGGGCAACACCTTCAAAGGTAAGGTCGGGGTCGTCTTCGGCCAAAAGCGCCCACACAACCGTGATGAAAGCGTGGATATTCAGTTTTTTTAATTCTTGCACCGCAATTTCCAGGGAACCATACTTATCGTTAATGCGCTCAATGGTTTCGCCGGTAACCTGAAAATTCCGCTCCCTGTCCAATGTTACTACAGCCACCTGAATACCTCCTCAATTAATAAAGCTCAAAATATATAATATCCGTAATCCGGCTGCCATTTACAGGCAACATCATTTATCATTATACACTATTGCCGTTTTACCGACAAAAAAGTGCTGAATCTTTTTAAACAAACGACTCAGCACTTGATATTGTTGCATTACATGCTAATTATAAAGTAATGCTTGCTAACTTACCGGACAGTTAACGGGTTGCTTACCGGCATACCGACACCCTCGGCGCCATGCGCGGCACTGTCCCCGACCCTTTTTAACGAACCGGCCGCCAACCCTGTGTAAGCCGTGATGCCGTGCTCGTTAAGATCAAGACCTTCCATTTCTTCCTGCGGGGAAACACGCACGCCCATGGTAGCCTTGAGCAATAAAAATACCAGGTAGGTTACGCCAAAGGCCCACAGAGACACGCTGGCCGCCCCCAGCGCCTGCACCAGCAATTGATGCGCTCCACCGCCAAAGAACAGTCCCCCTTCCCGGGCAAACAGCCCCACGGCCAATACGCCCCAGGTACCCCCGACACCGTGCACGGCAATGGCCCCCACCGGGTCATCAGCCTTGATGCGGTCAAAGAATTCAACGGCCAGTACCACCAACACCCCGGCCACCAGGCCGATGATCACGGCGCTTCCGGGGCCGACAAAGGCAGTGCCCGCGGTGATGGCCGCCAGGCCGGCCAGGGCCCCGTTGGCCGCCATACTGGGGTCGGCCTTGCCATAACGGCGCATGGTGAACAATATACCGGCAGTGCCGCCCGCCGCCGCAGCAAGGTTGGTGGTCAGAGCAATACGGGCAATATTCAAATCCAGGCCGGAAAGTGAACTGCCCGGGTTGAAACCGAACCAACCAAACCAGAGGATAAACGTACCCAAAAAGGCCAGGTGCATATTATGGGCGGGGAGCACATTGACGCTACCGTCTTCATTATACTTGCCGGATCGGGGACCTAACACCAGCACCGCAGCCAGGGCAGCCCAACCGCCCACTGCATGCACGGCCGCCGAACCGGCAAAATCCAGCATACCCAGTTCGCCCAGCCAACCCCCGGCGCCCCAAATCCAGTGGCCCGCCACCGGGTACATAAAGGCCGTGCAAGTCAGGGTAAAAATAATATAAGAACTGAACTTCATCCGTTCCGCCACGGCACCGGAAATAATGGACGCCACCACCATGGCAAAGGCCGCCTGGAAAATCCAGAAGGCGGGGATAGGTATACGCAAGTCAATGTGTTCCAGGCTGCCGCCCAGAAAAAACCCGCTACCTCCGAAAAGACCGGCTACATCCATACCGTACATGATACCGAATCCAACGGCCCAAAACCCCAGCATCCCCACGGTGGTGTCGGTAAACACCTTCATCACTATATTCAATGAATTTTTGGCCCTGATGAATCCCGCTTCCAGAAAAGCAAATCCCGCTTCCATGAACAGCACCAGCGCGGCGCACAACAGTACCCACACCGTGTCGATACCCGCCGCCAATTCTTTTATGCCCAGTTCCATATATTTACACCCCTTTAATTATCTTAGTAAAAAACAAAACAAGGGCGCCCGCGGTTTCAACCGCCGTGAGCACCCTTGCCCTGTACCCCAACCCTGGGATATGCAATTGTTATAACCTATATGGCGTCTTCATCCTTTTCCCCGGTACGAATGCGGACGGCGCTTTCCAACTGACAAATGAAAATTTTACCGTCCCCCACCTCTCCGGTGCGGGCAACCTCAATTATGATGCGCACCACGTCGTCCACCCACCGGTCCTCGGTGACAATTTCCAGCTTTACTTTAGGCAGCAAGTTGATACTGTATTTATGTCCGCGATACACACCCAACCAACCGCCCTGCAGCCCGCAACCAAACACCTGGTTTACCGTCATGCCGTGAATGCCGTAGCGTGAAAGCGCTTCCTTGACATCTTCCAGCCTGGCGGGGCGAATTATGGCTTCAATTTTTTTCATGCAGGTAAACCTCCAATAAAAAAGCCCTAATCCGCACACCACACGGCATAAGGGCCCTCTTTGGCCAATAACTTGATACATCTTCGTATCACTTGTTATATTATATACGGTTCAGTCCCATATAGCAAGTAGTTTCCATATTGTGAAAAAGGGGACAGGCTGCTTTTTCTGGTTATAAATACCAGAAAACGTGGCCTGTCCCCTTTTTCCTTTTGGCTAGGCATGGGGGTTATCGTACGCTCTTATCAATATGTCCGCCAACTCGCTGATCAGGGGCATGCGGGGGTTGGCCGTGGTGGCCTGGTCCACAAAAGCCTTTTCGGCCAGTTCCGGCACCTTTTGTTTGAATATAGCCGCATCCACCCCGCATTCCGCGATGGTGGCCGGAACGCCTACATCAGCCCGTAATCTTTCCACCGCCGCTATCAAATTGTTGACCCCCTCTTCCACCGTTGCCGCCGGCAGACCCAGAAACGCCGCCATCTGCCGGTATTTTTCCGGTGCCTCGAAGTATTCGTACTGCGGGAAAGCGGCAAACTTGCTGGGCAGGCCGGCATTGTACCGAATCACGTGGGGCAACAGGATGGCGTTGGCCCGGCCGTGCGGAATGTGAAACTCGCCGCCCAACTTGTGGGCCAGGCTGTGGCAAACCCCCAAAAAAGCGTTGGTAAAAGCCATGCCGGCAATACAGGAAGCGTTATGCATTTTGCTGCGGGCTTCATAGTTATCCTGCCCCCCGTAACTTTCAGGCAGGTACTTGAATACCAGTTCCGTGGCTTTTTGCGACATGGCGTCCGTGTAATCCGAAGCCATCACCGAAACATATGCTTCCAGGGCGTGGGTTAAAACATCCAATCCGGTGTCCGCCGTTACTTTCGGCGGCAGGGTGCTGACAAAATCGGGGTCAATAATGGCCACGTCGGGCGTCAGTTCGTAGTCGGCCAGGGGATACTTAACGTCCTCGCCCCTGTGGGTGATCACCGCAAAGGCGCTGACCTCCGACCCCGTACCGCTGGTGGTGGGAATGGCCACCAGTTGGGCCTGCCGCCCCAGTTTGGGGTATTTGTAGGTGCGTTTGCGGATATCCAGAAACTTCAGGCGCAGGAAATCAAATTCCACTTCCGGGTGTTCATAAAACAACCACATGGCCTTGGCGGCATCTATGGGCGACCCCCCGCCCAGGGCGATAATGGTATCCGGGCGAAACTGCTTCATCACTTCAACGCCCTTTTGCACCGTTTCCACCGAGGGATCGGGTTCCACTTCGGAAAATATTTCAATGTTCACCGGGTTATTGCGCTTATTTAAATGATAAATCACCTTGTCCACAAAGCCCAGCTTGACAATCCCCGGGTCCGTAACAATCAGCGCCCGCTCCACGCCCTGTATTTTTTGCAGGTACTGGATGGACCCGGGGGCGAAGTAAATGCGCTCCGGCACCCGAAACCACTGCAGTTTTTCCCGTCGGCCGGTCACCCGCTTAATATTGATCAGGTTGTCCACGCTGACGTTGGAAGTGGTGGCGTTATGTCCCATGGAGCCGCACCCCAGGGTCAGCGAAGGCACGTTTACATTGTAGAGATCCCCGATAGCCCCGTGGGTGGCCGGTGCGTTGATGATTATGCGGCCGGCCCGCATCCGCCGGGAGAACAGGGCCACTACCTCTTTATCCTCCGAATGCAATACTGCGGAGTGCCCCAGGCCGCCAAAGCCGATCACCTCTTCACAAAGATTGATCCCCTCATGGTAATCGGCCACCTGGTAACAGGCCAGAATGGGGCTTAGTTTTTCCATGGACAGGGGGTGCTGGGGACCGACGCCCTGCTGGGGCGCCACCAGCACCTTGGTATCCTTCGGCACTTCAAAGCCCGCCATTCGGGCAATCTCATAGGCGGGCCGGCCCACAACAGCCGGATTCAGGCTGCAGTCCCCCCCCTTGACCGCCATGGACTCCAGTTTGGCCGTTTCTTCCTCATTCAAGAAATAACAGCCGTATTCCCGCATCAGCCCGGTAGCTTCCCGGTAAATATCCCGGTCAATGATCACGGACTGCTCCGAGGCGCAGATCATGCCGTTGTCGAAGGTCTTGCTTAAAATAAGGTCGGTTACCGCTCGCTTAATTTTAGCCGTTTTTTCAATATAACAGGGTACGTTGCCCGGCCCCACTCCCAGGGCGGGTTTGCCCGTGCTGTATGCAGCCCGCACCAGACCGGCGCCCCCCGTGGCCAGGATCAGATGCACCCCATCGTTGTGCATTAAATAACGGGTGGCCTCAATGGTTGATTCCTCGATCCAGCCAATGCAATCCTCCGGCGCCCCGGCGGCCACCGCCGCTTCCAGCATCACCCGGGCGGCCGCGGCGCTGCATTTTTGCGCCCCCGGGTGGAAGCTAAAGATCACCGGGTTGGCCGTTTTCAGGCAGATCAACGCTTTGAACATGGTGGTGGATGTGGGGTTGGTAACGGGTACTATGGCGGCGATCACCCCCACGGGCTCGGCCACCTCCATGAGGTCCTCCTCCTCATCCACCCTGATCACGCCCACGGTTTTCTTGTACTTGATGCTGTGGTACACCGATTCCGTGGCAAATATGTTCTTAATCATCTTATCTTCGTATACGCCCCGCCCGGTTTCCTCCACCGCCATCCGGGCCAGTTCCATGTGCTTGTCCAGACCGGCCAGGGCCATGGCCCGGACCACCTTGTCAATTTCCTCCTGCGACAGGCGCTGCAGCGCTACGCGCGCCCTTTCTGCTTTCTCCACCAGGCGGTCCACCATCAACTTGCGCTCGTCGCCTATATACTCCAGTTTCTGCTCGGTCACCGGTACGCTCCCCCTCCGTCAAAATATCCTGGTATCATCCACTTCCTCGCGGTCATTGTTCACCTGGTGGTGAAAGATGGCTTCCAGACTTTCGTCGTCATAACCACCGCCGGGGTCAACCTTAAGCTGGCTGACCACATTTTTAACCCCCCGGGCCTTTTCCGCAATCCCGATAGCCTCCTGCTCCTCTTCCGGGGTGTCCACCCGGCCCATGAGAAAAACCGTGCCGTCAACAGATTTGGCCCCCACATGACGCAGGCTGACCCGGGGATTGGCGTTCAGTTCTTCCATAACCTCATCGGTAACGGACTTGTCGTTTATGGCCCCGTCGGTGCTGACGGCCAGCCCCGGTTCCACCCTTTTAACCCCCGGCATTTTGACCAGGCTTTCTTTTAAACGACTTTGCTCAGCCAGGGTGTCAACAATACCGCTTACCTGCACCTCGCCGTCAATTACATTGGCTTTCAATCCGTAACCTTTTAAATCCTTATCATTATCCAGCATTTCCTGTACTTTGCGCTGCAGGTTGTTATCCTTTTCCGACACAAAGTCACCTCCAAAATATTATCCAAACCTTTTGTTTATTATTGCCGGGGCAATGCAGGTATATGATGCAACAAAACCTGTAAATATAAAAAACCGGGCTCACTCAAAAATCCGGCTCAGCCAACCTTATCCTCGCCCTGGCTGTCACATCCCCTTTCATATAAATCCATCACGTAACGGGTGGCCATATCATTGTCCCGCATAATCAGGCCAAAGGCAAAGGCGGTGAACAAATAACGTCGAAATGCCTCCACCAGGTCCTCGCAACCCATCTGGTTTTCCAGAAAAGGCAGAACGAAATAAGTGGCCAGTTGAGCAGTAAGCACATGCATCAAATTATCCACCCCGGGGTATTGTTCAATCACTTCCAGGATACTCGGTGCGTCCTTCAACATGGCAAAAAAATGCCGGGCCGAACTTTCATCAATTTCCCTGAAATGCACAGTTTAAACCTCCCTTCAGGATAATTCCCATCCTGTTACTAGATTTGCCATCCCCGGGGATTAGTAAACCCGGGCTATTTAATACTAAATGCTTGATATTCCCAGCAATTAACGGAATTTATAAGTAGTTTGGAGGAAATATAAAAAAAAGATGGAGGTGATCAGTTTGTTTAACCCCAAGGAAATGGATATTGTCAACAGGGAAGCATATGAAGAAGCGGCGCAGGATTATTTGCGCATCCAAATGGACCTTCAGGAACAGCACGGCGATGCCGCAGAATACCGGCACAGTTAATTTTACGGCCCGGCCAAAAGGAGCGGCAGGCTGCATAGCAATTTCCCCAAATATGAAAGACCACCCCGCGGGGTGGTCTTTCAACTTCAAGGATTTATCATTCGTTTTTCAGTCCGGTTTTTTCAGACATGCCCAGCTTAATACCCTTGTTGTTGCCGTGCCGGTGCGCGCTTTTCAGCTGGGCCTTCTGGGACTTTATTTCCCGGGCCCTCGGCGCGCCCACGGGACGGTGCAGGTCTTCCTGCAGTTCCGGTTCCCGGTAGCTGTAATCCGGGTGATAAGGTCTTTCAGTCAAGTAATTCCCCCCCTTTTCATTGCTGAAATTATGTGACGGTGCAGCAGTTTTAAATAGCCGGCTTACAAAGTATTAACCTATTTGTTTTTTTTCATAGGCGGTAATATTTAACTGGCCTCTTAGGAACCATTGCCAATTAAACATATTTTTAACCAATGGTTTGACTGGTTAGATACTTTATAATTTTTTTGTGCATTTAAAACGGCTTGAGGAGAAAGTTATGACATCAAAGAAAAAAAAGCTGCTATCTCTGGCCTTAACCTTCATTTTTTTCATGTTATTTAACGTCTCGGTTACAGCGTCTACTTTGAAAATGCCAGCAGCACAGCCGCCAAGCTCGAGGCAATCAACAAGTATAATTTAGGGGGCATTGCCCTCTAAAAACAGTGAACCGGATTTATTTACTGAAAACCATAGATCTATTTTTTGCAAGAAGTTAACATTTATACTTATAAAACAAGCCGCAAACATTGCAACAACTACACTTTCACTTCGTTGTTTTGATGATCAACAATAACATTTAATATTATCACCTTAATCTTTTGGTATAGCAGTGTTGGCTGAGGCTGCTTTAATCAGGTCGTGCATTGACATTTACTCTTAAATAACGGTGTAGAAACCATTCACCGTAGGTAGTTATTGCAGTAATTAATAGCGACTCAGGAACGGAAAGGCCGATCCCGACAAAAAATCTTACACCCGCCCATAATACAAGAGTGATGATTATTACATCTGCGGCGGTGGCCGCCAAGATGGTTACCCTCGGCAATAATATCAAATCAGCGGCGTATGTGAAAAAGGACATGGCCAATCCAATAATTATAGCTTGGAATATGCTAATGGCCGAGAATAGTGGCAAAAAGAGTGTGGCTACACCGGTAATAAACAATGTTTTTAGTACTATGACCGACAATGTCAGATTCAATATTTTCGCCCCCGTAGTTCTTTTGATAGTTATGGTAATTTTAATTAATTTTTCCCAAATTTATTATTCTTATTAATTGCTACCTTTAGATTTTAAAGATCTCAAAGCAAAAACCCAAATCTTCACTTTGAACCTAGTTGAGACCTGTTTTGATGAAAATGATGTGCAGTTGATTATCCCCTTATGTTGATATGAGACCGCAGTTTTGAGTCGCTGCAGTGATCAATAAGAAAGACGACTTATTGGGGGTTAGCCTCATATTCTAAATTAGTTCTTGGATTAGGCTCTTTTAATAAGTGATAATAAATATTTATTGTTTTTTGGATCATTTTTTGAGCATCAAATTTATCAGATACTCTTTGTCTGCCTCTGTTTCTAAGTTCATCTCTTATGCTGGGGCAATCAAGAAGGTAAGCAATTTTAGATGCTAGTTCTTTGTGGTTATCCGGTGGGACTAGAAATCCACATTCACCGTGTTTAATTATCTCTGGTACCCCTCCGACAGAGGTGGCCACAACGGGTAAGGAAAAGGCCATTGCTTCTAATATGGTAAGAGGTAAACCCTCTGTTATTGACGGTAGAACAAATATATCCATTGCGGCGTATGCCTGAGCGATATTGTCAACCACGCCAGTAAAAGTAAAGTAATCATCCATTGATGACAAACGTATTTCTTCTTCCAGTTTGTCCCTTAAGGGTCCATCACCAACTATTAAAAAGTGTATGTCATATTTATCAATAAGCTGTTCTGCAGCTTTTATTAGCACGGAAAGCCCCTTCTGAGGCGCCATTCTAGCCACAGTTCCAACTACGGTACGATTTGGGGGGATATTCCACTTTTCCTTAAAATTATATTGAATATTACATTTATTAAAATTGCTGAGAAGGATTCCATTATGTATTACTTTTATTTTAGATGGAGAGATTTTTTGTCTATATTTAATTTCTTCACATAAGGCATTGGAAACAGCTAAGATGCAATCGGTTGACCACGAAAGGACGTACTCTACAGCAGCTGCAATATTGTTTTTCCAGGCTGGCCAGTTTTCGTTAAAAATAGAGTTATGCACTGTATATACAGAGGGCACCCCTGCCCAAAGAGCTGCTGGCCTGGCAATGAGGGCTGCTTTAGCCCCGTGCGCGTGTGCCAGGTGAATACGTTCCTTACGCATGAAATTGCGAAGAATGTTAAATGAAGTGTAGTCTCTTTTTAAAGAAACTTCTCCAGCTAAAGGCAATGGCAATGTCTTTATATTTTCTGAAAGGAGTTTATCTTCTAGGGAGCTTTTTTGCGGACAAGCTACCGTAACATCAAATTCTTCCTTTAACCCGCTTACTAAAGTTATTATGTGCCTTCCTATACCGCCTTCCGTAGGCCTAACAATCTGCAGTAGCTTCGGTTTTGGGTTCATAATTGGCCCCCCATCATTGTAAAATCTAACAGGTGCAGACAATGGCAATTTGTTACCAGATCTATTGTTTACCATAATTTTAAAAAAATCCAAGTAATATATATCAACCGGCGGTCAACAAATAAACAGGGCACCCACTACTGTTACAGGCGCCCTGTTTTTATTATCATTTTTGAATGATTACGGGAGTGCCCACTCCGGCTTGTGATAATCATTATGCAGTATGGAAGCCATTTGAGGCCAGAAAAAAACCGCTCTCCTTCCGCCATTGAGGGTGAGTGGCTACACCTTGTTATTTCCCTTTTTTTGTACATACTATTACGCCGTTAAGGTAAACTATTCTAAACATCAATAAAAGGGGATGATACATTAATGAACGCACAATTATACCGGCAGCAACCGGGGCAAATAATGCCCGAACCACCCAACGTCAACAGCACCAAAGATCATCTATACCTCAAGGACGCTCTGTCCTGGCAACTTACCGCCATGAAAATGCTGCGCCATGGCGCAGATAACTGCAACGACCCGGAAATCAGGGAGTTCCTGCACAGGGCGGGCCAGATGCACCAAAAGCACTATCAGGTATTACTAAGCCACCTTAACCCAGCCAACGTAGCCAACCATTAAGGAGGTTTAAAAAAATGTACAACCAGCAATGGCAAAATTACAACCCGCAAAGCATGGCGCAAAATATGCAAAGTTATCAGTTCATGACGGGTCAGCAGGGCATGCAGGGCCAGCAGCAACAAAATACCATTAAAAACCTGCAGTCCGGCCTTTTACCCCAGGTCAAAGGACCGCAAATCAATGACCGGGATACCGTCAACTTCGCCCTGGCCCAAGAAAAATATATTACCGATAACCTTAATGTCTTTGCCAGGGAAGCCGGCCACAGGCTGTTGCACAATGACGTAATGAACATCCTGAATGAAACCCACGCCATGACCCGGGAACTTTTCGACCTGATGTTTCGAAAGGGCTGGTACACACTGGAAGCAGAACAACCGCAAAAACTGGCCCGGACCCACCAGCAATTTACCCAGTACAGCACCCAGTTTCCATATCCAATGCAGTAATAACCATAGGGGACAGGCACCTTTTTCAAAATGCGAAAAAAGAGCCAGTCCCTTTTTTCAGGCGATTTTTTTAAAAAACGAAAAATCAGCCTATCCCTGTCCCCCTTCCTTGACAAATCAATACATGAACTCCACCAGCTGTCTGACAGAATCTTCAAAAGTTAATTCATTGTCCAGTATAAACTTAGGGTTAATAACAGCCTGAATGGAAGCTATAAAGGCTGCCGTAAAAATCCAGACGTCGACGGCTAAATTTAGAAGT
Source organism: Desulfoscipio geothermicus DSM 3669 (assembly GCF_900115975.1). GTDB lineage: Bacteria > Bacillota > Desulfotomaculia > Desulfotomaculales > Desulfallaceae > Desulfoscipio > Desulfoscipio geothermicus. The sequence continues at coordinate 32,238 of NZ_FOYM01000036.1, forward strand.
AACCGGTTAAGCAATTTTTTTCTTGAACTTCAAGACACTCAGTGTCAAAAGTACCAGCGAGAAAACCAGCAATGCAACCACCTGGCCGACCAAGTAAGGAAAACCGATGCCTTTTAATACTATACCCCTGATTAGGTGAACTATTAACACTGATATAGTTTACCTTGTTTGCATGGTAGCAACGTTACAAAGAAAATGCAATATACTTAATCCAAAAATAAAGGCAATTGCCAACCTTATATGTTAAAGGCCCGGCAATTGCCTGTAATACTGTGGTTTAGCCTTTTGAACAACCCTGCCCCGTGAATAGATAAAACCCTTTGCTATAGTTCCACTACACTTCCGGCGTTGTTGAAAAAGAACCGGTCACCGAATTCCCGCGCCAGCACCGATGCCGCCGGCAGCCCGGTGCAGTGGGAGACGCCGATTTTTTCCACGCCCATTTTACGCAGCGCGGCAATTGTTTCCCTGAGCTGTTGTTCCCCGGCGCGGATCAGGTGGGTGCCCCCCACCACGGCATGTATCTTTTCCGTACCGGTGATTTTTTGCGCGTGCAGCATGGTATTCACCATACCGCGGTGGGCGCAGCCCAGAACCACCACCAGCCCCTTGTCCGTCTTGACAATCAACGACTGGTCATCTGGCATGGTATCGGGTAAAAAACTGTCTCCGTCCCGAACGTACATGTTATCGTCCACCTTCTCAAATGAGGTGACCATGGGCACTTCCCCGGTGGTCACCACATAATCATTCAGCCACACCGGTTCCTTGGTAAATATGAAAGAAGCCCCCAGGCCCTCCAGTTCCTCGCGGCAAAAGGGCACCCCGACGTAACGGTAGCTCGTATCCTTACTTCCCGGTTGCGAAATACGAGCATATTTTCCACCCCACATCTCCGGGTGCGCGTAAATATCCACCTTTTTCCTCATCACCTGCAACAGCAAGCGCAGACCCCCGGTATGGTCCATGTGGCCGTGGCTGATGACTATTTTGCTTACTTTGCCCAGGTCAACACCGCCGGCCAGGGCATTGCGCATTATCGAATCGCTGAAACCGGCATCCAAAAGCACCGCCTCGCCGCCCGCTTCCACCAAAATACTCAAACCCCACTCGCCGGTAAAACCGATCTCCCCGGCGGCATTTTCACAAAGCGTAGTTAAGCGCACCTGCATGGCAAAACCTCCTGCTTTAGTTTTAATTTATTCCCAGCATCTTTTAATCAACATCAACATAAAGCCCGTAAAGGATAACCATATCAACCGCTGCGTGCGCGCTGACGGCCGCAACCAAACCAACCCGCTCGTAAAGAAAACCCAACCCCACACTTACCAGAAACATCAATAAACCGTACAAACTTGTCCGCCGGTTGCGGGGATTGAAATAGCCGTGCAGGCTGATAAACAACAGCGACGACCACCAGATGCCGATAAGCGGTTGAATACCGGCCCGGAAGAGTATTTCTTCACTCACGCCGGCGACCAGTGAAATAAAGAATATATCGAATACTGATAATTTCGGCTCTGTTATCACGTACTGAAAAAGTTTACGCAATTCCCGGAAAACAGGTTTTTTCAACAAAAACAAACTAAAAAAGCCTGCCGTCACCCCAAAAAGCAATCCTGGCAAAAGCTGCCGGTCTATAGCCTGGCCATGGGCAAATATGGAAAGAAAATGTATCTTTTGCAACAGGACTATGACAAACCAGGATAATACCAGGCACGCCGTCGCAAAAACGATACTGAGGGCAAGCAATGATTTGCGCGTCAGTTCAATAACGAATTTGCCTTTCATTGGTTACCTTTCCCATATCTAAATTACCTGTCAATTCTGGTATATAGATTAGCTTACCACAAAAATGTCTTCCCTGGATATCGTAATAGCACTGCATGAAGGGATCAGGTCAGGCAGAGTACGCCCCGGGCACATGGTAGTTGCAGCCGGCGCCGGAACAGGTTATACCTGGGGAGCAAATGTCTTCAAGTGGGGTAAATGCGAATAGGCCTTCCGGCAAGGAAGGCCTGCTTTTATTCAAGAGCGTATCATAATCAGCAGCATCTTAAACTTATCCACCGCACGCAGGGCATGGGGCTCATTGGCCGGCATGATTATCAGTTCACCCTTTTGCAGGCGATACCTTTCACCGGAAATTGTCACCTCCGCTTCGCCATCCAGGATATATACCAGAGCGTCAAAGGGCGCCGTGTGTTCGCTTAATCCCTGGCCCCGGCAAAAGCAAACAAGGTTACCGTGCCCACCTTCTTATCCACCAGGGTCTTGCTCACCACGGAGCCTTCCTGGTAGTCGATAAATCCGTTTAACTCAATTACCCGGGCCGTGAGTGTTGAGACGTTATTTTCCGCCATATTTCAACAACCTCCAAATTTTTAAAATTATTTTATTTCTTTCGTAAGATAATATTTTTAACCGGTATTGCAAAATTGCTGCAAATAAAATGCTGGAGGCCAGGTTAATGCAACTGTGTTTCAACGATAAATTAAAAGACTACGCCCCCGGCCTATAAAAGCCCGTAACAAATGTCATGGGTCTTTTCTTATAGAGTCTGTTCGAAAAGTTAAAACTTTAGGCAGCCATAAATAGGAAATGCACCGTCACTTGTCGAATTAGGTAGTAATTTACGAGAAAACTACCAATTACCAAGCGAGGTGCATACTTATGGCGAAGATGCAGTTGGATCTATTTCCAATGTCATATTATAACACACTTGGCTTTGATAGAGAACTCATTGACTATATTGATATTGTGGATGATTCAATTATTTATGATTTGGTTTTACCGTTATACAGGCAAGGCGGACGCAATCCACACAACCCGGTAACTATGTTCCGGGCTCATTACTTGTATTTTG
>NZ_FOYM01000008.1 GCF_900115975.1 Desulfoscipio geothermicus DSM 3669
CGGTATCCAGGTAGCGCCACAGGTTTTTGCCCATAAAGACCAGCGTGACGAGAAACTGTAGCAGATCTTTGCAAGGAAAGCCTTTCTGTTTGAAAAAGTTCGACTGCTTTAGTGCTTGGCCGATCTTATGTTCCTTGAAAAAGTTCGCAACGTAATTGGCTGACTTATTTTCAGCAGCCGTATTTTCTGATAAAATAGAAGTCACAAGAACACCCTTCTTTCCTTGGTATAATGGGTTTTTGTCACTTCTATTTTACCAGATTGAGGGGTGTTTTTGTTGTTAGATTTCAGATTTACCAAGGGTTTGAGGGCATTTTTCTAGTGCGAAAGTTGAATATATTACATTAGTGCATGGGCGGCAAGTTAACTCTAAATGAACTGGATGAAGTCGTTTTGGAAAAGCTAGAAGAGCAAAAAAATAAATAACTCAAAATATTTCAATGAAACTCTAATGCCACCCCCTACCCTAACTTAAATAACCAGTAGCTTAAGAAGAAGGAAGAGGTTTTTAACCCTCTTCCTTTATTTCCTTAATCAGTTCCTCAACCGCTTTAACTTCCTTTTTAAGATCACTCAGGTACTTTTCCAATTTGCCCAGTTTCTCTTCCTTGCCGTAAAACCGGCGCTGAAATTCACCGCCGTGACCGCCGCACCCGCATCCTCCGTGATGACCACGGTCGTGCGGATGCCGTTGTCCCGGTCCGTGACCTGGCCCGTGTCCGCGTCCCTGGCATTGACACATCTTGTTTACCCCCTTTCCTCAAGAGTATTGAATTGAGCGTGATACTTGGTCAGAAATTTTTCCAGCCGCTGTATATTGGATTTTATAGTAACGGCCCAGGCGTGTAGTAATTCCTCTCCTTCGGCCGTTAATTTGTACAACCGCTTGGCGGGACCCCCTTTTTCCGTGTCCCAGCTCGAATTGACCAACCCCTCCTCTTCCAGTTTTCTCAGGTGCCGGTATACCGTGCCCGGGTCGATTTCACTGTCCATAAACCCGAATTCGTCCAGGCTTTGCATCAGTTCATATCCGTGGGTCGAATGCCGGTGGAGAAGCAGCAGCAGGCAGGGCTGCAAAAAGCGTCCGGTTTGTACGCCGCCGCAGCGACAACTGCCCTTATGGTGATGACCACCGTGTTCACGGCACAAGATACATTCCCCCTATATGTAAAATGTCTATATATAATTAATGTCTTTATGGAATATTATCATATGCCGGGAGTAATAGCAAGATATTACTGGCTCGTCACCAAAATTTTTTCTTGCCTGTTCAAAAAGGAACTGCTAATTTATCTGTTAAAGCGGTCCAACCCCCTATTATTAGAGTCTTTATCCCAAAATCGTCTTATTTCATAGATTTTTATTAAATTAACGCTTGAACTTCCCATGAAGGACCGCCGCCTGGTGCTTAACTCAATGGGTTACCCTCTGGGACTCACCAAAAACATGCTTGATTAAACTTTGACGATAAATGGTTTCACTCTGCCTGCTGCTAATTGATTGATAAATTCCAGTGGCGATAAATCATATAAGCTGCCATGCAGGCGGCGTTGGTTGTTGGGCGTTTTTGTTCGGTGTCTTGGGTGGAATACGCTCGTGTTCTGTGCCATATTCCGAACAAGCATCTTCAAAGGCATGGATAATAAACTGTGGACCGTTATCAGTTTATCAGTTTATCAGTTCTAATAATTGGCCTGGTTGGCCCGGAAAATAGCCGACGTTTCCACAAAGCTCTTTGTATAAGCCGGGCAGCATGTTTTCCTTCGCAGGAAAGCCCGATATGATAATCTATAATCATCCGCTAAATAAATAGATATTTATTTACATCCCTTAAAATAGGACAAGGAACCGTCCCTTGTCCCAGAGAACCGTTCCTTGTCCCATAAGTTTGTAGATTTTACTTTACGGCAAAAACCCGGTCCAATACCCGGTACATTTGCCGGAAAACTGAGGCCTTGCTCACCTGGTTCTGGGCTACCAGCGGGACCCTCTGCACTTCCCGCTCGCCTTCGAGCAACACAAATTCGCCCAATTTTTGCCCTTTTTGTACCGGGGCCGTAACCTCTTCGGGTAAAATAATCTTACCCCGGTATTTGTCCTTAAGGCCCCTGGGCACGGCCATGGCGATATCTGCACCGGCCGCTACGCCAATTGTTTCAACATTTCCCTTGCCCACTTTTACGGTTTTCACCCTTTCACCCTTTTGGGCGTAATTAACCGCCTCGAAACGGGCAAATCCGTAATTGAATATTTTTATGGTTTCCCGAAAATGACTGCGGGGTTCGGGTGTCCCCAGCACCACAGAAATCAGGCGCAGGCCGTCCCGTTTGGCCGTAGCCGCCAGGCAGTATTTGGCTTCGTTGGTCCAGCCGGTTTTTCCGGCGTCTACTCCCCGGTACCACTTGAGCAATTTGTTTGTGTTCCACAGAACGAAATCGCCGCCCCGTATGTCATATCTGTAAATGGACGATATTTTGCGGAAATGCGGGTAATTCAGAGATTCGCGTAAAATAACGGCCATGTCGTAAGCCGAAGTATAATGGTTTTCCGCCGGCAGACCGGTGGGATTGGCAAATCGTGTATGCTTGCAGCCCAGATCTTGGGCCCGTTTGTTCATCATTTCCACAAACGCTTCTTCCGAACCCGCTATATGTTCAGCCACGGCAACGCTGGCATCGTTGGCCGACCCCACGGCCACGGAGATCAGCATATCTTTCATGCTCATCTCCTCACCGGGTTCGAGATAAATCTGCGACCCCCCCATGCCCCAAGCGTTTTCCGATACATTAACCCGATCATCAAGGCTGATCTTGCCCTGGTCCAGGGCTTCCACCGCCAACAATAGGGTCATGATTTTGGTCACACTGGCCATCGGCAGTTCTTTATCCGGCTCCTTGGACCAGAGTATCCGCCCGGTGGCATAATCCATGAGCACCGCCGATTCGGCTGTAGTTTCCAGTGCCTCGGCCGCCACCTCTTTATCGGCCGCCGGCTTTTCGGGCGCCGCAAACGCTGTTCCCGTGCTTGCCGGGATAACCATCAAAAGCAGTAACAAAATCGCAGAAATATATCTTCTTCTCATTACACTTCCCCCCAAATTTTATTGCTCAAAATATTATGTGGAGGTTAAAGAAAGTTATACAGGGGAAGTGAATCACATTGGGGAAGGTTCTTTAATGTGAATTTATTGAAAATTTAATGCGGGTTTTATTCATCCAATGGCTTCGTTGATGGTTTCCAGTATCAGCGGCCTTTGCGCCGGAGTCTCACCGGCCAGGGCAAAGGCCTCGGCCACCAGTTCCGCCACTTCCGCCAGAACCTGTTCGCGGTTGGTATGCAACACGGCCAGGGATTCACCCCGCCTCACATATTCGCCCGGCTTTTTGTTAAGTACGATGCCGGCGGCGTGGTCGATTTCATCGCCGGCGGCCGCCCGGCCCGCGCCCAGCAACATGGCGGCCCGGCCGATCGCCATGGTGTTCATGCCGGATATGTAACCGTCCACCGGCGCGGGCACCGAATGTCGCAAGCTCGCCACGGGTAGTTTTTGGGGGTTTTCAATTACTGAAACGTCGCCGCCCTGCGCCCGTACCAGTTCCCTGAACTTTTCCCGGGCCCCGCCGCTCGCCAGCAGTTGTTCCAACCTTCGCCTGGCTATGGCATAATCCTTTTCCCGGTCACCCAGCACCAGCATGTGCGCCCCCAGAGTCAGGCACAGTTCCTTGAGGTCTTCCGGGCCGCCCCCTTGCAATGTTTCCATCGCCTCGCGCACTTCCAGGGCATTGCCCACGGTCCGGCCCAGGGGCTGGTTCATATCGGTGACCACCGCGACCATGCGCCGGCGCACCATTTTACCGATGTCCACCATGGCCCTTGCCAGGGCGACAGCCTGCTCCCTGGTTTGCATGAATGCGCCGTTGCCGCATTTTACATCCAGCACTATGGCATCCGCTCCCGAGGCAATTTTCTTGGAAGTGACGCTGGAGGCTATCAACGGAATGCTATCCACTGTGGCCGTTACATCCCGCAGGCCATACAGCTTTTTGTCCGCCGGGCAAAGCCTGCCGGTCTGGGCCGCCAGCGCAATGCCCGTTTCCCTGACCTGTGCGATAAAGCCGGCGGGGTCAATATTTACATTAAACCCGGGAACGGACTCTAATTTATCAATGGTGCCACCGGTATGCCCAAGCCCCCGGCCGCTCAACTTGGCCACCGGCACCCCCGCGGCAGCCACCAGCGGGGCCAGCACCAGGGTGGTTTTGTCCCCCACGCCGCCGGTACTATGTTTGTCCACCTTGGTACCCGGAATGGGGCTTAAATCTATTTTATCTCCGGAATTGACGATCGCCATGGTCAAATCAGCGGTTTCCCGCTCATTCATACCCTTGAAATAGATGGCCATGAGCAGGGCGGATACCTGATAGTCCGGTATTTTTCCCGCTGTATAACCATGGACAAAATATTCAATTTCTTCCCGGGATAAAGTGGCACCATTTCTTTTTTTCAAAATTACATCATACATATGCATGGCTGCACAGCTCCCTCAAGATGTAATAGCACCGGTAAACGCCTTGCCGGCGGGAAAAACCAGGCCGAACAGATCGGCCACCGTGGCCGCCACGTCGCTAAAGCTGGCACGGGTCCCCAGGTCCGCTCCCTTTTTCAGGCCCCGGCCGTAGACCAGCAGCGGTACGAATTCCCGTGAATGGTCGGTGCTGGGGGTGGTGGGATCACACCCGTGATCGGCCGTAATGAACAGCACGTCTTCGGGACCCAAGGCGTTAGTGATTTCCGGCAGACGCCGGTCAAATTCCTCCAGCGCAGCGGCGTACCCCCGGGGGTCGTTGCGGTGCCCGTATTGCTGGTCAAAATCAACCAGGTTGGTAAAAATAAGCCCGGGCACTTTTTGCCGCATCAGCTGCAGCGTTTTGTCCACACCATCCATATTTCCAGTGGTATGTATTGATTTGGTAATCCCCCGGCCGGCAAAAATATCATTTATTTTACCCACCGCCGCCACTTCCCGGCCGTTTTTCTGCAGCAGTTCCAGGACTGTGGGCCGTGGCGGGGCCAGGGAAAAGTCATGCCGGTTGGCGGTACGCTTAAAAGCGCCCGGAGAGCCCGCAAACGGCCGGGCGATCACTCGGCCCACCGCGTGTTCACCCGTAAGCAACTCCCTGGCTATTTTGCACATGCGGTACAGTTCCTCTACGGGAATGACTTCTTCATGCGCGGCAATTTGAAATACGCTGTCCGCGGAAGTGTATACAATAGGTCGCCCGGTTTGCATGTGTTTTTCGCCCAGTTCCTCGATGATGGCTGTTCCCGAAGCGGCCCTGTTACCCAGGATGTCCCTGCCGATGCGTTTTTTAAAGGGCTCGATTATTTCCGGGGGAAATCCCTGCGGATACACGGGGAAGGGCCGGTCCAGTATTATGCCGGCTATTTCCCAGTGCCCGGTGGTGGTGTCTTTACCCGGCGAAAGTTCGGCCATTTTACCGTAACAAGCCGTGGGATTGTCCACCGGGGGCACACCTGTAATATCGGCCAGCCGGCCCAGTCCCATTTGGCCCAAATGGGGCAGTTTTAAACCGCCCACCGCCCGCGCCGTATTCCCCAGGGTGTTACTGCCGCTGTCCCCGTATTTTGCCGCATCCGGCAGTGCGCCGATACCGGCGCTGTCCAGCACGATAATAACTACCTTTTTATCTTTTTGCAACACACCAACCAACTCCAAATATCAATTTTAATTACCAAAGACTAACCGTCAACCACTCAATTAAGCCCGGGGGTGATGCTTCTTATACGCTTCCCTTAACCGGGTATCGGTCAAGTGGGTGTAGATTTGAGTGGTGGCAATGTCGGCGTGACCGAGCATTTCCTGGACGGAGCGCAGGTCGGCGCCGTTTTCCAACAGGTGGGTGGCAAAGGAATGGCGCAGGGTATGGGGGGTTATTTCCCCGGTGATACCTGCCTTTAAGGCGTATTTTTTAATTATTTTCCAGAACCCCTGCCTGGTCAGCCGCTTGCCGCGTATATTCAGAAAAAGTGCTTCTTCCTGCCGGTTTGAAGTTATTTTGGCCCTGCCCCGCCGCAGGTATTCCGTGAGAAACTTCCCGGCCACCGAGCCCATGGGGATGATGCGCTCCCGGGCACCTTTACCCAAACAGCGCACAAATCCCCGCTCACAATCCACATGTTCGCGGTCCAGTGACAGCAACTCGGAAACCCGCATCCCGGTGGCGTACATCAATTCCAGCATGGCTTTGTCCCGCAATCCCGCCGGGTTGCCGGAGCGGGGCTGTTCCAGCAATTTTTCCACTTCCTCCTGGCTCAACACATCCGGCAATTTTTTCTTTATCCCCGGTGATTCAAGGTTGGCGGTGGGATCACCCGGCAACACCTGCTCGTCCAGCAGAAACCGGCAGAAAACTTTCAGGGCTGCCATGTGCCGGGATATAGTCGCTGCTGAGAGACCTCGCTTTTTCAGTTCCAGTAGATAGGTCAATATTATATTTCGGTCAATCTGGCTGCAGTGCAACACCTTTCGGTCAGCACAAAAGGCAGTGAACTGTTTCAGGTCCAAGGCGTATGAAATGATGGTGTTTTCAGCCAGCCCTCTTTCCACGGTCAGGTAGTTTAAAAAATTTAAAATTTTCTTTTCCATATTTTACCACCACCGTTTTTTATACTGTTTTTTTCAACGTCAAGCAAATAATTCCTTTTGCTGCATACAAAAAACTAAAAGGGAACAGGCGCCGATTTTGAAAGAAAAGGTGCCTGTCCCCTTTTTTTCCCCTTTTACCGGTGCCAGTCCCCTTATGCAAGGCCCCATTTTCCCTGCGCCCTCTCCTAGATATACATTTTTTAACAATAAAAAGCAACAGCGGGGTAAATACTAATAGGCTATTTATTGTAACAAATGCTCTTCCACGGGTACAGAATCTTTGACGGGTTGTTCGTCATCAAACCAGCTGCGGACGAAGCCGCCGGTTTTAAACATGCCGTAAAGCTGCGCCACCAGGATGAATAAAATACACACCACCAGCACCAGGCGCATAAACAGCAGAACCTTGTCTTTAACCCGGGAAATTACCACAAAAAACATTTTACCCGCGCCTCCTTTCAACTACCAGCCCGCAAAAAGCGAAGCGGATAACCTGGTTAACTCTGGCGTTATATACCCTTCGGTCAAGGCTGCGGCGGCAAACGCCGCGATACAGCCGGCCATAATAATGGTGTAACCGAGGAAATCGGGCCAGACCCGGGTTTGTGAGTTAAAGAATCGTTTAATCAACAAAAGGGAAAACGACAGCGAAGCCGTACCTCCAATGATCAGCGCGGGGATGAAAAATATATTTTGTGGCAACATGGAAACAAAAATTACCACCAAGCCCTGCAGGTCCGGGTCCGTGGTCAGAAAACTGACGGTAAACCCCAGGATAAAACCTCGGATAAAAATTATCGCCAACACCAGCGGCAGGCAGATAATAGTCAAGCCCAGGATGTACATGAGCACGCCCACCAGCAAATTGTCATACAGCGCCCCCCTGGCCACCTGGGCCCGGTCCACTTCTATTTCCGCGGCCTGGGTCAAAAATGCCTGCAAATACCGGTGCAGTTCCAGTGATTGTTCAGCCTGCAAGGTACTGACGCCCAGGGAACCCAGCAGTATGCCCAGGCTAAAGATGCCGATAACTATCAGGTAAAGCGGCCAGCTCCGGCGGAGGGACGCAGTCCATAACCGGCGCACATATCCCATACCACCGCTCCTTTAAGATAACCTGTCCATGCCTATTTATATGAGCGGCGCAGTACCGAATATGACTTTACAGTAAATATTCTTCAATAATTGTACGTGTTATATATTCAGCCGCCAGGATATCCTCCATTGAATTGCCGCTGGCCGCCACCACGGTAATGCCGGCGTCAAGCGCCCGGGCCGCCCGGACAGCCCGCTTGGCCGCCGAGCGGGCCGGGGCAGGCCCCTTCTTTTGCATGGTCCTGGCCACTGTGCCGGTAAATACCGCCGGTGCTCCGCCGGATACTGCGGCATCAAAGGCCACCCCGCCGGTTGCCGTTGCCGCGATAACCACCTTGCCCCGCAAATCGCAAAGCTTGGATGTCTCGGCACCCAGGTTGGGCAGCACCGCATTGATTTCGGCAGCGGCCCTTGCCAGCCCGGCCGTTACACGGGTGATGTTTTGCAGCCTTTCCTCGTCCGTGCCCACCCGGGGCTCGGCCACCAACACCACCCCGGTGTTGTTATCCACCGCCTGTTTACCGGCCAGCAAGCCAATGTTTTCGGGGTTAGTAACCACCGGCGGCCGGGCGCTGTCAGGAGCGGCCCCGAATACGGCAAGGGCGCCGGCGTCCAGGGCGGCCTCCAGCGTTGTGGACATGTCAATCACGTCGACAATCACCACCACATCGCCCGCCTGGGCGGCGACAGCGGCTCCGCTGGCATTGACGGATAATTTTACGGTAGGTATCTTCACCTTAAATACCTCCAGCATAATTACTTTTTTACCGGCATATAGATTGGTATAATCCGGCACAAGGAGGGATGTACATGCGTTTTCTCATATCCCGAAACAGTATTTGCTATTTCGGCAAAGTAAGCGAGTTAAGGCAACTAATGCAATCCTGGTCCCGCTCAACCGTCACCCTGCACGAATACATCATCGCGGGTCAGACTTTAACTTATTTAAACTAACTATATTATTCTAATATAGCGAAATTCTCATTACGCTGAACCATTACAAAGGGGTGCTAAGGGGTGAGTTTACCCCAAATGCAACCCTCTACCGATTATTCTCCAGGCAAAGCCAGCCCAGCGGCGTAAATGCCGGCGGCACCGGCAGCCAGGAAAAAGGCCGGGTCATCTGCCGGTCCCCGTCCCATGGAAGTTACCTCGATGCCACGCCGTTCAAGCTCCTCCAGTGCCGGGCCGCCATCAGCCGCCACTACCCGGTGTTTATCCTCCGGCCAGGCCCGGGCGATCTGCTCCCGCAGCAGCCCGGTCTGATCCGCATCCGGCAATTCGGGCAGCACCACGGTACAGGTGGTCAGAGCGATTTTGCCCAGGGCGGTGACGGTGTGGTGGCTGATGCCCCGGTGTCTCTCCCGCGGGTCGGCAAAACTTATGCGGGGGATGGCCACTGGCCGGCCGCCCAGGATATTCACCGCGTTGATGATTTCCCCCTGCTCCACTCCGGTAAACCCGAACCTGGAAGCAGTCCCCACAATGCCCGGCCCCATGGCCACCACGATGACATCGGCCCGGGCCACCGCTTTAGCCGTGAGCAAAGCGGTGTAAATATTCACCGTTTCCCAATCGCCCCCAAAAGCGTGGCCGCAGGTTATCATTGCGTCAATGAGACCGCTTTCACGTAGGTTATGTGCCAGGTTGCTCAGCATAAGCGGCAGCGCCGCCCCGTCCGTCATCACATAAACCACCCGGGCCCGGCCCGCGGTGGCGGCTTTGATACCCGCCGCCGCCGGGGCCAGCATGCTGTGCAGCGCACCCACCACCACCGGTGTCCCCGCCAGGGATTCGGTATTTTTAATTGCTGCTGAGTGCGGGCTGTCCTGCTCTTCCGCCGCCAGCACCTTTACCTGGCACGGGCTGTAGCGCAGTTTCATGATGTGGCCCGCTTCCCGGGCATCCCTTGTAGGGGCGGATACATTGGCCATAACGAAATGCGCCCCGCCGGTTCCCAGTTTTTTTGCCACGGCAGTGGTATTGAGAATTACCGTGTGGCCTTCTTCAACCGACCCGGTCAACAGATCGTAATTATAGGCTTTTTGTATGCCCTCACCCGGTATTTCCACCATAATTTCAGTAATCCCGGGCCGGCTGGCTTTGATAGCTGTAACTTTACCCTGTCTTGTTCTAATCAAGCCCCAAAACTCCCAACTTTTTTTGTTTAAAAAAAACTTAGTTAACTTGGTCGCCCGGAAACGCCCGTTGTCGCCGCCCGGATAATGGCCAGCACATATTCGGCGTTCCTGGTTAAATCATCTACGGCAATATACTCATCTGTGGTATGCACCTTTTTCATGGCTATGCCCAGGTTCACTGCCGCAATGCCGTTTCCGTTAAATATGTGTGTATCGCTGCCGCCACCGGTGCTCTTGACTTGAGGCATCAGCCCGATATCCAGGGCCGCCTTGCGGGCCAGTTGCACCACAGCTGCATCCTCCGGAACATGCATGGCCGGATACTCGGACTCCACGTTAATTCGCACTTTGGCCCCGGAATCACGGGCGGCCTTTTCCAGCGCCTCGCATATGGCCCTGGTTTGTTTGCTGCGTTTTTCTTCTCTCAGGCTTCTGGTTTCGCCTTTTAACGTAACCTTATCCGGCACGATGTTGGTGGCCGCGCCACCGGAAACAACCCCGATATTGGCCGTGGTTTCCTCGTCAATGCGTCCCAGCTGCATACCGGCAATGGCCCGGGCTGCCACCTGTATAGCGTTTACCCCGTCTTCCGGGTTAATCCCGGCATGGGCGGCCCGGCCCAGCACCTCGGCGGTGATCCGGTCATGGGATGGGCCGCGGTTTATGATGCTTCCCGGCGGACCATCGCTGTCCAGAATAAATCCCATACGGGCCGTAAGGCGGGAAAAATCCAGGGCCTTTGCCCCGGCCAGCCCAACTTCCTCACATACGGTGAAAACCAGCTCCAGATCGCCGTGCGATATATCATTTTCCCGCACAGCCCGCACCGCTTCTATAATAGCGGCAATGCCCGCTTTGTCGTCCGAGCCCAATATTGTATCCCCGGCGGAACGTATAACTCCGTTTTCTACTATAGGCCTGATGCCGCAACCCGGAGCCACGGTATCCATGTGTGCGCAAAACAATAAGGAAGGCGCTTCGGCATTGCCGCGTAACCGGGCGATGATATTGCCGGTTTCCGAGCCCGCTTTTGGCGCGGCGTCGTCTATGCAGACTTCAAACCCCAGATCCTGGAGTTTTTGCTTTAACAGTTCGGCCATACGGCCTTCCCGGCCGCTTTCGCTGTCCACCTGCACCAGTTCAATAAATTCGGCCACCAATCGTTCCCTGTTTATCAATGGTACACCACCTTTTCTATTTTAATGCTATTAATATAATAACCGCCGGAGGCCCGGCTGTAAAACACGGGCTTCCGGCGGCTAGTTTATCATTATCACGAAAAATCCCTTTAATTTACGGTTCGTCAGTCCCTGCCGCAATCCCGTTACCGGTACCCGTTTGTGCGGCAGTAAACGTCTTTATTAATAATTCATGAACTTTTTTTCTCTTTAAACTTACAGGCCAGTTCCCGGCCTTTTTCCAGGGCCTCGGCGTTAACGGGTATCAAGTTATGGCGCTTCGGAGGCAGCACTTTTTTCAGTGATTCCAACACGGCGTCGGCGGATACCACACCCGTTAATTCCAGCAAGGCCCCCAGGATGATATTGTTGGCTACCTTGCTGTTGCCGAGTTCTTCGGCAAGGTCATTGGCTGGCATATATACAGTGCGCACGTCGGTGCGTTTGGTTTTGATATTAATTAATGAACTGTTCACCAAGATCAACCCGCCCGGTACCACGGCAGGTTCAAATTTCTCCAGCGAAGGGCGATTCATGGCGATGAGCACGGTGGGTTCGCTCACCACCGGCGAGCTGATGGGCTGGTCGGATATGGTGATTCCGCAGTTGGCCGTACCCCCGCGCATTTCCGGCCCGTAAGAAGGAATCCAGGCCACGTGTTTGTCTTCCATCATTCCGGCGTAGGCCAGTAATTGACCGGTGGACAAGACTCCCTGCCCGCCGAAACCTGCAATTAATATACCTTCGAACATTACCCGTTCACCTCCGCCGGTGTTTTATATTCACCCAGTGGGTAGTATGGAATCATCTTCTCTTCCAGCCACTTAAGTGCTTCCAGCGGGGACAGCCCCCAGTTGGTGGGGCAGGAACTCAGCACTTCCACCATGGTAAACCCGTCTCCGCGCATCTGCACTTCAAAGGCCTTGCGGATAGCCTTTTTGGCAGCGTTGACATTTTTGGGGTTATGCACGGAAACCCGGGCCAGGTAGGCGCTGCCGTCCAGCGGGGCTAGCATCTCGCACACTTTTACCGGTAAACCGTTGATCTCGCCCTCGCGCCCGAAGGGTGTGGTGGTGGTTTTCTGGCCCAGCAGGGTGGTTGGGGCCATTTGGCCGCCGGTCATGGCGTAAACGGCATTGTTGATGAAAATAACCGTTATTTTTTCGCCCCGGGCCGCAGCGTGCACCAGTTCGCCGGTGCCGATGGCCGCAGCATCCCCGTCGCCCTGGTAGGTAAATACCAGCCGGTCGGGCAGCACCCGCTTGATGCCCGTGCCCACGGCGGGAGCCCTGCCGTGGGCGGCCTGGTACATGTCAATATCCAGGTAATTATAAATAAAAACGGAGCAACCCACCGGCGCAACGCCCAGCGCGCGCTCGTACATGCCCATTTCGTCTATGACCTCGGCCACCAACCGGTGAACGATCCCGTGGGTGCAGCCCGGACAGTAATGGAAGGGGATATCCGCCAGCGCTTTCGGCCTGGTAAATACTTTTTTCATTATGCAGCACCCCCGTTGTAAAGCTTTTTAACTTCCCCGAAGACGTCCCTGGCCACAGGCATCATGCCGCCGGAACGACCGTAAAAATGTACCGGCCTCATACCTTCCACCGCCAGTTTAACATCTTCAATCATCTGGCCCATGTTCATTTCCACCACCAGGAACTGCTCCGCTTTTTCCCGCACCCGGGTTATAACGTCCGTGGGATAGGGCCAGACAGTGATGGGCCTGATCAAGCCCACGGCCATTCCTTCATTACGGGCGCTGTCCACAACCGCTTTGCATATCCTGGCGCAGGTGCCGAAGGCCACCAGGATCATCGTGGCATCGTCCACCCGGTATTCTTCCCAACGCTGTTCGTTCCGGCGAATGGTATCATATTTTTGGGCCAGTTTGATATTATGTTTTTCACATTCTTCCGGCACAATGTACAACGAATTGATTAATCGCTTGGGACCGCCTTTTTTACGGCCGGTGGCCGCCCAGGGCTTTTCGGGAGCCTCCGCGATCTTTTCTTCACCCAGTTCCACCGGCTCCATCATCTGGCCCAATACACCGTCAGCCAACAGCATCACCGGGTTTCTGTACTTGTCCGCCAGATCGAAGGCGTCCTGCATCAGGTCGATAATTTCCTGCACCGATGCCGGTGCCAGGCATATCAGCCTGTAGTCACCGTGTCCGCCACCCTTGACCGCCTGGAAGTAATCGGACTGGGCGGGCGCAATATTCCCCAACCCGGGGCCGCCCCGGATCATGTTAACGATTACGCACGGCAGTTCGGCACCGGCGATATAGGAAATCCCTTCCTGCATCAGGCTGATGCCGGGACCGGACGAGGAAGTCATCACCCGGGCGCCGGCGCCGGCGGCGCCAAAGACCATGTTGGCCGCTGCAGTTTCACTTTCCGACTGCAGGTATAATCCACCCACTTCCGGCATGCGTTTGGCCAGGTAGTGGGGTAATTCGCTCTGTGGAGTGATGGGGTAGCCGAAAAAATAACGGCAACCTGCCCGCACGGCTCCTTCACCGAGGGCTTCATTGCCTTTCATCAAAACTTTAGCCAACTTTTCTCTCCTCCTTTGCCACTTCTATCACCAAATCGGGACACATGCGGGCGCACAGGGCGCACCCGGTACATTTCTCCTGTTCTTCAACGGTGGCCGGGTGAAACCCCATGACGTTGATGTGATCGGCCATTTTAATCAGTTTTTTAGGACATACCGCAGCACATAACTGGCATCCCTTGCAACGATCTTCCCGAAATGTTATTTGTACTTGAGCCAAATAAAATCCCTCCCTTTGACAAAAAATGCAGTAAATTATAGTAATTTTCAACTATTCCCGCAACCAGGGCGGCAGCATGCGCAAGTCAACGGGGAAAACCGGAACTTGCGGCACGCGCCGGGTCATTTCCGGCGCCAGATCACTTTTTACCGCCATAAACGCCACGGGTAGTTGTAACTGGCGCGCCGCTTCCTCCACTACTGCATGGCCGGCCATCACCGTGTCCGGGTCCGTTGCCAAGCCCAGGTTGGTATTGCTGACCAGCGCGGTAACCTTTAGGCGTGACGCTTTTTCTACGGACCTTAACATCTTGACAATACCTGCCGGTTTACCGGTAAAAGGCCGGCAGGCATTGGCCACAAAATACATGTGGTACGCTCCCTCGGGTAAGTATGGTTTAAAACGCCCAAGGGCGGTGGCACCTATATCATCGCCCCCCACATCAAAAACGCCCATACCCTGTTCGTCTTCCAGAACACCCAGAATAGCAGGCGACAGGGCGGGCACATCAGCGCCCGCCAGTTTACCCGGCGGGCATATTACACGTAAACCCATTTTTTCCAGGTAATCTTTCATGATCCTGGTGCGAAAATAGGGATTTATAATATCCAAATCCACAATACCGACCCGTTGATGTTTTTTCTTGAGCCATAAAGCAAAGTTAATGGCCAGTTCAGTTTTACCGCTGCCAAGGTTCCCGGTAAATATGGTTATCCTTCTGACATTATTAATCATTAAAATACATAACCACTCCTAATTAACATATCCTTGAGTATTCGACATTATTTTGGGGGTTCCTTCTCCCGGCCCAACATATCCAGGTAATTCAACAGGCTATTTCCCGCAATAATCCGGGTCAGGGAATACTTTTCGGTAATCAGGTGCAGCAATACCAGCGCTGCCAAGTACCCCGCACGGCAGTATCCATCCAGTATTGCGGCGGCGGTTATGCCTATTGCCACTCCCAATGTATTGGCTCCGGCATCGCCCATCATGGCCCGGGCTTTGAGGTCGGCACTTAAAAAAGCCCCCAGGCTGCCCAAGACCATAGTGGACATGATCGCCTCCGGCTCCCCCAGGTTTGCAGGCAACAAAATAAAGTAAAGCAGTATGTAGACTTTACCGGCCCGGCCCGGGCGCAGGTCGAACAGGTTGACCATATTCACAGACAGGGCGATAATCAGCGCGCTGTCCATTATCCTCCAGACGTTGCCGGGGTGAAGCTGCGCTCCCACGATGAGTGCCAGCATACCACCGGCCAGCGCCTTAACGGCACCGGTGGTCAAATTTCCCTTGCACAGGGCTTTAAAGTGGCCGGCCAGACCCGACGCTTCCCGGGAACCCCAGAAATCGTCCATCAGCCCCAGGCAAGTGGCGCCGGCCATGGCAAACAAAAATATTAAAGCCGGATTACGTATACTGGCCGGCCAAATAAAAAACAAGGGGGTGGATACAGCCAGCGCGGTAATAAAAAAAACGACCCCCGCTGCCAGGGGAATATTTTCGCCTTTGTAATTAGGACGGGTAAATCCGCTGCCGGCAATTACGGTCATTATTTTATCTCTGGTTATAATGGTTACAACAAATGCAAGTATGAATACTACCGGTAAATAGGTTATTTCCGGTTGCCAGTTCAACCTGACTTCACCTCGAAACAGTTTGAGTGAGTGTTCGAAAAGGAGCACGTGCCAGTTCTGGTGCCAGGTGTTGAAAGTTGAAAATCAAAGATTTTCAACTTTCAACACCTGGCACCTATCAAGGGAGCGAAGGCTTTGAGGAGCAAAAGGACCAACTTTTTTCATCCTCTGCTTGTGCCGCGCCAGGCGGCATGGGGGTCGGTACTACAAGCAGATCCCTTGCCCTATTTTACCACCGCTGCCCTGGCGAGTACCCGGGTGATGTGCCAGAATTGCCTGCCCCGGTGTAAAAAGCCTTTTAAATCGCGCCCGGTTTCCGCGTGGGTCATTTGTACCGGTACTTCCAGCACCTTGAAACCCGCCCGGGCCGCTTTGATGGTCAGCCCCACTTCCACACCGTATCCCGAATCAAAGGGGAGCAGTTTATCCAACACCGGGCGGGTCATGGCCCGCTGACCGGACAGGGGTGATTTCATCTCCAGGCCGGTGTGCATTTTAATACCCCGGCGCGCCAGCCCCTTGACCAGGCCGAAGCCTCCCTTGCGGCGAGCGGGTGGGAAACCGGCCACGGTCATGTCGGCCCGGCCGTTCAGTATCGGTTCCAGCAACAGGCGAGCTTCTCCGGCCGATGCGCCCAGGTCCCCGTCCAGCAGCACAACCACGTCCGCCGATATTTCGGCAACGCCCCTGTTCAGGGCCGCCCCTTTGCCACCGTTGCAGGGCAGACCAACCACCCTGGCCCCGGCCCTGGCCGCCAGTTCAGCCGTACGGTCGGTGGAAGCGTCATCTACCACCACAATTTCCGCAATTTCATTAATCTCGACCAGTGATGACACAGTGTCATGTATATACCGCTCTTCATTATAGGCCGGAATCAACGCTACTACACGTTCACGGGCCATGTCACTTGACCTCCCGTTTTTCCAGTTCGGGCAGCAGGGTCTGGGCGGTGGACTTTACACCATAATGCCCGGGCTTACCGCTCAATGCCAGCACCAGGGCCAACTGGCCCGGCGCAGTGTCAATATTATCCACCGTACTGACATGTTTCCGCTGGTATTCTTTCATGGTTGAATATGCGACATCGGTTTCTTCTACACCGACCACGGGTATATTTAAATCTTGAAAATAATTTATAAATGCAATATCAATTTGTATATTGCGCTTGTTTTCTCGGTAACTGCCACCGACAATAATTACGCCATCCACGGGAATACCGTATTCGCCGCTGGTTTTGATGATTTCATTTTCTGCCAGAGAATTAACCACTGCCGGGTTTTCTCCGGTTACAATGCCGTCGGCTATTTCCGTGGCCAACCTGCCGATCAGTTTTTCGCCGGAAGCCGCCTCCCAGCCCAGTTCCTGCTGCAACTTTTCCAGCGCCTGCTTATCATCATAAAGGGTACTGACTGAAGTTATGGAACTGACCTGTCCCCCGGCGCTGGCAATGGCTTCGGTAAGTTCGGGCGGAAAACCATAACTGTTCAACTCAACAAGCGCAAATTTCTTTTCCGCCAGCTTACCCGCCATCAACACCGGCAGCACCTGTTTTTCAAATTGTTTATGCATGTTGGCATCAATTTCCAACGTATTGGCCCGCGCCTGGATGGCTTCATTGGTTTCCCGCAAAGATTGCAATTGGTTTTCCAGACGGTCCGTAACCTGCTTCTGGTAATCAATCAGCGCATCGTTACCCAGCAGGGTGCTGCCGATCAGGATACCGATCCCCAGGGCCAAAAACACGGCCACCAGGGAGGCTATATGATATTTGTAATCTACGATCATATAATAATCACCTAAATTCCCACCAGTAATCGAAATTGGATGAACAGCAGGCGCAGCAACTCCCGGGTGGAGGGGGAAATAACCATCACAGCCGCCACGGGCAGTAACGCGGCAATAAATATGGGCGCCAGGTGTTTTGCACGCAGCCTGCTTTTGTATAGTTTACTTACCCCCTTGGCATCGACCAGGATTGACCCGACCTTGGCCCGGACCAGAAAGGTACTGGCCATTCCCTTGCGTCCTTTCTCCAAAAAATCAATCATGTTGGAGTGGGTGCCCACCGCCACAATCAACTCGGCACCGTACTCGTAAGCCATAAGCATGGCAATATCCTCACTGGTACCCGGCGCGGCGTAAGTAACCGCTTCCAGCCCAAGTTCGCGCACCCGGGCCATGCCCGGCGCTTTCCCGTTGGGGTATGCGTGCACTACCAGTTCAGCGCCGCAAAACAACGTTTTATCACTGACACTGTCCATGTCACCTACAATAATATCAGGCTTGAGCCCGAACTCCATCAGGGCGTCGGCCCCGCCGTCCACTCCAACCAGGACGGGGCTTATTTCATTAATATACGATTTTATGGCTTTCAAATCATCCTTGTAATTTTTGCCGCGCACGACAATCAGCACATGCTTACCTTTAAAATCAGTTTTTATTTCCGGCACTTTATATTCGCCGCAAATCAACCCAATTTCATGTTGGGCATAATCCATGGTATTTTGGACAAAATGGGACAGTACATTTTCCAAGTTGCCCTTAGTTTTTTCCATTTTATGTATAATGATTTGGGCATTTAATTCCTTTCCGCTGGCCAGCACCCGACCGGCACGGATAATCTGACCGTTTTTTATTTCTATTTCTTCACCTTCCGTTAACAGTTCGAATAGATTACTGCCCGGGCAGTCTACTAATTTGACCCCGGATTCTACCAGCCTAAGCGGGCCGCAATTAGGGTAAACTTCGCTCATTGATTCCTGCACATTGATAACCGCCCGTACATGCGCTTCCACCAGCGCATTGGCAGCCACTTCATCAAGATCACCATGATCTATAACGGCAATATCACCGGGCTGTAGTCGCTTTACCAGATGTTTTGTTTTTTTATCCAGCCGTACCGTTCCTTTAACAGCCACTTAATTTCACCCACCTTAACTTTAACATTTTACAGTTTTTGCTTATTTACGTCAAGATTAGGTTATATATTATGATGCGCGAATATGACTATAAAAAATAAAAAAAGGGGACTGGCTCGGGAAAAAAAAGGGGACTGGCACCTTTTTCAAAATGTGAAAAAGGTGCCTGTCCCCTTTTTATACCGGTGCCTGTTTTTCAACTTACCTTGGCCTCGATGCGCAGCTTGTCCGCCACCATGGCGATAAATTCACTGTTGGTGGGTTTGCCACGCTGCAAATTTATTGTATAGCCAAAAAACTTGGTCATCATTTCAATATTACCCCGATCCCAGGCCAATTCAATGGCGTGCCGGATAGCCCTTTCCACCCGGCTGGGTGTGGTTTGGTACTTATG
This sequence comes from Desulfoscipio geothermicus DSM 3669, assembly GCF_900115975.1. Lineage (GTDB taxonomy): Bacteria > Bacillota > Desulfotomaculia > Desulfotomaculales > Desulfallaceae > Desulfoscipio > Desulfoscipio geothermicus. Next base: position 18,816 of record NZ_FOYM01000008.1, read on the forward strand.
AGCAATCATGGGATATAGTTCCTTGGTTACCGCCCCCAGTAAATTGACATCATCTATCACTTGCAAAATGGCATCCCGCAAGTAATGGTATCCTTTTATATGAGCCGGCACGCCCATCTCGTGAATAATATTTGTAACAGCAACGTCAAGATTTTTCGGTTTGGCTACCGCAATATACTGGGAATTTCGCATACCGCCCGCCAGCTGTCTGATCCTGGTGGAGAGCACGGAGAAATCAAATGGCTTTAAAATATAATAATCAGCACCAAGTTCCATGGCCCGTTGAGTAATGCTCTCCTGGCCAAAAGCTGTCAGCATGATAACCTTGGGGGCTTGTTTAATATTACCGTCATTTATTTTTTCCAGTACTCCAATACCGTCCAAATGCGGCATAATTACATCCAAAACAAGCACGTCCGGTTTTTCTTCTTGGACCAGTTCCAGCGCTTCCAGGCCGTTTTGCGCAATGCCGGCCAATTCAAAATCTTCCTGTTGCTGCAGAAATTCTCTTAACAATTCGCAAAATTCTTTGTTATCATCTGCAATTATAATTTTAATTACCTTTCTCATTAAAATTCCCGCCTCCTAAAATGCTTCTAATTTTCTATAAATAATTTCTTTCGACGTAGAGGAGGGAATACCTTTATTTTATTTTAACTTTTTTGTTAAATTTTTACTTTTTTATTGGGCGTAATTTACATTTATCCCACTTTACTTTGGATATTCTTCTCATTTAACAAATTTACTTGCTTTAACATGTTTTCTGCCAGGACACCATAGCCCCTGGTGGGATCATTGATAAATACATGAGTTACCGCTCCGACCAGCCGCCCGTTTTGGATAATCGGGCTGCCGCTCATCCCCTGAATTATTCCTCCGGTACGTCGGATCAATTCTTGGTCTGTAACCTTTATTACCATTCCTTTACCCTGCTTTCCTGCTGGAAAGACATCTATAATTTGAATATTGAACTTTTCAATTTTGTTTTTATCCAGGACAGTGAAAATTTCTGCCGGTCCTTTCTCTATTTGATAGCGCATGGCTACCGGAATGGGTTTATTATAGTATGGATTGGAAATGCCTTTTTCCAGCTTGCCGAAAATACCGCATTCGGTATTTTTTTCTATGTTGCCGATTATATCACTTTCTCCCTTGAATACACCCATTTTTTCCCCGGGTTGTCCCTTTCTGCCGGGATGCAAGCCCTTTATCGCAGCTTCCACTATTTTACCGTCAACAGAATTAACGCTGCTGCCGCTGTCAAAATCAGCTATAATATGTCCAAGCGCCCCGTAAGTCCTGGACCCGGGCTCGTAAAAGGTCAATGTGCCTACGCCTGCGGTACTGTCTTTGACAAACAACCCGATGCGGTAGCGACCGGTTTTTTCACATAAAATAGGGGTTATACTGGCCAGTCTGGTTTTTTTTCCATGTTTGACTAATAAATTAACATCTTTTTCCTGCCTGCCATAATGATCTATGACTTCCTGCAACTGGGCCTCACTGGTAACTTTTTTATTGTTCACCCGCAGTATCAGGTCGCCAACCACAATGCCGGCTTCCCGGGCGGGAAATTTCTTATCGCCATTGTGCTCAACACCAGCCTCACCGACCACCATTACCCCTTCGGCATGCAGTAAAATACCCACCGATTGGCCACCCGGTATAACCTTTTCCGGCACCACTACATTGACCATCATCCGATGGATAGGCACAAGACCGAAAAGTTTAACCTGCATTTCCAGTTCCCCCGGTTCCATTGCCACCGGCATCACATCGCTGGGGTGGTAAGTAAATTCATGATATTGATTTCCGTCAACGGAAAAAATGCCACCGGCAGAATGCAAATCCAGGCTGCTGTTTTCCAAAATAAGTCCGGGCAATTCCATGCCATGGACAATTTTATCGCCTACCTTGACGTACTGCCGGTCCGGAAGAAAATTGTGCCAATAGGAATTTAGAGTCATTAAAGACATTACAAGTGCAAATACTACAATAAATACTTTGCCCATTAAGCTGTTTTTCTTGCTGCGACTCAAAAAGGCACACCTCCCTTTTTTTCATGATAGTCAAACCTTCATAAATAAAAAAATTACAGGCTTGCTGGCATGGCGCTTAATAAAAGTATTTCTTCCGCTTTTTTTAATATTAAATTGGCCTCGCGGCAGCCGATTTATTCCGCCCTGTAGTACCGTACATTGGCATGGTCAGTTGGGACGCGGTGTGTTCATTGTTTGTAACATATTGATAGCTGAAAAAAGGCATAAAAAAAGACCGCAGTTTTGCGGTCGGCAAAATTTTTTGAAAAAATTTTAACCATAAAGAGCCCGTGTTTTTTATTAGTATACCGGTCAAGACTCACCAAGCAGTTTGCGCACGTGCCGCACCAGAGGCTCCGACTGGCTGTCCCCGCCCAACATACGGCTAAGTTCGTTGATGCGCTCCTCGCCTTCCAGGCGGTGCACTGTGGTGACCGTTCTGCCCCCATCGGTTGATTTTTTAATCAGATAATGGGTTACGGCTACCGCGGCCACGGCTGTGGCGTGGGTTACACAGAGTATTTGCCTTTCCCGGCCCAGTTGCTCCAGCTTTTCCGCCACGGCCTGCAGCGTGCGACCACCAATACCGGCGTCCACTTCGTCAAAAACCAGGGTGCCGACGTCATCGGTGGTGGCCAGGATAGACTTTAAAGCCAACATCACCCGGGACAATTCCCCGCCCGAGGCGATTTTGGCCAGGGGACGCAGCGGCTCACCCAGATTGGGGGATATGAGAAACTCCACTTTGTTGATACCTCGGGCACCCGGGTCGGCGGCATCAACCTGAACAGCAAAATGCACGCTGCCCATTTCCAGGTCTTGCAGTTCGTTTTCGATAGCCTTTTCCAAGCTACCTGCCGCATTATGCCTACCTTCTTCAAGTTGTTTGGCCAGATTGAAATATTCCCGCTCGCTTTTATGTACCAGTTCTTCCAGTCCCTCTACATCGGTTTCCAGTAACTGCAGTTCCTCCAGTTCCGCGGCAATGTTTCGGCGGTAAGCCAGTATTTCCGCCACGCTCGCGCCGTATTTCCTTTTCAGGCGCTCTATTGTAGCCAGCCGATCCTCTATGTAATCCAGTTCTTGCGGGTTAATGTCCACGTTTTCCCGCTGCGCCGCCAGTTCGCGGGCAGCTTCTTCAACCAGGCACAGCGCGGAATAAACATTATCCAGGCAGGTTCTGCAGTCCGGCAGGTAGCGGCACAGTTCATCCAGGTCGTTTTTGGCTTCACCCAACAAATCAACCGCTGCGGGGTAGTGTCCGGTCCCCTTGTAAATGCGGTTCAGCACCTGCTCGGCCAGCAGGCCGATTTTTTCGGCGTTGGCCAGCAAATCGCGCCTTTTAATCAAAGCCTCTTCATCTTCCCCGGTCAGGTTGGCGGCATCAATTTCATCCATCTGGTATTTGATCATGTCCATGCGCTGCTGCCTCTCCCGACCGCCGGAGATTATTTGCTCCCGCAATTGCACGTTCTTGCGCCATTCCCGGAAAACCCGGCCGGTTTGTCTTAATAATTCAAGCAAATCCGGGCCGCCGTATCTGTCCAGCAAGAGCATTTGCTTGTCCGACTGCATCAGGGACTGCTGATCATGCTGGCCGTGCAAATCAACCAAAGAACCGGCAATTTGTTTATAGCTGCTCAGGTTGACTATGCGTCCGTTAACGCGACAGGTATTGCGACCCTGGCGGTTTATTTCCCGGCTCAATATCAACGTCCCCGGGTCAGCTTCATCGGGTTCCAAACCTGCTTTCAGCATCCTGGCCCGTACGGTTTCCATCCGGCTGATGTCAAAGGTTGCCTGAACCAGTGCCCGGTCCCGTCCGCTGCGCACCGAACCGGTTTGCGCTCGCCCCCCCAGCGCCACCTGGAGCGCTTCCAAAACAATGGATTTACCAGCGCCCGTTTCACCCGTCAGTACGTTTAACCCGGCGCCAAATTCCATCTCTATAACATCAATTAACCCAAAATCCTTTATATAAAGCGAAATCAACACCAGCGTTTCACCTCCCGGTCAGGGCGACGAACTTTTTTAAAATGGTATGTGTCATTTTTTTAGGCTTGATCACCACCAGTATAGTGTCATCCCCGGCCACGGTACCGATTATTTCCGGCCACCCGGCATGGTCGATGGTGGAAGCCACCCCCTGGGCCTCCCCGGGTAATGTTTTGATGATGATCAGGTTTTCGCTGCTATCCAGGGATACTACCGAGTCTTTAAACAGCCTTTTCATGCGGTCTTCATTTCTGGGATTCAGCGGCTCACCGGGAACGGTGTAACGGGAAACCCCGGATTTTCCGGGTACCTTTATCAAACCAAGTTCCTTGATATCCCTGGAAATTGTTGCCTGAGTAACTGAAAACCCGGCTTTTTGCAACGCACTCACCAGTTCCTCCTGGGTGCTGATTTCCTGATCTTTGATGGTCTCAAGGATTTTTTTATGGCGCCAGGCTTTCATTTTCCTCGTTCACCCTTTCTATAAAAATTAAAAAGGGGGCAGAAGACGACCGGTTGGCAAAAGTAATCCTGAGCACCCCAAAAACCCCCGGGTCCAAATTTTTTGCCAGTTGATCTACAGCGTCACTTTCATCTTCAGCACCCTGGTGAGCGGTATATACCACAATACTTACTCTTCCCCCCGGTTTTAATAGATTTAAAGCAGTATGCAGCGCCTTTATCGTGGTATCCGGCCTGGTTGTTTTATTATGGTCGCCGCCGGGTAAATAACCCAAATTAAACATAAACCCATCCACGGGATGAGTTATGTAGCGGCCCATTTCTTCATGACCGGCGTTAACCAACACAACATTTTTTTCCCTGCCGGCCTGTTTCAAACGCCCGGCGGTGGCATCCAGCGCCCCGCGCTGAATGTCAAAAGCGAATACTTTGCCGCTATCCCCTACCGCGCCGGCTAAAAAAAGAGTGTCGTAACCGTTACCCGCCGTGGCATCAACCGCCACACACCCCTCATGTAAAATTTCGCCGATGAACTTTTGCGCCAGAAGGGCGGCATTGCCACGTATACCCGCGAAACGAACGGGTAATCCGTCATACATTAATTCCGTCACCTTCTTTTAATTTATCCCGCAATATATCAAAAAATGTTCGGTTATTTAGTTTGATAAATTTAGCCCGGTGATCCGCCTTCCTGATCCTGACGGTATCACCGTACTGCAGGGGCATCCCGTGCTGCCCGTCCATGGTTAGCATCACCTCGCCCTGGTCGGAAAGCAGGGTGATCCGTACCTGGCTATCCGCTGAAATGACCAGGGGCCTGGCCCACAGAGCATGCGGGCATATGGGAGTCACCAGCATCAGGTCCAGATCGGGCGCCACCAGCGGCCCACCCGCCGATAGGGAGTAAGCCGTGGAACCGGTGGGGGTGGCAATAATCACCCCGTCTGCGTGGTAACTGTTGAAGTGCTGCCCGTCTACCACGGCGTCAAATATGATAAGCCTGGCAAACCCGCCCTTGGTAATTACAGCGTCATTCAGGCCGCTTACCGGCGCGTAGGTTTGCCCACCCCTGATAACGCAGGCTTCCAGCATCATGCGCTCTACAATAGTATACTTGCCCGTTAGCAGTTGTTCCAGGGCCCCGTAAAGGTGGGGGATGTCCACCTCGGTAAGAAACCCCAGGCGCCCCAGATTTACGCCGAAAACGGGCACGCCCACCGGAGCCGCCAGTCGTGCGCTGCTGAGCAGTGAACCGTCTCCGCCCAGCACTATCAGGCATTCCACCTTCTTAACCATTTCCCGGCGGGTACAGCCGGTTGACTGCCTGTCGATCTTGCCCGCGGTTTCGTCGTCCAGGATAAGGGTAACGCCCCTGTCGTCCAGCCAAGCATTAATGTCGTTGACCAAGGGTGCTATTTTATCTTTTCCCAGGTTGGATAACAGGCCGATAACCTTCAAAAGATAAACCTCCTACCCCAGGTTCCGGTGCGCTTCCCGGACAACCTGATCGACCAGTTCGGGCAAACCCTGAACACTGCCGGCGGGTTTTTGGAAATACAGTAGGTATTCAATGTTGCCCTCCGGGCCCTTGACCGGCGAGTAATCCAGCCCCAATACCGCAATGCCGTTATCTATAGCCGCCGTAGACACTTTTTGCAGCACGCTCCGGTGCACCCCGGCGTCCTTGACCACGCCTTTTTTGCCAACGTGCTCGCGCCCCGCTTCAAATTGGGGCTTAACCAGGGCCACCCCTTCAAACTCGTCCAGCAGGTAACTCACCCGGGGCAGCACCAGGGTGAGGGAAATAAAAGATACGTCAATGGTCACAAAATCCGGGATGCCCGAAGTAAACACGTCCTTTTCCATGTAGCGGACATTGGTCCGTTCCAGCACCTTCACCCGCGGGTCGTTGCGCAAAGACCAGGCCATTTGCCCGTAACCAACGTCCACTGCGTAAACCGCGGCGGCGCCGTTCTGCAGTGCGCAGTCTGTAAAGCCTCCGGTGGATGCACCGATGTCCAGCACCACCTTCCCCCGCAAATTAATGGAAAAAACTTGCAGCGCCCGGGCCAGTTTAAAGCCGCCCCGGCTGACATAGGGCATTTTTTCCCGGATAGTAATCTCAGTGTCGGCAATATCTACATTGTGACCGGGTTTATTTACCTTTGTGCCGTTGACCAGAACGTCCCCGGCCATAATGGCGGCCCGGGCCTTTTCCCGGCTGGTAAAGTAGCCTTTCTCAACCAGCAGCAGGTCAATTCTTCTTTTCTCAGCAGCCACGTCTTCATGAACCTCCGCCCAGGCCAACCAATTTCCTGCCTTTGGCCGCGCGCGTTTTGACCATTTCCCGGGCCGCTTCAACCAGCCCTTGCGCGGTCAGGCCGTATTTTTCACGCAGCAGCGCTTGGCTACCGTGTTCCACAAATGTATCCGCAATGCCCAGGCACTTCACCTGGATATCATGCAGCCCCCGGGATTCCAACAACTCCAGGACTGCTGAACCAAACCCGCCGGCCAGGACGTTTTCTTCAATGGTGATTAAACGTCCGGTGCGTTTGGCATGTTCGGCAATGCATGCGGCGTCCAGGGGCTTGACAAACCTGGCGTTGATCACCGTGGCCAGCACGCCCTGTTCTTTAAGCATGGCCGCTGCCCGGCGAGCCACCGGTACCATGTTGCCCACCGCCAGCAGGGTGATATCCTTGCCCTCGCTCAGCACCTCCGCTTTGCCCACGGGTATATCCCGGTACTGGCGGTCCAGGGCCACGCCCAGGCCGGTGCCCCGTGGGTAGCGCAGGGCGCACGGGCCGTTTACTTGCAGCGCGGTGTTCAGCATGTGTTGGAGCTCGTTTTCGTCAGCCGGTGCCATTATGGTCATGTTTGGTATATTACGCAGGAAAGAATAGTCGAACAGGCCGTGGTGCGTGGGTCCGTCGTCCCCCACAATTCCGGCCCGGTCAATGGCAAAAACCACCGGCAGGTTCTGCAGGCAGACATCGTGCAATATCTGGTCGTAAGCCCGTTGTAAAAACGTGGAATATATGGCCACCACAGGTTTCAAACCCGAGATGGCCAGGCCCGCCGCCAGGGTTACGGCATGTTGTTCCGCAATGCCCACATCAAAAAACCGGCGGGGAAACTTACCGGCGAATTCGGTCAAGCCGGTGCCGCTGCACATGGCGGCGGTAATGGCCACGATACACGGGTCCTGTTCGGCCAGTTGCACCAGCGTACGTCCGAATATTTCCGTGTAGGTACTGATATCGCTTTTTTTCAGGCAATCCCCCGAGCTAATGTCAAATGGCCCGATGCCGTGGAACTTATCCGCCTTTTCCACCGCCGGTGCGTACCCGTGTCCTTTTTGGGTGATTACATGTACCAGCACCGGCCCGCCCAGGGATTTGGCCTGTTCAAAGGTGTTAAGCATGGCGGATATATTATGCCCGTCAATTGGTCCCAGATAGGTGAAACCCAGTTCTTCGAAAATCATCCCCGGTACCACCAGGTATTTAAAGCTATCCTTTAAACGCTCGGCTACTTTGAGCACCTTGGAACCAATGGAAGGAATCCGGCGCAGGATTTGTTCGATCTCATCCTTGCCCCGTGAATATTTGGGGTCGGTCCGAATCCTGTTCAAATACCCGGCCATGGCACCTACATTGGGAGCGATGCTCATTTCGTTGTCGTTCAATACTACAATGATGTCTTTCTGTAGATGTCCGGCGTGGTTCAGCGCCTCAAAGGCCATGCCCCCGGTCATCGCCCCGTCGCCGATAACCGCCACCACGGAATATTCTTCGCCTTTCATATCCCTGGCCAGCGCTATGCCCAGGGCGGCGGAAATGGAAGTGCTGCTGTGCCCTGTTCCAAAAGCGTCGTGCTCGCTTTCATCCGGGCGCGGAAACCCGCTCAGGCCGCCGTGGCAGCGCAAAGTATCAAACCGCTCCCGCCGTCCGGTGATCAATTTATGCACGTAACTCTGGTGACCGACATCCCAAATGATTTTATTCCGGGGCGTCTGAAAAATTTTGTGCAATGCCAGGGTCAATTCCACCACGCCCAAATTGGGTGCCAGATGCCCGCCGTTGCGCGCCACCGTGACGATTATTTCCTCCCTGATTTCACCGGCCAGTTGCTCCAGTTGGGCCACTGTGAGGGCCCTGATGTCGCCGGGAGAATTTACCTGTTGCAAGTACTTGCCCAAGGTTTCACCTTCAATCTTTTATAAACAGCTTTTATGCATAGATTAGTTTTATTTTTTTACGAAGTTAATGCCGGTTATACTGCTGATCATGGCCATTATCCGGCCCACCAAGAAAATAACATCATTGGACCGGCTCAAGGCGATTTTTTTGCCGTAAGCCTTACCCCCTACAGTAAAGGCCGCAATTAGCGCCGTTATTAGCATATTCAGTATAAACCGGTTGGCATCTTCCCATAAGCTCATGATCCGGAGCACCAGGGCGATGCCCAGCGCGCCGCTGACAGTGCCGGCTATGTCGCCGATGACATCATTGGCAACATTGGCCACCCGATCAGCGTTACGGATTAGAAACACTCCTTCCCTAGCACCGGGCACCCGTTTGGAAGCCTTGGCGTGAAAAGGCACCTCACTGGCTGCCGCCACCGATGTGCCTATTATATCGGAAATGATGCCGAAAAGTATAATTAAAGATAGAAATATAAAAGATAATAGCAGGCTGTTGATGGTTCTGGATAAAAATTCGGACAATAAAAAAAAGGAAGCGGCAAATATAAAGGAAAGCAAACCGACAAAAAATATGTATTTGCCGGAAACAGTGGACTTATTGTTTTTCAAAATTGTTTTCACTCCAGGTCGCGTAAATGGCGCGGTTTGAAAGAACCGGTCCTGTATATATACCGAACAAGTGACAACAATGCGGGTAAACGTTGTGGCTTAGGTCCAGCAGGTTTTCCCAATTTCGTACCGGCTGTCGCCATACCGGCGGTTTCCCTTTAAACGAAAATCCGGAATGTTGCCGTGTCCGGGGCTGGATTACCACTTAGTCCACACTGCAATCCCCGCATTGTCCCGTAATTCCGGACAGCCTAGGAGTTTTCCTCTGACAGGAGTACCTTTTCCTAGCCTCTTTTGCAATGACGGTTTAAACCTACGTACACTGAGTATGGGCCCATACATCAGTGTACGCATCATCGGCCTCCACCGGCACCACTCAAGGCAGGCTACACTGCACGCAGCTTTCCCCACGTACAGGTTTATTCCCAAGCCATAATGACTGCCGTTAACAGACACCACGCACTTGGGTCTCCACGGGGGCAGGGTCAACGCCCACATGCCCTTGCGGGTCGCCCCGCCCCCTTAACTCCCAGTACCGACCCCCGACTGGGCGTCAGCAGCCAGCACCAGGAACTTCATTGATGTGCCCTTGACGGATTTTTAGGCCCGCCTTCAAAAAAGGGTTCCTGACTAGGATACTGCGTCACTTGTTCATATTTAAGGAATATAAATCACCATCAGTCCATAATTATATCATGGTGTTTGCCCGAACGGCAAACATCTATTCCGCTTATTTATCACCAATTATGGCCCGCCCGGTTTTTTTTACAGCCGGGGCACTGTTTTACGACCCCACGCTCAGCCTCGTGCAAGTACGATGCCTTTTAGGAAGGTTATCCAACTTAATAATCCCTGCTGATTACGAAGCGCACCAGTTCCCGTAAAAAATCCGCTTCTTCGCCGAAAGATGCCAGGGCGGCCAGGGCGCGGTCCGCCGCCAGCCGAGCATTTTCTCTGGCTGCCTCCAAACCGTACAGGGCCGGGTAGGTGGCTTTTTGATTTTTGGCGTCACTGCCCACCGGCTTGCCCAATTTTTGCTCGTCTCCCTGAATGTCGAGAATGTCGTCGATTATTTGAAAAGCCAGGCCGAGGTTTTCGGCGTACGTGGTAAGGCTTGCCAGTTGGTCGGCGGATGCGCCGGACAGGATGGCCCCGGCCCGCACCGCAGCTTTGTACAACGCGCCTGTTTTGCGGGTGTGAATATAATCCAGGGTTGGGGCATCTATGGCAGCGGCGCTGGACAGCGTATCCACCACCTGCCCGCCGATCAGCCCCATGGTCCCGGCCGCCCCCGCCACCTCGGCTATCACCTGCACCGCCCGTTCCGGTGGAACCAACCCGGATTTGGGCAGGTCGGCCAGCAACGCGAAGGATAAGGTAAGCAGCGCATCACCGACCAGGATGGCCACGGCCTCGCCGTACACCTTGTGGCTGGTGGGCTTGCCGCGGCGCAGGTCGTCGTTATCCATGGCGGGCAGATCGTCATGGACCAGGGAATAAGTATGCAATAATTCCAGGGCGCAGGCTGCCGGCATTGCTGCTTCCTCGCCGCCCCCCACCGCCCGGGCGCCGGCCAGCACCAAGGCGGGCCGCAGCCGCTTGCCGCCGACAAATACGCTGTAGCGCATGGCCTCGTGAATCAAAGGCGGGTAACAATCCGCCTTTGGCAGGTATTTATCCAGGGCCCGGTTTATTTTTTGGGCCTGTCCGGCCAGTTCCTCCTTGAAGTTCATGCTAAAGTTCCTCTTCCCTGATAACCGAATTGCCGTTTTTGTCTTCCATCAACATGCATATTTGCTTTTCCGCCTCTTCCAGTTGTTTATTACACTGTTTGGTTAATTTTATGCCCTCGGCGAAGAGTTCCAGCGACTCTTCCAGAGACAGATTGCCCTCTTCCAGCTTGTTGACCAGTGACTCAAGCCGGGCCAGCGCCTCTTCAAAAGACATTTCCTTACTACTCATTATTTACTGTTTTAACCTCCAATTTACCTAAATATACTCATTTATTATCTAAATTATATATTAATCAACTGCGAGAAGCCACCTTTTTAAGACCTACTTATTCCCTTTCCGGCATCACTTCCCGCACCGAGCATTTAAGAAGACCCCGGTATAAATGCACGGAAATGGGGTCACCGGCGCTGACCTGCCCGGCATCGCGCAGCACCGCGCCGCCGGGTCCGGTAGTGTAACTGTATCCCCGGGACAGGGTGGACAGCGGACTGAGGGCGTCCAGCCGGCCCGCCAGCAGGGCCAGCCGGTGGCCCTGGTTGTTCGCCAGACTCCGGGCCCCCTGGTACAGTTGTTTTTCCAATAAATCCACGGTCTGGCGCCGCTGATCGCAGATACAGGCTACCGGCCTGGCCAGCACCCGGCTCTCGGCGCAGCGTTGCAACCGCTGCCGGTACCCGCTGATCTGCTGCCTCACACAGCGGGTCAACCGGACCCGGTGCGTATCAATCATTCTTTTTATTTCCCGGCAATCCGGTACCACCATTTCCGCCGCCGCCGACGGTGTGGGCGCCCTGAGGTCCGCCACCAGGTCGGCAATGGAAAAATCAGTTTCATGACCCACCGCCGAAATGACCGGTATCGCGGACCCAGCTATAGTCCTGGCCACTATTTCCGTATTAAAGGCCCAGAGTTCTTCCAGGGAACCGCCGCCCCGCCCGACGATGATTACATCCACGTTGTTTAATTCATTGAATTTGCTGACGGCCCTGGCCACTTCCCCGGGGGCGGACTCCCCCTGCACCGCCACCGGCGCCAAAATGATCTTAATCAGCGGCCAGCGGCGTTTTAGTATATTCAACATGTCCCTTACCGCCGCACCGGTGGGTGACGTAACTATGCCGACACAGCGGGGAAAGGCTGGCAATTTCTTTTTATTGGCGGAGTCGAACAACCCTTCAGCAGCCAGTTTTTGCTTTAATTTTTCCAGGGCGACAAACAGGGCGCCCGTTCCGTCGGGCTCCACTTCTTCGGCATATAACTGGTACTGCCCGTCCCGCTCGTAAACGGTTACATATCCCCTGACCCTTACGGCCACGCCGTTATCCAGATTGCATTTCAAAAACCTGGCCCGGGAGCGGAACATCACCACCCGAACACAGGAATAACTGTCTTTTAAAGTAAAGTAAATGTGTCCGGAGGAAGCTTTTTTAAAATTGGATATCTCCCCCTTGACCCACAAGTTGGTTAAAAGATGATCATTCTCCAGTATATTTTTGACATACCTTGTCAGTTCCTGCACCGTTATCGTTTTCATATATACCTCTATACCTCCAGACGCTTTGCAAAAAGGGGACAGGCACCGGTAAAAGGGTGAAAGGCACCGATTCACAAAACGAATCGAGCCAGTCCCCTTTTACCGCAAAAAGCAAAAAAGGAGCCGGTCCCCTTTTTGCGCTTTGGAGCAACATGCTGTATGAACACCATTATAACAAATAAAATTCCCCCAAGTAAAAGATCATTCCACATAACTTGGGGGATGAAAAATTTATTCTTCTGCCCGGAAATTACTTATTCAGGCTGTACTTGAAAGATTCCAGGGTGTTTTTCATCAGCATGGTGATGGTCATAGGTCCTACGCCGCCGGGCACCGGGGTGATCAGGCTGGCCTTTTCTTTAACGGCTTCAAAATCCACGTCGCCGGCCAATTTGGCTTTGCCTTCCGGGGTAACGCCGATCCTGTTGACGCCCACGTCAATAACGGCCACGCCATCCTTGACCATGTCGGCAGTAACGGCGTTGGGCTTGCCGGCGGCTACGATGAGGATGTCAGCCTGCTTGGTGAAATACGCAACGTCTTTGGTGCCTGTGTGCACTATGGTAACCGTGGAATTGGCTCCGACCGCTTTCTGCAACATCATGTTGGCAATGGGCTTGCCCACGATATTACTCCGACCGACCACGACAACGTGCGCTCCCTTGGTTTCCACGCCGCCCCTGATCAACAATTCCTGAATACCGGCGGGAGTGCAGGGCTTGAATACCGCTTCACCAATGACCAGTTTACCCACGTTCACCGGGTGGAAAGCGTCCACGTCCTTGTCAGGATTGATGGCGTAAAGCACCTTGGTTTCGTCCACGTGCTTGGGCAGCGGCAACTGCACCAAAATGCCGTGGATTTGCGGATCGTTATTATACTTGTCGATAAGCGCCAGCAGCTGCTCTTCGGTAATATCCGCAGGTTGGTTGTCCTGAATGGAATAATAGCCCAGTTCCTTGGCGGTTTTTTGCTTGGCAGTTACGTAACTCACGGAAGCAGGGTTTTCACCCACCAGAATAGTTACCAGGCCGGGCACTGACCCGTGCTTCGCCTTTAAATCCTCAACCTCGGCTTTAATTTCCGCCCTGATTTGCTTGGCCACTTCAACACCGGAAATAACTTTTGCCGCCATACCTTATCCTCCTTATTTTTTTAATCTTCTTACAAAAATAATGAAATTATACTGCTTGCTGTCCGCACTTTGACGCGGATAGCAAGCAGGTCAATATATGTCAATCACCAGTACTACTTGTTGCCCAGGTACTCGTGTATAGCCTTGGCCGCAGTCCTGCCGGCCCCCATGGCCAGAATAACGGTGGCCGCGCCGGTGACCACGTCGCCGCCGGCAAAAATGCCCGGCTTGGAAGTGGCGCCGTTTTCATCGGCCACTATGTTGCCCCTTTTGGTGAGTTCCAGGCCCTTGGTGGTCCTGGGTACCAGCGGGTTCGGGCCCTGGCCGATGGCCACCACTACGGTGTCCACGTCCATGACGTATTCGGAACCTTCAATGGGCACCGGGCGGCGCCGTCCGGAGGCGTCGGGCTCGCCCAACTCGTACCTGATGCATTTCATACCGGTGACCCAACCGTCTTCATTACTGAGAATTTCCACCGGACTGGTCAGGAAGGCAAACTTGACACCCTCTTCCTCGGCGTGCTCCACCTCTTCCTTCCGGGCCGGCAATTCCTCGTGCGAACGCCGGTAAACAATCCAGGATTCTTCGGCACCCAGGCGCAGCGCGGTGCGGGCACCGTCCATGGCCACGTTGCCGCCGCCCAGCACGGCCACTTTCTTGCCTACCTTGATAGGAGTATCCCAATCGGGGAACCGGTACCCCTTCATCAGGTTGGTCCTCGTTAAAAATTCGTTGGCGGAATACACGCCGCAGGAGTTCTCGCCGGGGATGTTCATGAAGTAGGGAAGTCCGGCGCCGGTGCCGATAAATACCGCGTCGAAGCCCCCTTCTTCCATTAGTTCATCCACGGTGGTAAATTTGCCCACCACGGAGTTGACTTCTATTTCCACGCCCAGTTTCTTGAGGTTTTCAACCTCGGCCTGCACAACCGCCTTGGGCAAACGGAACTCGGGGATGCCGTACATCAGCACGCCGCCGGCTACGTGCAGCGCCTCAAAAACAGTTACTTTATGCCCCAACTTGGCCAGGTCGGCGGCACAGGTCAATCCGGCCGGGCCGGAGCCGACAACGGCAACTTTTTTTCCGGTGGAAGGCGCCACTTCCGGAACCTTTACACCGTGAGCCAATTCCCAGTCGGCACAGAAACGCTCAATCCGGCCAATGCCCACGGGCTCGTGTTTTTTGCCCAGGGTGCAGTATTTTTCACACTGGTTCTCCTGGGGGCATACCCGGCCGCAAACAGCCGGCAAGGCATTTTTTTCCTTGATTTTGGCAATGGCGCCGGCAAAATCGCCCTCGGCAACCAGTTTAATAAAGGCCGGGATATCCACTTCCACCGGGCAGCCCTGGCGGCAAGGTTCCTTTTTGCACTGCAGGCAGCGCTTGGCCTCGTCTATGACAGCCGCTTCGGAGTAACCCAGGGCAACTTCACTGAAGTTTTTGGCCCGCACAACGGGGTCCTGGGCCGGCATCGGGTTCTTGGTCGGCTTGATTTCTTTTTTCGGTTTTTTAACATCAGTCATTACTTAGCACCTCCGCATCCGGATCCGCACTTGCACTGGTGATGCTCCATGGCTTTTTGTTCTTCGGGCTTGAAGATAGCGCCGCGGCGGCCCAACTCCAGCCAGTCCACTTCGTGCCCGTCAAATTCAGGTCCGTCCACGCACACAAACTTGGTGGTGCCGGCCACGGAAACCCGGCAGCAACCGCACATGCCGGTGCCGTCAACCATCAATGCGTTCAGGCTGACAATGGTCTTAACCCCGTATTCCTTGGTCAGGTTGCACACCGCCCGCATCATGGGCTGGGGACCGATGGCCAGAACCATGGGGATGTTTTCCTTGCCTTTATCTTCAATAACCTCTTTCAGCACATCGGTCACAAACCCCTTGCGCACGTAACTGCCGTCGTCGGTGGTGACTAAAAGTTCGGAACATGCTTCCCGCATCTTGTCTTCCCAGAAAAGCAGATCTCCGCTGCGGGCGCCGATAATGCCGATGACATGGTTGCCCGCCTTTTTCAGATCCCGGGCAATGGGATGCACCGGCGCGATACCTACGCCGCCGCCAACAACAACCACCGGTCCGTCAAACTTCTCAATGTGCGAAGGTTCTCCCAGGGGGCCCACGAAGTCCTTGATATAATCTCCGGCTTCCATCTGGCCCAGTTGCGTGGTGCTTTTACCCACTTCCTGGAACACGATGGTAATGGTGCCCTTCTCCCGGTCGTAATCCGCAATGGTCAGAGGGATTCTCTCTCCCTCTTCATGGATGCGCAGAATGATAAATTGTCCGGCCTTGCAGCTTTTGGCTACCTTGGGCGCTTCAATGATAAATTGCTTAATTATTGGCGAAAACACTTGTTTTTCTAAGATCTTGAACATTAGCCTAATACCCCTCCCTCGTTACTAATCAAAAATCTAACTAAATATTTCGTGGCTAACGGTGTGATTCCTGCTATTTTTTTAAACAATGAACGAAATTTTGAAAAAAATAAGAAAAATAAAATAGGGACCGAACGAAAAGGGGACAGACCGTAAAAGGGGACTGGCTCCGATTCGTTTTGTAAATCGGTGCCTGTCCCCCTTTTTGTTCTGGCTATTTCCTTTTTTTTATAACTTCTTTTTTTAATATGGCGCCCAAAATGCCGTTGATAAACTTGCCGGATTCTTTGCCGCTGAAAACTTTGGTCAATTCCACAGCTTCATTTATCGCCACGCTTTCGGGTATATCCTCGGCGTACAGCATTTCAAACAGCGCCATGCGGAGAATACTCTTGTCCACCGCCGCCAGGCGGCTGAAATGCCAATCCCGGCTATACTCAGCGATGGTTTTATCCAGTTCCGGCAGGTTGTCAATCGTCCCGTGCACCAAATAGCGGGTGTATTCCATATCCCGGTCCGCCAGGGCCAGGTTCTCCTGCACATAACCGCACGCCTCTTCCACGTTTACCCGGCCAACTTCCACCTGGTACAAAACCTGCATGGCCGCTTCCCTGGCCTGTCTTCTGCCCATGTTCCACGTCACCTTTCTCCCAGCAAGCGTAATAGTTTGTCTTTTATATCAACCCGGTCGTCCAGCTGTTTACCGCCCAAGTAGCCCAAACCGACACATACGGCTATGAACAGCGTTTTTAAAACACCCCAATAGATAACGGAAAGGCTGACAGCCAGACCAACCAGGGTACCCAATATCTTACCCCGGTGCATCATTATCCATTCCCGGAGAAGGTGATTGTCCATAAGCAGTCCACTCCCTATTCCACCCTGGGCTTGCGGGCAAAAAAGCTCTCCACTGTGACACGCACCTCGTGCACGGAAATACCCACTATATCGTATATGCTTTCCTTGACTTGCCGCTGCATGTCTTCCGCAACCCGGGGAATATTTATATCAGGCGTGGTGACGATGCGCAAATTAACAGCGATGCCCTGCGGCACCGCCTCCACTCTGGCCCGGACCTCCTTGACCCCTTGCACGGCGGAGACCACCTTTTCCGACAGCGATTCAACCGCCGGCAGGGAAACGCGCACCTGCCCGAGGTTCCCCTCATGTACTATGGCCTGTTTTTTCCGCTCGCCCTTGAAGCCACTCCAAAGCAAACGAACACCCATCAGCACATACACTCCCAACAAAGCCCAGGTAATTTCCTCCTGCCCGGGCAACTGCATTTCTTGCCACAATTCCTGCACGGGCTCCGGCCAGCCGGCCAGGTAAGCCGCCAGGGCCAGGAAAAGCAGGGTCAAGGTAAACGTGTAGATTGCCAGAATTCCCCGGTCAAAGGGCCCCATCAAGTAATCCTCCCGGTTTATTTTACTCGGTTGTCCTCTTCGTTAAATTCGTTGCCAAATGATACTCCCTGGACATTGACGTTAACTTCCACAACCTTCAGGCCGGTCATTCTTTCAATGGCGTTCTTGACGTCGTCCTGGATTTTGGCGGCCACTTCCGGTATACGGGCACCGTACTCCACTATGATATACAGGTCAACCGCCGCTTCTTTTTCCCCTACTTCCACCTTAACGCCCTTGGAAAGGTTTTTTCGTCCCAACTTCTCTGTAATGCCGCCGACCACGCCGCCGCTCATGCCGGCCACGCCGGCCACTTCGGTGGCGGCCAACCCTGCAATAACGCGCACAACATCATCAGCTATACGGATAGAACCAAGATTGTTCTTGTCTTCGCGCATGACCGTTTCCTGCTGCTCCACTTTGGTGTACCCCCCTAGCACGATTTAAGTTATTATACCAAAGGAGGAAAAATACTGCAATCAGTCATGCGACAATATGCGGCGTTGAATAAAGTTGGTATACGTTTCTCCGCGGCGGAAAAAGGCGTTGCGCAGTATGCGCCGGTGGAAGGGAACAATGGTCTTGACACCTTTTATCTCCAGCTCATCCAGGGCCCGCTGCATTCTGGCCACGGCCTCATCCCGGTCCCTGCCCCAGACGATAAGTTTGCCCAGCATGGAATCGTAGTGCGGCGGCACTTCCCAGCCGGCAAAAACCGCGCTGTCCAGGCGTACGCCCGCCCCGCCGGGAGGCAGGTAACCCGTGATTTTGCCCGGGCAGGGGATAAAGTTGCGATCCGGGTCCTCGGCGTTGATCCGGCATTCGATGGCCCAACCGGAAAATTGCACATCCTCCTGGCGCAGGTTCAGTTCCCGCCCGGCGGCAATGGCAATTTGAGACTTGACCAGGTCAATGCCCGTCACCATTTCGGTAACGGGATGTTCCACCTGGATGCGGGTATTCATTTCTATAAAATAAAAGTTGCCGTGCCGGTCCAGCAAAAATTCCACCGTGCCGGCGCTGCGGTAATTGACCGCCCGGGCCGCCTCAATCGCTGCTTCGCCCAAACGCCGGCGCAACTCTTCATTAACCGCCGTGGAAGGCGATTCCTCAATTATTTTTTGATTGCGCCGCTGAATGGAACAATCCCTTTCACCAAGGTGTATGATATTGCCGTAGTTGTCGGCCAGGATTTGTATTTCGATATGCCGGGGCTCTTCCACGTATTTTTCCAGGTATATGTCGCCGTTGCCAAACGCGGCCGCAGCCTCGGAGCGGGCGGTCAAAATGCCCCTCACCACTTCCTCGCCGCACTGGGCCACCCGCATCCCCTTGCCGCCGCCCCCGGAGGAAGCCTTGATCAATACCGGGTAACCGATGTCTTCCGCTATCCGCAGGGCCTGGTCGGTATCCTGCACCAGTCCCCGGGACCCGGGCACCACGGAGACCCCCACCTGTTGCATGGTTTCCCGGGCCCGCACTTTGTTGCCCATTAGGCGCATGGCCTCCGGCGGCGGGCCGATAAAAACGATTTCATTGGCGGCGCACATTTCGGCAAACCGGGCGTTTTCCGAAAGAAAACCGTATCCGGGATGGATGGCATCGGCACCCGTTACCTGAGCGGCACTGATAATGTTGCTGATATTCAGGTAGCTGCGTCCCGGGGGAGGCGGTCCGATACACACCGCCTCGTCGGCCAGGTGTACGTGCAGGCTGTCCCGGTCGGCTTCGGAATAAACCGCCACGCTTTTAATGTTCATTTCCCGGCAGGCCCTGATGACCCGCACCGCTATTTCACCCCGGTTGGCGATTAAAATTTTATCGAACATAGTTCAGTCACCTAATCTTCCCTGATAACCAGCAGGGGCTGGCCGTACTCGACGGGCTGAGCGTTTTCCACCAGGATTTCGACCACGGTGCCGGAAACCTCGGCCTCTATTTCATTCATCAACTTCATGGCTTCGATGATGCAAAGGGTTTGGCCCTTCTCCACCCGGGAGCCCACTTCCACAAACGGCGCGGCGTCGGGTGCCGGAGCGCGGTAGAAGGTGCCCACCATGGGTGACTGCACCGTTTTGCCGTCCGCTTCCCCTGTAACCGGAGACGCCTTTTGCGCGGACGCGGCGTTAGCCGTTTTTACCGGAACATCATCGTCGTTTTCCGTAGCTTGCACAGCTGATACATCACTGCCGGCTGCGCCCGCTTTTTTGATGGATAACTTTATGGAATCGTTTTTCAGCGAAAATTCGGCAATATCTGTTTGATTAATCAAGTTAATCAATTCCTTGATCTCCTGTAATTCCATGCTGTTTACCTCCTTGTCCGGCCCGGTCGTACCTCTGCCGCCGGCCGGTTCGGCATGGCCGGCACCGTTTTTGCCGGCTTCCAAGAATTTTTTAGTAATTTGCGGAAAAATGGCGTAGGAAAGAACATCATCTTCCGAGCGGGCCAGCCCGGTGGTTTCCCGCCGTATTTTTTCCATTTGCGGCTCCAGCAGGTCCGCCGGGCGGCAAGTCACGGGTTCTTTATCACCCAGCACCCGCCGGACCACCGCCTCATCCAGCGGTGCCGGCGGTCGACCGTAAAGGCCCTGTACGTAGGCTTTCACCTCGCCGGGCACCAGCTTGTAGCGCTCGCCGGTAAGCACATTAAGCACGGCCTGGGTCCCCACAATCTGGCTGGTGGGTGTAACCAGGGGCGGGTAACCCAGTTCCCGGCGCACCCGCGGAATTTCCTGCAATACCCCGGGCAGCAGATGAGCGGACTTTTGCTCCTTTAGCTGCGACACCAGGTTGGTTATCATGCCCCCCGGCACCTGGTGTTCAAACACACGCATATCGCTAATGCGGGTTACACCGCGTTCCCGGCCCTGCTGCTCACGCAGACCCTCAAAATAGTCCGCTATCTCAAACAGTTGTCCCATGTCCAGCCCGGTGTCGTACGGCGTGCCCTGCAGCGCCCGGACCACCGTTTCCACCGGCGGTTGTGACGCCCCGAAGGCCAGCGGCACCGAAGCTGTGTCAATAACATCCACCCCCGCCTCCACGGCCTTTAAATACGTGGCCAGGGCCAGCCCGCCTATGTAATGACTGTGTAGTTGCACCGGTAACCCTGGGTTTTTCTTTAACTGGCCGATCAGTTCGTAGGCGTGATAGGGGGTTAGCAAGCCGGCCATGTCCTTGACACAGATGGAATCCGCTCCCATTTCCGCAAGCTTGACGGCTGTTTCCAGGTAATGTTCAGTGGTATGCACCGGGCTGACGGTGTATACCACGGCGGCCTGCACGTGGGCGCCCGCCTTTTTGCCCGCCCGTACCGCCGTTTCCATATTGCGAATATCGTTCAGGGCATCGAAAACCCGGATGATGTCGATACCGCCTTCCACCATATGGCTAACGAACGCCTCCACCACATCATCGGGGTAATGCTGGTAACCCACCAGGGACTGCCCGCGCAACAGCATTTGCAGCGGTGTCCGTTTGATATGTCGTTTTAACGTGCGCAACCTCTCCCAGGGATCTTCATTGAGGTAGCGCAGGCATACGTCAAAGGTGGCGCCACCCCAGACCTCCAGGGAATGGTAGCCCACCGCGTCAAGTTTTTCCACAATGGGCAGCATATCACGGGTGCTCATTCTGGTGGCCCACAGGCTTTGATGCCCGTCCCGCAGAGTAGTATCGGTTATTTTTACTCCAGCCATTGCAATCTCCTCCATAAAAAAGACAGGCTGTCACTGGCTAACAACCTGATATCACAAGGATTATTATATAACTGTCTAATGTAAAATAAAATAATTTCCGGGCAAGTATACAATATATCGGTAAAAAACACTGTATACTGTACAATATGTATTTAGAATACAGAATACAGATAAAAAAGGGGACTGGCTCTTTTTTCGCTTTTTGAAAAAAGTGCCTGTCCCCTTTTTAGCCTGGGCACCGTAAAAGAGGGACAGGCACCGATTCATAAAACGAATCGGAGCCAGTCCCTCTTTTACGGTGCAGTAAGTTTTCATTACTTGGCATGAGTTCTATATTCTGAGTCCTGAGTTCTGTGTTCTAATCCGTTATTCCTTGGTAATCACGATCACGCCTTCCTCCGGTACGCCGGTGGCCCGGGCCACCAGTTCGGTAATGGAAGTGCTGTCGGCACCCGCCGTCATTTCTTTGCCTGGTTGCACAATTACGGTAACCGTTTCATTGTCGAGAAAGACAGCGACATCCTGGTATCCCCGGGCCCGGATGAGGTTTTCCAGCTCCATTTCCTGGGATATTATGCTGCTCAGTTCCAGCAGCCTTTCCTGGGCCGCCTTGCGAACTTCCTCATCCGCCGTATCAGACGCCATCACCTCGCGTATGGTTTCCATTTCCATGCCCCTGGCGCGTTCCCGGTTCATGCGGGTCTCCACAAAATAGGCGGTGTTGTCCCGGTAACCTCCCTCCTGCACGGCAGCCGGTTCGGGCGCGTCAGCTTCGTGTTTTTCCGCATCAGCAACGGGGCCGGCTCCTTCCCCGTCCGTCTCGGTCACTGTGACCGAAGCGGCGGTGGTCTTTTTCTCTTGCAGGCCGATTATCTTTTCAGTGACTCCGCTAAACCCCACCGCGCAAAAAACAATTCCCGCCAGGACCAGTATCACAAGCACAATTTTTTTGCGATTTATTTTAATAACCTTGATCATTTTAATCCCCCCTCTTCATGGGTAAAACAATGATTTTATGCGGTTCAACCCCCAGCGCCACTTGGGCGGCCCGGAACAGGTCGGCCTTGACCCGGGGTATCCCGGCTCCCTCGGCCACCACCAGTACACCGGCCAGATCTGGCGCCACTTCCCTTTTCACCACCGGTGTTTCATAACCCTGACCGCCCCGGGCGATAACTACCGTCCGGGAGTCGGTGTTCTCAGTTATTTGCCTGGAACCGCCGTCCTGGTCCTGTTCTTCCGTAGTCTTTAATCCCGTAGTGGTGTTGATGGCATAATCGCTGTGGGTGGACGTAGCCAGCTGCACCGTAACCTGCACTTGCCCGGCCCCGGCAACCTGTTCCAGCATTTGCTGCAATTCGGCGGCCAGTTCCCGTTCCTCCCTGGTCATGACCGACTGTCCGACCGGTTTTTCCTCACCCGCCCCGGCCGCCGGTTCATTGCCGGGCGGCGCCTGCTGCGGCCCGGAAACCGCACCGTTGCCCGTACAACTACCCAGGAGTAGCAGCATGACACCAAGTAAGAACAATATCAACAACACCCAAAATTGCTTGTTTCTGGGGTTAAACAAATTATTATCTTCCCCGGCCATAAAATCACCTCGCACTTATTATCATTGAAATTCAATTTTAACCTGCCCGGACGGCAAGTTGTAAAATTCGGCCACCGCCCCGGCCACACCGGCAGCGGCTTTCCTTTCTTCCGGTGTGGGAACCCCGGCAGCCCCTTTTGCTCCATCACCCACATCATCTCCTACGTTTATCACCACCGGCTGCACACCCGCCACGGTACCGCCCGCACCCGTCGTTTCCGCCTGCTTTGCAGTGCCGGTATTGAAAACAATGGTAATTTCATCAATACTGTTATTCTCCGGCCCGATTTTAACCCGGGCATCCACTGCATTAACATCGGCGTGCAGCTTGGCCAGCGATAGCACCTGCCCGGCCACTCCCTCGCTGTACCGGCGCGCCGCTTCGTCCCGGCTTAATTCCGATAACTGCTTGCCCGCGGCCATAATATCCTCCAGAGACGGGGAACCGTTATCCGAAACGGTGACCCGGGGCACTTCCCGCAGCAATTCGCTGTTCACCACTCCGGCGGCGGTTTGCATTACGGCGATAATAACCAACAGGCCCATCACCATTTTGACGTAACGGCGCATGTCACCCCGTGGCAGCAGCATTTCCATGAATACCGCCAGCACTACAATAACCACCAGGGTTTGTATCAATTCGCGCAGTACATCCATGCAATATACGACCTCCTAATGCAGCATCACCGTAATATTGCCCAGCCCCACCACAATAGCCAGAGCAAAGAAAAACAACAGTCCCACCATGGCCACGGCACCGAATACGGTAATCAGGCTGTTACCCAGCCCGTTCAGGCAGTCGCTGATTTTTTCCTCCCCCACGGGCTGGATTACCGCCCCGGCCAACTTGTATATAAAAGCAATGGTAATAATTTTCACCAGGGGGATGATGACAATCATGGCGATCAATAAAACCCCGGCAATGCCCACCGCGTTTTTCATCAGCAGGGACGAGCGAATCACCGCTTCCAGGGCGTCGCTGAACACGCCGCCCACCACAGGAATAAAGGTATCGGTGGCAAACTTGGCCGTCCGGAAAGTAACGCTGTCCCCCACTGCTCCGGCCACCCCTTGGATGGCCATTACCCCCAGGAATATGGTACTCAAAAGACCCATCAGACCCATGGCCACCCCTTTAAGCAGGCCGGCCAGCCTGGATACCTGAAAGTGCTTGGACAATCCGCTAACGATTTCCAGGATTGCCGCAAAGAAAATTAACGGTAGAATAATATTTTTAATAATCGTGCCAGACGCAGTGATGGTAATAAAAATTAAGGGATGGAATATCGCTGCCGAGGTAATTCCCCCCACGGCCACCAGCAGCGTCAGCAGCAGGGGCAGCAGGGCCTGCATCAAAGTGACCATTTTATCCACAACCTCGCGGCCCAGCTGGATGGCCAGGCCGAAAGATCCCACGGCAATGGTAATCAGCACCAGGTAAGCCACCATGTGGGTAAGCTGCCCGGTACTGCTTTTTTCAAAAGCCCCGGCCAGATTCTGCAATACCGCGCAGATCACCGCCAGTACCACCAGCTTGCCCAGCAAGGCCGAATTGGCCACCACCTCGCGGAAAATGTACTGCACGCACCGGTTGAATATGTCCGCCGGCTGCAACGAAATGTCCCCGGTGGCCAGCCCCCTGACCAGGGATTTGAAATCGGTTTCCGGCAGCGCGCTTTGCAACTCATAATCCATCCGGTTGATAAACTGTTGAATTTGTCCCATGTCCAGCTTGTTCATCTGCTCGTCCATTACGCTGCCGGCGTCCGGTGCCGCCCGGGCCGCAGTGGGGAATACGGTAGTCATTAATAGAAACAACAACCAAAGAATTGCCATGTTTTTCTTCAGGTCGATCCCCCCTTACGGTATCAACCGCAACAGTGCCTGCAGCACCGCCACCACGATCGGCACCGCCAGCATGAGCACCATTACCTTGGCGGCCAGTTCCACCTTAACCGCAAAGGCGCCCTGGTCTGCATCACGGCATATCTGTGCGATAAAATCAGCTATATAAGCGATACCTATGATTTTCAGCAAAGTGCCAATATAAATAGAACTAATGTCAGCCCGATCTGATAACTGCTTTAAAATGTCTACAACAGCGCCGATCTTGCCCAGCACCAGCAGGAAGATGACCACGCCGACAGCAATGCTGAGCATGAGGGCCATAGGCGGCGTTTTATATTTCAACACCATGGCCAGTACCGCGCCGGTCAGGGCGATACCGGAAATCTGCAAAATATCCATCTCACCACCGCCTAAAACAGTTTAAATACCGACTTGACCTCTTCAAAAAGGGTGCCCAGCATCTGGATCACCATGATCAGCACCACAGCAATACCCGTCAGGGTCACCGCAAACCCGTAATCCTCCTTGCCAGAATTTTTCAATACCGTGTGGGCCACAGCCACCAAAATACCAATGCCGGCTATCTTAAAAATCAAGTCGATGTTGGCACCCATAAGCACTCCTCCTTTTTTTAATAAAGCGCCAGAACAACCAACAAGCCGCCCAGTAAACCTAAATAATTCCACAACTTGACGTTTTTGGCCGCCTGGTCTTCGGCAGCAGCCAGGGCCATTTTCAACTGCTCCTCGGCCAGGCGCAGATGCTTGCCCTGGTCTTCCCGGTCGGAAAGGCCGATGCTGTTTCCCAGGCCGCGCAATATGCCCACGTCGCTGCGACTCAGCGCGCTCCGGGGTGAATAATCCGCCA
This sequence comes from Desulfoscipio geothermicus DSM 3669, assembly GCF_900115975.1. Classification (GTDB taxonomy): domain Bacteria; phylum Bacillota; class Desulfotomaculia; order Desulfotomaculales; family Desulfallaceae; genus Desulfoscipio; species Desulfoscipio geothermicus. The sequence goes on from NZ_FOYM01000008.1 coordinate 44,332, forward strand.
GGGCCTGGTTCCAGGCCTCCCGGGCCGAGATTCCCCGGCTGGACTGCAATTCAACGGCCACATACCGGAAAAACGCGGCGGCCGGCTGGTCAACCTGTTCCGCCAGCCGGCTGAAGGCATCCGGCAGCGGTGTGGCCACGTAGGTGATTTCCGTTTCCAGCACTTGCAGCGCAGCCATAAACTGCCGCAGTTCCACCGGGCGGCGGGCATAACCCATGGCCACCCGCCAACCGGCCAGCCCGGTGGCTGATATGACCAACAGCCCGCCAATTAACTTGAGCACGTTTTTTTCACCCCCAGGTGGGGCAAATCATGCCCGCTAAAAATTTTTTCCACCGTGCCCACACCCCGGGAGCGCCCCAGGAGCACAAACCGGTCGATGACATTCAGTTGCAAAAGGTATCTAAGGGCCGGACGGTTGGCCAGTTCCTGCAGCGAAGAACCGTGAATGGTCACCACCACGCGCACCCCGGCGTTAAAAACCTCTTCCAGGGCCTGCACGTCCTCCATCCGGCCGATTTCATCGGTGGCAATAACATCGGGCGACATGGCCCGCAGCAGCATCATCATACCCTGGTCTTTGGGGCAGCCGTCCAGCACATCCGTCCTGACCCCCACGTCCATTTGCGGCACCCCCAGATGGCAGCCTGCAATTTCAGAACGCTCATCCACCATACCCACCGTGCGACCGGCAAAACCCAGGGCCGGGACGCCGTTGCTGATTTGTCGCACCAAATCCCGGAGCAGGGTCGTTTTACCGCAGCGGGGCGGCGAAAAAATTACCGTATGGTAGATATTGTTGGCTTTATGGTCAATAAGCTGTTTTATCAATTCACCGGCTATACCTTTTATCTCCCGGCAAACGCGGATATTTAGGCCGGACAGGTGTTTAAGAGTTTTGACCCGACCGTTTTCCAGCACGGCCTTGCCGGTCAGCCCCACCCTGTGGCCGCCGGGAAGGGTCACATACCCGTTTTTTAATTCCTCTTCCAAGGCATATATGGAATAACCGCTTATGTTTTGCACCACCTTTTCCAGGTCCGCGGCAGACACCAGATATCCATTTGACGAGCCGGCTTCAAATCCGCCGTCGCGCCGCACGAAATAATCGCGATCGCCCACCCCCAGCAAGAGCGGCCTGTCCCGCCGCAGCCTGATCTCCTCCAGCACGGCCAGGTAACGCAACGGTACGCGCCCGATTATTTCCTGCAGGTTCGGCGGCAGAAAAGTCATTATATCCCGCCAAGCACCGGCGGGGGTGGTTTTTGTTTTAACCGCCGGAAAACCGCCCACAGCGCACCCCCCTTTCACCCTATAGCCAGTCCGTTTATTTATAATCTATTTACCCCATTGGAAAAATATACCCAAAAAAAGGGGACTGGCTCCATTTTCGTTTTTTGAAAATGGTGCCTGTCCCCTTTTTTTACCATGGCTTCGTAAAAGGGGGACTGGCACCGATTCAAAAAACGAATCGGAGCCAGTCCCCCTTTTACGGTGTCAATCCCCCTTTTTACGATACCCGACGACCGACTACGAACCACCGACTACAACTGGTACGGCCAGGCCTGCAGGCCGCCCTCCATGTATTTCACATCCTCGAAGCCCGCGCCCTTCAAGGTGCGCAGCGCTTCGTAACTCCTGGTACCCAGAGCGCAGATAACCACGATTTCCTTGTCCCTGGGAACTTCGTCAATCTTTTCGCGCAGGTCGCCCAGCACCACCAGCTTTACCCGGTTATCCTTCAGGCGGCGCATCTTAAACTGCGGCTCGGTGCGCACGTCCAGGATCACCATGTCATCGCCGCGATCCATTTTCTGCTTCAATTCCCGGGGGGTGATGGTTTCGGCCAGCCCGGCCACCTTGTTGCGCACAATATTGGCCGCATGCGTGCTCACGTCAATGGGCGTGGAGAACGGCGGGGCATAGCCCAGGTCCACTTCAGCCAGCTGCTCCACAGTGGCGCCCATGGTAATGGCGGTAGCTGTCACGTCGATGCGTTTCACGGCGTCGCCTTGGCCCAGGGCCTGAGCGCCCAGGATTTTGCCCGTGCCCTCTTCAGTAACCAGTTTCATCAACACCATGCCGTGCTCCGGGTGGTAGTGAGTACGGTCAAAGCCGTGATACAAGCTGGTAACCACATTGTAGCCCAGATCGCGGGCCTGTTTTTCGCTCAAACCGGTGCGGCCGATGTTGAAGCCCATGGAGTGCAACACCCCGGTGGCCAATATGCCGCGAAAAACGGAATCGCCACCGGCCACGTTGTCGCCCACCACGCGCCCCTGCCGGTTGGCATAGGTGGCCAGAGGCACGTAAACCTTTTTGCCGCTCACCAGGTGGGTATTTTCCACGCAATCGCCCAGGGCGTAAATATCCGGGTCGCTGGTCTGCAGGTGCTCGTTTACGGCAATGGCGCCGGTTTCACCAATGGTCAGGCCGGCCTGCCGGGCCAGTTCCACGTTGGGACGCACCCCCACGGACACCACGACCAGTTCGGCGTCAATGGTCCCCTGGTCGGTAACAACGGCGGTGACGTTGCCCTCTTCATCCCCCTCCAGCTTCAGAACCTTTTGTCCCAGGTAAAACTCAATACCCTGTTCCGTCAGCTTCTTAGCCAGCACCTCGGCCATATCCGCATCCAGAACGCCCGGCAAAATCTGATCCTGCAGCTCCACCACGGAACAGAACATGTGCAGCTTCATCAGGGCATCCGCCGTTTCCAGGCCGATGAACCCGGCACCCACGATAACGGCCTCGCCGCCCTCCCCTTTATCCAGATATTCCTTGATTTTCTGGGCGTCGTCCGGGTGATTGAGCTTGTATACGCCCTTCAAATTCAACCCCTCGATGGGCGGCACAAAGGGGTCCGCACCGGTGGCAATGACCAACTTGTCGTAAGGAACAGCATATTTTTCACCGGTAACCAGGTTTTCCACGTGCACTTCCTTTTTCTCCCGGTCTATTGACCTGGCTTCGGTTTGGGTTAATACCCGGCAACCCTTTTCACGCCAGAAATACTCCTCATTCCTGATCACTCCGTAAGTGGTTTCAAACAGGTGATCGAACTTGGATACCTCGCCGGACAGGTAAAACGGCATACCGCATCCCGCGTAAGAAATAAGTTTACCTTTTTCAATAATGGTGATTTCCGCATCCGGCGCCACGCGACGCGCCCTGGCCGCCGCCTTGGGGCCTGCAGCCACGCCGCCGATGATTACTATTTTCTGCGCGCTCATTTATCTCCCACCTTCCGATGTTGAAATTTTACCGGGCGAATTATAACCGCGCCCGTGTGCAATTTTTGAACATTAATCCATTTAAAACCTGGAACTATTTTAATTTGGACGGGCAGGATAAGTCAAGGACCTGTAAACAATTAAATGATTAAATTAATATAAATAAATATTATGAACTGTAAGCTGTTACTGCCGCAAAAAGGGGACTGGCTCCTTTTTTACATTTTGAAAAAGGTGCCTGTCCCCTTTTTTTGGCGCTCCGCAAAATCTTATATATCATCCTCCACTATCGCAGCCGGGGCTGTACCATCCAGAGTCTCCGGCTCATCAGCCGTTTCAAAGTCATCGTCATTGACAAAAACAACCTCGTCGCAGTTGGGACAGGTTACTTCAATAACATCATCTTCCTCAATGATCTCCGGGTCAAAGAGAACCGTTTCCCCGCAGCGCGGGCAATCCACTTCCACGTATTCTTCGTAATCGTCCATTTCCTCGTCGTGGATGTCATTTTCCAGCGCGTATAAATCTTCGTCCAGTGTTTCAACATATTCTTCCAACTGTTCCTGGGCACTTTCCAGCTCCGTAAAAGAGTCGGCGATATCTTCCAGTACATTGATAATGCCGTTAAGCAGCTTGCCCTCTTTACTCTCCGCGTCTACGTTCATACCGTTGGAAAGCCCCTGCAAATATGCTACTTTCGATCTGAGATCAGACATGAAAAAACCCCCTTTGTAGTAACGTAACAAGCCTAGTATTACTCGTTCAGAGGGTTTTTAAACATATATTTCCTAAGAAAGGGGACAGGCACTGTAAAAGGGGGACTGGCTCCGATTCGTTTTGTGAATCGGTGCCTGTCCCCTTTCTTAATCTTTTTAAGCGCGCTTAATATAATGGCCGGTGCGGGTATCAATCTGCAATATATCCCCCGTGTTCACGAAGAACGGCACCTGCACCACGTACCCCGTTTCCAAGGTGGCCGGCTTGGACCCGCCGGAGGCCGTATCACCCTTGATACCCGGCGCGGTATCTATTACTTCCAGTTCCACAACATTGGGCAGATCCACGCCGATGGACCGTCCCTGGAACATCATCAGGGTGATGGTCATATTCTCCTTGAGGAACTTCACGGCGTCCCCCAACTGCTCTTTATTCATACTGAACTGGTCGTAAGACTCCATATCCATAAAGTGGTAATCTGCGCCGTCATTGTAAAGGTATTGGCATTCCCGGCGATCTATCCGCGCCCTGGGAATTTTTTCACCGGCGTTAAAGGTTTTGTCCACGACAGCGCCGGTCCGTAAGTTTTTCAGTTTGGAACGCACAAAAGCCGCGCCCTTGCCCGGCTTTACATGCTGGAAATCCACGACCTGATATACGTCACCCTCCAGTTCAATGGTCAGGCCGGTGCGAAAATCATTGGTTGAAATCAAATTACCCCGCCTCCTCGAAAATACCTGAATTTATGTTAACACATAACTGTGGTATTTTTTTCCTTAAAGTTTCCTCCACAATATAAGGCTTTTGAAACTATCCTTGGGGCAAGCCGCGGTCAAAAACACCACAGTTTAAATCTTACACTATAAATAAATTAAAGGTGGATTAATTTATCCTTGGGCGAATGCGTCAGCAACCGGCAACCGCCCCGTTCAACCACCACACTGTCCTCGATACGCACGCCGCCGACGCCGGGCAGGTAAACACCCGGTTCGACGGTAACCACCATGCCCTCCTGCAAAACGGTATCGTCCCTGGATGAAAGGCGCGGTCCCTCGTGGACCGCCAATCCTACCCCGTGGCCGGTACTGTGACCGAAATAGTCACCGTACCCCCGCGACTCAATCACATCCCGGGCGGCCTTGTCCACCGCGCAGGCCGGGACCCCGGCCTTGACCGCCGCCAGGCCCGCCATCTGTGCCTCAAGGACAATATCGTAAATTTCCTTTATTTTATCAGGCGGCTTCCCCAAAGCCACCGTCCGCGTCATATCGGAATTGTAAAAATCCAAAACAACCCCAAAGTCCATGGTGATGACGTCCCCCGGCCGGATGGTCCGCTCCGATGCCACCCCGTGGGGCAGCGACGCACGGGGACCCGAGGCGATGATAAAGGGAAAGGCCGTACCTTGCGCGCCCCGGCGGCGCAAAAACATTTCCAATTCCAGACCTATTTCACTCTCACTCATGCCGGGTTTTATATAGCCGCAAATATGGGCAAACCCCTCATCCAGCAGGGCCATGGACCTTTGTATGGCGGCCAGTTCAGCACTGTCCTTGACCAGGCGAAACCTTTCAATTATTCCTTCAACGGGGCGTAGTTCCACCCCGGCCAATTTTTCCTGCAAAGTACGGTAAAGTTTAAAGTTTATGTAGTCCGCCTCGAAGCCCAGGGAACGCAAGTCCGTCTTCTCCTGCATAGCTGCCAGGGTATCCGGCAGGGTTTCCTGCATCCTGACAATCTCCAGGTGCGGGCTTTGTTCCTTGGCCTGTTCCAGGTAACGAAAATCAGTTATTAAATATGCTTTCTCACCGGTCACCAGCAGCGCGCCGGAACTACCGGTAAAACCGCTTAAATACAGCCTGTTTTCCGGCTGCAGTACCAGTATTGCGTCAAGCCCGGAGCCTTCAAGAGATCCGGCCAATTTCCACACGCGTTTGAACATATTGTTTCCCCGCCCTGCAAATTAATGCCCCGTACTTTTGTCCGGTTAAACACCGTAAACTGCATTTAACTCTGCCGCGACTGCACCACTTCCACCGCCGCCCGCAAGGCCAGCAGATAACCCGCCGCGCCAAAACCGGAAATCTGCCCCGCCGCCACCGGGGCGATCACCGAATGCCTCCGGAAATCCTCCCGGGCGTGAATATTGGAAATATGCACCTCAATCACCGGCACGCCTATGGCCGCCACCGCATCCCGCAGGGCATAGCTGTAATGGGTGTACGCGCCGGGGTTGAAAATCACCGCCTCATATTCACCCCACGCGGACTGCAGGCGGTCCACCAGTTCGCCCTCATGATTGGACTGGTAAAAATCCACTTCCACCCCCAGCCTTTGGGCCAGGGACGATATCGACGCGTTGATTTCCTCCAGCGTTCCGGTGCCGTATACGCCGGGCTCCCGTCGACCCAGCAGGTTGAGATTCGGACCGTTTAAAACTAATATTTTCACAACTGTCCCCCTAAAAATACTGGAAATATTTTAGCACAAAAGCCCCGGGTTGCAAAGGCAAGATAAGTATAAAGATCGAAATCAGTGGTGTTTGGCAGTTTTATGCAAGCTATACGTATTGGCGGAATGAGCTTAACTTAGGTAAATATTTTTTGCAAGTTTATTTCCAATCCGGATAACAATGGGGATGATAATGTTTCTTTGCGGTTATATGCGCCGGCGATTTGCCAGTATTTCGCGCCGGGGATTAATACTTCAACCACCCCGTTATCCGGGTCAACAATCCAGTATTCTTTTACGCCGTGAGCGTAATATAACCTGCTTTTTTCCACTTTGTCGCGGCTTGCCGTTGACGGGGAAAGTACTTCTACAACCAAATCGGGAGCACCGTCAATGTATTGTTCTTTGATAATGTCAAGCCGTTCTTTTGAAATATATAAAATATCCGGTTGAGGTTTGTCTTCCGGGGTCAACACAACGTCGGTCGGCGCGTAAAACACAACGCCCAAATTATTCTCCTGAATAAAATTTTTAATAGCTGCAAATATTTCCCCGCTTATTCGTTGATGAATAGTTTTAGGCGCCGGAACCAATATTAAATCACCACCGATTATTTCATACCGGTTATCGTCGTTTATTTTCAGATAATCTTCATAAGTGAAATACTTGTTTTGTTCAATCTGCATATAGCCACCCACTTTTCTATTGATGGTTATGAATACTATAACAAATTTTTGATTAAATAGAAATAACCCCCGTAAACAAGGGGGTTAAACAGGGTCAGACTTTAACTTGTTTAAACCAACTACAATATTTGCATATTAGAATTTAAGAGTTAGTTTAAATTAGTTTAAGCCTGACCCCCGCCGCTGATGCTCATGCGGGAGATACGGATGGTGGGGGCACCCTTGCCGCCGAAAAACTGCAGGTCATTGCCCACCGCATCCACGTTGCGCAGCAGTTCAGTGATGTTGCCGGCGATGGCCATGCCCCGCACCGGGCGGGTGATTTGACCGTTTTCAATCCACAACCCGCCGGCGCCCAGGGAAAAGTCGCCGGAAATGGGGTTGGCGGTATGCAGGCCCATCACTTCGGTTACATAAAACCCGCTTTCTACTTCGCCGATAATTTGTTCCGCCGTCTTGTCGCCCGGCTCAATGAAAAAGTTGGTGGTGCCCACCTCCGGCGTCCCCTTGAAGGAACCGCGCACCCCGTTACCGGTGGACAGCACGCCGTCCTTGGCAGCGGTGTAAGTATTGTGTAAAAACCCCTGCAGCTTGCCACCGTGGATCAATACCGTTCTGGACGTGGGGACACCTTCGCCGTCAAAGGGGGAAGAGGAAATACCGTTTTTCAGCGTGCCGTCATCAATGATGTTAACCTGTTCGGAAGCAACCTGCCGGCCCACCTTGCCGGCGAACAGGGAACGCCCCTTTTGCACCGCCTCGGCTGACAGGGCGGGGGCCAGCAGGCCCAAAAAACCCGTGGCCACGTAGGGCTCCAGCACTACAGCCGCCTGCTGCGTGGCGCCGGGCTTGGCCCCCAGCATGCGCACCGCCCGGCCCGCCGCCTGTTTACCCAACTGCGCGGGGTCCAAATCGTTAAATCGCAGGCTGTATTTCAATGCAAAACCGGTCTGGCTGTCTTCTCCCTCACCGGCTACCAGGGATATGTACATGCCGCAGTAAGCCCCGCCGTAGTGCAGGGACAGGCCGTGGGAGTTGACCAGCGTCACCTCGGCTTCCCCGTCCTGGTAAGTGGAACTTTCAATAATTTTAATTCGGTTGTCGAAAGCCCGGGCCTCGTTTTCCATAGTGCGGGCCATTTCAATTTTATTTTCCACGGCCGCGGCCCGGATGGCCGGGTCATATAAATCCATCTCCGGGTAACCGGGCGCCGGTTTGGGTAAAACGCGATGTGGATCGGGCTCGGCGCAGGAAGCATTGGCCAGCGCTTGCCTAACCGCCTCTTCCACGGCGGTATCCTCCAGGTCGGTGGTAAAGGCAAAGCCCGTTTTGCCGTCCGCCATGATCCTGATGCCCATGCCCCGGTCCTCGGCCAGTTTCATGGTTTCCACCGCACCGTTGCGCACTTCTATATTCAGTTCCTTGCTGTTGCTGATATATGCCTCGGCCATACCGGCGCCCAGTTGCAGCGCTTTCTGGACCGCGTCTGATGCGTGTTTCTGATACTTGGATTCCATAGTTTTAACCTCTCTCCTTTCACTTAAATTAGTATAATTCAATGAAAAATAAACTATTCCTTTTCATGCCAATATAAAAAGCGCGCTTAAATCAGTTCCCTTAATGCGCGCTTTTTAATAATTTATCCCTTAGCCCTTGCCATATATATAGCAAGGCATAATTTAAAAAAGTAAACAAAAAACTGCCGCAAACAGGCAGTTAATGAAGAAAAGAGGAACTGGCAGTCAAAGCAATCAAGTCCTTGATTGATACCGGCGCCAATTCCTGAACTGATACCTCGGACACTGAATTGGGGTCCAACATTGCCACAATAGCCACCTTTTCACCGGTTTGCTGGTCGGTATAGAACCCGATGATACAGAACTGGGCCTCCCCGCCGGCAACCTTTCTGGTGACAATATCACCTATTCTCATTAATAAATACCTCCTACAGGAAGTATCACCTCACCGGAAAATGTTTTTTCCTGCTTAAAATACAAAAATTTATATTATATGCGCCTCTTTAACACCATATGCCACAATACCGGGAATTGTGTCATAAAATAAATAGCTGTAATTTCATATGCTGGTTATTTTTGAAAAAATATACTTATGGCCGCGCATAACTTTATCTTTACCGGGGAAAATAAAAATAAATCATGACCATACACTTGAAACTATAACAAGGTGGTGTAAAATATGGATTTTAATTTCAAGCAAAACGCCAACACTGACTGGGAAACCTGGAAAAACTACCTGAAAAACGCCATGGAATTTGCCGAAGAACTGGGTATCGGGCGCGATAAAATCCAGTCCCTGGCCTACCAGGTGGGGGACCTGCTGGCCCAGAACGTTCCCCCGTCCAACCCGGAGCAGCAGGCCATCAAGGAACTCTGGCAGGTGGCAGATGCCAACGAGCGTCAAACCCTGGCCCGCTTGATGACCAAGGTAGTTAACCAGTAACCGGACATATGCGCGGGAGCGCCCGGAATTCACCGGGCGCTCTCGAAATTACGAATATATGATCATTTAAGATAAAAATCCCGAGGTGCCCCGGCGGGCAACCCGATTTGGCCAATGTTGCCACTTTTATAGCCTGAAGAAGATTGTACCGGGTGCCCCGTACCCTGGTCACCGTCAACACCGCCGGCATTATCACCGCCGGTTGTTTCTCCCCCCGGGGGAGGCATGAATACGTTGTAGGCCGGAAGAGTGCCGAATTTCCCGGTCATAAACGGGTAAGTTTCCGGTTCCCGGCCGGGTGTTCCCAAAACGTAAAACTCCGCTGTAATATTGCAGGTAACCCATTTGCCACCCGCGGGAGTAAATTCAACTGCGGCCACCCGAACCCGCCGGTGGTAATTTTCCAATTGTTCCAGGAAGCGGTACACATCAATTAATGAACCCTCCACGGTCAGCGAAACCGGTAACCTGCCGAAACCGTTTTCCTGTTGATATTTTTCAAAGACAATTTTTTCCGAATACAGGTTATTCTCCCGCACCAGGTGATACATGTCAACCAGCACCGAAGCCTCACCCAGCTGCGCGGGAACCTGCATATGTAAATTGGCCAATTTGGCCTGTAATTCATTTTTTTCTTTTAGCAAGGCCGCGACATTGTCGTATCCCCGCGCCCTGTACTCGTCCAATACCTCCCGGCGGGACGCCAGTTCCGCGGACAGTTGATTTATTTCCTCCATTTGAACTGTATAAACCTCACGGTAATACAGGAACAGCAACAGCAAGACGACAAATATGCAGGCCAGCACCTTTTCCCGCTTACTCAAGTTTACGTTTAAGTTTGCTTTCAACCTCTTCCTTAATACTGTCGGCAACATTTTTCTCCCCTGCGCTTTCTACCTCCCCTGACGGTTCCTCCTCCTGTTCCGCCTGCACGACGCCACGTAAAGTAAGATTAAAAGTAAACGGCTCTGCAACTTTGATCAGGGGAACTTCCTTGCCCTGCAAAGTTACCTCTTCAAAAAGCCCGGTATTGCGCAGTGCCACCACTACCCGGGCAATATCCACAGGGTCATCGGTTATTACGCTCAGTTCCAATGTTTTTCCCGATACGTATTTCAAGGAAGATATGTATACTCCGGCCGGCAAAGCCAGGGAAACGCGATCCAACAGCGCTACAAAATTTTTATCTTCTTCCTCAATATGATTCAATGCTGCCAGCTTGTCCCGGTACTCTTTTCTAACCTCTTCCAATTCTTCATATACCGGCGCAGCTTTTTCCAACTCGGCAATATACTCATTTACTTCCCTGATATCGGCGCGGGCGGTGGCCGCCATATTTTCCGGGATCCAGTAGATCGTCCCCAGCAAAACGCCCATAATCCACAACGCCACCGCCGCCACGAAGAATTGCCTGCGCCGCCGGGCACGTTCAATAACTGTTTGCGGTATAAAGTTTAAGTCTTTACTGTATATATTATACGCTTTCAATAGTACACCTCGCGCATTTCCAGCAGCAGGCATACAGCCACCATATATTCACCTTCCGGAGGAAGTAAGATACCTTTAATGCAAACTTTCCACCCCGCTGTTTAAGCTCCCATAACCCTTGAGCCGGAAGATAATTCCATGCCGGGGCTTACCGGGACGGAAGCGGTCGGCCGGAATTTGCACTCTCTCATCATCAAACCCAAATTGCCGGCATAAACCGCCGCCAGTTCATGAAAATTATTCGCTTTACCTTTAAAACTGAAATCCCCCGCCTGTGACAAGCTAACAGTGATGGGTATGGACCCGATCAACTCTTCCATTTCATCTATACCCGGCAGCACGGCCAGCTCGCCCAGGATAGTAATATTATCCACAGTCTTGCCAAAGTTACGGGAAGAAAAATAATCCAGGTAACCGCGCATCTCCCCGGCCAGCACGGACAGGTCGTTTTCTCCGGCCGGTTTTACCGCAAAGGGTATGTCCGCGTAAACAAATAATGTTTTCCCCTTAAATACGGCCAGACTGGTGCCGTCGGAGCCCCCGTCCAGCACCATGATATCCCGGTTGGCCAGGTGGCCGAACAACCTGTGCAGCATATTGGGCAGCACATCAAACACCACCGGCCTCAAACCCGCCTGCTCCAGCAAGCTATAGCATCGTTCAGCCTGGTCATGGCTTACCGCCGCCACCATCAAGTCCAAAAACTCGCTGCCGTCTTCCTCAATTTCATCCAAAACTTTGTAATCAAAAGCGTAATCTTCCGGGCTGACAGGCAGGTAATCATTGATATTCAGTTTCATCATGTTGTCCAGGTCCCCGGGCGACATCTTCGGCACCCTGACATTCCGGGTAATGACCCCGGTATGGCCGAGGCCCGCAATCACTCTTTTGGCTTTCATTCCACTTTCCGCCAGAAAATCCTCCAGCCTGGCCGCATTTTCGGCAATCAACCGGCTGTCCGCATGCGGTCCGAGGTGCCCCGGCAAAATCACGGAGCCGAATTTATCCACGGTAAAGTTCAAGTTTTCGTCCATGGTTTTTCCCTGCACCACCCGGACAACTTCACCGCGGATATCAATGAATAATGTGGAAAATAAATCAGCTTTTAGCAACATAGCATATTATACATCCCATTTTAGTATTATGTACAAGAGCAATTTCAGCGGCGTGAATGTATAGTATAGTTAGGGTGAATCAGGTTACAATAAATTTCAACATAATTCTTTTAAAAACCTGCTTCTAACTCGCTAATAACGTGTATTTTCTAATTAACGCTTGATGTGGCTGACCATGTCCAGCATGGGCAGCATTACGGAAATTATTATCGTGCTGACAATGCTGCCGATAACCACCAGCATCATGGGTTCGACCATGGCCAGCAGCTTGGTGAAGCCGGCATCGGATTCCTGGTCGTAGTATTCAGCCATTTCTTCCAGCACTTTCTCCAGTTCACCGGTTTCTTCCCCGATGGAAAACATTTGAATGGCCAGGTTGTCGAAATACCCGGCCCTGGCCAGGTTGGCCGCCAGGGATTCTCCCCTTTGCAGGCCTTCGGCCGCATAGTCCACAGCCTGCTCCGCCAGGGCATTGTTCAGGTTTTGTTTGATATATTCCAGCCCCTGCAGCAGGGGCAAGCCGCTCTTGATCAATATATGCGCGGTGCGGGCAAAACGCATGGTGGCCACGCACCGCAGGGTTTTGCCCAGCATGGGAATGCGCAGGATGATTCTATCCCGCGCCAGGCGGCCCCGGGGTGTTTGAAAATGCATGCCCAAAAAAACTGCCAGCCCCCCCAGGATAGTAAAAATCAGAAAAAAATACCGGGTGCTGAATTCCGATATGCCGATCACAATTCTGGTCAACAGCGGCAGTTGGCCGCCGCTTTCCGTAATCAGCGTCACCAGCTGCGGCAGCAAAAAATTAAAGAAGAAAACAATTAAACCCACCGCCATAACAGCCATGATGGCGGGGTAAATGGAAGCTGTCCTGATTTTTTGCTTGATGCGGTGTTCCTTTTCGTAAAAAACAGACATACTGCGCAGCACCGCATCCAGAGTGCCGCTGGCCTCACCGGTGGCCACCATGCCGGCGAGCAGCCGGGGCATCAGGGAAACCCGGTCCTCCATTACTTCGGAGATGGTGCGGCCCTTTTGCACTTCCCGATAAATACGGTCTATCTCGGACGCCAACCGCTTATCCGGCGTTTGCTGTGCCAGTATTTCCAGGCCCCTGAGCACATTGACCCCCGACATGACAATAACCGATAATTGCCGGCAGAATTGACTGAGGGCTTCGCCGCTGATTTCCCTTTTCAGCCTGAAAGACGGCAAAGCAAGGGCTCCCAATCCACCCCCACTCTGTTTTATTTCCACAGGCAGCAAGCCTTCATTTTTCAAAGTTTGCCGTACGGCCGGTACATTGTCGCCGCTCAGAGAACCGGCAACCATTTCGCCCCGGGGATCCACGGCCCGGTAGCTGAATTCCGGCATAACCGTCCCTCCCTGCTGTCAGTTAAGTCGTATAGGTTACCCTGAGCATTTCCTCCAGGGTGGTTATCCCGTCCAAAACCTTCCGCCGGGCATCCTCCCACAGCGGGACCATGCCGTGTTTTACAGCGACATCCCGCAGCTCTTCCGCAGAAGCTTTCTTATCTATCAATAAACGGTGTTCCTTGTCGACTTCCATGATTTCAAATATACCGGTCCGCCCCCTGTAGCCGGTTTGGTGGCAGTAGTCACAACCCCTGCCCCGCGCGAGCAGCAAAGGTTTTTCCGGGACACAGCGCAGGATGTTTTTTTCCCTTTCCCCGGCTTCATACCGCTCGCGGCATTCAGGGCATATTTTGCGCACCAGGCGCTGGGCCACCACCCCGACAAGGGAAGATGAGAGCAGGAAGGGTTCCACGCCCATATCGACCAGCCGGGCCACCGCCCCGGGCGCGTCATTGGTATGCAAGGTGCTGAGCACCAGGTGGCCGGTTAAAGCGGCCCGCGCCGCGATCTCCGCCGTCTCGGAATCGCGGATTTCCCCCACCATGACTATATCCGGGTCCTGGCGCAAAATGGCCCGCAGTCCCGCGGCAAAGGTCAGCCCCGCCCGGATATTGATCTGGGTCTGGTTGATGCCCCGCATGTCCAATTCCACCGGGTCTTCCAGGGTAATGATGTTCTTTTCATCATCATTCAGCTCGGCCAGCATGGCATACAAAGTGGTGGTTTTGCCGCTGCCGGTGGGGCCGGTGACCAGAATGATCCCGTAGGGTTTGCCGACCAGCCGGTTGAACCTGTCAATATCGCCGGAACCCAAGCCCAGGTTTTCTTTTTCCACCAAAAAACCGGCCCGGTCCAGGATGCGCATGACTATCTTTTCGCCGTAGGTGGTGGGCATGGTGGACACCCGCAGGTCGATGTCCCGGTGATCCACCTGAATCATGATGCGCCCGTCCTGGGGCACCCGCCGTTCGGAAATATTCAACCCGGCCATCACCTTGACCCGGCTGGTGACGGCCCCGTGGACTTTTACGCCGGTGGCCAGCGATTCCCGCAGAACCCCGTCCACCCGGATGCGCACCCGCATGCGGTCTTGCTCGGGCTCAATGTGCACGTCGCTGGCCCCGCTGCGCACCGCGTTTTCCACGATGGAATTGACCATGCGCACAATGGGCGCGGCGTTGATGTCCAGGCCGGCATCGTCCAGGCCTTCCGGCACGCCGCCCTGGGCCTGGATAAAATCACTGGCGGCCCTGGCCGCCGATGCCTGGCTGAACACCCGGTCGATGCTGGCGACGATATCTTCCCGGGTGGCCAAAAGGGGAATAACGGGCATCTGCACCAGCAGGCGCACGTCCTGGATGGCCACCTGGTCCAGCGGGTCCCGCATAGCCAGATGCAGGCGGCCCTGGGCCACCTGCACCGGGATGACGACATGCCGCCGGGCCAGGTTCTCGGGAATCAACCGGGCCGTCTTGGGGTCCACCGCCGTTTGTTTGAGGTTGATACTCTCGATGCCCAGCTGTTCCTCCAACACCCGGGTCAGGTCCTGCTGGGTGATATAGCCGTCCTCCAGCAGTATTTCACCCAGCCGCTGGCCGGTGGTGCGCTGCCGGGCCAGCGCCTCATTTAATTGTTCTTCAGTTAACGCACCGGCGGCCACAAGAATTTCACCAAGGCGTTTACGTTGATTAGTTTTCAACATCATACCTTATTCAACAGTTTTTACAAATTGATTTGAAGCTGCTTTGCCGTCTTTATCAATGTAAAAAATCTCCGCTTTTATCTTACCGTTATCTTCACTCAAGGCACAAACAGTAGCCCCAGCTACGCCTGAATAAGTACCGGTCCAAGCTGAATACGCTCCATTAAAAATAACAACCGCAGGCTGCCCGGTGGTACTGCCATTTCCTATTACTGCATCTTTTTTGTTTGAAAAGGGGTTGGTTAAATTACCATTTAGTTTTGCTTTAAGATCGGTATTCAAATAACCATTGTTGCTAGCATGCCATATTGTACTTGAATTATATTTTACTATCATTGAATTAACAGTGGCTTCCACCATGCGTACATTAGCTTCCAAGCCTGTTTCTTTGGCGCTGTCCTTCATAAACCCCATTTTGGGCACCAGCACCGCCGCCAGAATACCGATCACCGCAATAACCATCATCAACTCAACCAGGGTGAAACCCTTCCGATTCTTGAAATACTTCCTCAAAACATTCTCCTCCTCAATATTATAAAATCGCACTACCTAACCCATACCAACCACCGCCATGTACCACGCCAGCAGCTCTCGCCCCCATATTGCCGCCACCGCCCCGCCCAGCGCCAGGAACGGTCCGAAGGGTAACGCGTCTTTGCGGCCCTTGCGCCCGGCGGCCAGTAATAACACGCCGGCCAGCCCGCCGGCCAGAAATGCCAGGAACAGCGCCACCAGCACTCCCTGCCAGCCCAGGTACAGCCCCATTACCGCGCTCAACTTGATGTCGCCGCCGCCCATCCCTCCTTTGGAAAGTACTGCAATTAAAAACATAATTATTCCGGCCGTAAGGAAACCAATGATGCCGGATATTAAATAATCAATTGATTGCCAGAGTACTAAAGGTAACCCCAAAACTGTTCCAGTTATCAATAAACCATCGGGAATAATCCGGTGGTGTAAATCAATTACGGACACCACCGCCAATATTGAAAAAAATACCCAAAACAGCAATGTCGCCGGGGCATAGCCAAACTTATAAAAAACCAGCAAGTACAGCAGTCCGGTAACAAACTCCACCAGCGGGTACTGCGGCGAAAACCCCGCGCCGCAGTAGCGGCAGCGCCCGCGCAAGAATATATAACTGAGCACCGGCACCATATCAAAAAAACTTAATTTATGGCCGCAGGAATAACAATAGGAGGAACCGGTTACCACCGAATTGCCTTCCGGAATCCGGTAAATGCAGACGTTTAAAAAACTGCCGATACACGTCCCCAGAACAAAAACAAATACATCATCCATATATATCATGGTTTTTCTCCAGTTATGCCATCAATGCATTAAAGACAAAAAAATCCAAACACTAAATACATTACTTAGGTTTGGAAAGTGCTGATTGGATTTACCTAAGGCAGCCCGGCTACCATGGTATATTACTACCTGCAGGCCCGTGGCTTTGCGTCCCTCCCTTTCGGGAAAGTTTGCCTTTTATAGTATTATTAACTTATTTTACGGTATATAGTGTAAATTAAGTTTTGGATTTTGTCTATACTTTCCGGCTTAATAGCTGATAATTATCTGAAATAATTATTCTTTCTACAACTAATCGGGTTGTTATCATAAAAACTTTAGATTTCCAGGAAGATATTAAAGACAATTAATTAAATAATTGAAATCCAATTCAATAATCTTACCATTCCCCTTCTCCTTTGTATTCATAAACCGCCCCGTGCCGGCAAAACCTTAATCTCAATTGATATGGATAAACTTCCCCCCTGTACGTTGCTTCAATATTTATAGTTAAGGTACCGTAAGCTCTTGCCGACTCATCATCATAATCATGCAGATAACCGTTACTATCACACCCGGAAAAACCAGTGTATTGAATGGAAATATCGTTTGTGCCCAGCGCATCTCTAAATTTTTTTTCCATGTCGTATCTGGGGTTTCCGGCACTGTCAGTGCCGTTATCCAGTTTATATTGGAAACTGTTTGCATAATCACCGGGATTGTTGATATTAACTTTAATATTTTCCGTGGAGGTGGTAAAGGTCACATAGGTATTATCATCATGCAAATCGTTGATGAACTCGATAAATGTGTTGATTGCCTGGTCAGCCGCGGCCTCGGCAATGTAATAAGCCTGTTTGCGATCGGTATAGTCGTTGGTCATCAAACGCTCCTGAATGACCATGTTGAACAACAGCGATAAGATAATTAAAATTACCGACATAATGATCATTAACGTAAGCAAAGCAATGCCCCGGGTATCTTTAAGCATGCCGATCATGGATACCCCCCTCAAGAATCCAAATCCACCAACTGCCGGCCGGTTCTCAGTTTGGAATTCAGCAGCAGTCCAGGGGCGTCGGGTTCTTCGGTGTTAACGGCATAAATCTTTATGTCTATGACCGCTGTGTTTTCCGGGTCCGGTGAAATAACAAATTCTTTGATGCCGCCGGCTACAATATTCCCGTCCCGGCTTTTTATCCGGCCGATTTGTTTTGCCGCATCATACAAATAATAATATTTATAACCGCTGACATCCGATGTGTTTTTATTAAAGTTAATCAACGGGTCTTTAAATTGATTTTCGGGGTCCGGTTCATCATTGGGGTCGTCCAGGGCCCTGATGCCGATAACTGTGCCGCTGTCGATCAGCAAATGATTGTATTGCTGCAGTAAATTTTCAACCCGGTTCATGGCAATCCTGGCCTGTAGATATGATTCGTGCTCGTCATTACGCCGGTCCATAAACTTAAAATTAAAGCCCAAAAAATTATAAATAATACTGAAAAAAATCCCCAGGATGCCGGTAACCAGCATTAGTTCTATAAGAGTAAAACCACGGGAGTTTTGCAAATGTTTTATCATTTGTATCGCTCCATTTTCCGTCAGTGCATACTGCAATCATCCTCACCGCCGGCAGCAGAGGGAATCTGAAAAGTGGAGTTGGTTGAACCGGCAGTCTCGTCATACAAGCCCAAATAATAGTCCAGACTCGGGTCAAAGTAAGGCGCGGGAAATACTTTCTCAAAAACAGGATCGGGCTGCTGCAAAACACCATCAGCAAAATAACCGAATTGTAATGTTAATGTCCCGTCCACCGCGCCTACAGCGCGCAAATAATACTTTTCGTTATCATCAGGGTATAAGTCTTCAGACCTCAAAATCAAACCTGTGTTATATGGAAATGTATCGGTATCTTGATTAACGCCGTTTTTTACAAAATTCAAATATATTACCGGATGGTGATTTCTATTGTTTTCCCCGCCGTTGGTCATATAAAAAACATACCTGTCGGTGCCGTTTTTAAAGGTCAGCCCGGTACCCGTGTTGTTTTGGGAAATATTATGGTAAACTGAATAGGTAGTAAAATCAAAAATATTGAATTCTTTTTTATAATACAGGTAATTGGTCTGGTCTTCTAGTCCGCTACCGGTACCACCCCTGTGTTTTCTGAAAATCCCGTCATCCGTTACGCCCCAGTTATGCTCACTGTAGGGGTCGCCGTCATCGTCCACCCAGTTGCCCGGTTTATACGGGTCCGTAGGTGCCAGCGGGTTCAATACAACAATATCGGGTTCTACTTCGGGAGGTTCCCAGCCTGCCAAAATGTAAGTGTCCGGGTCACCGGGGTCGGGCAATGACCCGGCAGGTCCCACAATTACCTTGTAAATTGTATCGGGAGCAGGATTATATGGCTCACCAGTTATCAGAGGCTCGTAATCAACATAATATTTTTGCTCCGGTATAGATAAAACAGTTTCATCCTCTCCGGTGGTATAATCTTTATCACCGCTTACCGTTGCATAGTTGCCGCCCTTTATCTTTTCTATTTCGGCCCGGGCCATTTCCGCCATGCGCACCCGGTCCAAGGTATCAGCGTCATACCTGCTGACAAAACTATACACTTGACTGCAGGTAACTAAAAACAGCCCCAATACCGCTATGGCCATCATCAGTTCCACCAGCGTCATGCCTTTGCTGTTCAAGTAACTTTTAACCGGGTGCAAAGGTTAATCTCCTTTCAGCTTTTGTATTAAAACGGCTTGGATATGTTGTTTATATAATGTACAGGCTAGTTGGCTACCTGACTAATGCCTGTACGAAATCAACAACAGCATTACACAGGCAAAATATGCGAGTAAAACAACTCGTCCAAGTTTGGGGGCATGCAGGTGAAGGATAGGAATCAAAGGCCAGGCAATATATGAAATTACTAAAAAATATATAATAAAGTGATCCATAAGACATTTATCAAGAAAAAGGGGACAGGCACCTTTTTCGCGTATGCTTTCTTGGCAATAAAAACTTTTTTACCGCTAGTTGCGCTGTTCCTCAAAGCCTTCGCCGCCTTGATAGGTGCCAGGTGTTGAAATGTTGAAAATCGAAGATTTTTCAACATTTCAACACCTGGCACCTTTTCTGCCGCTATTCCTCTCCATGTGCCGTGCCGCCGACGGTTAGGGCCCGGATCAAAAGCGTGGGCTGGGCGTCGCTGACCGGCACGCCCTGGCCGTCTTTGCCGCAGGTGCCGATGGTGAACCCCAGGTCCGAGCCCACCTTCTCCACCACCCGCAGCACTTCGGGGCCGTTGCCGGTTAAAGTGGCGCCGCGCACCATGGGGCCTACTTGCCCGTCCCTGATCAGGTAGCCCTCGGCCACGTCAAATACAAAGTCGCCGGTGGTGGTGTTCACCTGCCCGCCGCCCATTTTTTTGACCAGCAGCCCGCTGCCCGCGCTGCGGATGATTTCCCGCGGGTCGTCCCTGCCCGGGGCGATGTAAGTGTTGGCCATGCGGGGGATCGGTTTGTGCTGGTAGGATTCCCGGCGCCCGTGGCCGTTGGGTTCCACCCCTTCTTTTTTGGCGGTCACCCGGTCGTACAGGTAATCCTTTAAAATGCCGTTTTCTATCAGCACCACCTTGCGGGCGGGCACGCCCTCGTCGTCGAAACTGTAGGAACCGTAACGATCCTGCATGGTGGCGTCATCAATTACAGTGACATTTTCCGCTGCCACTTGCTGGCCTTTTTTTCCAGCATAAACGGACAGCCCCTTTTGCACCAGGTCGGCCTCCAGGCCGTGACCGCAGGCCTCGTGCACCATGGTGCCGCCGGCCTCGCCGGCCAGCACCACCGGCATCCGGCCCGCCGGCGCCGGGCGGGCCGCCAGCATCCGCACCGCCCGCCGGGCGGCGGCGGCTCCGATTTCCTCCGGCTTATCGCGCTCCAGCAGTTCAAAGCCGCTGTGACTGCCCGCGGCTTCGTATCCCGTCTGGATCACTTCACCCTCGGCCGCCACGGCCTGGACCATCAGCCGGGTGCGCACCCGCTCATCCTCCACGTAGTCGCCCTCGCTGTTGGCGATGATAATCTTTTGCACCACGTCGCCGTAGCCCACCATGACCTGCTTGATTTTCTCCCGGTCTACCGACCGGGCCGCTTCATCCGCCGCCTTTACCGCCCGCACTTTCTGTTCGGTAGTCACCGCATCCGGGCGCTGCCGGATGGCAAATAATACCTGCGGCTGCAGGCGGCGCAATTCCAGGTTGATGTCGTTTTTGCCGCCGCCGGCGTGGCTGACAATGCGCGCGGCTTCCAGCAGGCCGTCCCGGCCCAGGTCGTTGGTGTAAGCGTACGCGGTGGAATCGCCGGAAACCACCCGGATACCGGCGCCCGCTTCAATGCCCGAGTGGATGCGTTCTATTTTGCCCCCCTCGCAGCCGATGCCGGTTATTTTCTTGTGTTCTACGAATATATCGGCAAAATCACCGCCGTTCTTCAGCGCTTCCTGTAAAACCTCTTTCAGCAATGCCTGTTCTACCAATTTCAACACCACCTGATTATGCTTTTTCACTTTCCCCAAAGTAGTATTTTCCAGTTTGCTTGTTTTTATAATATGTTATAAATGCAAAAGAATATCTCTGATTTTCTCAGGCTCGCTGCGGACAATCCGGGCGAAAATATGCGCCAGTTCCGGGTCGAATTGCGTCCCGGCATGCTTTATGAGTTCTTCCGCGGCCTGGTGAAAACTGAGAGCCACCCGGTACGGCCGCTCCGAGGTCATGGCGTCAAATGCGTCGGCCACCGCGATAATTCGCGCCACCCGCGGTATATCTTCCCCTTTCAGCCCGGCGGGATAACCGGTACCGTCGTAACGCTCGTGGTGGTAAAGGGTGCCCGCCCAGACCTGCCGCAACATGGGCTTGGGCTCCATTTGATAAATGATTTTGGCTCCGATGGCCGGGTGGCGCTTCATCAGGCGCCAGCCCTTTTCGTCCAGCGGCCCCAGGGCGTTGAGCACTCTGTCGGGCAGGTTGATTTTGCCGATGTCATGGAACAGCGCCGCCCTTTCAACAGTCTCCAGGTCTTCCCCTTCCAGGCCGAGCTTTTCGGCCAGCAGCACGCTGTAACGGCTGACCTTGTAAGAATGGTTTATGGTGTAGGGCGTGCGGGCGTCCACCGCGGCATTGATGGACTTGATGACGGACGGGAGCAATTTCGACTGGTATGTATAAAGCCGGCTGTTGTGAATAATGGTGCCGGCCTGGTCGGCCACGGCCATGCACAAACGCAGGTCATTTTGATGGAACAGTTCCCCGGTTTTTTTATTGATTAACTGGAGCGAACCCATTACCCGGCCTTCCTTGGCGATCAGGGGGACCACCAGCATGGAACGGGTGACAAAACCGGTATCGCTGTCAAACCTGCCGGCCCACCTTGCATCCTTGGTGACGTCCTCCACCAGGACCGGCTGCCTGGTCTCGATAACCTGCCCGGCCAGCCCTTCACCGCGCTTCAGTTTGAGGCCCCGCAGGGAGTCAGCCTTGGGCCCCCGCGCCACCAGGGGGATCACGGCGTCCCGCTCGTCCGTCAAAAGCCAAAGTGTGCCGGCCTCGGCGCCGAAAAGGTTCATTACCTGGTCAAGAACAATAGTAATGGCCTCTTCCAGGTCAAGGGTGGAATGCAATACCGAGGTAATGTTCAGCAGGGCTTCCAGTTCGTCAATCCTGGACTTGTCAGACTTAGCCATGACCAACTTCTCCTTGTATCGGGAACATTATTTATCATTAAAATCCAAGGCCTGCGATTGGCCGTCCCAGTTCACCCGGCATATGGCGGCCCGCTGGAAAAAAGCCAGCGGCACGTAGCTTTTATTATTCTCCGCCACAGCGGGAAAACGCATGGCGGTGGCTCTGCCGTTTATTTCAAACCGGCGCTGGTGCAGGGGAAGTTTAATGAAAACAGTGCCCCGCCCCAGTAAGACCGTCTTGCTCTGATTGTCAAAGCCGACCTGCCAGCCCAGGGCTTCCAAAACCGGCCGAACCGGCACCGGAACCTGTCCGGGGTCCCCACCCGAAAATGTCACCGTGCCCAGACCGGCGCCGTTGACCAGCAAGTCGTAGTCCGCCGCCATGGCCCCGGAGGGCATGCAAAACAGCATCGCCAGCATTATAACAGGTAATAATGATTTCATAACGGCCTCCCGGTCACTTATTGTTAAATAATTAAGCAGCTTTATTATTGGTGTCCGCGCCATTTGCGTTTCGCACCAGCCCCGGTTTAACTGCCCTCTCCGGGCGGCACGGTTGGTTCACTTTCGGACTGCAAAGCCTGCCCGGTTTCCGAAGGAACGATTACCCCGGGTTCACCGGTCATCATATCCGGCACCGGCTTGTTACTTTCTATTAAAGCCTCAAAAAACTTGTCCCAGAACCCGGGCGGCATGGCGGTAACTCCCCCGGGGACAGTTTCTGCCGGAAGCGGCACGGTTTCCGGGCCTGTCGTTTCCGGGCCGCCGCCTGCCGGCACCGGTGGCAGGGATGCGCCGGGATAGGGCGCTACCCGCTCGGGGATGGCAAAGGGGTCGGGCCTGCCAACCCGCCAGGCCATGATTTTTTCCTGCGCCAGGTACAGCCGTCCCTCGGGGGTAGGGTCCGAATAGATCAGCAGGTCGCTCGCACACTGCACTTTTCCCGGTGTGGGCAGTCCGCCGGTTGGTGAGCTTTCCCCTGCGGCATTCCCCGCATCATCAGCTTTAATGTCCATGGTGCGTATTTCCACCAGGTTGGGCAATTTTTCAATTTCATTCAACAGCGTCAGGACATTTGTGTAGTTTCCCTTCAGTCCCAGTTTCACGGGTAATACCAGGTAACTTTCCCGGTCAACAATCCCGGCCGGTTCCAGGTTGCTGACGGTGACCTGCAGGTCGGCCGCTTTCAGGCCAATTAAAACCATGGCCGAACCCTGCCTGAACTCGGTATCAAACAATGGGGTGTAATCGGCCAGTTGTTCCCTGACAGCTGCGGCTTTCTTGGTTTCCATCTTTTTGGCGCGCAAAGTCAACTCGGCCTTCTGCAGTTCGGCCTGTTTTACCGCCAGTTGCCCGGTGACCAAGGCATAGGCGTCCAGCTGGGGCTTCAGCAAAAAATAATAGAAGCCCGCCAGTAAAATGATAATCCCCAAAACCATCAACATGGCTTTTTCACGGGAGCTCAGGTTTTGCCACATCTTGTTGCACCTCCCGCAACTGCGCTTCGATAGTGAACGCCTGCCCCGCCTCGTCCCCGGTGTTTTCGTACACCTTGATCACATTTACGCTTTGAAAGTAGGGTAGCCGGGCCAGGTTGTGTACCAGCACCCCCACGGAAGCCGGTGTATACGATACGCCCTGCAGCACCAGCACGTTGGGCGGGGGTGGGGGCGCCGTTGTGTCTTTCTGACCTTGGACCGGCCGGTTAGCCGGTTGGGATGGTTTCTGCCCGTTGCCGGTCCCCGGTGCGCCCGCCGGCGTTTTTGGCGCCTCCCCGGTCGAATCTTCCGCCGTTTTGGCCAGCATACCCGGCGGAGAGGCAAACCCGCCCGGGGGCGCGTATTCCTCCCGGTTTTCCACGGTGATACCGGTAAGCCATGTATCCACCGGCAGGTTATAGGCTATGTCTTCCAGCATGGGGGTGAAGGTGAACCGGTTATCGATAATGGTTTGAAATGCCTTGACCTGCTTCTCCCCCGCCAGTCGTTCCTTTCTTATTTGTTCGACCTCGGCCACCTGCGGCGCGATCTGCTGCAGGCGCGCTTCAATGCGGTTGATTTCACTGCGGGCGCCGTAAAGCTGAAAAAGAAACACGCCGTAGCCGCCCACCAGCCCGGTTATTAAAAAGGTTAAGCCAAGAAACACGGCTGTTTTTTTGACATCAATGTTTAGTTTTCTCTGCAGTTTGGGGGGCAAGAGGTTTATCTCGTACAATCAAAGCACCTCCCGCAGGGCGAGGCCGTAGGCCACCGCCAGGGACGGGTCAAAGGCATACTCGCCGGTTGCAGCAAAATTAATGCTGGAAGCTTGTATTACCTGGGCCGGCAGGTTCAGGGCGTCGCCCATGAACACGTCAAAACCACGCAGTTTGCAGGTTCCGCCGCAAAGAATTATTTTATCCACCGGCCGGGTATTGTCCATGGCGGTATAAAACTCCAGGGAGCGGCGTATTTCCTTAACCAGCTCGCCCAGGCCGTCCCGCAGGGAAAGGTCCAACTGCATTTGGGCGGCGTCCGCCCCTGCCAGTTCGTCCTCGTTTAAAATAAGCGCGTCTTCCTCTTTCATGGTCTGCGCCTGTGCAAAATCAACCCCGTACATATCGGCCATCGACCTGGTTAACAGGTTGCCGCCCACCGGCAAAGTGCGGGTGAATTTCAATTTACCCGCCAGGGTTACCACCAGGTTGGTCCGTTCCGCCCCGATGTCCAGGATGGCCGCTACGCTGTCCTCTGCAGCGCTGATTTCATGCCGGTACAGCCGCCACAGGGCGATGGCGGGCAAATCCAGGGCCGTCAGCATCAGGCCGAAGCGGTGCAATAAAGCGTGGTACTGGTAGGTTAAAGCCAGGGGCGCCGCGGCGAAAAGAATTTCCAGTTGCTTGTTTCCCTCCACCTCTTCTTCCCCCAGCACGATATGCTGTACCACCAGTTCGTCCAGCGGAACCGGCATCACTTTTTCCGCTTCAAGCAGGACCGCCTTGTTTAATTCCCTGGGCGACATCTGCGGCAGACTGATATGCCGGGTTACAACCTTATCCCCGCCGATGGCGGAAATAATCTCTGTTCCCGCCAACCCGTGCTGTCCCACCATTTCTTCCAGAATGCCGGACAGCGCCTCTTCGTTGAGCATGTCGCCGAATATACCCGGCGGGGTAGGGTAACGGGCCACTGTCACGGGTTCCGGCATTGACAAGTCCGGGTCCAGGGAAACAAATTTAATCTCCCTTTCGCCGATATCCAGGGCCGCGCAGGAAATTTTGCGGGGGATGAGTTTTTTAAGTAGTTTTTTCATTAGTACAACACCCGTCGGATATTAGTAGTCGACTGAATAACTGGCAACACGTTATATTAATTGCTGGAGTTGCTTCAGTTACCAAAAACCGGATATAGTTCCTGCCAGTTGATTATTTTGGCGGTTACCGGGACGTAATTGTCCTGTGGGGCCAGGTCGCTTTCAAACTCCATGTCAAAATTGCCGCCGCCTCCCCCCTGGCTTCCGCCGCCCTGCCCGCCGCCGAAATTGGCTCCGGTGGCACAGACCGCCCCGTACAGCCAGGCGTTGCCCCAGGCCTGAAATGTCCCCCCGGCCATCAAGTTGGCGTAAACCGTACTGTTTTCAATCACCACATCGCCCGGGGCAATGAGAGTCAGGCTGCCGGCCGTGGGGTCCACCTGGCCCGTGTTATTGATGGGCGTTAAGTCACTGGAAACATTGATGTTGCCGGTGGCAAAGATTACGGCATCTCCCTGGTACATGCCCGAAATAGTTACATTACCATCCACATAATAAAAGCCGTTATATACATACACTGTTATTTCTTCCGTCTTATTTTTGTTTTGAGCAATGGTGATAGTATTTGTCCCGATGTTGTTGTTGGGAAAAACAAAGTTCGTACCGGAAGCGCCCGATGAATAAACGTGATCCATCCCGTAATCGCCGGCTTTTTGCATGTAATAGCCGGCCACCAGGTCGGGGAAAGGCGGGATATACGGGTAGTTGGTTATGCTTGTACCGCAGGAGGCGCTGCCGCTTAATTGCAGCCCGCCGGTGGTATACACCGGATTAGTACCGGTAACGCTCACGCTTCCCCCCAGGATCAGATCACCGTTGTAAATAAACGGGGTATCAAAGGTGGCGTTACCTTTTATCTCTGTTTGCACGGGTTCTTCCGGCAAAATGCTGAATCCCTTGAAGTAATCTTCCGCGGTGAACACCAGCAGGTTGGACTGCAGTGTTTTCTGCGCCGCCGGGTTACCCTGGCTGTCCAGGCTCCGGCCCACGGATTTCAGCAATACCGGCGTGCCGAAAATTTGCCCCGTCGCCTGGCCCTGCTTTGTCGCGGTCACCGTGAAACTTAACTCACCGGCCAATTGTGGGTCTATTGTTACCGGCACAGTGGTTTCCACTCCCTGGCTCAAACCGTTAAACCACTGGACATCGTTAATTACTTTGGCCATCGTTTTTTCCATGCCCATTTCGGCCGCGTACAAAGCCCGGGTAAAACTCTGCTCTCTGATGATATTGCCCCTGGTATGGCTGGTAATGACGCCCAGCGAGGCGGTCAGCACAAACAACGCCGCCAGTACCATCATTGTCAGCACCAGCGCCTGGCCGTCGTTGTTTTTTGCACCGGCGTTTCGCATATTAATCCCTCAATTTGCCCCGCGCAGCATGATGGTGGTGCTTACCCGCACCACGCCGCTTTTTCCCTTTTCCCCTTCCAGGGTGACGGTGAGCAGCTTAGTTTGCGCCCCGCAATTTGCCGGGCTCACGGAAATTCCGGTTACATAACGGGCCACGGGGTTGTTGCCCTCACCGCTGACCGCCCGGATCAGCTGGTAAGCTGCTTCAGGGTCGCCACTTGAGCTGCAGTAGTAGCTGATGGTTTTTAAGGCATTGTTTCTTTCCGCTTGGAAGGTGAGCCGGCCCCGGGGCTGGCTGGTATTATCGTAAGAAACAATGCTTTCCGCCTGCCGCAATTCCCGGGAAAGGCGGTTCATGCCGATACGCAGGTTTTCCTCGACCTCGGCCTTGTCCTGGCTGCGGTGCCAGGCTGTAACACTCGATAAAAAAAAGCTGTTCACCGCAGTAAATACAACGGACAGCAGGGCCAGGGCGACCATCATCTCCACCAGGGTAAAACCGTTATCGTTTCGCAACTTGCCAACATCCGGCACGTAATTCACCTCTTGGTCCTGGCCCCGGTTATTTGCACGCTTTTTTGCACATTCGACCCCGCTTCTGTATAGTAAACAGTAACACTGATGATTTTCATGGTATTGGGGTAGGTGTTATCGCTGCTCACATCCACGGTATAGCTGTAAGCGGTGCCCGCAGTGGGCAGCAAATCGTTCTGCCTGCCCTGGCTGAGTAGGTCCAGGGCTTGCGTATAGTTGTAAACGGCGTCCACCGCTTTAAGCTGGTTGTTAATGACCAGCAAGTCATTGATGGCGGAATAGTCCCGGCTCATAACTTCTTCCAGAATGCCCTGGGCCATCTCCAGGGCCACTGCTTTTTTTTCAGCGCTTTCCACCTGTTTTTTACCCATCAATAGGCTGGAATAAACAGGCAAGACACAAACCGATAAAATAAAAAGGGCCACCATCACTTCCACCAGGGTCATACCCCGCTTGTTACCAACCAACAAGAAAAGCCCTCCGAGCAATTTAAAATCCGGTTCATTAAACAAATCGTTACTATTTGGGTATTTGGAATTCGGCAGTCAGAATTCAGAATAATTTGAGATAATAAACCGCTCTTTCAAACCTTGCGCGTTTAAAAAAAGCACCCTGCCACTAACAAAAAAGCTGTGGTTGTTTTCAACTGTTTGACGGAGTGTCGCTGACCCGGGTGCGCCCGGTAATGGGGGTAACGATAACGTATTTAAAATCGCCCGTGACATCGCTCTGCAAAGTTACAAGGCCGCCCGCGGTGGGAGTGCCCCGCAGCGAAAAGTTAATAACATGATTATTAAAGTTTGTATGAGTTATGTCCACACCTGCCGGTACGGCAACTGTTCTGGCACCATCCGGGCCGTGGATAGTATAACTGTCATTGTCTAAATCAAAGGTTATGTAATACCCGCTGGTTTCCCTTTGCATGGAAATCTGGCCCAGCGTCCTGATTTCCTGCTGCAATTGCAGAGCGGCGGATTGCAGGCTGCGCCGGGCGTAAGATTTGTTCAGGTTGGGCACGGCAACGGCGGCAACCAGGGAAATAATCAGCATGACTACGGCCAGTTCCACCAGGGTATAACCTTTTCGGGAAATAAATTTTTTTAGCATAATACCCACCCAAAGGGGAGTTAGTTGGCGTATAAGAATATGGATGCCAAATTATACTTTGGCAGGCCATAATACAAGAAATTATGACCTGCCGTTGTCAAGGGACTAAAACTTTAAGACGAAGGATTGCTTGTGTATCCAGTTGTATCAGGTGCACTTCCCTTTGTCGGTTCTTGTGTTTGCGAACAATAAATTACCTGGTCAGCCATTTCCGATTTGGAAGAAATAAAATAATAAACGGGAGTTCCACCAGCTTTGTAGTAATACTTATACTGACCGCCCCATGGGTCATCTTTGGGCCACGTGACACCGTTTGCTAATAAAGCATCCTTTACACCATTGGCACCATCACCGGTGTCTGGATAACTGCTATTTTCCGTATAATACAACTCAATGGCATTTTTAAATGATTTTAGATCGCCCATAGCGGCTTTTTCTTTGGCTTTACCAGACTGCTTGGTAAACTGCGGTATGGCAATGGCCGCCAGGATACCGATGATGATTACCACAACCATTAGTTCAATCAACGTAAAACCCCGGTTGTTGCCCGGTAATTTGGCTTTTTTCACTGTTTTCACCTCCTCCCTCGCCAATATATTAATCATTCAACTGAACTCATAATACTGAACATGGGCAACATAATGGACATGATTATGAATCCCACCACGCCTCCCATGCCCACGATCAATACCGGTTCAATCATGGATGACAGCCTGGAAACTATGTCCTCAACTTCCCGGTCGTAAAATTGGGCGATTTTTTCCAGCATGGTATCCAGTGCGCCCGTTTCCTCCCCGATGGAAATCATGCGGGTGACCATGGGCGGGAAGATACCGGTTTTCTGCAGAGGCTGGGCGATGCCCTGGCCTTCCTTGACGCAGGCCGCCGCCTCTACAATAGCGTTTTCCACCAGCACGTTGCCCGCTATTTTTTTCACCACATCAAAGGCCTGCAGCAGGGGAACGCCGCTGGCCAGCAGAGTGCTCAACGTCCGGGCGAACCGGGAGATGATCATGCGCCTGATAAGCCCGCCGAACACCGGCAGCCGCAAAGACAGCCGGTCCACCAGCACCCGCCCCCGCCGGGTGGCGGTAAATCGCCGGTAGGCAAAACCGGCGGCCAGGAACAGCACCATGAATACATACCAGTAGCCGCGCATGATATTGCTGGCCCCCATGACTATTTTGGTCATCAGCGGCAGTTCAGCGTTGTATTCAGTCAACATTTTGACAAATGTGGGCAGCACAAACACCATCAACGCCGCCACGGCCAGTACGGCCACCACCACGACCACCGCCGGGTAGGTCATGGCCGACTTGACTTTCTCCCGCAGGTCGTGTTCCTTTTCAAAGTGGACGGCCAGCCTTTCCATTACGCGATCCAGGGCGCCGCTGATTTCCCCGGCCTCCAGCATGCTGACAAAAATCCGGGGAAACACCTTCGGGTAAGCCCGGGCCGCATCCGCCAGCGATTGGCCTTTTTCCAGCATTTCTAACATACCCTTGACGGCTTCCACCAGTTTCTTGTTGTCGATCTGGTGGATTAATATGTTCAAGCACTGGATGATGGGCACCCCGCAGCTGATCATGGTGGCGAACTGCCGGCAGAACAGCGCCAGGTCCTTGGTGCCCACCTTCGCCTCCAGGAACTGCAAACTGAACCCTACCGCTGGCCTGCCCGGCTTTATTTCCACCACGAAAAGGTTTTTTTCCCGGAGTATGGCCGAAGCGGCACCGGCGCTTTCCGCCGTCAAGCTGCCCCGGACGATTTTACCCTGCCTGTTTCTGGCCCGGTATACAAAAGTTTGGGCCATCAGCGACACGCCTTCCAAAAGTAAATTAAAAAATAACTAAGCAAAAATGAAATTTTTTTAACCGGAATGGTAATCATATACGACATTCTTCAGCTAATTCCTTCATTGACAGGCAAATATTACTTGCCACCCGCCAGGGTCTTCTGCATGGTTTCCGGGTCCGCGGCGCGGTTCAGCGCCTCTTCCCTGGAAATCATTTTCTTCATGTACAGCATGCGCAAGGACATATCCAATGATATCATGCCGAATTTGGCACCGGTTTGGATCTGGGAAGTTACCTGGTAGGTTTTTCCTTCCCGGATCAGGTTGCGGATGGCCGGGGTGGCTACCATAATTTCCAGGGCTACCACCCGCCCGGGCTTGTCAATACGGGGAATTAACTGCTGGGCCACCACTCCCTGGATGGTGTTGGCCAACTGCACCCGGATCTGCTGTTGCTGGTGGGGCGGGAACACGTCGATGATGCGGTCCACCGTCTGGGCGGCGCTGGAGGTGTGCAGGGTGCCAAACACCAGGTGGCCGGTTTCCGCAGCCGTAATGGCGATGCCGATGGTTTCGGGGTCGCGCATTTCGCCCACCAGGATTACGTCGGGGTCTTCCCGCATGGCAGCCCGCAGGGCATGGGCGAATGAGCGGCTGTCCTGTCCGATTTCCCGCTGGTTGATGATGCATTTCTTATGTGTATGAACAAATTCAATGGGGTCCTCCAGGGTAATGATGTGATGCCGGTGCTTGTTATTAATTAAGTCAATCATGGAAGCCAGGGTGGTGGATTTCCCGCTGCCGGTCGGCCCGGTCACCAGCACCAAGCCCCGTGGCCTTTCGGCCAGGTAACCTAACACCTCGGGTAAACCCAGTTCTTGAAAGGAAAGGATGCGAGAATTGATCAGCCTGATGGCCAGGGTGACATTATCCTGCTGTTTATAAGCGTTGACCCGGAAACGGCAAACACCGGGAATGGCGTAGGAAAAATCCAGGTCGCCCGTTTCCATGAATTGCTCGTACTGTTCCGGGTTCATGATTTGTTGGGCCAGCGCGGTGGTTTCACCGGGTGTTAGTTTTTTTATTTCCCCCTGGAGCGGACCTATTTTGCCCGCCCACTCCTGATCATCCAGTGGAATCAAAGAGCCGTACAGGCGAAAGGCGGGAGCGGAATTGACAGTAATATGTACATCGGAAACCCCGTTTTCCTTGGCCAGGGTTAACAACTCATCAATGTGCAGCAACCTTTAAATGCCTCCTTTAGGTATTTTTTAATATTCCGAGTATGCCACACGCATTACTTCCTGGATGGTGGTCAGGCCCCGCCTGGCCTTGATAATGCCATCCTGTTTAAGCGACATCATACCTTCCGCCAGCGCCTGCCGCCGTAATTTATCCGTGGGAACATTGCTCACGATCAGGGGGCGCAGCCCGGAAGTTACCGGCAGCACCTCGTGAATAGGCAGCCGCCCCCGGTAGCCCACGTCGCTGCATTTTTCACATCCCTTACCCCGGTACAGGGTAATTTCCTCTCCGGATCCGGCATTCATAAATTTGCGCTCGGGCGCGTCCGACGGCAGGCTGTAAGCCTCCCGGCAGTGGGGGCAAATCATCCGTACCAGGCGCTGCGCTACTACACCCAGCACCGACGAAGCCACCAGAAAAGGTTCGATGCCCATATCCACCAGCCTGGTGATGGCACCCGGGGCATCATTGGTGTGCAGGGTGGACAGCACCAGGTGGCCGGTGTTGGCGGCCCGCACGGCGATTTCAGCGGTTTCCCGGTCGCGGATTTCCCCCACCATGATAATGTCCGGGTCCTGGCGCAGAATGGAACGCAGGCCGGCGGCAAAGGTCATGCCGGCCTTGACATTCACCTGGGTCTGGTTGATGCCCTCCAACATGTATTCCACCGGGTCTTCCACGGTAATGATGTTTTTTTCCACGTCGTTGAGCTGGTTGATAACGGCGTACAGGGTGGTGGTTTTGCCGCTGCCGGTGGGACCGGTGATCAGCACCATACCGTAGCTGTTGCGCAGCGCTTCCTGGAACTTGACCAGGTTTTCCTCCAGGAAACCGAGTTGATCCAGGCGGTAACCGGCAATGCCGGTTTTGTCCAGAATCCGGGTCACCACCTTTTCACCATAAACGGTGGGCAGGGTGGAAACCCGCAGGTCGTAGTCCTTCTGCCCGAATTTTAACTTGATACGCCCATCCTGGGGCACCCTTTTTTCCGCGATATCCATTTCGGACATAATCTTGATACGGGAGATTACCGCTGCCTTGATTTTCCGCGGTAGTTGCATGGCTTCCCGGAGCACGCCGTCAATGCGGTAGCGCACCCTGATGCCCGCCGCGTGGGGCTCGATATGAATATCACTGGCCTTCTCTTCAATAGCCTTGATGATTATTGAGTTGACCAGGCGAATAATGGGCGCCTCATTGGCCATACTTTCTTCTTCCAGGCTAACCAGTTCGTCTTCGGGTTGCCCCATCCCCACGTCGAAGTCTTCAAAGGCTTTTTCGATATCCGGAATGCCGAAATGCTTCTGTATGACCGCCTCTATTTCTACTGTATCCGCCCACACCGGTTCGATTTCCATGCCCATGATCAGGCGCAGGTCGTCAACCGCCACCACATTGGCCGGATCGGCCATAGCCACAACAAGTTTTTTGCCTTCCTTGCGCAAGGGGATCGCTTTATACCTTTTTACCAGTTGTTCGGGAATCATGCGCAGCATGTCGGGGTCCAGGTTAGCAAGGGTTTCGCGCTGGGCGCCCACGGCGTCCATAACATCTTCTTCCAGGACAAAACCAAGCTTAATCAGTACCTGGCCGAGTTTTTCACCGGTCTTGGACTGGACTCTGAGGGCCTCCCAGAGTTGTTCCCGGGTAATCAAGCCCTTTTCAATCAGTTGATCTCCCAGCAATTTCTTGGAATTTACTGCAGCCAAGTGATCATCTCCCCCGCGCCGCGAATATGTAATTTATAACCTCAATCCGAGCCGGCCCGGCAGTTGTCAATAGCCCGGGCAATTGGTTCCTCGGCCATGCCGGGACGGATCACCGCCCTGCCGATGGCCGCAGGTAAAATAAAAGTAATTTGCCCGGCCCTGGTCTTTTTGTCGCCGTACATGGCAGCCATGACAGCGTCGGTGGAAATGTCTCCGGGCACTTCCAGAGGTAGACCGGCCCGAGCCAGCAAATTCCTTATCCTGTGCTCTTCATTTTCCTGCAGCAATCCCAGGTCCACCGCCAGGCGGGCTGCTACGGCAGTGCCGATGGCCACGGCCTCTCCGTGGCTGTAGCGGCCGTATCCGGCCAGCGCCTCAATGGCGTGCCCCACCGTGTGGCCCAGGTTCAAAATGGCCCGCTGTCCCTGCTCGGTTTCATCTTCCTCCACCACCCGGGCCTTGCTCAGGCAGGATTGTTCAATGACATGAGCCAGTGCCGCAGGTTCCAGCGCCAATACGTGATCGAGGTTATTTTCCAGCCAGGTAAAAAAAGCGGCATCCTTAATAATGCCGTACTTGATGACCTCCGCCAGGCCGGAACGCACTTCCCCGGCCCCCAGCGTGCGCAAGGTACCGGTGTCGGAAAGCACCAGCACGGGTTGGTAAAATGCACCGATAATATTTTTCCCCCGGGGGTGGTTCACCGCCACCTTGCCCCCCACGCTGCTGTCCACCTGGGCCAGCAGTGTAGTGGGGATTTGCACGAAAGGGACGCCCCTCATATACGTGGCGGCCACAAAACCGGCCAGATCGCCCACCACGCCACCGCCCAGCGCTACCACCGGGCAGCCCCGGTCCAGCCCGGCGGCAAATGCCCGGTCATAAAGCATTTCGGCGCTCTGCAGGGCTTTGTACTGTTCACCGTCGGGGATTAGCGCCCGGACAACGTCAATACCCGCCCGCGTTAAAGCGGCGGTTACACGGTCCGCGTAAAGACGCGCCACGGTTGGGTTGGTAACCAGCAGCGCCTTGCGCCCGGTCGGCAGGCCGGTCAACAAAGTGCCCGCGGCGTCTAAAACCCCCTGCCCGATAAATATGCTGTAAGAACGGTTGCCAAGGTTGATTTGCACATCTCTCATTGTAGATATCCCTTTTTTTTAATATAACGGTACATTTCGTTTATTGCCTCGCCGAAGGAAAGTTTGCCTGTGTCCACTGTAAATTCAGCCACATCGTAATAACCATCGCGCTCCTGCAGCAGTCGCAGAACATTTTCCCGCAGATCGCCCCGGCGCAACAGCGGCCGGCGTTTTTTGCTTTTCACCCGCTGCAGAAGGACTTCCGGCTCGGCCCACAATTTAATGAGCACACCGTTTTGTTTTAAAAGCTCTACATTTTCCTGGTTGAGCACCATGCCGCCACCCGTGGCGATCACCAACCCGGACTGTCCGGCCAGTTTCTGGGCCAGCAAGTTTTCTTCGGAGCGAAACCTAATTTCTCCGTCCCGGCGGAATATTTGCTCTACAGTTTTGCCGGTCACTTCCTCAATGGCGCTGTCTGTATCAACAAACCGGTAACCAAGACGCCGGGCCAGCTGCCGCCCCAGGGAGGATTTGCCGGTGCCCATAAAGCCAATCAATACAATGTTTTTTTTCATTAGAATCCTTTCTGGTACTCACGGTATTGGTCAACCCTTGTTTTGATTTCCCGCAGTGTTTCTCCGCCGAATTTCTCGAGCAGGGCCACCGCCAGCTCCCATGCCGCCACCGCCTCGCCTACCACGCAGGCTGCCGGCACGGCGCAGGTGTCCGAACGTTCCACCGAAGCCTCAAAGGGCTGCTTGGTGGCAATATCCACGCTGCGCAAGGGTTTATACAGGGTGGGAATGGGTTTCATGGCCGCCCGCAGCAGCAGCATCTCGCCGTTGGACATGCCCCCCTCGATACCGCCGGCGTTATTGGTTGCTCTGTAGAAGCCCCGCTCTGGTGCGTAATACAATTCATCGTGAACCTCCGACCCCCTGCAGCAAGCCGCATTAAAACCGGCACCCACCTCAACGCCTTTGATGGCCTGGATGCTCATCAGCGCTCCGGCCAGCCGGCCGTCCAGCGTGCGGTCCCGCTGCACGTAACTGCCCAGGCCCGGAGGCAGGCCGAAAACTTTGATTTCAAAAACACCGCCCAGCGAGTCCCCCTCTTCCCGGGCCCGGTCGATTTCCCCGATCATTTTTTCCGTTGCTGCGGGGTCGGCGCAGTATACCGGAGATTTACCCACCGCTTCCGCCAGTTCCGCGGCGGTAAGTGCGGGTTCTTGCGCCTGTATGGAGCCGATCCGCACCACGGAGCCCACTATGGCAACGCCCACCTCTTCCAGCAGGCGGCGGGCCACTGTGCCTGCCGCCACCCGGGCCGCGGTTTCCCGGGCGCTGGAACGTTCCAGCACGTTGCGCACGTCCCGGTGCCCGTATTTGATAGCACCGGTCAGATCGGCGTGCCCCGGCCGGGGCCGCGTCACAGCCCTGGTTTCCAGGTCGGCTTCCGGGCCCGGCGCCATTACCCGGTGCCAGTTCTCCCAGTCACGGTTTTCCACCACCAGGGTTACCGGGCTGCCCAGGGTCAGGCCGCCCCGCACCCCGGAAGTTATACAGACGCGGTCGGTTTCAATCTTCATCCGGCCGCCCCGCCCGTGCCCGCCCTGGCGTCTGGCCAATTGTTTGTCTATATATCCGGCCTCAAGAGGCAATCCCGCCGGCATCCCGTCCACGATGGCCGTCAGCGACGGGCCGTGAGATTCCCCGGCCGTAAGAAAACGCAGCATTCTCTCCCACCTTTGGTGCCGGGTGTTGAAAGGTTGATTTGTTGAAAGTTGATGCACCCGATTATTTTATATCAGCCTACCTGTACAGTTCCCGCCGCATAACCTCCAGCGGTGCGGCCCGGCCGGTCCAAATCTCAAAGGATAGCGCGCCCTGGTGCAGCAACATGCCGATACCGTTGGCAATTTCGGCTCCACTGCGGGCAGCCCGGTTCAAAAACGGTGTCAGGGGAGGATTATACACCAGGTCGTAGGCCAACTGCCCCTTGCCGGGCAACGCTTCCGGCAGCGGGAAATCAGCATCTGCCTTGCCCGCCATGCCCACCGGGGTGCAGTTCACCAGCAGCGCGGCCCGCCGGGCAAAATCCGCCAGATCACTGCCTGCGCTATCCCACTTGAACACGCGCACTTTTATTCCTGTCGCCTCGAATATAACCCGGGCCAGCGCTTCCGCCCTTTCCACCCGGCGGTTGACCAGGGCCAGTTCGGGGCACCCCGCGCGGGCCAGGGCAACCGCAACCGCCCGGGCCGAGCCTCCCGCCCCGAATACCAAAGCAGAACCTTTTGCCGGATTATAACGGTGGTCCTCCCGCAAGGCCCTGATAAAGCCCGGACCATCGGTATTGTGACCAACCAGTCTGCCCCGGTGGTTAACAACTGTATTGACCGCCCCGTACAGAACGGCGTCCCCCGCCAGTTCATCCAGGTAGGGCATGACCGCTTCCTTGTACGGCACAGTGACGTTCAACCCGGCAATGCCCAGGGCCCGGATGCCCGCCAAGGCCTCCGGCAAAAGCTCCGGCGGCGGTTCAAAGGGCACATACACCCCGTTCAACCCCGCCTCGCGCAGGGCCGCATTGTGCATAGCCGGCGAAAAACTGTGCCTGACCGGGTGACCAATAATGCCGTAAATCACAGTCTTGCCGTCAATAATAATACATCCCCCCTCAACAGACCGGCGTAGCATGCCTGGCCTAGCGGACATAGTATTTTTTGTCTTTGAGCGACACCCGCCGGGATATGCGGGCCAGCACCGGCTTTTCCAAACGCCGGTTGATCAACTTGGTGGCCCAAAATTCTTTGCCTTCCATGGGAACCACCAGTATGGTAAACAGGCCCAATCTGTTCCCCCCGAGAATATCGGTAAAAATCTGGTCTCCCACCACAGCGGTCTCCCCGGCGGTGACGCCCAGCAGGTCCAGGGCGCGGACAAACGCCTGGCGCAGGGGTTTTACCGCCCGCACTACGCAGGGTATCTGCAGGGGGGCGGCCAGACTGTTGACCCGGGAGGTGCTGTTATTAGAGACAATACACAGTTGAAAGCCTGTTTCTTTTAACTCTTGAAGCCATGCTGTTATTTCCGGGGAAAATTTATCCCGGTCCCTGGGCACAATCGTGTTGTCCAGGTCCAGCAGCAAGGCTTTAATGCCGTTTTTCCGCAGTTCTTCGGGCTTTATTTCAAGTATGGAAGGGACGTACATTCTGGGATACAATAAACGATGCATTGGGCCCCCCTGTTTGCTTAAAAATTCTATTCCACAATCAATTGCGCTTTTTTTATATCATCAGGTGTATTAACGTTGAAAAACACCTGCTCCAAATTTGGCTCAACAGCCCGTAAATCGGACTCTTCCACATACCTGACCCGAACCCGGTCGTAAAAACCGGTTATTTTGTTCTGCCCCCGGGCCAGCTGTCGTTCAATAACTTCTATGCAATTCTTTGTATAGACAGCGCATAACGGTTCCAGATACCCCCGGTAGCGGGGGACGGCCGCATCGTAACCCGCGGCGGCCCGGATGAGCAGGCCGCCCAGGCCTGCGCTGATAAAGGGCATGTCACATGCGGTAACCAGCGCCCGGGGGTAGGCGGCATGGACCAGCCCGGCGTGTATGCCGCCCAGCGGGCCGTGCCCGCCCATAATGTCACTGACCATCTTATCGCCGTACCGGGCGTAAAGCTCCGGGCGGGCGGTAACCACCAGTATTTCATCCACCAGGGTACACAAAACGCCGGCTATTCTCTCTATTATAAAATACGGCCCCACCTTCAGCAGGGCCTTGTCAGTACC
Source organism: Desulfoscipio geothermicus DSM 3669 (assembly GCF_900115975.1). GTDB lineage: Bacteria > Bacillota > Desulfotomaculia > Desulfotomaculales > Desulfallaceae > Desulfoscipio > Desulfoscipio geothermicus. The sequence goes on from NZ_FOYM01000008.1 coordinate 82,514, forward strand.
CATCCGCGCGTTTTTACCACCGGCCAATATAATGCCGGATACTCCAGCCACTTTCCGCATCACCCGGTTTCCTCTCCCGTCAAATACAACCTGATTCTATTTTGCACCGCCAGGCGGTTTTATAAAACAACTATCTACCCGGAAAATGTATAACCAATCCTTAATTGTAATGTTAAATTCTATATAGTTTAGCATTTTCCTTTGTAAATTTTATCCATAAAATGCATATTATCATTCCCATTGGTTTTTCTTAATATATGCTTATGCTGTCGGGAACAATAAAGACAAAATGCAAAGGAGGTTAAATTTTTGGATACCGTCAAGGTTTATACCACACCCACATGACCGCACTGCAACACTGTGAAAGAGTTTCTTTCCCAAAAAGGCGTACTATTCCAGGAATTAAATGTAGCCGCCGATGCGGGCGCGCGCCAGGAAATGGTTTCCCGTACCGGCATGATGGCGGTACCCACGGTGGTCGTCGGCAATGAATATGTAGTGGGTTTTGACAAGGACAAATTGGAAAGAATATTGCACTGAGCAGGGGTAAAAAAAGGGGACAGGCACCGGTAAAAGGGGGACAGGTACCGATTCACAAAACGAATCGGAGCCTGTCCCCTTTACGGAGCCAGTCCCTTTTTTTCTCCGGCGCACGGCCGTTGTTATTTTAAATGCCTCAGCCGCCGCCGGCATACCCGCCGCCGGGAGCGGGTAGATCGCAAGCGCCACCGCCGGTGCGCACGGCGCAACCAGTGATAAGCTGCTGCACTTCTTTACTGCTGCAGGCGGGGCAGGTAACCTTGTCCTTTTCGCTGATGCTTACCAGTACGGTAAATTTGTGTCCGCAATCTGCACAGCGAAAATCGTAAGTAGGCATGGCGTAAAACCTCCTCCCGACAGGGAAATATCATAAAGTAATTGCTCCATTGGGGCAGGCAAAAACACACTCCTCACATTCAGTACACATTTTCGCGTTGACGTGAGCTGTCTTTACCTGCACGGAAAGCGCCCCCGACGGGCACATTTGTGTACAAACTCCGCAGCCGATGCATAAACCCTTAATAATTGTTACAGCCATATATAAATACCCCTTATTTTTATATGGCTATATTATAATATATAGATTTGTGTTTTGGCAATAATATTATTTTAATTAAACTCGGATTTCTTGAACAGCTGGATAAAGTTCAGGATAAACTGCAGTTCTTTTTCGTTTAAGTTGGTAATCAGGTTTAAAACGGACTGAACATTGGGATGCATCAGCAATTCGCGCAATTCCGGGTTCATCAGGCTGAGCATCTGGTCCACGGCGCCCGGCTCCATAATGAAATAGCAGGGGGAAACACCCATTACTTCAGAAATTTTCTCCAGTGTTTTCAGGGAAGGCTGTACCTTGCCGTGCTCTATCTGGCCAATTAAGCCCGCCGTCACCCCGGCCAGACCGGCCAATTGGGCCTGGGTTAAGCCGTATTCCTCCCGCAACGCTTTTAATTTATGGCCCAGCGAACCTTCGTGGCCCATTATTGAGGATACCGATACTTCCAGTCCGAAGGCAATGCGCTTGAGAGTATTCAGGGAAGGATATACGCTACCCCTTTCAATTTCACTTAAATAAGAAAGGGATATTTCCGCCCGCTGGGCCAGATCCTGTAATGATAAATTTTTGTCCCCCCGAAGCAGGCGAATCTTATCCCCTATGGAAAGCCCGGTTTCAGTAACATCTCCCTTGATAAGCTGGGTTTTGGCCACATTTAGCGCGGCTGCCAGTTTATCTATGGTTTTTAAGGAAGGTCTTTTGGAACCCCGTTCAATTTCGCTGAGGTAAGAAAGGGACAAGTTGGACCTTTTTGCTAAATCCTGCAGGGTATAGCCCCGCTCCTCCCGCAGCGCCCTAATCTGCTCTCCCCTAACTATCATATTAAATAACACTCCCAATAATTGCACAATAGTAATACTATAATGTTACGATATTTTTACTAATTAGTCAATCTGGGCGAAAAAAGGGACTGGTACTTTTTTCAAAATGCGAAAAAGGCAAAAAAGGGGACAGGCACTTTTTTCAAAAAACGAAAAAAGAGCCAGTCCCCTTTTTTGCAACCGTTTAACTGGCGTATTTGACCCAGATATTCATATCTTCGTAGGCGCCGCTGATGTGGCAGTTGTTTATCAAAGTGCCCTGGTAACGGTAACCCAACCGGTGAAACACCAGGTTCATCCCATAGGAGGAAGCCCGGGCCAGGCTGTACAGGCACTTGATGCCCCGGGCCAGGCATTCACTTTCCAGCGCGGCGATGATGCCGCTCATGAGGCCGCTGCCCCTGCTGGCCGGCAGGGTGGCACAATTGGTGAGTTCAGCGTTGCGGTAAGCCCAGTCCACTTCCGCTGCGGCCACACTGATGATGTCCTGACCGCGCCGCACAGCCTTGAATAACGCCGTTTTACCCAGCACGGCGGCCAGGTAATCCGGCTGATCCACCGGGCTGGGGTATGTGGCAAATACTTTTTTAAAAATAGATGTAAGGGCCGGGATATCTCTGGTAGTGGGGGTAACAATTTGGTGCTCGCATGGTAAAAAATGCGGTTTTCGATGGGAGCGCTCGCTAATTTGTCTGACTAGATCCATATATTCCGTTAAGCGGGGGCTGATGGAACGTTCAGGTTTCAGGTAATAAGTCAAAAAGTACGCGGTTTGTCCGTTGAAATACCCGTCAATCCAGCCCTCCATGGAGAACCCCTGTCCTTTTAGTTCATCATAGTGTTTTGCCCGAACGGGGAAAATTATCTTTTCCAGCCCGTGGTTCGAACAAGCGCCGGCAATAAACCGGGCCAGTTTAGCCGGGTCATGGTAAGCATAATTTTTTACCCAGGCCCGCTTACTGAATTCATCCACCAACAGCTTCACTTTAAAGGTTTGCGTATCTTCGGTAATTATATTTTGCTTTTGCGGTGCAAACATTTTTCCCTCCTTATTTTCCCTTTAATGGCAGATCCGCCCTGGCGGGCGGACCAATAATTTAACCGGCGGCTTTCCTGGATGGTTGGATTTCCAGGGCCACTTCATTGCCTTTCATTAACCCCGCAGGGCCGGGGCTGTTTTTCCCTTTTTTATTATTGCAGTCTTCGCAGTGGCAGTCAGCGTCATATCCTGCCGGCTCGGTGTATGAATATACATTGCCTTCAAAGTTGCGCAAAATGACTTTATTGTCCGAGCGGGAAATGGCATACTGAGGCATGACGGGTATCTTGCCGCCGCCGCCCGGCGCGTCCACCACGTAAGTGGGAACCGCCAACCCGGTGGTATGCCCCCGCAGGTTTTCCATGATTTCTATGCCTTTGCCCACTGATGTGCGAAAATGCCCGATCCCGCGGGAAAGGTCGCACTGGTACAGGTAATACGGCCTCACCCGCATCATCATTAACTGGTGCAACAGTTTTTTCATTATGTTGGTGCAGTCATTGATTCCCCGCAGTAATACCGACTGGTTGCCCAGCGGTATACCGGCATCGGCCAGCCGTTCACAGGATGCTTTGGACGCGAGGGTAATTTCAGCGGGGTGATTGAAATGGGTATTGATCCACACCGGATGATATTTTTGCAACATGGCGCAAAGTTCCGGGGTAATGCGCTGGGGCAGCACCACCGGTGTCCTGGTGCCGATACGGATAATTTCCACATGCTTGACGGCCCTGAGCCGCCGGATGATATATTCCAAATGTTCGTCAGACAGAGTCAGCGGGTCGCCGCCCGAAATCAACACATCTCGAACCTTTTTGTTATTTTGAATGTACGCTATGGCCCGGTCCACCTGGGCCCGGGGCAGCGCGCGATCCTTTCCGCCCGCCATCCGGCGCCTGGTACAGTGCCGGCAGTACATGGAACACTGATCCGTGACCAGCAGCAGCACCCGGTCGGGGTAACGGTGCGTAATGCCGGGTACCGGTGAGTCCACGTCTTCATGCAGCGGGTCGCTCATATCGGCCTCTTCAAAGTTGAGCTCATCTATGGTTGGCACGGCCTGGCGCTTGATCGGGCAATCTTTGTTGGAAGAGTCAATCAGGCTGGCGTAATAAGGGGTTATTGCCATGCGGAAATGTTTCAGGCAGCGACTTATTTCCCCCGCTTCCTCGTCCTGGATGCCCAGCACTTCCCGCAGCTTATCTACACTGGTAATCCGGTTCCTGATTTGCCAGCGCCAGTCGTTCCAGTCACTGGCCGGCACGTCCTGGTAATACGGGACACGATTAAAATCTTCTTGCAATCCTAGACCTCCTACTTTATATTATTTTTCCTTCCGACAACTTATTATAATCACAAAAGTTGTTGTAAGCAACTCCCAAAACATGCCGGCAATTATGTTCATTGGTTAATTACTGTAATTTATGGCAGATTACCGGCACACCCTGAGTTTTACTCAAAGTATAGCCGGTTTATTGTATTTTCATAATGCGTGACGCGATATCCCTGAATACCGGAGCGGCGGTATCACCACCGCTCCGCCCGCTGCACACCAGCACGGTGATCACGTAGCGGGGGTTCTCAGCAGGTACGTAACCGGAAAACCAGGCGTTCACCGGCCCATTCTCGCCAGCCACCTGGGCCGAGCCGGTCTTACCCGCGCTGCCCCATTCCGGTACGCCGGCCTTTCGACCCACACCGGAAATCGTTACCATGCGCAACAAACTGTTCAAGCGCGCCGCCGTATCCTGGTCGATGGCCCTGCGGGGAAGCGACCCGGTAATCTTTTCGACCAGATGGCCCGCACCGTCGCTGAGACCGGTCACCAGGCGGGGGGTATGGTAAATACCGCCGCAGGCTAAGGCATTCATCATGGCGGTCACCTGCACCGGAGTAACCAGCACCGGTCCCTGCCCGACACTGCTGTTGGCCAGGCTGTATGGTTTACCAATTAAAGATAAATCCTGTCTGGTATCTTTTTTAACCGGATAGCCGGTGATTTGCTGGTTATCCAAGCCCAGTTTGCCGGCGTACTCAATGATGCTGTCCGCACCCAGCCGGCGCCCGATTTCCACAAAGACGGGATTGCAAGATAAAGCGAAGGCATCGGCAAAGCTGATGTGCCCGTGCCCGCCCTCATTCCAGCAGCGTACCGGTTCCGCGCCGGCACCGGCACAATAAAACATAGTATCTTCCCGCACCAGCCCTTCTTCCAGGGCGGCGGCCGCCAACACCGTTTTGAAGACCGATCCCGGTTGATACAGCGATGTACTGTGGTCAATAAAGATTTCCCCGGCTGCTTTTTGCACGCTTTGAGCCATTTCCCGCGGGTCCGGGTGGTAGTCGGGGCGACTGGCCATGGCTAAAATGTCCCCCGAACCCGCCTGCATTACCACCACCGCTCCGTTGTCAATCTGCCGGTCCATAACCTGCTCTACAATGCGCTGTATACGCGAGTCGATGGTGGTAACGACATTGCGACGCTCCGGGTCGATGCCCGCGCTGTCCACCAAAAGACCTGGGCCTTCTATAACCCGGCCCCGGGCGTCCACCGGCACCCGGGCCCACCGCACGGCACGGCTGCCCTTTAGCTGTGGTTCATAAAAATATTCCAGGCCCGACTGCCCCACCCAATCGCCCAGGCGGTAATTTTTGCTGCTTTGTTTCTCTAGCCGCGTGTATTCCTGCTTACTGGAAATCTTGCCCAGGTAGCCGGTGACATGCACGGCCAGCGGGTTGCTGCCATAACGCCGGTACACCGGCAGCAGGTACACCCCGGCCGGTTTGTCGTCCTGTAGTTGTCGCAATTCGGCACTTGTCAACGATCGGTCAATGTAAAAAGCGCCCCGGCGCATTTTTTTGGCCAGATCTGCAGTATCCATACGTAAAAGGGCTGCCAGCTTTTTTATTATATGGTCCGGGTTATTCATCAATGACGGGAAAATCACCACCCGGTTGGTGTAGTGCCCCCCCGACAGGGGGACGCCATGCCGGTCGGTGATTTCACCCCGCACGTACTCTTCCAAGGCAACTTCCTCCGAGCGCATGTGCAACGCCTGCACGGCCAGTGCATCGCCGTGCACCAGTTGAATATTGTACATATGGGCCAGCACGCCGACAAAGGCCGCCACGATAAACCCAAAAGAAGCCACCATGCGGCGCCGGCGGATTAACAACAAAACAAAAACCCCCTTTCCAGAAATCACCATACATTTATATGGTGACCCTAAGACAAGGGGTATTATACATGGTCGGACCTGCGCAGCAGGGAGTATTCCGGCAACGGCCGGGGCCAGGGCAGCAATACCGTTTGCCGGGGGTGCGGCGCCGCCTCCACCGGGTTACCTTCCCCATCCAGCAGGTTCTCAACCGTAAAAGTATATGTTTTTTCACCGGGTGTCAAAATCTCCAATTCTTCGCCCCGGGCAAACCGGTTGCGCTGTTCCACCACCACCGTGCCGAGCCGTTGGTCATAACCCCGCACCACACCGACAAATGTATAATTACGCCGGTAGATGGAATAAACCGGCGGCGTTTCGCCGGGACGAACGCCGCTGATGAAACCGGTGGTATATTCCCGGTTGCTCACCTTGCTGATTTCCTCCAGCCACTCCGGCAGGACCCGGAAACGCTCCGGGTCGGCCCAGTAAGCGTCCAGCGCCTGCCGGTAAACCCGGGTGATGGTGGATACGTAATGAATGCTTTTCACCCGTCCCTCTATTTTTAATGCCACCACCCCGGCCCGTACAAGGTCGGGCAGGTATTCCAGCAAGCACAGGTCCCGGGAACTGAGGATATAAGTGCCCCTCTCGTCCTCCCCCACCGGAAAATATTCACCCGGTCTTTTTTCTTCCTCCAGCCGGTACTTCAAGCGACAGGCCTGGGCGCAATCGCCCCGGTTGGCGTCCCGGCCGGTCATATAATTGCTTAGCAGGCAGCGGCCCGAATAGGAAACGCACATGGCGCCGTGCACAAAAACCTCCAGTTCCACACCGGTCCGCTGCCGGATAGTTTGTATTTCCTCCAGGCTCAACTCCCGGGCCAGCACAATGCGCCCGGCCCCCAGCGACTCCCACAGCCGGGCGCTGCGCCAGTTGGTGGTGTTGGCCTGGGTGCTGATATGCACCTTCAGGCCGGGCGCCAGTTCCCTCACCAGAGTGAGCACCCCCGGGTCGGAGACAATTACCGCGTCCACGCCGATGCCGGCAAGCTGGTTTATGTACCGGGGAAGGGCTTCGATATCGCGGTTGTGGGCAAAAATATTCACGGTTACGTACACCTTGACGCCGCGGCGGTGGGCATATTCCACCGCCCGGGCTATGGCCTCCGGGTCAAAGACAGCCGCCGCCGCCCGCAGACCGAAACCGGTGCCGCCCAGGTATACGGCATCCGCCCCGTAGGCTATGGCATACGCCAATTTTTCCGGGCTGCCCGCGGGCGCCAGGATTTCCGGTTTTTGCAAGCTATCACCCCCATTGTGGGTTTACTACCGGTATTTCTCGATATTTCTATTATGCCCCGCCAGCGTTCGGGCAAAGGCGTGGGTTCCGTCGGGTTTGGCCACGTAATACAAGTAATCGTTTTCTTCGGGCGCTATGACTGCTTGCATTGACGGCCAGCCGGGATTTGCGATGGGGCCCGGAGGCAGTCCGCTGGTTTTGTATGTATTGTACGGCGAGTCCACTTCCAGGTCTTTATATAACAGTTTTTCCTTCGGTTTGCTGAGGGCGTAACGCACCGTGGCGTCAATCTGCAGGGGCATGCCCAGCCGCAGGCGGTTGAATATCACCCCCGCGATGCGGGCCCTTTCCGAGTCCACCCTTGCTTCCCGCTCCACCATGGAGGCTATGGTCACAGCCTCGTGCAGGGTTAATCCCCTGGCTGCGGCCCGCCGCGCGTAATCATGCTCGGTTATAACCTGTTCAAATTTCTGCAGCATCATAGCCACTATCTTTTCCGCCCCGGTATTGGTACCCAGGTAATAGGTATCGGGGTACAGGTAGCCGTCCAGACCCCACCGACCGACGGCAGCGCTATCCAAAAAGGAATAATCCCACCGGCGGGAAACGGCCTGCAAAAATTCTTTCCGGGTTACCACCCCTTTTTCTTCCAGCAAACCGGCGATCTGTTCCACGGTATAGCCTTCTGGAACCGTTATTTTAACCCGGTCGGGCGGACCCTTGATTAATTCCTGCAGGATACCGGAAACAGACATGGCTGAACTCAGTTGATAAGAACCGGGTTTCAGGTTGCCGTCCAAGCCGTTCACCCTGGCGTACAGGCGAAATGCCAGGGCGCTGCGGATGATGCCCCTTTCCGCCAGCAAGTCGGCGACGCGGGCCGTGGAGGCATTCTTCGGCACGGTTACCGACACTTCTACGTCGTTGGCGGCGTTTACCGGCATCAGCGACACTCGCACCGCCAGCCAAAGGCCCAAGGTGGTAAAAATTACAAACAAAGCTGCCAACAAGCTCAATCGGAAAAACACATTGAATTTTTTACTTTTTCGGGAAAATCCTCTTGCATACATTATTTTGCCTTTCATTACCGGTTACCCGTTTGCACACTTTGCTGCCGCCCTACCCCGGGCGGCACCGCCTGCTCATTTTCAGGCGCGCCGGCGGTATTTTCAGCGCCCCGTGCGGCATTGCCGCCGCCGTTAGGTGCACCCTGTACCGGCGGGTTATTTTCATGATTGTCTTCCCCGCCGTTCACCCCGCCCGTCCCCGGCGATTCCGACTGAGCGGTTTCTGCGCCGGTCCCACCCCCGAAGCCATCGCCTGCTTCAGGTGAAAACGGCTGATCGCTGCCAACTTCGCCAGGCCCAGCCCCGGCATCGTCGCCGGCCTGCCCTGCAGGGGTACCCTGCACCGGCTGTTGAAGCGTATCCGGATTTAATTCCGCATCGGACGGTATTACCACCGAAGGTTTAACTTCGGCCGTGCCGACGGCGATTATGCGGTTCACCGGCCAGTAATAGCTGGCGGGCAATGCTTCTGCAATTTTTTCGTCGTTTTGCCAGATATACCGCACCGCTTTCGCTTTGTAACCCTTGCTGCCCTGTTGCTTGACCACCTGCTCCCCCCTGGCCAGGTGCGGATCTTTCTCGTAAATCACCTCGGGTTCAATGGTTTCCGTCACCCAGCTGGCCACTTCCACCCGGGGCGTGATTTCCTTATTGCCGTAAATCTTAATGCTCAAGGTATTGCCGGTGACCTGCGACTTGATATAAACGTAATAATCCCGGTTGTTCACAAACCGGAAGTCGATGGCATCGTAAACCACCGTGGCGTCCCGGCCAATGGGCACGTAGCCTATGGGCAGCGAGTGATTGCTCCGGTCCGTCACCTTCAGATTGGCTAAAAGCACTGCGTTATACAGGGTGGAGGAAACCTGGCACACCCCGCCGCCCAGCCCCTGCACCAGTTCATTATTGACTATTACATTGGCGTTTTTGTAGCCGGCCTCCGAACTACGCGGCCCCACCACCCGGTTGAAGGAGAATTCTTCCCCGGGGGCAATCAACAACCCGTCCAGCGCCGCCGCCGCCACTTTGATATTATAAGTACGCCCTGCCTGCCCGCTGTCAAATTGCGTGGCATACCGGGCCACCAGCCCGTTGATGCCCATGGCCGCAATATCCTCGGTGGTGCGCTGCGGCGGCACCGAGAGCAACGGCAGTTCCACCTCGGCGTTTTGCATGTCACCGCCGGTCAGCGCCTGAGCAATATTTTTATGCAGGACGACAAAGTTCACTTTCGTGCCCATGCGGCCGGGAACTATTTTGACACTGTCATCCGGCATTATTTGGAAACCTGCATTGACCGGTTCCATAATTATTTCCCCGGCCAGTTCCGTAATTCCTTTTTCCAGCCTGGACCGGTCAATTGTCACATCCGGTTTGATATTGATGCCGTCCCGCTTCACCCGCCGCCTTTCACGCCACTGGTGCAAAATGGACCCGGTATGGCCTACCGTCAGCGCCTTTTGCAACGTTTTTTCCGTATCCAGGCGTACCCCCAGCGACCCTGCATCCACCGTCCAAGCATGGTCCCCGTACCTGAGGGCAATATTGCTGCCGGCCAGTTTGTCGGCCAGGGCGGTTAACTTTTCCCCGGCCTGCTCTCGGGACAGGCCGCTTAAATCCACCGGTCCCACGTACACGCCGTTGATTATTTTTTCGCTGATAGCAAAGGAAGCACCTGAAAAATTTAAAAAAACGCCGGCGATAATTAAAACGGTAATAACTAAAATTATAGTTATACGACGCACCGGTAAGCCCCCTCATTAAAATAAAATAAAGCTGGCATCGAAAGTTTCATCGACCAGCTTTACATATTAGCAATCAGCGTTGGTTATTCTTCAATGTCAAATTCATACTCCTCCATGCAGGCATTTTTTACTTTTTCCCATTCATCATCATCAATTTCCACCAATATATCGTCACCGTCTTCATCCTGTTCAACTTTCAGTACGAAGCCATCTTCCGCTTCGCCGTTTTCCGCCACCGGCACTACAATGGCGTACCGCTGTCCGTCCACTTCCAGAACGTCGAAAATGTTAACATCGTGTTCCTGACCTTCTTCGTCGATAATCGTAATTATTTCATCCTGTTCAGGCAAAAAATTCACCTCTTTTCGTAAGTTAGCGTTATTCTACAAAAAAAACAGAGGTCTTGTCAACAAAACCCTTCAGTGATTGGTGCCAGGTGTTGAAAGTTGAAAATCAAAGATTTTTCAACTTTCAACACCTGGCACCAACCTACGTGCTCCTTTTCGAACACATACTTATAGCCTTCTTTTACTGCTTGTCGACCCTCGCCTGCGCATCCAGGTAGCCCTGCAAAATCACGGAGGCAGCCAGCTTGTCGATAACTTTGCGCCGCTTGGCCCGGCTCACATCGGCATTGATGAGCAATCGCTCGGCGGCCACGGTACTGAGCCGTTCGTCCCAGGTTTCCACCGGCAGATCCAGGTGCCGGCGAATTTTATCGGCAAAGCTCAGCGCCTTTTGCCCTTGCGCGCCGGTGGTACCGTTCATGTTGCGGGGCAGTCCCACCACTATTTTTTCTACTTGATATTGTTGGGCGATCGCTTTAATTTTATCCAGGTCTTTTTCAATACTGCCCTGGCGCCTGACGATTTCCAGACCCTGGGCCGTCCAGCCCAGTTCATCGCTGACAGCAATGCCGATATTTTTTTCGCCCAGATCTATACCCATAATACGCAATTCAAATCACCTTGATACAAAATTCGGGGCAAACGGAGGCGCAGTAACTGCACAGGCGGCAGAGACGCTCGTTGACCTGTACCCGCCCGTTTAACACATTCAGCGCGCCGGCAGTGCATTTTTCCACGCACTGACCGCAGCCGCGGCACCATTCTTCCACATGCAACCGCCGTGGTTTGCCGCGCAATTGTTCGGCCAGGTTCATATCAGGCACCGCGCCGGAAAATTTAGCTATATTATATATCAATTCCTCCCGGGACTGCATTCCCACGGCCACGGCAGCCAGTTCGGGCACCGCCAGTATAAAATCCATGGCTTCATCCATTTCGGGAATCAGGTGCCCGCCGCCCAGGCATTTCATGCCGTACAGTCCCTTGCCCATCAGCGCCGCAAAGGAGATGGCCTCCAACATTTCATCCACTCCGCCGCCCTGAATGCCGATGCCCGACTTGTTTATAATCGGGTGGATCACATCAATCTCCGGTACGGATGCGGCGTCCCTGACCCCTGCCACATGGTGGGTGGAAATACCTATGGCCCTTACCAGCCCCCGCTCCCGGGCGCGCACCAGGTGCTCCACCGCTTCCCAGTGCCCTTTGATGGTAAAGATTGATTCCTGCTCGTGTAACAAAAAAATGTCTATATAATCGCGGTGCAATTCTTGTATGCAGCGCCGCAGGCTTTGTTCCATCTCTTCCCCGGTATGGGCATAAGATTTGGAAGCAACTATTACTTTTTCTGTAAAACCGGCCAGGGCTTCTTTGATATAGGGATAGCAGCCGTAAATTTCGGCGGTGTCGATAAAATTAACACCCATTTCCAGGGCCGTACGAATCAGCCTTGCCCCATCGGCTATCCGCAGCCCCCGCTGTAAGGGGCCGATGGTAAGCGTTCCGAAGCAAAGCCGGGAAACCTTAATACCGGTGTTGCCCAGTTCCCTGTATTGCAATATAATTGTACTCTCTTTCCAAAATTGTTTACGAAATTGTCTACGAAGCCAGATATCTTTTAACTAATTCTTCCAGCAGTTCGTCCCTTTCCAGTTGGCGGATCTTGCTCCGGGCGTTGTTGTGGCTGGTAATATAGGCGGGATCGCCGGAAAGCAAATATCCCACAAGCTGGTTGATGGGGTTGTAGCCTTTTTCTTTTAGCGCTTCGTAAACCTGGAGCAGGATTTCCCGGGCCTTGTTTTCTTCGGCCTGTACCTTGAACATGACAGTATGCTCGGTTATTTCCCTGGACATGGAAATACCTCCCCGAAGTATTTACCTGCACCATAAGCCGGCAGGATATACTTACTATTATAACCGCATTGCACCATAAAGAGAAGTGAAATAAATCAAAGGATGCTTCATTGGGTTACTGCCCCGCCTGCTTGCTTACCAGGGCATACACTTTTTCCAGAGCGTTGTCCAGTTTGGACGGGTCTTTACCGCCGGCCTGGGCCATGTCGGGTCGGCCGCCCCCGCCGCCGCCAACCAGGGGAGCTATTTCCTTAATTAGTTTTCCGGCGTGCAATCCCTTGCCCACCAGGTCCTTACTTACGCCGGCCACCAAATTAACCTTGCCGCCCGCTGCAGTACCCAGCATAATTACCCCGGAGCCCAGCTTATCCCGCAGGAGGTCCAGCATGGCCCGCAGGCTGTCCATATCAGTGGCGCTGGTGCGGGCAGCCAGCACTTTAATCCCGGCAATTTCCCGCGCGCCGTCCAGCATGCTCTGCACTTCGAAACGGGCCAGACGCGCCCGCAACGCTTCCGCTTCCTTTTCCAGGGCGCGCAGTTCCTGCGCCATCGTTTCCACCCGGTGTACCACCTCATGCGGCATGGCTCTAACTGTTCTGGCTATCAAGTCGAGTTGCTCTTCCTTGGCGCGCAGGTAATCCATGGCCCCCTCGCCGGTTACCGCTTCCACCCGGCGCAGTCCGGACCCCACGCTGCTTTCGCCCAACAGCTTGAACATGCCCACTTCCGCCGTAGACTTGACATGCGTGCCGCCGCAGAGTTCCAGGCTGAAATCGCCCATTTTCACTACCCGCACCCGGTCACCGTATTTTTCGTCGAAAAGAGCCATCGCTCCCATGGATCTGGCTTCATCCAGGGTGGTTTCCATGGTCTCTACCTGCAAGTTGCTCAATACGGCATCGTTGACCGTTTTTTCCACCCTGGCCAGTTCATCCGGCTGGATGGCCGCAAAATGGGTAAAGTCAAAACGCAAACGGTCCGGGGTCACCAGCGAACCGGACTGGTTCACATGGTCGCCCAGCACTTCCTTAAGCGATTTATGCAGCAGATGGGTGGCCGAGTGGTTGCGGGCGATATTCATGCGCCGTCGCGCGTCCACCTGCACCTCCACCGCGTCGTTAACGCGGATGACGCCGCCGGTCACCCGCCCCCGGTGCAGGTGCAGGCCCTCAACCGGCCTGGTAACTTCTTCTATAAGCACCTCGGTGCTTTCAGCAATAATTTTGGCATGATCGCTGACCTGGCCGCCGGATTCGGCATAACAGGGAGTGATGTCCAGCACCAGTTCCACATCCTGCCCGGCCTCGGCCTGCTCCACCACCTCGTCATTGGCAAAAATGGCCTTGATCCGGGATTTGCCGGACAGGGTTTCATAACCGACGAAAACCGTTTCGCCCACCTGATCCAGCACGCTTTTCAAGCGGGCGGCCTTTTCGGACAGGTACTCCGTTTCCTGGCGCGCGCTGCGGGCCCGTTGCCGCTGCTGTTCCATGGCATTGGTAAATCCTTCCTCATCAACGGACAGCCCGTTTTCTGCGGCGATTTCCTGGGTTAATTCCACCGGGAAGCCATAGGTGTCATAAAGCCGGAAGGCCTGCCCGCCGTCGATATAATTAATGCCGGCTTCTTTGGCTTCTTGAATCAGCTTGTTCAGTATATCGGTACCCTGGGCCAGCGTTTCCCCGAACCTTTCCTCCTCGGTCCTGATAACCCTTGTTATCAGCCGGCTGTTTTTAACCAACTCGGGATAAGTATCGCCCATCTTGTCAATGACCGCCCCGGCCACTTTATACAGGAACGGCTCCTCCACGCCCAGTACCAGACCGAAGCGCACGGCCCGGCGCAGCAAGCGGCGCAGGACGTAACCCCGGCCCTCGTTGGAGGGAAAAGCGCCGTCGGCGATGGCAAAGGTAACCGCCCGGGAGTGATCGGCGATCACCTTCAAGGCCAAGTCCACTTCGGCGCTGCTGCCGTAGCGCTTGCCAGTCAGATCCCCGGTGAAGTCCATGATGTCCCGGAGCAGGTCGGTGTCGAAATTGGTTTTGACATTTTGCAGCACCGAGGCCACCCGCTCCAGGCCCATGCCGGTATCGATGCCCTTGTTTTGCAGCGGACTGTAGTTACCCTCCTCATCACGGAAAAACTGGATAAACACCAGGTTCCAGATTTCCAAATAACGGTCGCAGTCGCACCCCACGGCACAATCCGGCGAACCGCAGCCCCTCCCGGCTCCCAGGTCATAATAAATTTCCGAACAAGGACCGCAGGGTCCGACACCGATTTCCCAGAAATTAGTGTCCTTACCCATGCGCACAATGCGGTTTTCCGGTATGCCTACCTTGTTATGCCATATATTAAACGCTTCGTCATCGTCTTCATATATGCTAATCCAAAGCTTATCCGGTTCCAGCCCCAGGTACTCGGTGACAAATTCCCAGGCCCAGGGAATGGCCTCGTTTTTAAAGTAGTCGCCAAAGGAGAAATTGCCCAGCATTTCAAAAAAAGTGTGGTGCCGGGCCGTACGCCCAACGGAATCAATATCCGGAGTGCGCAGGCATTTCTGGCAGGTGGTTACCCGGGTAACTTCGGGTTTGGCTGCCCCGGTGAAGTATGGTTTAAAGGGAACCATCCCCGCCGCCGTCCAAAGGATACTGGGGTCATTGTGGGGAATAAGCGAGGCGCTGGGTAAAATCTTGTGCCCCTTGCTTGCAAAAAATTTCAGGTACTTGTCCCTTATTTCCTTGCCCGTCATCAAAATGTATATACCCCCTTGAATCTATTGAACATTTATATATAAATTTAGCATTACTATAAGTGTAATCACGATTTTAATTTTTTAATGTAAGGACGTTACCGGCACTACGCAAGTCGTTCGCTTATGGACAATACCACAGCAGTCAAATGTTTTGGTGAATAACTACGACTAATTAAAAAAGCCTTTCTTCCCCTGCCAGGGACGGAAAGGCTCCGCGGTACCACCCTGTTTAACAATTTCCCGCCGGGCGGAAAATTGTTCACTTCAGTGGCCTATAACGCGGCCGGCGCGGCGAAATCTACTGGTTTTCAATTTCGCATATAAAGGGAAACGGCCTTCAACCGGAGGGAACGGAAACTCGCACCTGTCGTTTCCTCTCTGGTGTTCCCAAACCCGGCTTACTTTTTTCCCATAATTTAACGATATTAAAATTGCGCTATAATTATACAAAATCTGCTCAAAACATGTCAAGCAAACCATTTATCAGTTAAATTCCGGCAGAAGCCTGGCCGCGGCAAAGTAGATGAATACCCGCAGTATGGCAGCCACCGGCACAGCAAGAATAAGCCCGGCCAGGCCGAATAGCTGCCCGCCGGCCAGTACGGCCAGGATTACAACCAGGGGATGCAGCCCCACCCTGTCGCCCAGTATTTTGGGCGAGATGATGCTGGCTTCCGCTTGCTGAATGAGTATAAAAGCAATGATCACCTTCAGTACCAGCCACTTGGACACCAGCATGGCCAGGGCCACCGCCGGCACGGCCCCGATAAACGGACCGAAATAAGGGATTAAATTGGTCAGGCCGGCAAAAATGCCCAGCATCAGGGCAAATTCCACTTTTAAAAACGCCAGCACCACACCGGTGAGAAGCCCCGTAATCACGCTGACCAACAGATACCCACGGACAAAGCTGTCAATTACCCGGCTAACCTGCCGGCCCAGTTCCAGCACATCGCCGCGCCAGCGGGCCGGAATGAACATTACCGTGCGATCGGTGAAAATTTCTATATCCTTGAGCAGGTAATAGGCAAATATGGGTGCCAGAATAATGTTAAATAAATACCCGGCCAGCCCCAGGATATTCTGCACCACCCGTTCGGCCATCTGTACCAGTATTTGCTCCAGCCAGGTGATGCGCTCGTCAATAATCTGGCGGATAGCGCCCGGAATACCGGCCCGGGCATATTCAAGCTGGAGAGAGTCGGTGAATTCCTGCACCTGGACGGCGTATTCGGGGATCACATCCCGGATTGTGTTCAACTGGGCGATTATATGGGGCATGCCATAAAGCAGCAGCCCCGCTGCCAGGATAAACACAACGGCATATACAATTAATATGGACGCCGTACGAGATGAACCCCGGCTTTCCAGCATGCGCACCAGCGGGTGCAGCAGGTAGGCCAGCACCACCGCCAGCAACAATGATAAAAAAATACCTCGAATCAGGTAAATAAAATAAAGCATCATAGCCGCCAGTACAATCGTTAACATGATGCGGTAATTTTTTTTCTTACGCCACCAGGACAAAATTTCACCACCAAGAAAGGCGCGCTTAATTCAGTTCCCTTAGCGCGTGCCTTAATGAAAAAAGTGAGGATTTTCACCCCACTCCTTCCTGAAATCTTTTACTTCCTTTTCATTAAATCGTTCACGGTTTTCGACACATCTTTGATCATGCGACTGGTAGCCCGGCGGGGGTACCGCCGCCTGACTTTGCTCATGTCAAATAAGTTACCCGTCTTGCGCTGTGGGGTCTTGATCATGGCCATAACGGTGCCCACAATGCTGCCGGTGATCAACCCGCGCCAGAATCCTCGCTGCAAATATGTCACCTCCTATTACAGGAGAAATTCGTTATGGGGGTCTAAGGCTACCAGGCTGCCGTCTTCGGCCACCTCGTAAATGCTGACCCCTTCCTTGTTCAACCGGTATTCAACACAACAGTCCCAACAATAATATTGATCCACGCCCACCTTTCCGGTGGCTTTGCCTCCGCATACCGGGCAGTGCAACCTATCGCCTCCCCAAATAAATCTCCTGTCAAGATTATGCCCAGTTTCCTTTGTTAACATGCAATAATCATGTTATTGTCTCACATGCACCTACTCTTTTTTCGCCCGCGCCGCTGTCTGCCCGTACCTTTATAAGACCTTTTACATGAAAAATTGTTTCGGGCTGCTCCAGTTTTAGAAATCTTGTTTTGTATCAATAAACAAAACGTTTCCAAAACAATAGGGAACAAACCAGCAAGGGTATTGGTCAACCAGGAAGGCTTGGGATCCAGGCTCATACCTTTATTTATGCTTTTTTGAGCCGGCTCCACAGCAACTTTGTAAACAGCTTCAGGCTGGCTGACTTCCATAATAGCACCGTTGGGACATACTTCAAAACACATCCCGCATTGGTTACATATTTGATTATTAATGTATGCTTTCTCATTTTGAACATATGTCTATAACTACAATAACATTTAAAGATTACATTGTCAAGTTCAGCAATCAAGGGGCGTTGTAATAAATGAAGAAGTAATAAAAGAAAGGGCCTAAGTGTTAATCACTAAGCCCTTTTGTATATTCCAGCCATTTAAAGTTCTTTACCAAGATCGGGACCGGGTTGACAATTATATACGTTGGTAACTTTCAGAAGAATAGCAGACTTAGGCTTTAAATCGGGCATGGTCTTTTTGACCCAGTCTGAAGCATCATCAAAAGGTTTACCTGATTTTACAATAGTAGCTTCTCCCTTGATCTGGAAAGCCAGTTTCTTGTCAAGATCCCAAACACTTATGGCAATACGTGAGTTGTCTTCAAGGTTTTTTAACGTTTTGTTCATGAAATTATCTACCAGCAAGATAATATCATTTGATTCGTCGTAAATTTTAACAAAATGAATTGGTACCACATTGGGCACCCCATCTTTAGATGCGGTTGCTACAGCATAAATAGCTGTTTTACTAAAAGTTTCCTTAACATCACCAGCAAGCTTTGGCATTTGATAACCCCCTTAATTTTTTTAACATATGTTCAGATATGGTATTCGCAACCTATTCTTATAAATCCTTCAAAAAAAAAAGAACCGGAAAAAATTTTTTCCGGATAATCGAGTAGGACACCCTAATGGCATGAAAAACTTCTGGGATGAAGCCCCCGGCCCCGGGCCTGTCCGGGAGGCGGTTCACTCTTCTTTCGTTGCGAACCCTTCAATGGTGCCGCCGCCCAGCAGGTAATCGTCCCGGTAAAAGACAACGGCCTGACCCGGCGTTATGGCCCGCTGGGGCGCGTCAAAGTCCACCCGCACCCGACCGCCGGGCAGCGGGGTAATAGTGGCCGGTGCGGGCCGGCTGTTGTACCTGATCTGGGCCTGGACTCTCTCCGGGCCGGTCAAGTGATCCACCAAAATTAAATTCAGGTCCCCGGCCACCAGGCCGGTTCTGCTCAGGGCCTCTTCCGGGCCCACTATGACCGCGTTGCGCTCGGGATCAATGTCCACCACGTATACTCTTTCCCCCAGGGCCAGGCCCAGACCCCGGCGCTGGCCGATAGTGTAAAAGGCAATCCCCTCGTGCCGGCCCACCTCGTTGCCTTCCAGGTCAAGGAACGGGCCGGGCTTGATCTCATCAGCCACATTTTCCCTCAGGAAATTGCGGTAATTGTTGTCGGGCACAAAACATATTTCCTGGCTCTCTGGTTTTTCGGCCGTTTTCAGCCCGCGGTCCGCAGCCATACGCCGCACTTCGTCCTTGGTGTATTCCCCCAGAGGCATCAGGGTGTGCGCCAGCTGCCCCTGGGTAAGGGTATACAAAAAATAAGTTTGATCTTTGCGCGGGTCAACTGCTTTTCTTACCGTATAGCGGCCGTTTTCCTCTTCGTAGCCGATGCGCGCGTAATGCCCCGTGGCCACGTAGTAGGCGCCCAGCCCCAACGCTTTCCTGAGCAGCGCCTCGAATTTGACGACGCGGTTGCATACCACACACGGATTGGGGGTTCGTCCGCGAATGTATTCCCGGCAGAAATCATCTACCACCGTTTCCCGGAACAGATCGTAAAAATTCAGCACGTAATAAGGGATATCCAGTTTATTGGCCACCGCCCGGGCATCGTCCACCGCGGACAGAGAACAACATCCCACGTAATCCCCGGCCACTTCGGTTACCCGGGGGTCCCAGATTTGCATGGTCACCCCGATGACGTCATACCCTTGTTCAAGTAAAAGGGCGGCGGTGACAGAACTGTCCACGCCGCCGCTCATGGCCACTACAACCAGTTTATTATCGTTTGCCACGATATACCACCCGATTATTTATTTTGTTTGTTCTGGTAATCCTGAATGGCCGCGTGCAGAGCGTCCGCCGCCAGGTTGGAACAGTGCATTTTCTTGGGCGGCAGGCCGCCCAGCGCCTCGGCCACCGCCTTGTTGCTCAACTGCAGGGCTTCAGCGATGGTTTTGCCCTTGGCCATTTCCGTAACCATGCTGCTGGTGGCAATGGCCGCCCCGCAGCCGAATGTTTTAAATTTAATATCTTTAATTATACCGTCATCAATTTTTAAATATATCTTCATAATATCCCCGCAGGTGGGATTGCCTACCTGGCCTACCCCGTCGGCGTCGGGAATTTCGCCCACGTTACGCGGATTTTCAAAGTGATCCATTACTTTTTCGGTATACATACCCCGCATCCTCCCCGAAGTATTTTTTACACAAGGCAGCGCTGCTATTCATAATTACCGCCGGTCAGATTCTTTGACGACCGGCAAAAGATCACCGGCGACTGCTACCTATGGCAAGAACTGCTTACCTTACAGGCCGCGCAGCTGCTTTCCACGGCGAATTCAGTTTCCTGGTCCAGCGGCGACATGGCCCGCAAGCGCTCCACAATGGGCGGCATGATTTCCATGAAGTAATCAATGTCTTCTTCGGTGTTGTCACGACCCAAAGTAATGCGAATGGAACCGTGGGCCAACTCGTGGGGGATCCCCATGGCCAACAATACATGCGAAGGCTCAAGCGACCCCGAGGTACAGGCCGACCCGCTGGACGCCGCCACGCCTTTCATATCCATGCTGAGCAGCATGGATTCGCCCTCGATGAATTCGAAGCAAAAACTGGCGTGGTTGGGCAGGCGCATAGTCGGGTGTCCCGTCAACTGCACATGGGGAATTTTGTCCATGACTTCCTTGATCAATTTATCCCGCAGCCCGGCCAGGTGAGCGGCCTCTTTCTCCAGGTCCCGTGCCGCCAGCTCGCAGGCTTTGCCCAGCCCGATGATGCCGGGTACATTTTCCGTACCGGCCCGGCGCAACCTTTCCTGGGCGCCACCGTGAAAAAGGGTTTGTCTCCAGCGGGTGCCCTTGCGAATATACAGGGCGCCCACCCCCTTGGGGCCGTAAATCTTGTGCCCGCTGACGGTTAAAAGGTCTACGCCCAACTCGTCCACGTTTACAGGGATTTTACCCATGCTCTGAACAGCATCGGTATGGAAAAAGATACCTTTTTCCCGGGCCATGGCCGCCATATCCTTGATGGGCTGAATGGTGCCCACTTCGTTACTGGCGTGCATGATGCTGATTAATATGGTTTTATCCGTAATGGCGTTGGCCAAGTCATCCAGACTGACCATGCCGTATTTATCCACCGGCAGGATGGTGACGGTAAAGCCCTGTTTGCCCAGCGCCTTAACGGTATTTAATACGGCATGGTGTTCAACGGCGGAAGTAATAATGTGATTGCCACGGTTTTTATTGATCATGGCTATGCCGTGAATGGCCATGTTATCCGACTCGGTTCCGCCGCTGGTAAAAACAACTTCCTCGGGCCTGGCGCCGATGGCATTGGCCACTTTTTCCCGGGCCTCCTCCACCGCTTTGCGCACCTGGCGCCCGAAGTAATGCAGGCTGGTGGGGTTGCCAAAGTATTCGGTCAGGTATTTTTGCATTTCTTCTGCAACTTCCGGACGCACCGGCGTCGTGGCACTATGGTCGAAGTAGACTCTGCGCACAGCTGAATATCCTCCTTTTGGGGCATATTTATTAGGTAATTTACTTATTCAGCAAAGTTTTACTCATTGAAAGGCTTTCGGCATCGCGCAACATATCGGCCAGGCTGATGGAATCCATTACCTCTGCCAACCTGTCCCTCACCCGAGCCCAAACTGTCCGGGTAATGCAGAAATCGGCATTATCGCATTCCGCAGGTTCAACCTCGCTGACACAATCCACCGGCGCGATGGGGCCCTCCATGGCCCTGATGATATCACCCACTGTTATGCTGCTCGGATCCCGGGCCAGTATATACCCACCCTGGGCTCCACGCACGCTTTTTACCAGGCCGGCTTTGCGTAAAATGGCGATTAATTGTTCCAGGTAGTTGTCCGATATATTTTGCCGCTCGGCCACCGTTTTCAGCGGGATGGGTTCAGAACCGTAATG
The DNA here is from genome assembly GCF_900115975.1 of Desulfoscipio geothermicus DSM 3669. GTDB lineage: Bacteria > Bacillota > Desulfotomaculia > Desulfotomaculales > Desulfallaceae > Desulfoscipio > Desulfoscipio geothermicus. The sequence continues at coordinate 104,123 of NZ_FOYM01000008.1, forward strand.
CTGGGCCAGGTCAAACATGGCCTTCAGCCCGTAATGCCCTCGCGTGGACAGGCGCAATTTCCCACCCCCTAAATTCAATTCGCAGTATTTAACTAGGAATTAACCCAAAGATATCTTAGCATTCCGATCGGATTTTGTCAATATAGATTATTTCTTTTTCAATCCCTGCAACCGCTCCCATAAAGCCTGCTCCCGCCCCTGTTCCGAGGGCCGGTAAAATTCTGCGTCTTTCAGGTTATCGGGCAGGTACTGCTGCCGGACCCAGTGGTCGTCGTAATTGTGCGGGTATAGATACCCCTTGCCGTGCCCAAGTTTCTTGGCCCCGCTATAACTGGTGTCCCGCAGGTGGATGGGCACCGGCCCGGCCTTTTCCCGGCGTACCGCATCCAGCGCGGCTTCTATCCCGCGATAAGAGGCGTTGCTTTTTGGCGCCAGGGCAATGTAAAGCGCGGCTTCAGCCAGGATGATCCGCGCTTCGGGCATACCGATCCGCTCCACCGCCTGGGCCGCCGCCGTCGCCACCACCAGGGCCTGGGGGTCGGCCAGACCGACGTCTTCCGCGGCATGGATCATTATCCGGCGGGCAATGAAAGCCGGGTCGTCGCCGGCGTACAGAAGCCGGGCCAGCCAGTACAGGGTGGCCTGGGGGTCAGAGCCGCGTATGCTTTTGATAAAAGCGGAAATAACATCATAATGCTCGTCCAGCCTGTCAAACTGAATAACCCGGTTCTGGCATACCCCCTGCACCACCTCCGGCGTTATGGCGCGCCGGCCGTCTTCACCGGGCGGCGTGGTAAGCACGGCCATCTCCAGAACGTTTAATGCCGCCCTGGCGTCGCCGTTGGCAAAGCCGACTATTATTTGTATAGCGTCATCCCGCAGGTCCACCCGGTAGCGCCCCAGGCCCCGCTCTTCGTCCGCCAGCGCCCGGCGCACTATCCTGGCCAGCGCCTGGTCGGACAGGGGCTCAAGCCGGTAAAGCAAAGAACGGGAAAGCAGCGGCCGGTTTACCGAAAACATGGGATTTTCCGTGGTTGACCCGATAAGAATGACGGTACCGTCCTCGACGTAGGGCAGCAGGGCATCCTGCTGGGACTTGTTGAAGCGATGTATTTCGTCTATAAACAGCACGGTGCGCCGCCCGTACATGGCCAACCGGTCCCGGGCCTGGTCCACCACCTTGCGGATATCCGCCACCCCGGCCATTACCGCGTTTATTTTTTCAAAATGAGCACTGGTCATGCCGGCGATAATGTGAGCCAGGGTGGTTTTGCCGGTACCCGGCGGACCAAAGAAAATCAAGGACTGCAGCCCGTCGTTTTTTATTAGTTGCTTCAGCGGCCGCCCCGGCCCCACCAGGTTGACCTGTTCTTCAAATTCTTCCAGCGTGCGGGGCCGCATGCGCACGGCCAGCGGGGCCGTGCGTTGCATATTTTTACGCGCCGCCTGCTGAAACATATCTTCCACGCTAATTTCACCCGCCCCATTATTATTTAAAAAGCCAGGAACAATGTTCCTGGCTGTCATTTCATGAATATTAAAATTAAGTCCCGCGGTAAATCCTAAACATGCTTGTCAAGTACGGCCTGCAATTCCTTTTTGGTTTTAAATCCAATAATCCTTTCCACTTCATTGCCGTCCTTGAAAACTATCAATGTGGGAATGCTTACAATACTGTAATTGGAAGGCACGGTTTTATCTTCGTCCACATTAAACTTGGCCACCTGCACCTTGCCTTCATATTCCGCCGCCACTTCTTCAATTACGGGGGCGATCATCTTACAGGGACCGCACCACTCAGCCCAGAAATCCACCAGTACGGGCATCGTAGCATTGTCAATAAACTCCTTAAAATTTGCTCCCCCCAAGGCAACAATCCTTTCACTGGCCACGAACATCTCTCCTTTCAATTTATAACTCTATATCTATTAGAATTACCCTCACAAACACACAAATATTATTTGTAAATTTGAAGTTTATGTACGCATACCGCATGCTCCATAACCTATAATATCTACATAGCAAATAAAAGTCAATTCATCTTTTTAGAAAAAACACCTAAACCCAACAATCTGTCCGTTACAAAGCCGGCCATGATCAACCCGGCCACCGGCGGCACGTAAGAAATACTACCCGGTGCGCCCCGCCCGCCGGCCGGCGTATTGCCCATCGCAGGGCGCATGGGGCGGGCCGTGGAATATACCACGGGTACTTCCGCACTAATGCCTGCATCGCGCAACTTTTTCCGCATTACCCTGGCCAGGGGACAAACCGCAGTATTCCAGATACTGTCAACCTTAAATGAAGTGGGATCAAGTTTATTCCCCGCACCCATGGCGGATATTACCGGCAAATGACGCCGCACACAGGCAACGATAAGGGCTGCCTTATTCTCCACATCATCAATGGCATCAACCACAAAATTCAATTGCCGGCCGTCCAGCATTTCCGCTGCTCTGTCCGGCGTAAATTTTTGCTGCCTGACTTGCACAGTCACAGCGGGATTTATTTGATGCAGCCGGTCCGCCATCAAACCGGTTTTCGGTTCTCCCACTGTGCCGGTCAGCGCGTGCAATTGCCGGTTGATATTGGTAACGTCCACCACATCATGATCGACCAGCAAAAAATATCCCACCCCGGCTCTGCATAACGCCTCCGCAGCAAAGGAACCCACACCGCCCAGGCCAAAAATTGCCACTTTACTGGCCGCCAGTTTCTCCAATCCCGCGCGGCCTATAAGCATTTCCGTGCGGTCAAACCTATGAGACATTTCTCAACACTCCATGCGTAAATAACAGAAAAGTTTCCAAAAAGGCAATTAAATCAACTTGCCTCGCTGGAAACTTTCAAATCAAATCTTTTACAACCCCCGAGGTGCCGTTAATCCCCAAAGTTTTCTGAACCTGTTCTCAACAGGTGGGTGCCCTCCTGAATGCTTCTCGTTTACTCCCCAGGAAGTCATACAATCTACATCCAGAGGCCAGGCTCCCTTTAAATTGGTGTTGGCTCAAAACTTCAAGGCGATCACGCACACCGCAGGGTGATTTTTTAAATGTTAACTTAATGTTAACACAACACCCGCTATTGTGGCAAGTAGGTATACTTAGTTGTCTCTTACATTATTTATTCGCTATTTTTAGACACTTATGCATTATTTTTATTTTTTCTCAGTTGTTTTTTTGACAGTGGTTTTAATATATAATTCCTTTAACTGGCGCTCATCCACCGGACCCGGAGCCATGGTCATCAGATCGGCGGCACTCTGCGTTTTGGGGAAGGGAATTACGTCACGAATGGTCTTCCTGCCGAGAAGCAGCATAACCAGACGGTCAAAGCCAAAGGCTATGCCGCCATGGGGCGGGGTGCCGTATTCAAAGGCTTCCAGCATAAAACCAAACTTTTCACGGGCTTCTTCCTTGGTGAGGCCAATGGCGTCAAACATCATTTCCTGCACATCGCGGCGGTGAATCCTGATGCTGCCGCCCCCGATTTCTATGCCGTTCAAAACCATATCGTAAGCCCGCGCCCGTACTTTGCCCGGGTCGCTCTGCAAGAACGGCAAATCTTCTTCCCGTGGTGAGGTAAACGGGTGGTGCATGGCCACCCAGCGCTGCTCTTCCCCGTCGTATTCCAACAGGGGGAAATCCGTGACCCACAGGAAATTAAACTGATCGGCGGGGATTAAGTTCAGCCTTTCCGCCAGATGCAGGCGCAGCGCTCCCAGCGATGCCGCCACCACGTCGGGCTGGTCAGCCACAAAAAGCAGCAAATCCCCTTCTTCAGCTTTAAACCGTTCCAATATGCTCGTGATTTCCTGCTCGTTGAAGAATTTTGCAATGGGCGATTTTACGCCTTCCGCGGTGACGATGAAGTAAGCCAGCCCGCGGGCCCGGTAAATGGCGGCAAATTTGGTCAGTTCATCGATATCTTTACGGCTGTAACTGCCGCAGCCCCGGGCGTTGATCCCCCTGACCTGCCCGCCGTTTTCCACTGCTGAGGTAAAAACTTTAAAGCCGCAGCCGGCGGCCACATCAGTGATATCCACCAGTTCCATGCCGAACCGGGTGTCGGGCTTGTCCGAACCGTAACGGTCCATAGCTTCGCGATAGGTCAGGCGCGGAAAAGGCGTGGTCACTTCAATACCTATAGTGTCCCGGCATAGCCGGGCAATCATTTTTTCCATCAGCGACAGGACATCCTCGACGTCAACAAAGGACATTTCCAGGTCGACCTGGGTAAATTCAGGCTGCCGATCGGCCCGCAAATCCTCATCCCTAAAGCACCGCACAATCTGGTAGTACCGGTCCATGCCCGCCACCATCAAAATTTGCTTGAATAATTGCGGGGACTGGGGCAGGGCATAAAATCGCCCCGGGTTCAAGCGGCTGGGCACCAGGTAATCCCGGGCCCCTTCGGGGGTGCTGCGGGTGAGCATGGGCGTCTCTATTTCCCAAAAGCCGTGTTCATCCAGAAAATCACGTACCGACTTGGCGGCCCGATTGCGCATCATCATGGCGCGCTGCATCTCCGGGCGGCGCAGGTCCAGGTACCGGTAGCGCAGGCGCAGGTTTTCATCCACATCCACCCCGTCTTCAATATAAAACGGCGGAGTTTTGGCTTTATTTAAAATGCGCAGTTCGTCCACCAGCACTTCTATTTCACCGGTGGAAATATTGGGGTTTACAGATTCCTCGGGTCGCACCGACACCCTGCCGACAACTGCCAGCACGTATTCGCTGCGCACTCCCTCGGCCTTGGCAAAGGATTCTTTATTAATGTCAGGGCTGAACACTACCTGCACAATTCCGGTACGGTCGCGCAGGTCAACAAATATCAGGCCGCCATGATCCCGGCGGGTATCCACCCAGCCCGTGAGGGTTACCGTTTGGCCGTTTTCCCCGGCGGATAATTCACCGCAATAGTGAGTACGGCTTAATCCGTGCATAGATTCAAACATTTTTATGTAATACCTCCCGTACGTCTTACTGCAATCCAAAAACAACGTCGCTCGCGGGTTCGGCGCGATACCGGCCGGCTATCGATCAGCGGCCGGTTCAGCAAGATTCTGCAGGATCCGGGCGCCGGGGATTTCCCGCTGGTTGCCCGATTCCATATCGCGCAGCACAACAATGTTGCGCTGCAGCTCTTCCTCGCCGATAATCACGGTATACCGTACCCCCAGCTTACCGGCATACTTCATCTGCGCTTTGAGACTGCGCCCCTGGTAATCCATGTCGGCAGCTATTCCCGCACGCCGTAATTTGGCCAGCAGGGCAAACCCTTCCCTGGCCGCCCGTTCACCGAGCACAACCACAAAAACCTCGGGGCCGGAGGTAACATCCGGCGCCAGCCCGCGGTTTTCCAGAGCCAGGATAATCCTTTCCAGACCCAGCGCATACCCGATACCGGGGGTCGGCGGTCCCCCGCATGCCTCTATCAGCCCGTCATATCGCCCGCCACCGCCCACCGAGCTTTGCGCGCCGATATCGGGGGCCATTATTTCAAATGCTGTCCGGGTGTAATAATCCAGGCCGCGCACCAGACGGTTATTTAAAACATAGGGAATGCCCAGATCCTGTAAAAACTGCTGCACTTGCGCAAAGTGTTCCCCGCAATCCGGACAGAGGCAGTCTACCGTGGTGGGCGCCTCCCGGGACAATTCGGCGCAGCGATCGGATTTACAGTCCAGTATCCGCAAAGGATTGCGCTCGAACCTGCCCCGGCAATTGGGGCACAGGTCCGCCAATACGGGCTGGAAAAATTCCTGTAGTCGTTTACGAACCACGGGTCGGCAGTTAGGGCAACCAACGCTGTTGATATGCAGCTCCAGATCGTTTAAACCAAGCCGCCCGTAAAAGTCCATGGCCATAGCCATGACCTCGGCATCAATCGCCGGGTGATAAGAGCCGAAAACTTCCACCCCGAATTGGTGGAACTGCCGTAAGCGGCCGGCCTGGGGCCGGTCATACCTGAACATGGGACCGATATAGTAAAGTTTGACCGGCTGCGGCCCGGCATAAAGCTTGTTTTCCAGGTAGGCCCGCACGGCGGATGCCGTGCCTTCGGGACGTAAGGTTATGCTCCGGTCACCCCTGTCGCGGAAAGTATACATTTCCTTTTCCACTATGTCAGTGTCTTCGCCCACTCCGCGTACAAACAGTTCAGTGTGTTCAAAAACCGGGGTGCGGATTTCCCGGTAGCCGTATTCCCTGCAAATCCGGACAATTTTTTCTTCTATATACTGCCATTTTTCAACCTGACCCGGGAGAATATCGGCGGTCCCCCGCGGCCGCGTAGTCAGCATACTATAGTTTCCTCCTTTTAAAACAACAGAAAACTCCCGCACCGGCAGAACGGAAACGGGAGGGCAGACTTTCAGCCTGCTTTTGCATACCTGAACCCAATTTTATGTAATATCGTGGTTTTTGTCAACTACCGTTAACCGCGGCAACATTTGCGGGTCCGGTGTTTCCTGCTTTTGTGTTCTGTAACAATGAATGCTATAATGTAGTGAAGGTGGTGTTAAATGTGATAACCAGAACACTGGTGGAGAGAATCAATTACCTGGCCCGCAAGCAGCGTTACGAAGGTTTGACCGATGAGGAAAAGGCCGAGCAGCAAAAGCTGCGCCGGCAGTACCTGGACGGCATCCGGCAGCAGGTGGTTGACGCTATGGATGGCGCCGGATACACCCGCAAGCATAACACCGACTGCGGGTGCCATGATTGTAAACCGCACCATTAAACAAGAATAAAAAAGGGGACTGGCTCCGATTCGTTTTGTGAATCGGCGCCTGTCCCCCTTTTAGGAGCCAAGGAAAAAAAAGGGGACAGGCACCTTTTTCAAAATGCGAAAAAGGAGCCAGTCCCCTTTTTTTCCAGTCCCCTTTTTGGGCTGCTTTATGTCAACGAGACAATTTTATTTTCCCAGTTCCAGGACCCAACCCCGGAGCACCTTGCGGTCCACTTTACCGTCCGGAGTTTTGGGGATGCTTTCCTTAACCGCAAACTCCCGGGGCGCGGCATGGGCCGCCAGTCCTGTTTTCACGAAATTACGCAGTTCCTCGCCCAGAGCATGCGACCATTCGTAACCGGGCTGCAGCACCACATAAGCCTTGATAATTTCCCCCCTGATTTTATCCGGCTTGCCGGCCACCCCGGCGTCTTGCACAGCCGGATGTTCCCGTAGTTTTTCTTCCACTTCCCATGGTCCGACCCGCTCACCGGCGGTGTTGATAACTCCGTCCACCCGGCCCTGGAAGTAAAAATAGCCGTCCTCGTCCATGTAAGCGGCATCACCGGATATGAACCAGGGTTTAAGCCGGAAATACTCCTCGTATTTTTCCCGGTTCCCCCAGACGTCCCGGGCCATGGCGGGCCACCCCGCACGGACGGCCAGGTTGCCGATACGGTAGGGCGGCAGCTCGTTGCCCTCGTCATCTACCACGGCTGCCTGGATGCCGGGCACGGGCCGGCCGATGGAGCCCATTTTGATGTTGAGGCAACGCAAGTTGCAGATCATATTCATCCCCGTTTCGCTCATCCACCAGGTATCGTATATGGGCACGCCAAGCGTTTCCAGGCTCCACTGCATTACATCATCGGTCAGCGGCTCGCCCACGCTGAGAATATGCCGCAACCTGCCAAGGTCGTACCGGCCGTAAACCTCCTTGCCGGCAGCTATGATCATGCGAAAAGCGGTGGGCGCGCTGTACCAGACGCTGACCCGGTATTTTTCCAGGGCCCTGCACCATTGCTCAGCATCGAAACGCCCTCCTTTCACCAGCACCGGCACCCCGTGCAGCCAAGGGGCCCAAAAGCCGTATGCGATACCCGTGATCCAACCCGGGTCGGCTGTGCACCAGTAGACGTCATCTTCCTTAAGGTCGTGTACCCAAGCGGCCGTTGCCCACAAGCCCAGCATCATGTCGTGCACATGCACCAGTCCCTTGGGACGTCCATCCGCTCCGGCGGCATAAAGAATAAACAGCGGGTCTTCCCTGTTCACCCAACAAAATTCCGTCCGGGGCGAGGCACCGGCCACCTCGCTGTACCAGTCCAGGGTCTGCGCATCCCCCGCACCCTGCGTTATTAATACTGCCCGCAGGTCGGGCAGTTCCTGGCGCGGCACCCGGGACAGCAGTTCGGCATTAGTAACCAGCGCTTGCGCGCCGCTGCTCAATAGCCGCTCCCTGACGGCATCCTTCATGAATGCTTCAAACATGGGCACCACGATAACCCCTTTTTTAGCCGCCCCCAAAAAACTGATATACAATTCCGGGCTGCGGGGCAAGAAGATTGCCAACCGGTCCCCTTTTTGCAAACCATACTTATCCAGAACGTTAGCAAAGCGGTTCACCTGTTCGTTTAATTCATTGAAAGTATAACTCGCCTGCCGGTCGTCCGCGTCATAATAAAGCGCCATCCGGTCGCCCCGGCCACGTTCGATATTGTGGTCAATAACCCGGTGCACAATATTGATTTTGCCCGCATTTCCGTAAAATTCCCGGGCCAGCATTTCGAAGCTGAACTCACGACAGGCCTTGTCATAATCCTGCAAATTATGCTCGCCCGGTAGAGCGCCGATTATCTTTTGGTTACCCATTTCATATCACCCCTCCCTTATTCTAGATTACTATAAATGACTATAATTTTCCTGCAATTTAAAATTTTAAAAAAACCGGGCGCACAAAAAAATAAGCAGAAAAGGGAACAGACCGTAAAAGGGGACAAAAAGGGGACAGGCACCTTTTTCAAAATGCGAAAAAGGAGCCTGTCCCCTTTTTGTCCCCGTCCAATATACTCCTGCGGCCCTGAGGTCTTGAGGCGCAATACTATTAAAGAAAAGGATTGATTTTTTTCTCCTGGCCGATTGTGGATGCCGGGCCATGGCCGGGATAGACCTTTGTTTCGTCCGGAAACGCAAGTAGTTTTGTTTTAATAGAATTGATCAGCACGTTATGGTCGCCCCCGGGAAAATCGGAACGGCCCACCGAACCGGCAAACAGGGTATCCCCCGATATCAGGTCGTTACCAACCTTCAGGCAGATGCCTCCCGGGGTGTGCCCGGGGGTATGGATGACTTCCAATGTTACGTTGCCTACTTTTATTTTCTCCCCGTCCTCCAGTAAACGATCAGCTTCCTTGAATTTCAGCATCGAACCCATGAACAGAGACAGGTTTTGCGCCGGGCTGGTGAGCATGCCGGCGTCGTCTTTGTGGATCATCACCTCGGCGCCGGTGGCTTCCCGCACTTCTTTTAGTGCACTGATATGGTCGACGTGCCCGTGGGTGAGGATTATATGCTTGCATTTCAGTTTTAATCTTTCCAATTGTTTGAGAATACGCCCGCCTTCCGCGCCGGGGTCCACCACCGCTCCCACTGCGGTTTTTTCACAGCCGATAATATAGCAATTGGCAGCCATGGGGCCCACTTCAAATCCCTCGAATATCAAGTTTACACCTCCCAAATAGACTTACAAAAACGGGTTGAATTTTTTCTCCGCGCCGATGGTTGATGCCGGGCCGTGCCCCGGGTAAACCTTTGTAGCGTCGGGGAAAGCAAGTAATTTGGTTTTAATGGAGTTTATCAACTGGTTGTGGCTGCCGCCCGGCAAGTCCGAGCGGCCCACCGAACCGGCAAACAGGGTGTCCCCCGTAAACAAAATATCTTCCGTTTTCAAGCAAACACCGCCGGGGGTGTGGCCGGGCGTATGGATGACTTCCAGCGTTGTCTTGCCCACTTGGATTTTATCCCCGTCCTTGAGCAGTCGGTCTGCGGTTTTGGGTTTTACAGAATCAACCGGTAGCAAAGAATACCGGGCCGGGTTGACCAGTCTTTCCGCGTCGGCCTGATGAATACAAACGGCGGCGCCGGTGGCTGCATGAACTTCACCCACCGCGCCGATATGGTCCACGTGGCCGTGGGTGAGGATTATGTACTGGCATTTTAATTTCAGGTGTTGCAACTGTTCCAAAATACGGGCGTCTTCATCGCCGGGGTCGATTACCGCCCCGAACCCGGTTTCCGCGCAACCGATAATGTAGCAGTTGGTGCCCAGCGGGCCCACTTCCAGTCCCGTGAATATCAATAGTTTTCCCTCCTTAAAACTGTTTCCTGCTGTCCAGCAGCATGGTGACCGGACCGTCATTCATGATTTCCACCAGCATGTGGGCTTGAAAATAACCGGTGACGACTTCCAATCCCCGGGTCCTGACTTCACGTACAAAATCCTCGTAAAGTTTGACGGCCTGTTCCGGCGGCGCCGCGTCGCTGAAGCCGGGACGCCGGCCTTTCCGGCAGTCGCCGTACAGGGTGAACTGGGAAACCACCAGTAATTGGCCGCCGGTATCGGCCACCGATTGGTTCATTTTACCGTCCGCATCTTCAAAAATACGCAGGTTGACCACTTTATCCGCCAGATAGCGGACATCCGCAGCGTCATCTTCCCTGCCTACCCCCAAAAGCACCACCAAACCCGGCCCGATAGTACGCCTTTCTTCACCGGGTGCGCTGACGGCGCCGCCCGACACCCTTTGCACAACCGCCCGCAAAACATCATCCCCCGCTTGCTTGTGTAATTGGTTTACCGGTACGGTTTATACTGTATACACCTTTGATACGGCTAAACCGGTTGATGACATAATCAAATTGCTCCATATTTTTCATTTCCAGAATCATTTCCACCACGCCGGTATTGTCCTTGCGTCCCCGGGCATTGACCCAGTTGGCGCTTATTTTCATTTCCATCAATACATTCATAATGTCGCCGAGCAACCCGGCGCGGTCAGCTCCAATTATCTCCAGGCGCACCTGGAAGGGTGAGTGGAAATCCTTATCCCACGTCACCTCCACCAGACGATCCGGGTCGTTCAACAGGGATTCGACGTTAGGGCAATCTTCCCGGTGAATGGAAACCCCCCGGCCGCGGGTAACATAACCCACAATTTCATCCCCCGGCACCGGGTTACAGCAATGGGCCAGCCTAATCAGCAGGTTGTCGATACCCCGCACCCGGATGCCCTGGGTGGGCTTACCCCAGGAAGGCAACGGGCGGGGGTCCTGCTGCAGCAATTCTTTGATTTTTTCGCTGGTCGCCGCTTTTTTATCTTCCCGAATGGCTTTTTCCCGAATTTTGTTCACCAGGCCGGCGGCAGAAAAAGTGCCGTCGCCCACAGCGGCATATACATCATCCAGGTCGGCCAGGTTCATTTTCTGACCGTATTCAATTAGCTTGTCGCTTTTTATGGCTTCAGGCTCCAGGCCCTGCTTTTTAATTTCCCGCTCCAGCAACTCCCGACCCCTGGTTATATTTTCTTCCCGTTGCTCCTTTTTAAACCACTGCCTGATTTTGGTCTTGGCCTGGGAGGTTTTGACAATATTAAGCCAGTCACGGCTGGGGCCGTGGCCTTGCTTGGAAGTAAGCACTTCCACCCGGTCGCCGTTTTTCAGGGTATAATCCAGGGGCACGATTTTATTATTAACCTTAACGCCAATGCAATTATGCCCCACCTGGGTGTGCACCCGGTAAGCAAAGTCCAGGGGCGTGGACCCGGCGGGCAGTTCCATGACATCTCCCCGGGGGGTGAACACAAACACTACGTCGGTGAAAAGATCGATTTTCAGGCTTTCCATGAATTCCCGGGCGTCCTTGAGGTCCTTTTCCCAGTCCAGGATCTGCCTCAGCCAGCTCAGTTTACGATCAAAATCGCCGTCCTTGCCCCCACCCTCTTTATAACGCCAGTGGGCAGCGATGCCGTATTCCGCTGTGCGGTGCATATCCCAGGTCCTGATCTGTATCTCCAGGGGATCGCCGTACGGGCTGACCACGGTGGTGTGCAGCGACTGGTACATGTTGGATTTGGGCATGGCGATATAGTCTTTAAAGCGCCCCGGGACTGGCACCCACATGGTGTGGACCGTACCCAGCACGGCATAACAATCCCGGACGGAATCCACCAGTACCCTGATCGCCATGACGTCATATATCTGGTTGAAATCCAGTTGTTGCTTCTGCATTTTCTGGTAAATACTATACAGGTTTTTGGGGCGTCCCTGTATTTCCGCGTTAATTTTTACTTCATTTAATTTTTGGCGCAGTTTATCGGCAATCTGGGAAATATATTCTTCCCGCCTTTTCCGCGTACGGGCCACCAAGTCGGCCAGCTCATAATATTTCCCCGGATTGCTGAAGCGAAAGGCCAGGTCCTCCAGTTCCCACTTCAGCCTGTAAATGCCCAGCCGGTGGGCCAGAGGAGCGAATATTTCCAGAGTTTCCATGGCTATTTCCCGCTGCTTGTGCCGCTGGTGATGATGCAGGGTGCGCATGTTGTGCAGCCGGTCGGCCAGTTTAATGAGTACCACCCGGATATCCCGGGCCATGGCCAGAAACATTTTGCGCAGGTTTTCCACCTGGCGTTCTTCCTTGGAGCGATATTCCAGGCGGCTCAGCTTGGTCACCCCGTCCACCAGTTGCGCCACTTCCGGACCGAAGTTTTCTGCCAGGTCCTTCAAGGTTACCCCGGTGTCCTCCACGGTATCATGCAGCAGGCCGGCCACCAGCGTATCCATATCCATTTCCAGATCCGCCAGTATTGTGACCATGGCCACCGGGTGGTTGATGAACGGTTCACCGGAAATGCGTTTTTGCCCGGCGTGCGCTTTTTCAGCAAAGTCATAAGCGGTTTTCAGCCTCTGCAAGTCGGCTTCGGGATTGTAATGTATTACCTTTTGGATTACGTCATCTAAAGACATGGCTCACGCCCCATTTACTCGGCACTGGATTTGATCCATTTCAGCCCTTCTGATTTAACCTGCTGGGTCCACATATAAGTGGGTGAAGCAGCCAGCTGCATTTTCCGGCCTTGTACAGGCAACAATTTATATACTAGCATATCCTCTTGCCATGAATATTGCAATAAGCCCAGGTCGGCAAAAACAGCCACCGCCACAACCAGCGAAATACAGGAAGCCATCCGGTAGCCCGCCCGGCCCAGTTGTTCCAGCACGCCCGCTTTACTGCAAGCGCCCGACCCGTCGGGAGCCTGCAGGCGCAGCAAAGAATAGTAATGGGCCAGGACATCCCTTTCGGGAGCCAGTTCCTCCAGGTGCCCGCGGGTGTCATCCCAGTCCCGCGCCATAAAAAGAGCCTCCGCAATTGCCGGAATGCGCCCGCCGTCCAGGTCGTTCACCAGTCGCCAGTCCATTTCCGACGCCGGGGGCCAGGCCAGCAGGACCCGGTCAAAAACACCGCTTGCAAGCTTACCGGCGTGAAGGCAGGCTGCTGTGGCCACCACCAGTTTATACTCCCCGTTGTTTATTTTAGCCAGTTCCTCCGCCGCGGCTTTTGCCGGCATAAACCCGTGCAAGTACGTCGCCCGGCCGGCAAAATGAGGGTTGTAATCATTAATATGCCGAAACAACTGCAATGTGTGGCAGGCATGGTTGGCCAGCACCAGCACCCGCCCCCCGGAAAAATTCAGGCGGGCAAGAGCGCTTTCCCTGGGCTCGCGGGCCGGTGCCGGGCATTGCGGCAGCGGTTCCCCGGCGTCGCCCCGGAGGATCGCTGTGTTCAGCAAACTCATTTCCGGTGGAACCACGTGTCCCCGGTTGCTTAAAAAATCTCGCAATAAAGTCGCCAGAGTTTCGGGCACGAAAATCAAGTCACCGGCGCTTTGCAAACTTTCATTCCCCGAAGATGCACGGGAACACCCCTTGCCCCCCACTGTTTCCAGGTGGATGTCTTTAACCTGTATTTGCAAGGCCTGCCTGCCCTGCCAATTGTTTATGGAAGGGGTGAAGGCCACATTAATCTCATGACCGGCGGCTATTTCTCCAGCAAACCGGCCCAGGTTGAAACCGATGCCGTCCATTGAAACCTTCCGGTCCGCCAGCAGCATTTTTAAATGGGCATTGTTTTTGCCCACCCCGCGACAGTGGACCAGCTTCGCCCGTTCCAGGCCGAACACCGGCCCCGGGTTACCGTGTCCATAAGGGGCCAACTGTTCAATCTCGTTAATCAGTTCATATGTAACGTCCTGAAGGGATACCAGGGCATCGAGCTCCAAGGTGGGTCTTTTTTCCAAACCGGCCAACCGTTCAGCCGCATAGTCGTTAATCCTGTCCCTGAAACAGTTTATATGCGCGGCGGGAAGTGAAAAGCCCGCCGCCATGGCGTGGCCGCCAAAGCCGTCCAGCAAGCCGGAACAATGCTCCAGGGCGTGGTAGAGGTGAAACCCCTCGATGCTCCTGGCGGAGCCCTTCCCCTGCCCTTCTACGGTGGCGATTAACAAAACCGGCTTATAAAAGCGGTCTACCAGACGGGAAGCCACTATACCGATGACGCCGGGGTGCCAGTGCTCGGACGCCAGCACCAGCACTTCCCGGTCAGCCAGACCGGGTTCCCCTTCCAGCATACCCAGCGCCTCGGACAGCACAACACTCTCCAGCTTTTGCCGTTCCTGGTTTTCCCGATTTAAAAGCGTAGCCGCCTCCAGGGCCGCGGCGGGATCTTCGCTCAACAGCAATTCCACGGCCAATCCGGCATCGCCCAGACGGCCCGCCGCATTGAGGCGCGGGGCCAGGATAAAACCCACGTCCCAGGCGCTAAAGGCGTCGTCCTTCACCCCGGCCACCTGGCAAAGGGCCTGCAGCCCGGGTCTGGGCGAGCGGGCTAAATGCGGCAGGCCGTGCCGCACCAGAATACGGTTTTCGCCGTGCAGCGGCACGATATCCGCAACGGTGCCCAGACAAACCAGGTCCAGGTATTCCTCCCAGCCAAACGGGTTGCCCATCTTTTCCAGCAGGGCCTGCACCAGTTTAAAAGCTACCCCGACCCCGGCCAGATCCTTGAACGGATAACGGCATTCCTTCTGCTTGGGATTGACCACCGCCCCGGCCCGGGGCAGCACCGTGGGAGGTTCATGGTGGTCGGTAATGATTATTTCCGGCCCGTCGTGGCGGTACGATTCCTCTACCTCCGCAGCGGCGCTGATGCCGCAATCCACTGTGATTACCAGCCCTACCCCGGATTCCCGGGCCCTGTGCAACACAGGAGCATGCAGCCCGTAACCCTCTTCAATACGATGGGGTATGTAATAATCCACCGCTGCCCCCAGCCGGCGCAGGACATGCACCAGCAGGGCGGTGCCGGTGACCCCGTCCACGTCGTAATCACCGTAAACCAATATTTTTTCCCTTTGTTCTATAGCGCCGGCGGTAATTTCCACCGCCCGGGCCATCCCATGCAGCAACCCGGGCGGGTGCAGCTTTTCCAAGGAAACATCAAGAAATTCCCGGGCCGCCGCCACCGTATAGATACCTCGGTTTATCAAAAGCTGGGCCATCAGTGGGGAAATGCCCAGCTTCCTTGATAATATAAACTGCAAAACAGGTTCGGACGCTTTGACCAGCCATTTTTTCTGCTTAATCATTGTTCCTCCGTTGATTGACTAATTATGACCAGTTAACATTGATTATAATAGAGGGGCGTATATATGGCAATGAATCCCTCTTTGTTAATGACAAGTCATATTATATATTGGACAATTTTTCTAGCAAATATTTTTTATAATCTGCGCAAGCTATAATGGAACAAAAACTTTGGTTGCGGCCGGTTGCCAAACCAATTATACGGGAGGATGTAATATGTTCAAGCATGACAAGAACTTGCTGGAAATGGTGCGGGTAGAACGGCCCAACCCGCAGTACGCGGTAATGTTACAGGAGCAACTCGGCGGCCCGAACGGTGAATTAAAGGCGGCTTTACAGTATATTTCCCAGAGTTTCCGTATCAAAGACCCGGAAGTAAAAGACCTTTTTTTGGATATCGCGGCGGAAGAACTCAGCCATATGGAGATGGTGGCCACCGCCGTCAACCTGCTTAACGGCCATGATATAGACGCCCAGGGCACGCAACCGGCCGGCAACATTGAAGCAAATGTTCTTACCGGCCTGGCGCCGTACCTGACCAACGGATCAGGAGTACCGTTCTGCGCCACATACGTAAATGTCACCGGCGACCTGCCCGCGGACATACTTTCCAACATCGCCGCCGAGCAGCAGGCCAAGGTGGTCTACGAGTACCTGCACCGGCAGATCAGCGACAAACATGTACGGCAAATGATCGATTTCCTGCTGAACCGGGAGGAGGCACATAACACCCTGTTCCGCCAGGCATTCCAGAAGATCCAGGACAGCGGTTCAAACCGCGACTGGGGAGTGGACCAGGATGCCCGGCTTTATTTCGACCTGTCCACCCCCGGCGCAAATAGCTTTAACCTAAACCAACCCCAGCACCCCAGTTTCCAAAGCCCCAATATGCCGCAGTAAATGAGCAAAAGCCCTTGTTCCTACTAAAAAGAACAAGGGCTTTACTTTTTTATATACATACTATACCAGTAAATCCACCGGATGGACCACTTGCATTCCGTTGCATCCGGCTGTTTCCAGCACCCGCACCAATTGCATCCGACAGGAAGGGCAGCCGAATTAAAACCGGGTTTAACTCAACCTGAACCGCGCCGTACTTCCCTTTTTAGTCGCCCGCACTTCCAACCGGATGTCAATAATCTCTTTCAGTTCGGGCACGTGGGAGATAATCCCCACCAGTCGGCCACCCTTTTGCAGGTCTATCAAAGCCCGCATGGCTAAATCCAGGGATTCGGGGTCCAGGGTGCCAAAACCTTCATCGATAAAAATGGTATCCAGGTGCATGCCGCCGGCATAGGACTGTACCACGTCCGCAAGCCCCAGAGCCAGTGACAATGAGGCCAGAAAAGATTCGCCGCCGGACAGGGTGGATACCTGGCGCGCCACGCCGGTATATGTATCGAATACCTCCAACTCCAACCCCCCCGCGGCATTGCTGCGGGCCCGTTCCAGGGTACGTTGCAGGTGGTAACGTCCGCGGCTCATCAATTTCAGCCGTTCGGTGGCGGCCACCATAACGTCATCCAGCAGCGCTCCCAGCACGAAACGCTGGAAGGTCAGCCCGTAATCATTTTTACCGTTGGCCACATCGGACAGATGCCCCAGCACGGAATAACGCCCCTCCATTTCTTCCAGGGCACTGTCCAGGTCGACAATCTGCTTCAACCAGTTATTTTCCTGCTCGATCTGTGAACGCAGCCGGGTTTCCAGTTGGAGAGCCTCATCCCTGGCCTGCTCGGCCAGCACCAGGGCGCGGGTCAACTTTTTCATGTCCGGCTCGGATAAACCTTCGGCCGCCTTTATGGCCCTTTCCCGGCGATCCAGGGCAGCCCGAAAGTTTTCATCATATTCCTTAATCTGTTTCTCCAGCGCCAGTATCTCTTCCTGCGTTTTTTTGGCTGCGGCATACTCCGCCGGGTCAGCGAATCCCATAGCCTGGAGGCGAGCGGCAAAGGAGCGCGCTTCCCCGGCAGCCCGTTTTTGAGCCGCCTGCAGGGCTTCCCGCGCCCCTTGGGCGGCGGTCTCGGCCCTGGCCAGCGCCTGGTTGGCCTCATCCACGGCCAGCCGGCTCTGCTCAAAAGCAGCCATAAGCCGCTCCTTTTTCTCCCCGGCCACCCGCCGGGCCTCGTTTAAAGCATTTAAATCCCGTAACTCTTTCGGTATGCCGGACTCCCGCTCCCACACCACGGCCCGGGCGGCCTCCAGGGCCATGCCGGCCTCCTGCCAGGCTTTTTGTAAAATTTCCAACTGCTCACCGGCCTTTTTTTCTTGTTCTTTTAATTCAGCCAGCTCCCCGGCCAGCAAATCCACTTTTTTTACAGCCTCCAGAGCACCGGACAAGAGCTGTCCGGCTTTATGGGCGTCAGACTGCAGCACGGACAGGTTAACACCGGCTTTATCACCAAGTTCTGCTTCCAGATCCCGGACTTTGCTTTCAACGGTTGCTTTCTTTGCAACCAGAGCATTAAATTTGTCCTTCACCTGGTCGCGGTACTTCTCCAAATTATTCAACTGTTGCTGCCCGGTCTTTATTTCTTCCTCCGAGGGCAGTTTCGCTTTTTCCCGGGCGGGCGCGGGATGTTCCAGGGACCCGCAAACCGGGCAAGGAATGCCCCGCTTTAAAGAACCGGCCAGGACCGCGGCCTGGCCCCGGGGCCAGGCCTCCTGCATGGCGGTAAGTTGCTCTTTAATCCGGGCATAGTTCTCTTCAGCATGCTGCAATTTTTGCCCGGCAATACGGAAGTCTTTGAGAATGACGCTCAGTTCCCGGCGCTGCGCTTCCAGGGCCTGCCTTTTATTAAACACCTGTTCCGCTTCCCGCAGGGCCGATTCCAGGGCGTCCCTCCTTGCCGCCAGCTTTACCGCCTCGTCATACAATTTGTTCTTTTCTTCAATTAATAGCTGAGTACTGTTTAGAAATTCCCTTACTTTATTATATTTGTTTTCTGCCGCCTTGTATTGCGTTTGTGCCTTGACCACTGCTTCCCGGGCCCCGGCCAGGGACCTAACCTTGTCACCCAGTTCCTCCAGCCGGGTAACCTCGCGCGCCGCGGCTTCCCGCTCGGACTCCCTGCCCCTCTCCAGGGCGAATTTCTTTTCCGCCATTTCTTTTGCGGCGCGGGCCCGGTTCATGGTCTCGTTTTTTAGGGCCAGCACATACTCAGCCTCACTGACTTCCTGTTGCCTGGCTTGCAACGCGCTTTCAGCGTCCAACAGACCGGCAGCCCGGCGGGCTTTGGCCAACGCCTGCCGCCTGGCGGCAATTTCCGGCGCCCTGGACTCCAACCCGGCCACTGCCGCCCGGGCCTGCCTTTCTTCTTCCAGCTTCTCGCGGGCCTGCTGCCCGGCGGCCAGTGCCTCCTGCGCCTTTTTTACCATCGCCCGGCCGCAGGCTACTTTTTGCCCGGCGGCATGTAATTCCTCCCGGTGCTTTTGCAACCGCCCTGCCAGTTCCTCACGCGTTTGGGATCTGGCTTCCTGCAGCACCCATTTTCTTTGCTGCCGGGTTTTCTCTACGTCCTTTTTCAGCACCCGGGCCGCTTCCTTAAGCGACTCTTCAATACGGCGGTATAACTCCGTATGGAAAAGGGTTTCCAGAATAGCCTGGCGCTCCCTGGAATCCGCCATCAACAGCTTTTGAAAATCTCCCTGGGGCAGCATAACCACCTGCCGGAATTGATCGCTTTTAAAGCCCAGTAATTTTTCCACCGCTGCCGTCACTTTATTCCAACCGCTTTCCAGTACAGCGCCTTCCTTCGCCTCGTTGTAAATACCGGTAATATCCCAAAGGGTGGCTTCGGAACGCATGACAGTGGTCCCCTCTCCGCGCAACTTGGGGCGCTCCTGCTCCGGGCGGCGCTGAATGCGATAACTCGCACTCCCAATGGAAAAATCAAACACCACTTCAGTGACTACGGAAGGCTCGGCGTGATCACTGCGCATCTGCTTGCCGTCACGCCGGGCGCCGCTGGTATCACCATACAAGGCGAAACACATGGCGTCCAGAATGGTTGTTTTACCCGCGCCTGTGGGGCCGTGAATTACAAAAAACGAACGGTCGCCCAGTTCCGTGAAATCCAGCACCTGCGGCCCGGCATAGGGGCCGAAGGCGCTCATGCTAAGTTTCAGCGGCTTCATACCCGCACCTCCCGCTCGTTGCGGTAAACCTGCTCAACTATTTCAGTAAACACCTCTTCCTGGACCCGGTTAATTTCCGTGCCGGTGACCTGTGTAAAAAAGGAGGCGAACAAATCGACCTCGCCCAGGCGACGGTGGTCGCCGCCCGGCCCGTGCAATTCCCCGCCGACCGTTATATGCGGGCGCTCAATATGCAGCACGTTGGGGTACACCTCACGCAATTTACCAATGGCGTCCAGAATGGCCCCGGTGTCTTTCAGGGTCACCATAATGTAGTCTTCCTTGTTTTCTCCGTTCTGCGGCCCGGCCAAAATGTCCTTTAAATACCCTGCCAGACAGCGCACATCCCGGCGAGGGGACAACGAAACAGTCTCATATGTTGTCCGGCCCCGGGCATCCATTTCCACCAGAGTCACCGATTTCTTGTGCTTGGCCTCGGAAAAGGAATATTTCATTAAAGACCCGGCGTAGCGGATGTGTTCATTCCCCGCGGATTGAGGTTTATGCAAGTGTCCCAGGGCTGCGTAATGAAAAGATTGAAAATAAGCTGCATCCACTGTGTCCGCCCCGCCGATGGACAAAGGACGTTCCGATTCGCTTCCTTCACCGCCGGTCACGTAAGCGTGGGCCAGGGCCACCGTGCGCGCTCCCCGGGGCACCTGGTCCTTCAGGTGCCGAACCAGCATAGCCATGGCCCGATCGTGGTCATGGACATCCGCAGCACCCAGCTTTTCCCGTACCACTGGCGGTTCAACATAAGGAACGGCGCAAAAATAAACCGGACCGTGCTCGTCCTGCAACACCACCGGCACCAGCCCGTTATTTATTTGACTGACAATATAAAGGCCCCGACCGGCCAGCAAACGGTGGCCAAAACCCAGCCGCTGGGGACTGTCATGATTCCCGGCAATTACTATGACCGGTACCCGGTAATCTATCAGGATGCGGGAAAGCACTTCATCCAGCAGGTTCACCGCCTCGTGCGGCGGCACGGAACGGTCATAGATGTCTCCCGCAATTAAAACAGCATCCGGCTTGGCGTCATGTATTAATTTAATAAACTGGTCCAGGATATGGGCCTGGTCGTCCGTCAAATGAATACCGTGAAAAATGCGGCCCAAATGCCAATCAGAGGTATGTAAAAACCGCACTATCATAAACCCCCTGTTTTACTTTTCTTTCAAACTTTATTTACAAGTACATAATTCGCCATAATTTTACTGTAACCTTTTTATTTGCACTACACAGACACGTCATGACAAAGCAGGCTCAAATCGGTATAATTTTCCTAAAGCATTCTAGAACAGATGTTTGTATAATAATATATATTGTTAAATAAAAGGAGGAGATTTCATGCCGGACAGAAGAAATGTTCTCTGGGAGAAACATCGTCTCTATTTACCGGAAATGCGCCTACGTGCCACCCATCGCTGCCGCGAGTGTAAGTTTTTTGTTGGGATCAAGGGTAAGGCGGAAACCAGGTATGGTTGTGTCGCCAACATTAAAGTTTATAACAGTTTGGAACGGCAAGTACCTCCGGTGATACCAGTTTTTGATGTTATAAAGCGTATTGGTCTGGAGGGATTGGAACAAACCCTTAAATATAACGACCCTGATGCACAAAGTTGCGGTAAATTTCAATTAAGGCCAGTAGAAGAGTAATTCTATGGAAGATATCCTTTAACCCATGATTATACACAATGATTGCCGCGTTGATGAATTTTTCAACTCTCTGGATAAATTAACAAGTGGGTGTTTTTTACGAAAAATTTATGCGCCAATTCATGCACCAAATATGACTAGCCATATTTCCTGCCGGTTTTGGTTACTATAAAACAAAGCTAAAAGAAGTGGTCTTTTACTGGAAAGGGGTAAAACTATATGGCTAGAATCATCATTTCACCAAACAAATACATCCAGGGTGACGGGGAATTAGCCAAGCTCAAAGACTATATATCCAGCTTGGGCAATGCGCATTTTGTTATAGCTGATGATTTGGTGCTGTCCATTACCCGCGGGACTGTGGAGCAAAGTTTTCAGGGCAGCGATGCCAAAGTAGTGTTTGAGAGGTTTAACGGTGAATGTTCCCGACCGGAAATTGACCGGTTAAGGGAAATTTGCAGTAATGCCAAGTGCAACGTGATTGTAGGTATAGGCGGCGGGAAAACACTGGACACAGCCAAGGCGGTGGCGCATTATGCAGGGTTGCCGGTAGTCATTGTACCTACTGTAGCTTCCACTGACGCGCCGTGCAGCGCGCTATCGGTGATTTATTCCGAAGAGGGTGTCTTTAGCGAATACCTGCTTTTACCCCGCAATCCTGACATTGTTTTAGTAGATACCGGTATCGTTGCCCGGGCGCCGGTGCGAACTCTGGTAGCTGGCATGGGGGACGCATTGGCCACCTATTTTGAGGCTCGGGCGTGCGCCGAGTCAAATTCACCCACCATGGCCGGCGGCCAGCCCACCAAAGCGGCCCTCACTCTGGCTAAACTGTGTTATGATACACTGCTGGAGGACGGCCTGAAAGCAAGGCTGGCCGCGGAAAACAAAGTCTCTACCCGGGCCGTGGAAAATATTATCGAGGCCAATACTTACCTCAGTGGTCTGGGATTTGAAAGCGGCGGGTTGGCGGCGGCCCATTCCATTCATAACGGTTTTACCGTAATGGAAGAATGCCATCACTTGTACCACGGGGAAAAGGTAGCCTTTGGGACCATCGTACAGTTGGTTATGGAAAACAGGCCTACCGAAGAAATAGACGAGGTCATTTCCTTTTGCATCAGCATCGGGCTACCCGTTACTTTAAGAGAAATGGGTATCCAAGACATCAATAAGGATGAAATAATGAAAGTTGCCGAAGCCTCCTGCGCCAACGAGGAAACTATTTACAACATGCCTTTTAAAGTCACCCCGCAGGATGTATTTGCCGCCATATTAAGCGCGGACGCCCTGGGCAGGGAATACGTGACCGCCGGACTTTATGACGCAGCAATATCGGAATACGATACTGTACACCACAACAATCATCAGCAAAGAGGTGCAGAAAATGCATATCATTGCTAGGGTGCCTGATCAAAAACAGGTTTCAGTTTTTTGCTTGACACCTTGCGCAATGGCGGCTTTGATCGCAAGGATCTGATTATTTAAGGAACTTTTGCATATCTTGTCTGCTGTTGTCTGCAATAGTTTCTGTAAAACACTGTAGAACTGCTAACGAGAGCCTTGGACACAAAAAGAGCCTTCTGGTGTACCCAGAAGGCTCTTTTTAAAATTAATTCCGGCAACGACCTACTCTCCCGGGTAAAACCCAGTACCATCGGCGCACCCGTTCCGGGCACAAGCTGGAGAGCTTAACTGCCGTGTTCGGGATGGGAACGGGTGTATCCTCTCCGCTATGGTCACCGGAAAACTTTTCGGTTGTTTTATTCCCTCAAAACTGCACAGCTTGCTTTTCGGCACAGGTATTCTCGATGGCAGTATGGCCTTCGTCTACCGACGACCGACCACTAACCACCGACCACCATTTCAGGTCAAGCCCTCGACCGATTAGTACCGGTCCGCTAAACGCATTGCTGCGCTTACACGCCCGGCCTATCTACCTGG
>NZ_FOYM01000014.1 GCF_900115975.1 Desulfoscipio geothermicus DSM 3669
GGAGAAGCCTCCGGGCTTGTCCCGGAGGAGGTTGTGCGGGCGGCAGCCCGCACTGGATGTCGGACACCCTGCCGAGAGGCAGGGCAGGCCGGCGCTGCGCAAGTGGCAAGCGCGGCAAAGGGTACATCTAGCGCGCTCCCGTGAGGGACGTGACGGAGGAGAGAGGGGTAACCGAGAGGTCCCTATCCGAAGTGTGCAGGTTGAAAGCGCAACGCTGAATGCCAAAGCGGCGGGGTGAGTTGGGGACGCTGCGACCTCTGCGGAACCCAAAACCTGCGCTACGGTGAGGCTAGTGAGACACCCTAATGGGGAAACCCGGGGCAAACTGAGTAGGCTGAACCTACGGGCAAGGGTGAGGCAGCCCTGTAAGCCACTGAAACGGGGTATGCGGCTCATCACGTGGAGGGTGAGACATGCACGCTGCAGCCAGTGTGGGTGACCCGTCGAGGTCTCCTGGTTACCACCATTAAGGCTAGCGGATATGCAGAACCTAATGAGGCACCCAGCCGAAAGGTGGGAAAACGGACAGGGGGAGCTAAGTCCCTGGTTGGTGGACATGGGCATATAAGGGAATCCGAAATTGCCCGTGTGCCAGGAGAAGTCAGAGCGCCTTCATAGTAGCGAAGTAGCTCCGAGACCATAACTCGGTGTGAAGTGAAGGAAGGCGTCGTTACTGAAAAGTTGATTCAGAAGCAGACATGCTAATTGGTAAGTCTCCGTCGTGAAACACTGCCAAGATGGTTCTGCTTGCGAGGAGACGCTCGAACTTGAAGTGGCACAATCTTTATGGACGCTTGCTCAGTTATCAACGGTTGTATGAGGCATGGCTAAAAGTTAAGGCGAATCAAGGGGCTGGTGGAGTGGACGGAATCAGTCTGTCCGCATTTGAAAGCAAACTGGAAGAAAATCTCCAAGAGCTTTTTAGCGACCTCAAAGCCAAGGCTTACAAGCCATTGCCAGTACTCAGGCGCTACATTCCGAAACGAAACGGCAAAAAGCGCCCACTCGGCCTTCCATCTATTCGGGACAAGGTCGTACAACAGGCGGTCGTTGATATACTCCAACCTCTGTACGAGACGGAGTTTCACCCGGCCTCTGTCGGCTTCCGACCTGGAAAAGGTGCGTTCAATGCTTTCGGGCGCATCATCCACTTGATGGAACAAGGCTATGTTTGGGTATATGATGCTGACATCAAGGGTTACTTTGACTGTATAGACCATCGAATACTCCTGGGGATTATGAAGCGAAGG
This sequence comes from Desulfoscipio geothermicus DSM 3669, assembly GCF_900115975.1. GTDB lineage: Bacteria > Bacillota > Desulfotomaculia > Desulfotomaculales > Desulfallaceae > Desulfoscipio > Desulfoscipio geothermicus. The sequence continues at coordinate 1,251 of NZ_FOYM01000014.1, forward strand.
ATTGCCGACCGTTCCATTCTGGACCTCATCTGGCAGTGGTTAAAGGCTGGAGTCGTAGAGAATGGCGTGAGAAGTTTCTCAAAGGCAGGTTCTCCGCAAGGCGGAGTCATTTCTCCATTACTTGCCAATATTTACCTGAATGAACTGGACTGGGAACTTAATAGGGCAGGCGTGCAATTTGTACGTTACGCTGATGATTTTCTGGTCTTTGCTAAGGATGAAGAAGGCGTCAAGCATGGAGAAGCTATCGTACGGGATGTCATGAGAAGATTGAAACTCGAACTCTCAGCCGAGAAAACGAATACTTTGCACCTGATGGAGAAACGCACTTTCAACGGAAGGACAATTCCCGAGCTAGAATACCTTGGAGTGGCTATTCAAGGATGGTTTCGGAAACGAGACGGAACTTGGAGTTTTGGACTCAGATGCACTTCCGATGCCATGAAGGCTTTCCGAGAAGCTATCAAAGAGCAAACTCCGAAAACTCACACGTTAAGTTTGGACGCATTAGTAAAGAGAGTGAACCCGGTAATTCTAGGCAAGGCAGCATATTGGGCGCAGGCCGCCAAGGCGGTGCAGGTGTACAAATCAGTCCGAGGCCAGTGCCGCTGTGCCACAGCACTCCTTGCTCAACAGGCGACCAGGCTAGATGCATATGTCCGTCAGCGTATTCGGCGCTGCCGCCTACCTCAGCGTGGTGGCGGCAAGACGTACAGGAGAGTTAACACGCTCAGCTCAATCTACACCCATGAGTGCTTTGTGGGGGCGGGGCTTCAATACGCCGAGAGAATCATTTGGGATGCAGCCACTGGCCTGTCATTGACAGATGACGAGCACTTAGCTATCATCCGTCAGCGCAGGACAAAGGTAGCATCAGCCAAGCGGCAGCGCAAAGCTGGTGATACAGTATACTGGGCCAAGCGGGCTGCAGCATACGAGCGAGCACAGAAACGCATCCGCAAGTTCGAGAGTAAGTAACGTAGAGCGGTTTGCGGGAAAACCGCACGAGCCGTTCATTGAGGGGCTGGCCTTGTAAGAGGTCGGCCTACTCTATCATGAATCAAATTCAAAAACCCTAATAGACGTTGATTTTAAATAAAAATAATGCTTCTGTATTTTTTGATATAATTCATTAAGTGTATAATCTGCTTCTCTTAAATACTTTTCATAAAGATTATTTAAAACTTCATCCCAATCATAATCTAAATAACCATTCATATGTTTACCTACTATGCCGGTACTTTTTAATTTTGAGATTAAAGCTATATGTTCTTGATCAGTCATAGCAACAAATGGTTTTGTGTATAGGTAATTTACAAATCTTATACCCATAGCAAAGCTTATAATATAACATGCTAAGTTTAGCAGTGCATATGTAAGTTTTGCGATATTGATCAAAATATGCCCGATAATTAATATTGCAACTTGATTCTGTAAAATAAAATCTGTTAACACTTTGGGGTTATCGATTTGCATGAATTGTTCACCGCACCGATTTACAGCATATATTAACAAAAACAAAATAGAGATTACCTTAATTATTTTCCAGTAATCCCAAAAGACTTGTTTGCCGACGTAGTAAAAGTGTTTGATATATTTTGGTGCCAGGTTAGATAATCTAGTTATCCTTTCTTGCGTGAAAAAGGTGCTAAGTTCAGTTTTTATATTTAGCATTGTTAATCATTCCCTTCATTTCCCAAAGTCTCCGTAGGTTGCAAATTTCGGGCATCTCGCCTCTCTCGTAAGACCATCTTAATAAAATAAACACCCTACAAATAAAGTAAGGTGTTAATGCGAAATCACTTTTTTGCTAAAAGGGTTTCAGTCGTCAATATTTAATATTTTTTCTTATTCTTGGCCAGACGCTTAAATATCAACTTCTTTATCCTATACCATTTGCCCGTCGATAATCGTAAGGCACAACAATGGTTAATGAAGAATCATTTACGTATACGAAGTCTTTTGGGTTTTTTGTATAAAGAGGATAAGTTGATGCTGTGGCTGCTATGTAACAGTCTTCAATATGCTTTTCCCGGTATTCCGCGGATTCTCTGGAGTAGAGTGCTGCTATCCTACCGATACGCTCGTCCACAGACAGAATGGTACTAAACATCGGTAAAACTTTGTTTATTCTTTCTTCTTCTTCGCAAGAGATATAAGGGTACTGTAGCAATTCTTTTAATGTTACCACCGAAAAGAATATATCCCGATCATCCTGGATCAATTGCTCAATAAGGGTTACGGCAGATTGCTGGTCAAACATAGCTCTTTCATTTTTCGGTCGGGACTTTCGTTGGGATCTTAAAAAATCAACGGCTATGTTTGTATCCAATAATACCCCACTCACCTATTATCAAAGAACGATGTGTCCTTACCTTCCCACAGGCCCACAAGTGAACGGAATGCTTTTAATCTTCTCTTAATTCGAGCCTCTTTAGTTTCAAACTTGGTACTAATGCTATTTCCTTTAATTTTTATTACAATCTTTCTCCCGGATGATTTTCTTGAAACGATTCGCTTTGGCATAATACTTCACCTCTTACTACAAGTATAACTGATCTCTGACTCTTTAGACAGCCCTCAATTTTAGATACATAATTAAAATATTGATCATATAAGAAGTTGCCGTGAATCATGCTGGCCATCATCTGTGATTGTACTTATTAGCCGGTGTTTCTCAATAAAATACTCCAAGTCAGATTCCCTGATCCGGATCTGTCCACTGGGGAGTAGATAGAACGTCAAAAGTTTTTTTTAACCACCGCCAGATCGTTACCCCACTCACGCCCAGCCTCTTTGCCACTTCCGACGGTGTCAAAAGCCTATCATCTTTTTCCGCCAGGGCGGTGGCTTTTCTCGCCAGGTCTGTGAATGTATCCGACGGAATAAAATCCTTAATATACTTCAATTCTTTAAGAAAACTTTTCAGCCTATTATTCAAACGGTTTCACCTCTTTACAACGTGTTTCATTTATTGCATCATATCTCCGTAGGCTGCAATTTTTTAAAACTTTTTATCTGCCCAATCAATGTCCTCGTCAATTGTTTTAAGAATGAGCATTATGTTTTTTATTTCCTCCCTTGGGACCGCAAATTTATTTATTAAAGCATTAACTTCGTCAATGTGATTTTGGTAATACTGAAGCAGCTCCGGTACATCCGCAATCGATTCTTTAATAAATTTTTCCATTTACTCCTCCTTCGGTATTTGATGGTATTTTTACTAATCAGTTAACAAAATGTTGATTATACGCCTGCTTTTTTCGCTCCAGCGACACCCGCGCATAAACCTGGGTTGTATTCGGTGAACTATGACCCAGTAGCGCCTGTATGTCTTCCAGCCTGGCACCGTGGTTGACCATAGAAGTGGCCATGGTGTGCCTGAATACGTGTGGGTGGATATTTTTATTTATTACCACCCGTGAGGCAATTTTTTTGAATATCAAATGGATTGACCGTTGTGATAATCGTTTGGGCTTACCCCTCTCCGTCACAAAAAGAGCTTTTTCAGTATCTTGACGGCTGTCAAGGTATTTTTTAAGCGCGTGGGCTGCCCGGGCACCGATAAACACCACTCTTTCCTTGTTTCCTTTTCCGATAACCGAAAAGCATCTCTCTTGCCAGTCAATATCCGACCGGTTAAGGTTATGTATCTCGGCCAGCCGGCACCCGCTGGCGTAAAAAACTTCGAGCAACGCTTTTTCCCTCAGGGTATGACAACCCTCCCGAAGAATTTCTAACTCATCAACGCTCAGCGCTTTGGGAATGCGCTGTTCCAGTTTAGGCAACTTGATTTTCCGGGTGGGATCAAAACTAATAAGTTCTTCCGTTATAAGATAATCAAAAAATGTTCTCAGCACGCTGATGTAGTATCGAATGGTACTTATTTTTAATTCCTGACAACTTGAAAGCCAGTTCCTTATATCCCCCGGAGTAATCTTGTTTACAGGCTTTTCAGTGTATGCCCCGAAATTTAAAATGGTTTTGCGGTAATTCCGTAAAGTCTTTTCGCTAAGACCTTCCATTTTCTTGGCCAGGAGAAACATATTCATTTTTTGTGATATATCCGGGTGTGTTTCTCCAGTGGCTATTTTCTTAATTTCGTATTGGCTCAGTAAATCATGTAGTTTTTCTTTGATTTTTTTTTCACCAGACGTACAAATAACGGTTATTTGATCAATTAAGGTGTCAAGCATATCAACTCACCTTTTTAAGTGGATCTTCACCATTTTTTCAGGACTGAAAATAAATAAAGAACAAAGACCTTGGTGAATACACCAAGTCTTTGTTCTTTAGTGGGTAGTACCATGATTCTGTTAATCTCGTCTGCGTTTCAACCATTTACCGATATTAACATCAGCACTAACTTTCATTTGCTCAGGCGTTCCGGACACAAAATAGTTAAGGTTGGTTTTAATTTGTCCACCTTCAGCGTCCCCGAAAGCCAATAATTCATCTACTGTCATTACTTCGCAAAAATCAAAGACATTTTTGTTTAAAGCAGGCTTAAATTCACGATCCCACTTATCTTCATCGTTATAATTTTCCACACCGGCCGGTGCGTTAATGGAAACGTTACCATAAGCCGTTACGGTGTCTAAAGTGGCGATACCATCGTAAATTGAGCCATATGAAATATCAGGCTCAAAGCCGCTATCCCTTATTGTCCTATAACCACTTCCGTGGGAACGTTTCTCCTTAATTATTGCCGTTTCAAACTCACCAGGTAGGTACTTTGTTTCGCCGGGTTGCAATATAACGTCCCATTTAACCGGCAACCTTGCATAGTCGCTATCAGCGGTTTCGTGCCTGTAAACTACCTGTAGATCTTTGCAATTCATGATAAATTGTGAATTATTCAGGAATCCTTGGTTTACTTTATAGGTGTCAATGAAACGGTAAAGGAGTTTTTCAGTGTACTTCTCTTTAGTTTCTTCCACTCGCTCACCGATATGCTTGATAGTAAAGCCATCGATTTTGCTATACCCGCTATGAGGGAGCATAAATATATACTTTTCCGTGCCATCTTTTTGGGTTACAGAATCGTAATAATATCGCTGCCCGTTAATATTTATTGTTCGACCAGCTTTGTCATAAGGGTTATTAAAATATTGTATTAACTCGCGATTTGTAAATTGATCTTCGTAATACTGATCCAAATATCTTCGTATCCGACCTTCATAATTAGCGATAAATATACGATAATTGGAAGTGTTTGACAACATACCTTTAAATTCATCTATTGAATTTGCAAGCCAAACTTTGCAGAATACCATAGGTCCCACAGCTCTCATGTTGCTTATATCCTGTTCGCTGGCCGGTTTCCCTGGAGATCTATCATCTATGGCAATTGGCCGGTATACCTCTACCCGACTCCAGGTATAGCCAGGTACGGTTTCATATACAGGCTTGCCAATAGTCCAATCTTCGGGATCGTCGGGAACCCATTTCATAACTGTTTTGAACGCTGGCTTCAACACAAATACTTCCTGGTCGTCTTCGTTTTCTTTGTACCACTGCGGGGCACCAAACTGTAAACCTGTAGCATCGCAAAAATAAAATACCCGGTCATAATCGTCCGCCGGGGGTTGGTACTTGTATTCATCCGGCGCGTAGGGGTCGTAATTTTCTTCAATATGAACAACTACAGATAAATAGTTTATCTTATACGGCTTCCATCCTTTCACTTTCGCATCTTGCGGTAATTTAACCATAACCCACTTGGTTTCTTTGGCTCCCAGGTTTACAAATACATCCCTTGATTCAGGTATGAAAGTTCTAACCTTGGCTTTTACGGCCCAATCGTTGGGATTGTATATCGGGATAATTATCTGCCGCCATTCCTCGCGGTTAAGATAATCACCGAAAGGATAATAAACTTGTTTGGGTTCCCTTGTACCCCACTTGTAATGTGAAAGACTTTCGTTCATATACCTTGGCGACGGATAGACTTCCGCAGGATACAGGTATCGTTTGGGTTGGGAGGGGTCTTGAACACGCTTGGTTTCATACCCGATGAGAACCTGCCTTTCCTGCTCAACGAATTTACCCTCGTTTAAGTAGGCCCAGCCGGTTTTGTTGCCTTGCTGGTCGCATTCAACCAGCACTTGGGGAGAATTTTTCGGAAAAACCCAATATCCAAACACCTCTGTCCCGTCGGTTAGAGTATGCCAGGAGGGGCGTTCTACCGGTAGTGATCTGGATACGTCTTCATTCGGTACTAGCCTGGCCCTTACTTTAACATTTACTTCGGCTTCTTTATATGGCAGTTTTTTAACTTCCGGCAGCCATACTTTTTCTTTGATTGTTTCGTATATCGGCTCTTGTACTTCCATCGCCGGGTAGTATGAGGCGTAGTGGCTTTCTTCCCTGGGGGTTGTATTTTCGGTTATGTTATGGCTTTTTTCTAATGTGTTGTTATCATAATTTGACTCGTCTAATAGTTCGCCCGATTCCAGTTTAAATTGCCTATCTTTCCAGCCATTTTCCCAGATACGGTTAATTGCTATCACGGGGGTTGTACCCTTACTCGCTGTATATACCCAACCGTCATCTTTGTCTATATAGACTGTTCCTCCAGGCTCCATAAAAACAAATTTGCTGTCCCGCAGCTGGTAGTTGCCTGCTGATTGCTTAACGTAAAAACGAAGTTCTGCAAACCCAGGCTTGTTGTAATAGCTTCTAAATACGGCGGCTACTTTGTAGGTTTCGCCTTCTATGAGTGCATCGGCCATACGGCTTCCTGCGCTGTTATACAAGTTCAGGTCCATGGCGGCCAGGTCAACGTCGCCGCTGGGCGGCTCATTGCTGCCGCTGTTGCCGCCGGTCATTTCCGACGTTAGTACGTTGTCCGAGTAGGTTGTTTCCATTGCCCCGTCTTTGCCGTAAATTTTGTAGTATTCACCTTTAAGTTGGAAGTCGGCTTGTGTTACCAGCGGTTCATTTACCCATTTGCCGTCTATATAGTTTCTATTGACCGTGACAATCAGGGTGAAGTCGTTTTCGGGCAGAGCGTAACCGAACTCCCAAAATAACGTGCTGGCTACCTGGTTTTGCGCCAATTCAGCTTCCTTGCTTGCCACCAGTTGCGGTTCGCCGCCTTTTTCCTGGATGAAGGCCCGCAGGTGGGTCTTGTCTTTAACCGTAGTGAAGGGGGTTTGGTTGATAAGCTGGACTGTCCATTTTTCTTCTTCGCCCGGGTTCCTGGCCACCTTCTTTTGCTTCAGCCCGATCAGGGCCAGGTTATAGTTATAGTTGATATACACGTCTGTGTTTACCTGGACATTGCCTTTATGGGTGACCAGGGCCTTGGCGGCATCGGCGGTCAGTAAGGAGCTGCCCACCTGGCCGCCTTTATCGCCTTTCAGGTAGGTGGTGGCGTAATAGAAGCCTTCGTAATCGTTGCCGTCTTTGCCTACCCAGGCGACGCTGTAATTAGGTGGTCTATTATATAGCTTATAAGGATCTTTGGTTGTTGCATCGTCCGGGCCGGGTGTTAGTTTGCCTATAACCGGGGCGTTGGGATTGTTCTGTATTTCCACGTTTGTATCCATCGTGGTAGCCTTGATATACGGGTTTTCCCTTAAGCCGTTGTGGATTAAGAAATAATCAATATTTTCAGCGGTGGCTATTTGAAATTTGGTGCTTTTTAAAATGGCGTATGCGAAGGGGTCATTTTCGCGAAGGTCTTTTTCTACTGCCGCTGTATAACCGCTGTTAAGCTTGCCGGGTAAGCAGAATACCGGCATGTAACTGCCATGGATAGCATAATTGTTATACATAACGCCACCGTCGTTTAGAAATATACGGACATATTGGTTGTGTGTGTTAACACGGCCCGGGTAAGGACTGGGTAATGGATCTGACCATCGTTTTTCGTATTTAGCTTGTGCCAAACCTGTGGGCAGCAAAAAAAACATAATAAATAGAGAGAAAAGTAATATCTTTTTCACGCTTACAAACCTCCTCCGTTCTTTTAAATTGAAAACGGCTCTCTAAAAATAAAAAGCCGGGGTTTTTAATCACCCCGGTGAGAAGTACATTGTTTAAATTTTTTTCAAGTCTATCATTGCCCCGGCGCCTTTCTTTACAAATTCAAATACCTTATCCCTAAACTCCTGTGGCAGTCTTCCGGTTATAGCCCCCGGTTTCCAGATGCCAAGCAAGAAGAAAACTGCCAGCAAAATTTCATAAAAACGCAAAAAGTTATGGTAACCACTGGTCTTGAATATGTTATCGGACTGAGAAAAATAAAAGACTGTATCCATGAATCCCTTGCCCTCGGATACGACAGAAATTTTAAACATGCCGAATACCACAGCGACAGTGGCCACCAACTTGAAAATAATGCGCAGGTCGGGCAGGTTCTCGTTGCTACTGACTTTTAAATAGACAACAGCCCAAATTGTAAGAAATACCAGCAGGCTGGAAAAATTGGATATGCCGGCGATTACGCCCAGGCCGGCCAGGCCGATAAGATACCCGGCCAGGGCAGCGTAATTGATGTTCTTGGCCTTCTCGACCAACCACCAGATAACGCCTGCAACAATCATCATCCCCTGGCCCAACCGGTAAGTGAAATCACTAAGCAGGGTTAAAGAGTTGCCCAAGAAACTCCCGCCAATGAACATTGAAGCAGCGTTTTGAATTAGTTCAACGGGTATAATTAAAAGCGGGCTGAAAACAAAAATAATAAGGCCGGTTGTGCCTATAATGGCCGCCATGATAAACGGTATATGGATGATTAGAATATATAGCCAGTTTAGAAAAACTTGCACCAAAACTATACCCAAAATCGCAATCAACATGAGCTCGGCACCGGACAGGATATTACCGGTATTTCTCAAGTAAAAAGGCAAAAGTAGCAGGAACGAAACCAGGTAAAGGACTCCCAGGAACAGGCCGGCATCCTTGATTTTAAAAGCCATTCGCGGCACAATTAAATCTTCATGGTTCATGTAAACACCTCTCCTTTGTTAAATTTCTTATGCACCATTATCAGTAATAAATTTTTCCAACTCCCCCCTTTTTTCTCTAAAAAAGTGACTATAAAAAGAAAAGGCGGGATTTAATCCCGCTTAAATTTTATTAAAGCTCACAAACCATAAGTTTTCGTAAAGAGGAGGTTCTGGAGGCCCTATGCTTGCAGCAGCGTTAAAATTAAACGCTGACAATAAAACTGCATTTGGATTACCATCTATAAAATATTTGCCGTTTTTAACATAGAATTTACCATTCAAGCTATCTTCAACAACATGCCCGTCCTTTTCCCATACCAGTTTTGCGGTATCACCGCCATCTTTTAATTCAACATATCCCGGGCTCCAATATCCTTCTGCCCCGTAAATCCTTAAAGTTTTGGATTTTGGGTCATACTGAAACGCTTCTTCCGGGGCTCCGAAGGCAGTTAATAGGACTTTTATGTTTATCGGGCCTTCATCAAAACGGTTTCTGGGTTCCGGTGTAAGGTAATCCGGCAAGGTTTCTTCCCAGCGCCGCGGTTCACCACCATCAACAGTAACGTAATAATCACCGCTAGATCCGTGTACTACAAGTGCCGGGTCATAATTCCAAAACACTACCTTCTTGGAAGAAGGCATAAAGCCCATTATCATGGCCCGGGGCTTCTCGGGAAACTCAATGTCAGGCCGCTTGAAAACCGTGTTTTGAGGGATTTCTTCCACCGGCGGCAGTATCACTTCAGGCGTTTTGGCCCCCTGGGGCACTATGGCCACCGTTCGGGTTTTATCGTCCCACTTTACCGCGTACCCAAACGCCTCGGCAACCCACCGGGCCGGCAGGTAGGTTCTGCCGTCCCTGATCACCGGCGCGACATCAAGGTCGCTGCCCTCGGATATGATTTTCTTTGCTATATCCACCGCGTTATCTTCGCCATTTCTGACCAGTATCTTTTTAACCCCCACTACCAGGTAGACACCGGTGTCGTCCCGGGTTAAAGTGACCAGGCGCAGGAACTTGTTCCATTCAACCTTGATGCCAAACGGTTCGCTCATGTAACGTACCGGAACGTAGGTACGTCCATCTTCGATAAACGGTTTGGCGTCCATTTCTTTTAGTTGATCGTCCAGTTGATAGGTGCTGCTGTCTATGGTAAAGATTACGGAGTGGTTGTCGGCGGCATCAGCCGGCCTCAAACCGGGTACGAAAATAACCATCAGAGCGACAATTACAACAAACAAAATAAATTTTTTCAAGTGATCACACCCCTTCGGTTTCTTGAGCAGTATCCAGCGGACTTTCCCAGTGTATGGCCAGTGCTTTATCTTCCTCGACCATCAGGTCAACATACATACCTTTCTTTAATTTGCTGGTTAAGTCAAATGCCGTTCCGGGCTTTGAAAGAATGTCCATCCCCTCCTGGATGGTAGTGTTTGAATCAATCTTAATAGTAATTTCTTTGCCTTCGAACTCCTTGTCCCCGCTATTTTCTACTTTTATGGTTAGCTCATTTGGCTTAACCGCAAGCACCTTGCCCGACCGGACCATCTGGTTAAGTTTCTCCTGGTGCTCTGTGGCCGCTTTTTTTAGTTTAACCTCCGGCATGTAATCCGTGAAGTACCAGTGGCCGCAAACGCCGCTAAATGTGCCGACTATGAAAGTTAAAATTGCTATTAAGATTGTTTTTCTCACTTAATGGTCTCTCCCTTCTTATTAGACACAATTTCCAGAACTAATGTTCCAAGTTTTGATCATCATGGTAACATTTTTTAATAGTTATCGTTGGATTTTGGACCTTGCTTGCAAATCGAAATAATGGAATGCTGAAGATCATCACTACTCCAAAAACCAAAAGCAGTATTAAAATTGGTATGCCTACAGCAGTAAGTATTAATAATGTGGTCAGTTTCAATGTTAATATCACCTCACATTCTTGTCCTGTTATCGCTCCCTACAAAATAAGAAAACCGGAGTTTACCAGCTCCGGTTGTTGACATTATATGTTAAACTTAATAATATTGTGTTAACAAGGAATATTGGTAATACGGCGTGTGCGCCTCGTCTGTCGGGGTTTCGTTTTAGGCCCCTGAAGTTGCTGGGATCAACTTCAGGGGTTTTTAACTACTGCCGCCAGTCCGTTATTCGGGCGACGAGGGTGAGAAAAAGGGTGACGGTTGCGACAATCTGTACTACATCTGAAACTGAAAACATTTTTACCTCACCCCCTTTCGAGTTGTTAAATCCTCATTTTTCCGCAAAATCAGATTATCTTAGCATATAGTAGAGCAAAACCCCGGATGTCATTACTGCCGTGGCACCTGTAGTAAAATTTAAAAAGATTTGCCTAAAATTGTTTGTTGCTCCTATCCATCGTACTACGGCTTTGGTAGTCTCATAACCTGCTACGGCCAGTATCGAAGCTGCAACTAAACGACCGTATTCTGCTGCAATTGGTGCTCCTGTAGGTGCTTCTGTAGGCAGTTCAGCCAGTTCCGCATATAAATAGGCGCAGTGGCCAGAAACAAATAATACCCCTAGCAATAACCCGTGGCATGCGATGGATATAAGATTAATATTCGGTCGAGAAAAAGTTTTGTCCGACAGAGCAGCAAAACCCAACTGTATGACATAAATGATACTGCCAAAAAATACGAAGAAAGATGACACATATTCACCCCCTACCTGTAACAATTTGGGTAATTAATCACATCCCGCTCCTTGCAAAATAAGAAAACCGGAGTTCATCACTCCGGTTATGTTTAACATGCTGTTTCTGGTTGATACTGGTATGGAACTACAATTTCTAAATTCGGATGCGGGACGTACTTAAAATCGCCAGGATTACGTGTGTATAAAGGCAATTTGAATGTTATCGCTGTTGCAGCTATATAGCAGTCTTCAATGTGATAGTCACGATATTCGGCTGATTGGCGAGATAGTATACCGGCTATGCGTGATACTTTAGAGGTTGTGGGTAAAATACGATAGAATGTTGGTAACAAGTTAATTATTCTTTCTTCCTCCTGTTTAGATATATAGGGATATTGAAGTAATTCTTTTAGAGTATGACAAGAAATATACCTAGTAATTCGTTCATCGATAAGCCAGTTAACTAACTCTATAGCTTTTTTTGAATTGTAAGCATATTCCTTGTTTTTAGGGCGAGATTTTCTATAGCTTCTAAGTAAATCTATCAAAATATTTGTATCTAATAATACTCCGTCCATATTACTACCTTTTATCAAAAAAAGATGTGTCTTTTCCTTCCCATAAACCTATTAGTTCTTTTAATGCTGCTTTCTCTCTTTTGATTTTCAGCTTATCGAGAGGAGTTAAAAACTTTTTGCGTTTTTTTTTGATTAAATCACCTTTAGCTCCGTACGTTATTTTTACTGATTTCATATTCATCACTCCGTTCACTAAACGTCAAGAATATTGTATCTATCAAAATTTAAGATTATCTTTTTCAAATTATAACCCATCATTTGTATTACCACAACCTTCTTTGACTTAATTAATTATTCAGTGGGATTTACAAAAAATGCTCTACTCGTGCTATCAATGTAAATTGGAACATGGTTTGAATCACTGAAACTACGCAAAACCGGCGCAAAAAAACCGGGTTTCATCCAGACCCGCGCCCGGGTATAATAACTGTCTTCACCTACCGGGTAGCCTTCCCAACCGGCTTTTTCAGCGTCTGGAGTTTCATCAAGGGTAAAATACCCGCCCTGGTTTGCCCAAAAACTTGGGCTGCCGTTAAGTAGGGCAGTTTTCAAGGCTGCCTCTTTTGCTTTTTCAGTATCTATTTCGATGTGATACCCCGTTATTTTTTCTTCAATTCCAATCGGGTTACCCGCATCATCAGTTACAGTCTGAACTTCTTTTTCAGGTATTACTTCTGCCGTCATGGCCCCGGCCAGTGACGAGGCATCGACCAGGGTTTGAAGCTGCGCCCGGGCGATTAAAAATCGACCTGTATCAAGCATGAGTGCTGCCAAAATTAAAAGCAGTGGAATTGCTATTGCTGCCCACAAAACCAATGAACCGCGTTGATTATTAATTATGTGGTTCATAACTCACTCCATCCTACTGAAAATAATCGTAAATATGGATAATTGATTCACGGTAGTAATCTGCTGTTACATGTATCAATATTGGAAATATAATCAAAGAAATAGCAAGCACAGCCGCAACCAGTACAAATTGATTTTGAAACAAACTGTCCAGCAAGATCATTTCTTTCAAATCATGTCTGTTAGGTAAGCGTATTGTACTAAGAGAAGATGATAACACATTGACCTCGGCATTCCTGTTTTTGTATAGCTCCAAATATTCACTGTTATCAAACCATAGTTTTAGTTTTACCAAATAACAGTGTTCCAAATGCTCTTTGTATGTGCCATTATATTTATCCGTATATTTGAAATCATCATAGTCAACAAGTCTGAATCCTTTTGTTTTCAACTGCTGTACTAGTGAATCTTTAACTGATTGACTGACCTGGCATAGTTTTAATGTCGGTGCCAGGTATTTTTCATTTATTGGGCAGGGAGCCCACTTGGAATAATATTCGTATTCAAGATTATATTTGGCAGCAAGTTTTCTGCAGATCGCCATATTGGGCACATATATATCGCAGGTGTTTGTTTCCTTGTTCTGGTATATATAAAAATTTTTGAGCATCCTAATCTTCCTCACTAATTTCAAACTCTTTTTTGAACACCGCGCTACCGGTGACAGTAATGGTATTCCCCCACCCCTCGGCATCGTGGTTTATGAGTTTGGGCAAGTTGGGAACGGCTATCGGCACTTTAAAACTCACATTGGCCAGACAGTGGGTACCGCCGCTGTCGGTCGGCACCAGGGCTTTATTAGTAATAACGCCGTCCGTCAATGTTACGTTGTACAGTTCTTTATTGTTGCTCAGTGTCCGGCCCAATACATGTTCCGTTACTGCAAGAGCCTCTTCTTTTTCATGTGTAATGGCATATGTCCTGGCTGTTTCCCTGGCTGCTGTTTGTGCCGCGTTTTTGGCTATCACTACTTGCCCCCATGTAAGCGCTCCCAGGATAAAAAACAAAATCACGGGAAATATCAGCGCAAATTCCAGCACCATCGAACCCCGTTTGTTTTTTTAAAATAACCAATTAAATGCCTCCCTTATAATAAGTCCGGGTAAAAAGAATGGAGCCAAAGGTAAAGCAAAAATCTTACCTTGTGCTTTTAGTTGCTGGATATAAAGTTTAATATTACCTTTAAACAGGTACTTAACGGTTAAAAGGTTCTGCGTGACCAATTCTTTAAATTGCCCTTTCAAAGCCATATACAGGCTAATAGCAAGGGCACAAAGGGCCACTCCGTAAAAAATCACCTCCGAACCTGTTTGATAACCCAATATTGCGCCCAATGCGGCCGATAACTTAATGTCCCCGTTACCCATAAAACCAATGATGCTGAAAAGAACGGTAAGCATAAAACAACCCAACAAGCCGGCCAGCGCAATTTCAGGTTCCTGACGATGAATCAAGAACCCGGATATAATACCGGCCAGGACAAGATAATTGGGTATGCGCCGGTACCTGATATCTGTCCATGAAACCCAAGTTAAAAGCAGTAAGCATGATATAAATGATACCGTCATAAAACACCCCCTCGAATAAAACAAAAAAGGTCACCCGGTAAATACGAGTGACCCTTGGTTTTTTATTCCATGTTATTATTGCCCTCATCCAGCCAGTTACCAATATTCTTGAAAGACTCGCTCGCTTTGGGTCCGAAAATCTGGTAGCCGGCTATAAAAAGGCCGATTAAAACAGCCACAATAGCGGCAAACTGGAGCACATCGCCCCTTTCATCTTTGATAAATTCTTTAATGGCTTTCATCAATAATTCCCCCTATGAATTGTAAATTTTAATTGTTTCCAGAATAATAGGCATAACTACAAAGCAGACCGTTGTTAATATAGCCGACAGGACAAGATAAACCGTAACTTTGGGTTTTAACTTGGATGCCTTTGTGAACAACTCCAATTCTTTTCTGTTTCGGAAGGTACGGTTCAGGTCCCGGAGGTAATTAGCAATGGCAGATCCTTTTTCGGCGTGTTTAAGTACGAGGGCCAATTCATCCGCCTCGGCTAGATTGTACCTGGCAGCCATATTGGAAAACACAAAGTGTAACGGCTTTCCAAGGCGTACCTGATCTATGACGTTTTTCAACTCCCGGGCCAGCAGGGTTTCCCCTTCGGCGGACCATTCCAAAACCCTGACCGGCATCAGACCGCCGGTTGCAGCAATTTCCATTCTCCTGCTTAAATTGATTAAATCCTCTCGAAAAGACTCCCGCCCCCTTTCTGCGTCTGCCTTAATTTTTGCCCATGGAGCCACAACAGCGGCGAAAGTAAATAGCATAACTATCCACGGGTCGATTACTCCTCCAAGACAAAGACTCAAGGCGCTTACCAAGACCAGACCGACAAAGGCTGCCATAATGCCGACAAAATCAATGGCCTGCAGATTGTATGGTCTACCGGCTAATTTTAGTTTGAAGTCGATTTCCTCCATGTTCAGGTTAATACCGACAGCAATTAACAACCGGTTTGTGATCCTGTATAATTCCTTGATAATATCCTTTTTGTTCTGTGGTTTGGATGTTAACAGTATTTCAAAAATTGAATGTCTTCGGTAAGAAATAATACCCAGGCCAAAGCAGGCCACAGAAGCAAATACGGCAAGCGTAAAATAGAACATTTTTACCAACCCCCGCGCAATGTAATAACCAGTTGCCTGAACAAAGCCGCCGACCACCCTATAACCACCGCGAGAACCCCCGGGTTTTTGTACGAAAACAGCGCTAACATCATGGAAATCAGAATTTCCGCCAACCCCGCGACAAGTGTTCCGGTTTTGTTTCCGAAACAACTCTGAATCAGGGCGCGAATGATTATTCGGCATAAAAAAAGACCTATCAGGGCGATTACAATACCTCCGATTATGTCACCAATGGACCATGAGAGATGTTCAAAAAAATATAACGCATCGTTATATGAAGAAATAATCTCCAATAAAATCACCACCAACCCGGTGCTTTACAAGTTCCTGGCCTGTTTAATCATGTACTGCGTTATTGACCAGCAGATTACGACTATAACTGTTCCCACGAGGTATATGGTCGGGTTTTCATGCAATGTTTGCCAGTGAACGCCCTGGCGGTCCATCAACAACAAAAGAAAAAGCCCCAGCGGGAAAATATGGGCCAGAAGTGCTGTGTATTTAATTTCCGAAACATTGGCTTTGACCTGCATCATATACCTTTCTCTGAATCTTACATGTTCTGCAGCTGATTCCAGTATTTCGCCGGTATTCTCACCCCCGCCCAGTTCGCTGATCACGCGTACTGTTTGGGCAAGTTCTTTCAAGTCGGGCAGGTTGAATTCTGCGATAGCTTTTTCAATGGCCTGGTGCGCTGTAAACCCGTGATCCACACCATCCACGATGTATTGAAATACCGTACCCGCCGGTGCGGGAAATTCATTTGCAATATGTTTAAAACCATCATATAGTGTGCCGGTTCTCGCGCAAACGGCCAGGGTCGTTGTAACCCGCGGCAGTTGCTTTTCAAAAGCTTTTTGGGTTTGCTCGTTTTTAAATTGAATGAATAACCGTGGAACGGTTATAACACCCAGTATACCGAACACAATGCTCAGATAACCGTTTATTGCAAAGCCCAGTACAATGCCAACGGCCGCGCTTAGTATGGCCACCTTCTGCACTTCTTCGCGATTATGACTGTATTCCTCAAGCCTCCAGACATTATCCCAAAAATTGCTTTTATTATTTGACCGGCTTGTCTTGCCAAATAACATTTCCTTGAATATTGATGTCCTGCCCCGATAGATTATTCCCGCGCCCAAGCATAAGATTGACAGAAAAACAGAAACGCAAAGCAAAAATACTAACAAAAGTATGCCCCCTTTTAAAAGCCCTGCCGGGAATTAGTTTTCGTTTGCCGGCAGCAATAACAGCGCGATGGATTTTCCGTCACTTTGGGCGCTTAAAATATTATCGGCCTCTTTTGGTGTTACGGCTAATACCACTGCCTTTGATTCCTCCCGGGGTACGGCTAAAACAGTCACATCTGTACCTACCTTTACGGTCTGACCTTTAACTGAAGCCATAATATCCACTGCATCTCCCGGCCGGATGGTTTCGCCCACCGTTGTTTCTATGCCAGAGGGTATAGCCAGCGCCACTCTACCTTTCATGGCGGCGAGCTTGGCGGGAATGCCGGCCTTTGAGACCGGTTGGAACATTGATTTTCTAAGAATTGTGCCGGCCGGTATATACCCCTTTGCGCACATGTTCGCCAGTTCGGCGGGTTTTAATATAGTATCGCTCTGCAGCGCTCCCCTGGGGGTTTTGCCCAGCACTACATTATGGGGAGTGGCGGTTTCATCGGGATGTATGTCTGTGCCGGCCACCGCCACGTATACCATCCGGTTGACGTTGTTGTACCCGTACGCAAATATAGCTGCCGCTATTAAGGCAAAAACAACGGTACCTATAAAAAATAATTTATAGTTCTTCATTTTAATGATCTCCTTTTCTACCTGAGATTGTAAATATTTGCTGCGGCACGGATATTTTCCGCCTGGCCATTTTCTCCAATGCTCGCCTGGGAATGTATCCCGTGGGCACCATTTCATCGCCCCGGCGCACAAAAATATCTTTTGTCTCCACGGGTTCTCCATTGGAAATTTGCACTTCGGAAATGTGAGTGCAGACACGCTTTTCCGTTTGGGTTGCAGGGTCGTACTCTTTCCCCATTTGTACTATTAAATCTATTGCGGAGCTGATAATAAGATTTCGTGTAGCTTGATCCATGCCGGCGGCTTCAGGTGATTGGCCCATTAGCATTGGTATTTGTACCCGGACGGTATCCAGCGGTGTTTCAGAGTGCAATGTGCCCATTCCGCTCTGTCCTGTGGCCATGGCACGCAGCAAATAAAAAATAGCACCGTCCCTGACCTCGGCGATAAGTATTCTGGTTGCCCTGGTCTGTAGGGCGTGCTTTAGTATGGTACCAATACCGATTTCACCTTTACCTTCAATATTGGGCTGTCTCGCCACATAGTTGCGCAAATACGGGTGTTTTAAAGGACATTCCCTGACTTCCTCCACCAGAACGGGCAACTCCAGTTGATCGAACTCGTGACCGAGCACAGCGATCAAAGTGGTTTTACCCGCACCCATCGGGCCGGTAATCATTACGTTCAAGCGGCCTTTCGCAGCCAGCTTGAGAAATAAGGCGCCTGCGGCCGAAAAGGTGGCTGGTACCATGCTGTCGATATTGCCTATATATACGAACTTCCTGATGGCCAGGTACACGCCATCCCCCAGCGGAGGTATGGATACAGCCACCCGGTGACCTTCCGGTAGAGTTAAAGACACAGACGGGGTTGACTCGTCTATCTTGCACCGTCCCAGATAACACAGCCGTTCAACGAATAGTCTCAAGTGCGCTTTACTCCGAAACGTAATGCCAGTGGCGGGGATTAGTTCACCGTCCTGCTCGTATAGGATTTTATCGTAGTCAGTAACCACAATATCAGTTACAGTCGCGTTATCCATTAGTTCCTGAAGCGGCCCGTAGCCTGCCAGTTCGTTGCGTATCTGGCGGGCTATATTAACCCGATCGGTATAGCTCAGGTTGCGGTTTTGTGTCAAATGATTGGATATTTCATCTTCCAACTGGTTACCGTCAAGCTCCTGGCCTTTCTTATAAAGGTTTAATATGTGTTGGCGGCACCCTTCCACCACTTCTTCCATATGTCCGTATATTTTATCTTCAGTTTCTTTTTGCCGCCGCTGGCGTAAAATATCCGAAGTTCCGGGTAATGATCTTTCCATAGACTAATTCCCACCCTTTTTAAACGTGAATAAGTTTGTAAACAGCTTTTTAAAAAATCCTTTTTGTTCGATTTGCGTTGACTGAGTAAATAACTCACGGGGGAAGAAGTGACGCAGAAACTTTTCCATCTCCCTTGTAAACGGCGTGTCGTGTGCGCCCAAGTACGGTACCCTTGACCTGCGGGACAGCATTTCGTATACTTCGTTATCCCGCGGCAACTGGTGTCTCACGGGAAAACCGCCGGTCGCTTCAGGTATGGATTCATTGAGCTTGAAAGGGTCCTTACCGGGCGGGACTTTATTTGCAACCAGTGATATATTCGGATCACCGTTAATATATCTGATGGTATCCGTGGTGAAATCAACCAGGTTATCCAGTACGGGCAATTCCGGTGAGAACACTATCAGCAGTTCATCTGAGTTTTCCATGGCTGATAACGTAGGATCGCTTAAAGTGTTCCCACCGTCTATCAGTATCACGGCAAAATGGCGACGTAATACATCAATGGTTTTTTGCACCAGGTCATATGTTAATTTATTATCCGTCATTCCCCTGATCGGTGGCAGAATATAGAGGTTTTTACGTATTTCAATAAGGTAAGCTAACACAACATCCCGGTTGCCGCGCATCTGCCACGGAAAGTCGCTCCAGGCCGACAATGTTTTCTCCCGTGGCCGCGGGCCGTTATAATGATCGTCTTTTTTAATCGAAGTAATTATTTTTTCTTTAGCATCTGCGAGATAGCCAAAATAGCGAATCACATCGCCATAGGCCCTGTTTATGTCAAGGTCTAAAACCACCACCTTGAGATTGGTGACTGTCGCTATACTCTGGGCCATAGATACTGTGAGCACTGTTTTGCCGGGATTGCCGCCTTTTTGACCAAAAACGGTGATGACTTTTTTATCGACCGGGACTCCGCGGTTTGATAGTTCTCTCCGGCGCACTTCATCTATCCTGGCGTTGCTGCCGGTTGAATCGTCTTCGTTTTCATCCAAATCTTCAAATAAGGTTTTATCCTTATTGTTTCTTACTGCACTGTGTTTAATTAGCTCAGGGCGCTCAGCGAAGTATTTATTGATGGTCTCCAGTTCAAAGCCTTCCCGGGCCAGTTTTAATTTATATTGCGCCCATTTTCGGTATGCCGTGGCCATGTCGTCAACGGACACAAAAATAACGCTTTGAACTTCGTGTCTGGTGGCTACATCAATCATTAGCTTAATTTCGTCGTCTGAAAATCCCAAAAGGACGGCATCTGCGCCCTTGGCGCTGTTTTCAAGGGCCTCCACTGCCTGGGATGGTTCAGTGGCCAAGTTGATAATCCTTATTTGCGAATAATCATTATTTTGCCTTTCGATCCGGTCTGTAAATTCTCTCGGACCGGCAAGTAAAAGTTTTATCATATGAACATCTCCCTATGTCTGAATTTTTGCAGCCAGTTTACCCATGCCCATGGCTATTGTTTCACTTTTCTTATATGCTGGTTCCCCGGATGCCAGGGCTGCGTAACAGCCTTCAAAGTCGGTTTTAATTGTAATGACGTTTTGCCCCAGTATGTCTTCTACAATCTCTGTGCCGATGTCGGGTATGGCTTTGTTGTATACAAAAAGTGCGTTCTTTATTGCAGCAGGTTCAATGGATTGGACCACGTCACTGTCTATAACCACGACGGTTTTATCAGCTTCAACTGACTGAATATGCTTGTAATCAGGCTGAGGCGAAAAGTCTACAACTACCCATCTATATTCTTTGCGCAGTATATCAATTAGTGGGCCAATTTTATCTGAGTTCAGCTTCCATACCGGAGCAGGCGGCACATATAGGTCCCAGTATTCTGTTTGGGCCAGTAAAAAACCGTCTTTTTTATCAAATTGAGGGTTGCCGCAGTGATGTTTTGCATTTGGCGGAATACCCAGGTCAACGACGGCAATTTTGCCGCCATTTTCGTGCAGTAGCATTGCAAGGCTGGTAGTGATCGTTGTGGTACCTACCCCACCTCTAAAACCTCTAACGGCTATAACTTTAATTCTGTTTGTTACGGGTGCAGGGCCTGCGGATTCTTCTTCATCTTCAAAAATAAAAACATCCTCGTCATTGTCGTTGGCGAGAATGTTTTGTTGAATGCTTAAAATTTTTTCAATTATAGCATTTACAGAAAGACGTTGGCCGGCAGGCAGCAGGAAGATATTATCTTCCGGTACACCGGCTTTGGTAGCTCTGTTACTGAATGCAATTCCAGTTTTATCAGGCGTGCCGGCTATTACTATACAATTTTGAGGGGTTACAAGGTATTCCGTTGGGTCGTCTATACCGCCGGTTTTGTTTTTGCGAATGACAATTGATATAATACCTGGCTCCTTATAGTTTTCCGTTAATGTTAATCCTGTTTCATTGGCAATTCTGTCGGTAAATTTTTGCGGTAACATGCTAAATAACTTCATGTCAACCCCTCCTAAACATAGACTTCAAGCCAGAAAACAATGATTTCTTTCCCCCACCAACTAATTGTTCTTCATAAGCTAGTTGCTGGAAGGGCAAGCGCTTACTGGCTATTACTTTTACTGCATTCCCTGCTGTACTGCCGTTAAGCTGGATTGCAAGTTTGCGATTTTTTTTGGCTGCATTTACTCCCTGAGTATCCAACGGAATTTCATCATAGCTATCAAAACCCAGTTTTTTCGCTACTTCTTTTGGAGTGTAATAACCAGTTGGTACAACCATGTTAATCACAAGTTTCATTTTCTTTGTGTGGGCATTTTCGGTACCTAAAAATTGAGTTAACTTACCAATCGTTTTTTCGTCCTGGCCGCCGATTAAGAAGACTGTATCAGCTAGATTTAACGCTGTCCGGGCATGTGGTGAGAAAGCATCTACGCCCAGGTCAATTACTACCAGGTCAAATTGCTCGGCCAGGGTTAAAATTAAGTCTTCAATTTCAGTGCCCGGTATTTCGTTGCCGGCGTATGGATAACACGGAAGAACATATAGTCCCGAGTTATGACGTAACAGGCTTCCTTTCAGGTCTCTTGCAAATCTGCGCCATTCGGCTACGGTGGCCCAACCGTTTTTAGGTACGACAGCTTTTTTATCAAGAACTTTATCTCTTTGGCGGGGGTCTACCAGGCCCATTGCTGTATCCATGTCTCCAAAACCAAAGTCCAGGTCAACTGCTACTGTTGATATTCCCACCAGTGCTGCACAGCCCCCCATATTTATGCTTGAAAAAGTTTTTCCTACACCACCGGATGCAGAAAATGAAGCTGCTATATAGCCTCGTTTATTAAATGACTGGTTAAAAATGCTTGTATGTTGGGGCTTATCTTGTACCTTATTTATTGATGTCACGGTATCATGTTGGTGTGTAACAGGGGTATTTTCTTCGAATGTATCTTCTTCAAATTCAAAAGAAATGTCCGGTTCTTCTTGTTGTTCAAATGTTTGAAGATAGCTTTCTATTTTACCAGGTAGTGATTCTAAGTTTGCATGTTTAAATTTTTGAATTATCTTCCATTCTTTTAAATTAACCATCCCCGTAATTACAACGATTACGCTTGAATTATCAGTTAATCTGTTAAGCTCGTCGTAATAACCGGGTATTTCAATTACCGTGCATACCGCTGATTGAGGTTTGCTGGTAATTTCAAAAGCCGCCAGAGCCTCGGTCAATTTTTTTGAACCTTTTACGCAGATCAAAACGCCAGACCTCCTATACTTGAAGTATCTTAAAGTCCATGTCGGACAGGTGTTGCAATAAATCTTGCCGTGCACCTAAATTGACAATTACCTTTATTTTTTGATCCCTTTGGGCGTTAATAATCTCTTTTAAACATCTAACATCTCTTTCTTCCAGAGTTTCTTCTAATTCTTTGTCCATACCGTAATAACGAACTTTCTTACTAATTTTAGCCGGAGTTGCCGCTAGGCCAAGGCGCCAGTCGTGCTGCCAAATGCGGTTCGGGTTCACACCCAACATGAAAGCAAGACTGGCGTTTTCCAGGTCAGCATCTATAATTGTTAAAGGTTTCTTTACTTTGCTTTTTACTAAACTCATAATGGCGTACGTTCCCCCGTTGCAAACAGCTACCAGTGGATCTTCCGGAATAGTGATTTTTTTATGCAGCATGTTTTTAACTATAGAGGCGGATTCAACCCTCCCCCGACCGGAACGCTTTACTCTGTACAATGCTTCGTCAGCGGCTTTTATTACTGCTAGAGGTGTGTTGCCATGTATTCCTATTTGTGCAACACCGCCGGAGTATAAGACGTTTTTGTTGTCAATGCAGGCAAAATTTTTACGGTTCCATTCGTTGCACATTTTTTCAGCTAAGTTGAGGGCGCCGGCTATTTCGGTTTCCGGAAGAACGACCACAAATTCATCGCCGCCGTAACGAATTACATAGTCAGACCGGCGGGTGGATTTAAGCAGGAAATCCCCGAATGCTCGGAGTATCTCGTCCCCTGCGGCATGCCCGTATGTATCGTTTATCATCTTAAAATTATCCAGATCGCAGAACAGGACGGAAAAAATTCCGTCCTGTTCTGCTAAGTACTTTTCCAGTGCAGCCCGGTTAAGACAGCCGGTCAGGTGATCTACGTCTGCTTTTTTATCAATTAGATCCATAGTTGAAAGGCTGCAATCATTCTGTACTTGATCCTCTCGTTGATAAGCGAGGTGGTTTGCAAAAGATACTCTATTGAATGTAATCTTTTCATTTAAAAGATTGACATCTTGAGCTGCGAGCCGGCGAATTGCGGTGCAGGCCTTGCCCTTTCCATAGAAAACTAGTGGTAACCGTTTTTTTTGGGCTTTATTGATATGCTTTGGTTCAAACGGAATGGTTGTAAATTTTTCAAAATCAAGGTAACGGGCCACATCCCGGGGGCGGTAATATGCCTGCGGTGAGGCTTTATTTATTACAAGTTTAAATTTATTCCACTGGTGCTCTATTGTTTTGAAGTACCTTGAAAGTGTTTCTACGCATTCCAGGGTTGGGATGGCAATTAAGTAAATGTAATTACAAGCGTTTATTATTGCCTTAGTATCCTGACGATTAGGATCGTTGCCAAGGTCTATTATTATTAGTGTGTATTTGGAATTCAGTGCTTCAAGTAGTTTATCAGGTTCAAATTTTTTATCTTGAAGGCCTGACAGGCCAGGTAATACTGTTAAACCATATGATGTTTTTAGTGCAATTTCTTCTAAATTTAAATCATCTTTGTTAAACGGGGTGAATAAAAAATTGAGGGCTTTTTCCCTCATAAATAAAGCCCCCAATATATCGCCTTGCCTTGTTTCTGTAAGGATAGTTTTATTGATATGCTGCGCCGCCCATGCAGCCAAATTTGCTGAAAAAAAAGTGGTACCGGCGCCGCCGGTGGTTGATACGATACCGATTATTTTTGGCATAGTCTAATTCCCCCTCTGATAATAATATCGCAATTACAAGCCATGAAATCAATTGTTTCCCGACGGAACAGCCAGCCATTCTTCCGGGTTGCATGGCTGGCCGTTGACGTAAACCGAAAAGTGCAGGTGCGGGCCTTCCGAAAGCCCGGTGGAGCCTACGTAACCTATTACCTCTCCGGCCTTTACCATAACGCCCACCTGCACGGATATTTCAGACAGGTGGGCATAAAGGGTTTTACAGGAGCCGTGGTTTAAGACAACGCATAACCCGTATCCGCCTTTCGCCCGGTCCCAATCCACCCGACCGTCCTGCACGGCAAACACCGGTGTACCGGTCGGGGCCGGGATGTCTATTCCGTCGTGAAATCGGTATTCCTTCAGAATGGGGTGTTGGCGCATACCATAAGCCGATGATATCTGTATATATTTCGACGATAACGGCCAGGTACCGTTACCCACCGGTATCATCGTGGCTGAGTAGGTTGATGCCAGTTCCATAACTTCTCTGACGTACCACCCGGCATGGTTGTAAGCAAATAATGCTTTCTCGGGTTTCTCTGCAAAGCCGTTGGATTGGAGCATGTTGGCCGCTGAAAAAACCGCATCCCAGGGGTCATAAGGGTCGAATTCTCCGTCACTATTTCCATCTTGTTTGTATTTGTTCCACGTGTCGGGCATAAACTGCATAAAGCCTATCGCTCCAGCGTCTGACGGCCCCATGTTTTGGCCAAACGCCGATTCAGTTTTCGCTATGGCCGCCAGCACTGCCCAGGATACATCGTATTTGCTCTGGGCCTTTAGAAATATGGGCATGTATTCGACGGGTATATCCGCTACGGCAAAAGCGGTGGGCGCACCGGAACGAAACCCTGCCTCATTTCCCCCGCCCAGACCGCCGATTATGGTTGAAATTAAAAAAAAGAAAAATAACATCAATACTAATATAACTCCCATTAACAGGAGTACGATTTGTTCAATTCCGATAAGCAGTTGTGACCTTTCTTCTTCCGAAGTGGCCAGGCGTTTGGCCTTTTGGGCAACTTTTAATACTGTTGCAGGATTCACCCAATCCCTCCCCCATAAAAACAACCCCGCCATGTAAGACCGGCGGGGTTGTAATAAGGCCCGGATACAAGTTGTTGATGCTTATGTGATATTATCCTTGCAATATTTGGGCAAACCTCCGTACATTATAAGGCCGGACGGGGTTTGCGTCCGGCCTTGACAACTTCTTTGCAGCGGTATATCATTAATTTAAATAGGGAATATTGGTAATACGGCGCGTTTGCCTCGTCTGTCGGGGTTTCATTTAGGCCCTTGAAACTGTTGGCGCAGTTTCAAGGGTTTTCAATTACTTCCGCCGGTCCGTTATCCGGACGACGAGGGTGAGAAAAAGAATGACTGTTATGACGATCTGTGTTACATCCGAGACTGAGAACATTTCCACCTCACCCCCTTTCGAGTTGTCTTAACCCCGGCAGGTGAGGCCCGTATTCCCAATATTCCCGTGTCATTATACCACAAAATGCCGTATTTTTCGGCATTTTGTTTTTACGTGATTATTTTTCTTTCATGTTCTTTACGCCCGGCGGAATCGCCCTGGCGGTATCCAAAGAAGTGCCTGTTACCGGTTTATCTTTCTTACTTTCTTTGTTACGGGTAGGCCTTTGTTCGGATGAAGTTGGCGGAAGTTGTTTGTTGCGTTGTTCTTCCGGGTGATTATCTTCCAATACAGTACCTGTAGTATCCAGAGTTGCTTTCGACTTGTTGATATGTGTTGTAGCGTCCGGAATTTCTTTGTAAGGCCAGTTTTCAGGCGGCTGCCCTTCCCAGGCCGGCGATCTTCTTTGCTGTTCCGGCCCGAGCACCTCCGGGATTAGAGGCTTGTTACCGGTATTGTTTCCAGGCGGCGGAGGATTTTGATTATTTCGGCTGGTTTGCCCGCGCCGCGAAAACCACCAGTCGGTAAGCGCGTCTGTTACTCCAAGCCGCCTCGCCATTGTCTTGCTGGTGTTAATAATTTTTTGGGTGTCAAGTTTCCCGTCCAGCGAAGCGTTTCCTTTTTTAATTGTATCAAAAATCAAATTTAAAAATTTTTTCCTGTAAATGGCGGCACCAAAAAAAATTGCTGCCATTACAATCATAGCCAACCCGAGATTTCCCTGCATTATCCCATCACCGCCCTTGCAAAACCGGTAGCTATGATCAGTACCAGGGAAAGATATAACCCGTATATCAATTTAACCATAAAAAAGCCGGCTGTCATTTTAAAATATGAAGTGGCAAGCGCCCAACCGGTTTCCGGTATCATCATGGCAAACAGCGCCATGGGCAATACCAAAAGCAATGCCGCCAGCGCCACCTGGCATACCAATATGGAAAGCGCTACTGTGCCGGCCAGGATGGCAAAGCCAAGCGACGGTAAAAGGGTGAACCCGGCTGTCATGATGTGTGTGCCCACGCTGTCGGGGGACAGTCCCACCACAGACCCGGGGTGGGCTCCATGGTCCACTTCTTTTCCTTTCATTACCCAACGGGGCACCCATAATAATTTTGCATTGGGGCGACCAAGCGCTTCGGCCACGGCATTGCGGCCATCCTTGCTGCCGCAGCCCAAAAAAAGCGTGTCGATACGCATGCCGGGCTTGATTTTTGCCTGGCTAACTCCGGGAAACACAGTTTTATCAAGCACTTCATATTCACTTTGGGTTAATAGCAATCTTGACTCGTCAGCAGTACCGAACATTGCCAGTGCCCACGGTTTGGCCACGATACCTTGCCATACCGTTTGACCGGCCAATACCAGGCCGCGATCCACGGGATCATCAATGTTGACATTCTGGCCTTGGGTGGTGTACTCGCCCACTGCCCCGAGAAATGCCCCTGCCAAAGAATCACTTGCCCTGGATACGCCGGCAATGATTTGCTGCGCGTTGGTCGTGAAGAAAAACACGCAGCCAACAGCCAGCGCGGCCACAAGCGTGGCGTTTAAAGCACCCATGGCCTGGCCGCGCAGTAAGCGAAAGGAGATATACATCAGGAGAAGTATTAACCCAATGGTCATGAGCAACTTTGTGAAATCATCGCCGGGCGCAAATATACTTGCCACGCCTTCGGACACCCAACCCACCATGCCGGAGACGATATCGGTGTGAAACGCCAACACCGTGGCGTTTATGGACACTCTGGTGATCGTCTTGGAAATATTAAAAATCATATTGGCTATAAATTCTCCGGCCCCGGCCTTGGCGCGTTCCCCCAGTGACAGCTGATCGATAAATTTGTCCGGAGGTACGTGATGGAAAACGTACCGCCCCATGGGCCAGTTTTCCCAGATGGCGTTTTCCGGCCTGGCTATTTGTGCCAGGCCCGTGCTTACAAATCCGGCACCGGCCACCACCATAAAAAACGGCTCGCCGCCTGTAGCAACCGCGCCAAGCACGGCAGCTTTGGTGCCCAACCCGACTATATTAAATAGCTGGCCTTCCATTTCTTTTTCGGATTGCACGTCTCCCAACAGGTTCCACTGATCGCATGGTTGCTCGCCTATAGCCAGGGCGATCCCCGGGGTAATAAATAATAAAACGATTATTAGCAAAAAAGAGAGGTGCTTCTTCATCGAAGCCCTCCCCTGATTTCCATGTGGGTACTATACATTATACCGTTGCCGGCGATCGCAACTTGCGTCATGTTCAATCCCCCTTTTGGACTGTTTTCACTTTCGGAGACGTATCGAATAAGTCAAGCAGGTACTCCGGGCGGGGGTCGATGTACACCTGCCCGATGCGGCCCTGGGCGTCTCTCATGATGCACCAGCCGTCTCTCATAGTTGGGAATATGGTTCCCAACCCTCTTTCGTAATTCTTTTTCTCTTCGTTATCTGCGCCCAGCAATTCCAAATTGGCCATAATCTCGTCTTTATCTTGAGCCCGGAAGCATAATATATAGCTTACGTTGTTCTTTATCGTTTGCAGGTCGGCAATGTCTGTGGTATTTTGGGTGATCAAAATCGGTATAACACCATAGCTGCGGGCACCCATGCGGATCAGTTCGTCCACCACCCTTTTGCCTTCCGAAATTCCCAGCAGCATCCAAGCTTCGTCAAACACCTCACATTTTATGATTTCAACCGGAAGTGTAAAAGCTACCTCCCGGGCCATCACCGCAGCCAGGTAAAGTACCGCAAGGCCCTGGCGTTCGCTTTCGGTAATCCGCCCCGCCAGCAGGTTCTGCGCCGCACGGGGCAGCGGCAGTCCCTGTAAGTTAACAATTGTCACCTGCGATATTTTGTTATCCGTATCAGTGCCGAAAACCAGGTGTCCCAAACTGCCGTCCCGTAACGATTCCAGAAGCAGAGCGCATTGCCCGGCTTCCTGCGCAACGGCAACATGAGGGCTTTCTTTGGACAGGCGATGTAGTTCATCAAGGCACGAGTGCAGGTTACGCTTTTCAGGCGGCATCGCCGCAACCGCTTCCACCGCCTGGCTTACAGCCACCCGGCGGGAGTCGTTGTCTTCACGTACGTTAAGGGCCACACTTAGAAAGTCCAGTACGATGCTTTTGGCCCGGCGAGGGTCTTTGGCAAGCATAAAGGGGTTAAATTTCTCTCTGCCCCCGGGATTTAAGTCAATTTTTCTAACCGGGAACAGTTTTTCCAGTACAGCATATTCGTTGTTCTTGGGGTCGATTATGAACATGTAACCGCCCGCAAGGCGCACGAAATAAATCATGTCTTTTATTGCCATGCTTTTGCCGCCGCCCAGGGCGCCGCTGACAAATATTGCGTTTGAACGATTAAGTTCCCGTCCGGCATAACCGGGCTGCCACCAGACCGGCGAAGCGCCGGACCAGCCCAGAAAAAAACCGCGTGTATCACCAACCTCCAGCGATATAGTCGGGCCGGATGAGGAAATAAACCCGGGGTCACATTCTATCATGGGCGCTGCCGGCTTGGCTCCGGGGATAAATGAGTAAAGACATTTGATTTGATCGCCTGCCGGGCGCACGGCCCTGAAACCGGATGAGGAATATCTTTCCATAAGTCCCACGGCCGTGGCCCGAGCTTCTTTTAACTCCGAATTTGCCACCGCAAGGCATACAGACATCGACGCTAAAGGTTGGCCGCTCTCCAATTTTCCTTCCAGTGAACGGCCTTCGGTAACACCATATTCTTCGCTTTCGCTGGGTTCGTCATCTCCTTTCAGCGCTTCCTTAATCTGACCCTTCAAGAAACGCCTTCGGGTGGCTGTTTTCTTTTTGGCCTTATATGGCCGCAAGATGTTAAAGTGCACTACCGCATCAACGGATGATTCTTCCGTGTCTAAACTGGCCAGCCATTCAGCCCCGATTTCCGGCAAGCCCTTGGGGACATCAGGAAAGGTCACAAATACCTGGTGGTGCCGTTCGTCGGCGCCGTTGGTGATAACTACGTGACCAGGGCCTTCGTCGATAAGGCAACCGTCGGAAAAACTGCTGATTAAAGCCGGCGTAAACTTGCCGCCGTCACGGGAAGGCAAAGGCGGAGGGAGTACCCCTACCCGCCATACATTGCGCCTGATGATGAAATCAAGATCATTGAAGTTTATACGCCCGTCTATAAGCAGCCGCAGGCGGCGGAACATCTGGTCTTCGGCTTCCAGTGCTTCTTTTACGCGCCGGCTGGATAAAAGCCACCGTTCCGAACGAAAAAAAGCGCCTAATGTGGCATCCCGGAATTCCTGCAAGGCAGACTGCCAGTTATCGTCCTGGCCAAGACGCAGTTGAAGGACCAGATAACGCCGGCGATGTCGTGCCCCCATGACCATGGCGTTGCGAACTGACCTGGCATGCCGTGCCGCTTCATCGGCCAGCTGCCGGGAAAGATTGCCGGATACCCCGGCAGCGGCCATGTAGCCGCTTTCATCCAACCGCAGTTCCTCACAGAGCAGAAGGATCTGTCCGTTACCTTCAAAGCCATAGAAAAATTTTTCCAGCCTGCGCACCACCATTTCCCGGTGGGTTCTGGGCAAGTGGTTGTACGGTTCGCCGCGCAGCCGGTAGATGGCATATGCTTCACCCGTGTCGTTAAATACAATGTTATTTTTGAACGCGACCAAGGGAAACTTCATCTGTCAATCACCTCCGGTAGATGCCAGTCAAGCCGGTGCTTGCGCAGGCGGCAAATCGATCTTCCCGCCAGATTGGTGGTTTTGGGCCGGAACAGGTAACTTAATAAGTCAGCGATAAAAACGGGCAGAAATTTACCCTGCGGGTCCATCTGGGTTAGCAACCACGATAGCCCTCCAGCAATTAAAATGGTCATTACCCACGGGTGTGCCGGAAAAACAAGGTAGCCCACGGGCAAAAGGGGGAAAAACAGGATTATAGTCATAAATAGTGCATCCAGGGGGATGGCCCGGGGAAGAACCTTGCCTCCGAAATCATAAATTTTGAAGTTAATTTTGAATAACGACCTGTAGCTGTTAAATACACGCACATTATCTTCCATTAGGTATACCTCCTCTCAAAAAAAAACGGGGGTTTTCGTAAGGATTGGCCTTTCGAATACCCCTGTTTCTCCATTCTACTGTTAACTGCCGCCCCCCACCAGGTTAAGCAATCCCCGGCCTATTGACGCAAGTGTATCCAGAGAGGTTGTAGCTAAAATTATGCTCCCGACAATGACAATAACCACAGCTGCGACCATTTGGTGTTTAAGAAATGTTGCAGTGGCGGAAACAAGCATTACAATTAAAACAATTTTTTTCATTAAAGCAAGTGCATCATCTGCACCTTTGTTTAGATCAAATGCGAAAGCCTGGTCGGGGATAACAGTTCCAAAGACGACTAATAACAGTAATACCATCATTGCAATATGAACTTTTTTGCCAATAAACACTTCAGTTCATCTCCTTTTTATTTACTTCACACTGCTTAAATCCTTCACGAGGAAGCTTCCCCTGTCCGCTTTTATTTTCAAGTAAATATATTGCGTTAAATGTTCCACCCCCGGCGCCGATACGGATACTTGCACAAAAGCCCTGGTGGGGGTATGCTGTGAATCAACCCGAATGTCGTTTACTGATTCAAGTTTCCAGCCGGTTACCGGTTGAACATTTGCTCCGGGGACGAGAAAGTTGGTCAGCGGGCCGCCGTTATAATATAGATCCAGGAACTGCTTTATGAATGATAAAAACTCCGTAGATGCCGGCTCAGTGTACCCCGAAGACGATAGCTGCCCGGTGCCCTTTGCGGGGGGAACAATTACGGGCAAGCCCGTAACAGTGGCTTTGCCGTCAAGGATTTTTACGGGCACTTCGATACACATTAAATAATTCTGCCATACAGGAACAGGTTTATCCTGTCCGCCGAATCCGCCGAATGTGTCCCGTCCCACAAGGGCCAGGTCATCCCTGGTTACCGGCACATATACCTGGGGCAAAGATTGCGCTTCAGGCGAAGTTACCGGCACTAATCGCCGGGTATGCAACATCACACGCACCCGGGAAAAATCTCCCTCTTTTTTAGTTGATTCGAGGGAGGCGCTAATTACTTCCTGAATTCCGGCGGGAACCGGAATATTGACCGAATCCTGTAAAAATGTGCTCAGGCGGTGTTGATAGTCTTCGGTATTTCCCGACCAGGTGCCCCATTCAACGGAAAAGGCCCTGGCTGTTTCGCGGATTTTTGTTATTTGCAACTCTTGCGCGGAGGTCATGGCCCTGGCGGCTATGTGCCCGGTTTTATTGACTATGTTTACGCTGCGAATGGCAATTGCCACTACAATAAAAATAAGCAGCCATAAAAGGCCGCCGGCCAACCAGCGATATATGATTCTCCTGTCGATCATCAGACGCCCCCTTCCGTTATGATTTCATTACCCACATCCAGGATATTATTAAAGCCGTCCTGTGTCAGGTAATTGTCCAGCTTGAAATACTGGTCCACCAATATACGCTTGCCGGTTATTTTGCTGGTTTTATAAACCAACACCCGGTGGCCGGAAAGCCAGCACAGTTTGTTTTCCATTAGCTTGACATCCTCATCGGACCATCCTTTTAGTTTCCATGTTTCCAGGTTCAGACCCGATGGGTTTTTTAATGCTTTGTAAAATCCCTGCAGTGTATCGTACAGTGCGCCCGAGGCGGTTACTTTCACAATTTTTTTCCGGCCTGTCTTATCTGTTTCGCGGATAGCATTGATATGGGCGCACATTATTGCGGCTCCTTCTTTTTTGGGTGTTCTACCCCCTGTGGTGACGGCATCCATAAATTCAGTCAAGTTCTTTCTGATAACCGGCGCTTCGTTCACGTAGCAGTTTCCGTTACCTTGGAGCCCCCGGTATAACTGCCAGCCCCCGACGCCGGCGCGCAGGTCATTGGCCGCCTGCCCGTCCTTTACAACTAACCATTTGTTATTCCAGTTTGCTTTTAGCTCGTTTTTTACCTGATTTACCAGCTGCCTGTCATTGGGTCCGGGGTTGGATATCTGTTCGGTAATACTGGTAATCTCGTCCTGATTCAATCTCTGGTTTTGCGGAATATTAATAGCCCGGGCCAGGCCGGCTAATATGTCCACAAAATCGTTGACTTGATTTAAACTGAACTTGTAAGCCTGTTCGGTTTTAATTGTTTTGCCAAACGCATACCATTCCGGGATATCAATGTTATATTCACTAAACTGTACCGTGGTTACCAATAGTATTTCTTCCTTTTGCCCGGGCCAGGCGTTTAATGTCCCTTCAAGTACAACGGTTTTGGCGGGCGCGCCGGCAAGCGCTTCGCGTGTAGGTTGGTTGGCCGGCTGCACGGAAAGAAATTTTTTTGTTTCCAACGTACGCCAACCGCCGCCCGGCTCCCTGACAAAAACGGACCCGTAAACAATACACAGGTCACGGTCGGGATCGTAGTGCATGGCTTTGCCGAATACGCGGGCGTGCCGGTAATAAATACCATACTGGTCATCCAACTGAGCACTTGCCCATGCGGGGGAGAGTATAATCAGAGTTAATAACCCAAAGATGAATAAAGAAGCTTTTTGTTTCATACGATTGATCTACTCCTTCGGATTTCCATAAGCGTCAAGGTAGAGCTTCCAAATACCGTCTTCTTTTGTCATGGGAACCTCCATTTCATGGGATGCTTTCTTTCCTTTAAATTCGGCAGTTAATTCAACCTTTACAATAGCTTTTGTGCCGTCAACTTTTTCAGAAAGCATTTTAACGCCGGTAATTTTGTCAAGCTCCTGTTTTCCGGCCATCCAGGCCAGGAATGTGGGAAGATCGGTTTGGTTGTCTGCCGCCGTTTTTAAGGATACAAATTGGGCGGCTTCGGTATAATTACCCTGTCGCATGTTTTCCATGAAGATTGTAAATGCCTGCCCCGGGCTTAGTTTTTTGGGATTTTCAGATTTCGCGCAACCGGTCATGCCGGCAAAAACAGACAAGGCAACGATTAACACAGTAGTTATTTTTAAGGCGCGTTTCATATCAAACCTCCTGAACGTTTATATACTTCCAATAGTACCCATCCCGATATAACCGGGAACACTAACAATTTTTCCAATATCCCTCCTGTATGCATTAAAGGTATGGTAAACCGCACAGGCAGTGGCCAGAGCAGCGGAACCCCTGCGGGATTAAAAATGTCAAGGATCAGGTGGGATATATAGCCTGCCAGGAAAGCGATTAGTAAAGTTTGCGGTTGTTTCCAGCCGGCGATCATGGCAATTACGGCTATTAAAATAGCCCAAAACAATCCGGCTAAAAGAGAGTGTGTCGCTCCCCTGTGCCCCAGGGTACCGCCGATCGCGGTGGGTAATACTGGTACCCGCGCGCCGACAAAGGATTCCGGGGAATCTATATCTGGCAGCAGCGCAGCTATACCTGATACACAGGCGAAAACAGCAGCTTTTTCTATACTGACGCCATCAGCCACCATTAAACCGGCAGCGATGCCACCTACAACATGGGTTGGGAAAAGCATTGTATCACCTTAAAACATCTTTTTTAAAAAGATAGTCGCCCGTTATTACCGGCAACTACCACGTTTCTTACGTTACATGTTTTTTTCTCTTGCAATTTATAGTAAATGCTGGAGTGGAGTAAATTAGCGCATTTGCTGCAGGCAAAAAATCTTCTTGCCCCGATAAATAATTTACCGTTGTCATCAAGCTCAATATATTCGCTGCACTCAACTTTAAAGGCTCCGCAGATGCCGCACATTTTTGCATTACCCTTAAACTTAATTTCCACTCTCGCACCCGGTGGTATATTTGATGATGCCGGGTTGTTTGATTTCGTTGTTGTTATTTGCGCAGTCTTTTTATAAAAAGTGTCCAGCTTAATCACCTGGATACCCAGGCCGGACAGATAAGCTTTTGCGTATTCCATTTTCCTTTGTCCCCCGAAGGGTATTGCAAACGAATCCAGGGATATTTGCATTGGTACATTTTTTTCGATTGTCGCCAGCTTTTTCGAAAGGTGTATTTTGTTAATGTTGCTGCGGATGTTTTCGCCTGCTTTGCCGGGGATCTCTTGTGCCCGAGCTAATAGGTTATCCAAGGATTTATATTTTTTAAGTAAGGATATAGCTGTTTTGATGCCTATCCTGGGTACACCGGGTATATTATCTGAGTGATCCCCGGCCAGAGACTTTATGTCAACCGTCAATGAATGAAAAAACCCCGTGATTAACGGAGTTGTATGGGGCGTGCATTCTTCAAATCGGCCCTTGTGCAATAACACTGTTATCTTGTCATTAATTAGCTGAAGGCAGTCTTTATCGCTTGTCAAAATTTCAACTTTGAAGTTTTCTTTAGCTGCCTTGTTTGCCACGGTGCCAATGACATCGTCAGCTTCATAACCTTCTAATTCAATATATGGGATTCCTATTTTTTGCATAGTTTCTCGCGCGATTGATAACTGAATAACCAAATCGTTGGGAGTTTCTTTTCTGTTTGCCTTATATTCCGGAAAAATACGGTGACGGAACGTTTTGCCCGGGTAATCCATGGCCACAAGCATGTGCGTAGGGTTGCGGGCCATAGCCGCTGCTATGAGAGTGCGCAGCGCACCGTACACTGCATTTGTCGGTCGTCCGTCCGGTGCTCTCAGCATGGGTGTGCCGTAGTATGCTCTGTTAATTATTGAATTACCATCGACGATTAGAATCTTTTTGAGACTTGGTTTACTGTTTTGATTAGTATTTTCTATAATGCTGGCTGTTTTCTTTTCCCGGGCTCCGGTCTGATTATTTCCATTACAAACAAAATAATTAATACCCTTTTTGTATCTGCGTGCCGTGGTACAGGCATGTTCCCATTCTGCTGCTGAAATCTCACCGGTATCTGGGTGAATACATTTCATTACTTTGCTGCACTCACTCCACAGAGAGCAGACATCAAAATCTTTCATCAAAGCACCTCCGAAAAACCGGGCGTTGCCAGATAGTGCACTTTTTCTTTGTTATGTGTCACTAACAATTTAAATACCGGAACCCAAAGCCATAGGCTCTTCAGTTTCCCTTTCTGTGATTTTGTCTGAAATGCTAAACTTTTCCCCATCTTCATAGCCTTTTTCATACGCTTCGGAATAGCCTTGATAGTAAGTGTTGGTTTTAACTGTTCCTTTAAATTTAATCTGACTATACGCATCGACAACCTCTTTGTCTTTTACAAGGACTAAGCCCCACTCTTGATTTCTCTTCTTTTGCTCTTCGAATTTTTCATGCAAACCATCAATGAACCCCAATGCATAATCGTTTTCAAGGCCCCTTGTACTACAACCTTCCCTCATATACTGATACCTTAATCTCTTCACAGCGCTATTTATACAATCAACGGCATACTCCAAAACTATGTTGCAAACTGTAATATCTTCTTCTCTGCCAAAAAAAGTTATAGTATTTGTGCGTCTTGTTTTAAAATAGTGGTAACATCCGAAGTTATCTGCAATTAACTTTGCTAATTTTGCCTTCCATTTAGCTTTAGTAAAAGTCACTTTGGTAATATTCTCCTTAATAGCGCTACTAAAAGTTTTGAATTCCTTGACTTCTTTAAGTGATAATTTGTTTTTTGCAAGTAGTTCCTGTGCCTTAAGCATCGCTAATTCAGCTTCGTGTCTGTTACTGCTTTCACTTAAAGCTAATAACTTTTGTATTTTTTCAATCAGCTTGGTATCCAAAACTTTCCCTCCTTTGCGTCACATCTTTAACAAACAATGCGTTTACATTATTTTCTTTTGCTCATTTAACCATTCCTAATATTCAGGTGTTTGCTGCAGGCATTTCGCAAAATCTTTGTATGTGCAACTATTAGCCTTTAGCTTTGCGAATTATTTCATCAATGTAATCAGTGTCATGGTTTTCCTTGTTTAGAAATCGTCTTGCATACTTCAACGCTTCCAGTAACTCTTCATGTATATTAACTCGACGAACAATTTCTTCTGCTTCCTGGGTATGATAGTATTTTCTTTTGGCTATCTCAAAAAGAATAGCATCCTCCGTAACCCTTAAAGATAGCAGCTCAGTATTTACTTGCTTTTCAAACTCGCAGTGTGTTTTTCTAACAATACCATTTTGCACCAATATTCCGGTTCTTCTAAAGTCATCTATTTCTTTGAATGCTTGACGTAATTCGTCTTCAGTTAGTTTTCCAACCAATTTCTCTGTAAACATTATACCCCTCCTATGTGAAATATATTTGAATATGCAGCACAGTTACTTTTCTACAATCTCAAACTTTAAACAGACTATACATCATTTTCATTCCCACGCCAACCTATCCACTGCCTTTTCCAGGTCCTGAACCGAAGGCCTGGTGTATCTGGCTGTGGTATTTAGGTTGGCGTGACCCATTAAAGCCGCCACCCGGTCCAGGCTTTCGCCGGCATCCACGAGCATCTTGCCAAAGGTATGACGAAGTATATGTGGAGTAACATTTAGCCCTGACACCCGTCCGTATTTTGTTAAAACATTCTCGGCGGATCTGGTTGTGATATGTCCGCCCCGGCGGCCGGGAAATAACCACTCCCCTTTTGTTTCACTTATGTACCCATCCAGTGCCCGGCGAACCGTTAGATTTAACGGCACCTCCCGATACTTATCCCCTTTACCATGCCGGACTCGGACAATTCCCGAACGCTCCCTGATTATTACATCGTCAATCTTAAGAGATACAGCTTCGGATATCCGCAAACCGGTGTGTATAAGTAGCAACACTAGCGCAATATCCCTGGTTTTACCGTATTTTTGAATTGTTCTTATAAAGATTCCTAGTTCTCGTCGATCAAGCCACCGGGGTGCGTTTTTTTGTTCCTGCACCCTTTTAATGCTGGCTGATGGGTTAACCTGTATTACACCCTTAACGTTTGCCCAGACAAAAAAGCTATTCAATACATCAAGCGCGTGGTTAATGGTGGCCGGTTTCCTTCCCTTCTCAACCAAATGCCTGCGGTAATTGGCCACATCCAGGGAAGTTATAGCGGCTGCGTCAAACTCACCATGAACCTGCTCCACCCACCTGGCAAACCGGCGCAGTGTGGTTATGTAAGAATTTACTGTACGTTTAGACAACCCCCGGCCTTGCAAGTGTGTTTTGAAGCTATATAAGATTTCCACTTTATCTCCCTCCGGTGATTTCCTTATACGAAGAAAAAAACCCCCGTTAACAGGAGGTTTTTTAATACTTATACGTAATTTTTTAGGCTATTTTTTCGCATAAGACCTCTTATGTGTATTGATTATTCTCACAAATATTATAAATTTTTTAGTTAAACTTAAGGTGTAATACCAACAAGTTGACGAATACGTGTACGTATTTCATTATAAACTGGTAAATTCAAGGCTGGTGCTACTTCCAGTGTAACTACTAAAGCATACGGGATACTTTCCGTTAATTTACCAGCATCAGCCCGACAGTTAACTTGAACAATTATTTTGTCTTCATCCACAAACGACGAAGCCTTATCTCCGGCAAAAATTTCATGTTGCACTGTTCCTCTGCGAACTGTTTGCCAATCAGCTTCCTGACGACTCACTTGCAGTAGTTGTTGAAACTCACCTTCTTTCTGATCACCACCATATGGGTCAAACCATAAATTAGATTTTCTGTAAGCACGATGAGTTGGATTAATTGGTGTAAACCATGCAAGTGTAACAGTTACACGACGCCAGATTTTTTTACCACTAATGCTCGGTGGTAAGGGTATGATATAGCGGTGTGCTTCATTATCATAAAGACTACCACATCCAAGCATTGTAGCACGCTGATCAGTGCATTCAAAAACTCTTTCTGACATTACCAAACCATACCCTAGTAAACGTGCAATTATGTTTTTATCACTGATAATTCTTTTAATATTTTCGTATGAATCTCCCCAACTAGCACTATGAACTAAAAGTGCCTTTATTAAAACTGCAGTATAATTATCATGTAAACGATCTCCGCCAGGTTCATTTTTAAGTTGCTGTAGAAGATCATACAATAAAACAGCTGTACGTGAAGCTAAAGCAGTTGCATTACTAGTTCCACGCATGTGTCGGGTGGCCCCTAAATTACCAATCTTTGCAGCTGGAGAAGCCACCCTTTGTCCTGGCGGATAACTTGATCTGTTGATTTCAATAATAGCTTTAGTATGAGTATTACCAAGGAGTTCTTGATATGTTTGTCGTCCCCCAGGGAAAAAAATGTCAGGTTTTATTGAGCGGCGAAAGCCAAGGCCTTGGGCACAAATTGGGCTTGGTAACCCTTTCGACACAAATGGGTCTATCCTGTTCCCAAGGTTTGAATTGGATGAACTATCTTCATGAACGGCCCCAATAGTTAAAACATTTATGGCCTCTGCAGGAGATAATAGACGACGGTTTCTGCCTTGCTGTATAATTGTTTTTAAAACTTCTTCTTCGAAACATGCTGCATTCTGTCTCACCATAGATAATTCTCTTCTGTGAATATTTAGCTCAATTCCAGAAGGATAGTTGCCAGCACTAACAATAAATAATACCTGATATTTCCATGACAAGTAGTCCAAAAGCCTTGCCCAAGGACTAATTAGTCTATCGAATGGCCGCCCTGGATCACCAATCGAGAGATTGATAATGCGAACAGTAGGAGCAACTGCCGGTTCTGTCCCTTCGCCTTCAAAAAGCCGTCGAACTGAACGGTGTACTAAATCAACGGGTAGTACATCTTCGGGAATACATTCAACCTTAGGGTTACGCCAATCCCTATGGTCTGGTTTTAATATTGGCCGTACATATAATGGGTGATTAATTGGTAGTTCGCTTGCATCAAGCTCTCCATGTATAAGCAAAGACGCCATTGCTGTGCCATGGTACCTATTTAAAACAGGGTAATCAGCGGCCCAGTTTTCGGGATCATCTACTATTAACCGTCCATCTAATAATTTATGATTTTCAATCGGCAAACCATCTAAGAGAGCAACAATGGGGTTGCCTTGTGGTAGTGGGAGATTATCGCGGGTTAATTCACTAAATGATTCTCTATCATCAGGCATATCAACAACCGCTTGCCCTACCGGTCGGAAAAACATAACTTGCTCGCAGCGCACTAATTGTATGGATCTGTCTTTAAAAATTGCCTCAACCTTTTGAATAGGAAGTTCCGCGAGGATAGCATGATATGCAATCTCTTCAATGCAACAAGCCTGTCCAATAACACGACCATGTAAGTCGTGTACCAAACGCTGAACTATATCTTCTGATTTATTACGCTTATCAACTGATTGACGAAACCATAACTCAATCTCAATTTTCATATATTCTTCTCCGATAGCAACCCTTTCTTGCCAATCTTCCAATAATCCCGTTTCAAACAACCGGTCTTCTGGGCCCCATGGATGAATATCCTTTAGTTGTTTAAATAAATGGCCCCACTTCTTTCGTCC
Organism: Desulfoscipio geothermicus DSM 3669; assembly: GCF_900115975.1. GTDB lineage: Bacteria > Bacillota > Desulfotomaculia > Desulfotomaculales > Desulfallaceae > Desulfoscipio > Desulfoscipio geothermicus. Next base: position 41,409 of record NZ_FOYM01000014.1, read on the forward strand.
TCTTTGAAACTGAGGATCTTCTGGATTTTTACAAAAAGTTTTCCATAATGAAAATAATTCTTGAAGACCCCTGTTGTTAGAAAAAATTAGGTATAGGCGACCGGGAAGGGCTTTGTCAGGGTGTTCTTCGTCGACGTAAAAATCATTATCAGGAGTAATATCATCTAAGTCTGAATCGGCTAACCATTCAAGTCCCTCAATGCCCCGTAAAGCTTTACAAAAATCATCTATTTTTCCAACTGTTTCCAGAACCAGGACTTTTTCAGGCTCTATTCCAGTAGGATCATCTCGCATTTCAACTCGACACGCCTCAAAAGCCCGTTCTAGTTGTTCGAACTTTGGCTGCAGACGTTCTAATTGGCGAACTGGTGAAGGGAAATGCATTTTACCTGGCATTATTTTTTTCTTATGTCTACCCACAATTGCAGGTTCAGGAAAAATTAATAAAGGTTTTTCAGCCATTTAAATCAATCCTTTTTAATAAGGAAAAGCGTTCTTTCCATTGCCTAATACGGTCATTTACGATACTTTTTATATCATCTTTTGGTAAGGTTAATACACGCCGGCGTAATATATCATTACCAAATTCTTCGATTTCAGCAAAACTTAAACCTTCTAATTTTTCTGCTAACGTACTGGGTGCATAGCCAAGTGGCATTCCTAAACGTTTTTCAAAGCGTTTAAACCAAAGTTCTAATTCTGCTTTTTTAGGTGCAGGTAACAACATTCTTAATTGGAAACGTCGCCACACTGCACGATCCAAAAGTTCAGGGTGATTCGTTGCTGTTACAACTATAACATGACTGGGCAAATCATCTATTTGTAGTAATAAAGAACTTACTACCCTCTTTATCTCCCCTGTTTCATGGGCGTCTCCGCGTTCTTTACCTAAAGTATCAAATTCATCAAAGAATAAAATACAATGGTGTGTTCTTATAAAATCAAAGAGGCGACGTAATTTTATAGCGGTTTCGCCCAAGTAACTTGCGATAATTCCCTCATATCTTACTACTATCAAGGGAACCATTAAAGCTTTAGCTAAAGCCTCTGCCAAAGATGTTTTACCATTTCCAGGAGGACCAACAAGTAATATACGGTGACGGGGTTCTAGTCCGTAAGAACGTAATAAGTCACGACGTTGATGTTCTTCTACTAATTCTGAACAAGCACTCATAACCGCTTTAGGCAATATTAAATCATCCAAATTTTGTTGAGGGGTAATTTCACAAAATAGGTTTTGGATCCGCCCGTCTGGAACGGATAGGATCTTAGTATCAGTTGAGCCATTCGTTTTTAGGTACTCTTCCAAGCGGCTAGCTAAAATATGATGTTGTTTTTTTCGTTCCTCTGCAATTATTGCCTCAACTGTTTTTCGGAAGAGTAACTGGTCTCCACGACTGCCCGCCCGTACCAAGTTAATTAATAAATCAGAACGGGCCATAATTTCACTCCATTCTGTCAATAAATTATACACCAACTCTTAGAAGAGACCATAGCACATAACGTAATTATACTATTAGTTTATGCTTATTCCTGCTTTAATTCAGCATTAAATATACTCAAACATCCAAATATTATTTAAAAACATTAGTGTTGCATAAATAGATTTGCTGTTTGTCAAACCTGGAAATAGCCTGAAATTAGCGAAATGCCAGTAAAAATGCAGGATAAAGATACTACAAAATCCACATTTTATCAACTACTTAAACCTGTTATAGATTGTTTTCCTGGTAAAACGGCTCCACCCATATATCCGTCGCTCCCATGGCCCAGGCTCCTTTCCTACTGGGCAGCAAAGCCCTCAAAATCACAACGCCCCATGCCTCTGCGGAAGCTGGCGGGACAGCGTCTCCTATACGTTGTCTCCACCTGCGGTCGGACTTGCCTGCCAGCTGAAGCGGCCGGCCATCCGGCATGTGCGTAGGGAAGCCCTGGAGCATGGCCAGTTCGTAGGTGGTTAAAGGCCGGTGCCAGGTGCCATCTAAAGCAATTATTACCGGTGGCGGATCCGGCCTGTCGGTATCTGCTGGGATTCGCGGGTCTGCAACGGCGGTCGCACCCGAATGGACATCGCCGGCGCCGAGAACTGTAGATGACGGGTTATCCCAGCACATAACTCCGTATGAACCTGACCGCGGCCGGCAGCCCAGGCGCGGATCGGCTATTGATATAGCGCCGGCCTGGATGTCGGGAATGCCGGTAACGCAGGGCGACGGGTCATCAAACTTTACAAGTTTAAATTTGTTGTTAAACCTTTTGGCGTTCTGCGGACGCGGATCGGAAATTGCCGGCGCGCCGCTGCCGAAGCGTGAGCCGGTGACACAACATGATTGATCATGCCAGGCTATAACCTGGTACTTATTGCCGTACCCATTAGGTATGGAACAGGGACGGGGGTCCGCAATCGCTGCCATGCCAATTGATGAATTCACACGAGCCGATCCGAGTACCGGGCCGGCGGGTTCACCCCAGCTGGCCACCTGTAAGGAACCGTCTCGCGGTTTGTGCTTTATACGCGGGTCAGCCACTGCAGCTACCCCGTTTGAACCCCTTACACTGGCCGAACCAACCACTGTGCCAGCGGGTTGTTCCCACTTCGCCACGCCGAATACACCCTTACGCGGATTATGGCCCAAGCGCGGGTCGGCCACCGTTATTCCCCCGCAGGAGGGTGATCCGCCACCGGTTATCGTCCCTGAGTGGTAATCCCATGGAACAATGCGATACGCGCCGCTGTACCATTCTTTATCAGTAATTCGCTCCAAATCCCGCCAGTCGCCGCCGGCGGGAATTAAGGCAAGGCGCACCCAGGTTTTCCACTCCAAGCGGGGTAGCCGGTGCATGGGGCCGCCTGCGGCAATGTCATCGGGGAAAGGTAACGGGCCGATCACTTCCCCGATGGATTTGACTCTTTTAATGGGCGGTTTATATACAAAACTTGTTACTTTTTCGGGATGGCGGGCTATGAGTAGGTAGCGCCGCCGGTGTTGCGCCAGCCCGCCCACTTCGCCGCAATCGTGAAATCCTTCGTGGATGGCGTAGCCGTATGACGTCAGGAGTCCTTTGACCGTATGCAGGAGTCCTTTGCCCCTGCTGGTAATTCTGGGGACATTTTCGATAAGAATAATACCAGGTAGGTAATCGCGCCAGGCCTCCATTACCAGGAACAGTCCCCGCACAACCAGGCGGTTTAAAGCCTGGTACTTTTCGGTTGCCGCAGTCTTTTTAGGGAGAAGTGAGCTAAAACCTTTGCACGGCGGCGAAAGAAAAATGACATCGGGTGTTTCGCGTACAGCCATGTGCAGATCATGCGGTGTAATTTCCCGCCAGTCCGCGGGCGGTTCTTTACCGTGATATGCTATGTAATCCCTGCGTTCGAACAGGTCCATATGGATTGCCGGTGCGCCGGTGAGATTTTGGAAATCCTCACAGGCTTCGGAATCGCAATCGATACCGGCGATAGTTCGAAAACAGCCGCGAATACCTCTCCATTCAGCGCGCGCCCTTTGAAAGCCCAGGGCGGCGCCGCCTAGGCCGCAGAATATATGCAAAATCTTGAATTCTTCGGTCATTTTGCACCTCCCGTTCTATCTTAAAAAAAATAGCCCCGGGTGTTATCATCCCGGGGCAGTTTTAGGGAGAGGAGATGGAAATTAGTAATTAGTATTTACTTTTTCAAATGCCTTACCCGGATTCCCGTGGGCATAACAACCTATACCCCCTGCCCCAAAGGGGCTGCATAGCCAATGTATAAGTGCGCTTTGGGGTTATCAGAACTTAGGTTGGCTTCATACCTGCCGGCCAGCCAGTTCCTAGCTTCAAAATGCTCCCCTTCGTTATCCGGCACCCATTCACCCAGTTGGACTTCAAGTGAAGAGCCGCAGTGCAAATCGTAATGACTGCCATCACCAAGCAATATATAATGCCGCCATCCGCCGGCGGTTTTCTTGACCTCTAACGTGCCCTCAATATAAGTAGTTTTCAAACCAATCAACTCCTTTTATAACCTTTCCTCTCGGAACCAGGTTAACTAATTTCTATTTTTCTGGTAAAATGCTTTTTGAAAAGCAACGATGTAAAAATCCAATTCTTGGCTTAATCTGAGTGCTTTATTACTTGTATGAGGTAGCGATAATTTGTTTAGTTCCTTGCGCAAGTCTTCAATTTTTTGCTTGACGACATTAATATCATTCATATAATCCCTCCTTGCATTTTGGGTAGGCCAGTTTGGTTATTCATAAAAAAAAACCATGCTTGATTAGCTGGGGGGAAATAATTTTTGTGTAGCTGTCATTTAGAAAAAATCCAGTAAATACTTGGTTTATAAGGGCTGAAAAATCATAAGTCCGGCGGGCCGGAAGGGGAATTATCCGCCGCCCTCCGGTACTTGAATATGCGTTATACCATGCCTACCGGCAAGGCTAAGGGGGTGTTGACGGATATCGGCACCGAAGAGCTGGCCCATATGGAAGTGGTGGCATCGTTGGTTTACAAACTGTTGGAAGGGGTATCCATTGAGGCCATTAAAGCTGCGGACTTGGGCAGCCACTATGCGGATCATGACCGGTCCCTGTACTGGGTGAATGCGGCCGGGGTGCCCTGGGTGGCGGCCTATGTTTCGGCCACCGGCGACCCGGTGGCCGACCTGCATGAAAACCTGGCCGCAGAACAAAAGGCCCGGGCGGTTTATGAGAATTTAATCCACCTTACCGATGACCCCTGTGTCAAGGATGTATTGCGTTTTCTGCGGGAACGGGAAGTTGTTCATTATCAGCGTTTCGGCGAAACGTTAATGCATGTGGAGGAATACATGCGGCAGAAGAAAGTTTTTTAACTCTATTAACTTGTATATAAAACAGATTAACCCGGCTTGTTGGCCGGGTTAAAAAATATGTGTTGGAGGAATAAATATATGTTTCATTATAAATAATAATTAAGGTGGGAAGTACCTGTACCGTTTTTTTATCTTTCCATTTGTTTGGCTAAAAATGAGGCGGCCGTTTCGGCCAGTTTGTTTTCCAAATTTCCTATCTGGCCTTCTTTGCTGGAGGTGATGATAACGGCGCCAATGGGTTCTCCGTTAGCGATGATGGGTGAAACAACACTGCTTTTTAACACTACCCGTTCATCGGTCGTGAAGCTGTGATCTTCCTCCAGCATTTTAGTTTGCCGGCTGTTTATAATGTCTTCCAGCATATTGCCTATGGGCTTTTTCAGCAAGTCTTTCTTGAAACCACCTGAAACGGCAATGATTTCATCCCTGTCGGTAATACATACTACATGACCCAGTGCTTCATGCAGGGAATCGGCATATCCCTTGGCATGTTCCGTTAAGTCGTTGATGGGAGCGTACTTTTTTAAGATCACTTCTCCTTCCCTGTCTACATATATTTCCAGTGGTTCCCCGTCACGGATTCGCATCGTACGCCTAATTTCCTTGGGTATGACGACACGGCCTAAATCATCTATCCTTCTGACAATTCCGGTAGCTTTCATATTATCCTCCTCTTGGATGAAATTTAACGTAGTATTATATTTTTCTCTTAATTTAAGTTAATCATTACAAAAAAAATTGGAAAAATGGTATACCTGTAAATTAAGTGATATTTTTGATAACAGGCAACCTTATTGTGAATTTACTTCCCCCTCCGGGCCTATTGGCGGCGTGAATGGTTCCGTTATGCTGCTCCACGATCCAGCGGGCAATTGCCAGCCCCAAACCGGAACCCTCCCGGCCTCGGACACCTTCACCACGGTAAAACCGGTCGAAAATACGGTTTTCTTCACCCGGCGCCAAACCGGGCCCCCGGTCTGTCACCGCTATTTCCACAAACCCGTTGGGTAAGTCTTGGGCTGTCAGGTTGACAGAACTACCGGGCGGTGAGTATTTAAAGGCGTTATCTAACAAAATAAATAACAGCTGGCTGAAGTAATCGCTGTTTACCATGATGAGTGTTTCCGCTGGACAATGGTTTGCAAAGGAAAATTCTTTGTCACCGGCCAAAAATTGGGCTTTGCGCTCCACTTCCTTTAAAATGTCCGCCAGGGGGATAGATTTTTTTTCCAGGTTAAAACCGGCATCGGCCCGGGCCAGCGCCAGCAGGTCCTGCACCAAGCGCGTCAGGCGGCGGGCTTCGCTGACAATATCGTTAAGCGCTTCCCGGACCAGGGACGGGTCGGCCCTTTCTATTTTAAGCAATAGTTCGGCATTGCCGCGGATAGAAGTGAGCGGCGTGCGCAGTTCGTGCGAGGCGTCGGAAACAAACCGGCGCTGTAGTTCGTAGCTTTCCTCCAGGCGGTGATACATTATCTCCAGCCGCTCGAACATGGCGTTCAAAGTGTAAACCAGCCGTCCCAGTTCGTCAGCCGGGCCAGCATAGTCTATGCGCCTGCTAAGGTCACTGCCGTTTTCAATAGATGAGGCGGTTTGCGTGACCCGTTCCAAAGGACTGAGCACGGTCCGGGCCAAAAACCAGCCCAGCAAACCGGCCAGCAGCACCGCCGCCGTACCCACCAGAGCAATAAAAAAACGCATCCGGCCCAGCAGCGCGTGTATTGTTGATAGTGCCCGCCCTACTTGCAGCAGGCCCACCAACCGGCCTTCCACCACCAGAGGTACGTTATAAACCCTTATTTCCTGTCCGCCGGCCAGCACGGTTTCATAAAATTTATCTCCCCGGAGGGCGGATTGCAGGGTGTATTCGCCAAGAGGGAGGTACTGCCCGCCAAGATTATCGGAGCGGGCTACCACCCGGCCCCGTACATCCACCGCCTGCAAATAGGTGTCAGGGGAGGCAAAGACGTCCACATCCGGTAGAATTATCTCCCGTAGCGGCAGCGGGGCGCCTTCTATTCTGATGGACTTGATAACCGACGCAGCCCTGGCTGCAATGCCTTCGTCCACTTCCTTGTATAGTGTATGGGCTGTGGCCAAGTATAGCACTGTAGTTAATACGACCAAGACCAGGCTCAGTACGCCGGTGTAGAGCAGGGTGAGCTTCATTCGCAGATGCATGTGATCACTCCCTCAGGGTGTACCCCACACCCCGCACGGTATGAATCAACCTTTTACGTCCACCGTCTTCAAGTTTCTGTCTCAAGTTGCCTATATAAACTTCCAGTACATTGGATTCGCCGGAAAAGTCGTAGCCCCAAACCCGTTCCATGATTAAATCCCTGGACAAAACCTGGCGGGGGTGCTGCATAAACAGCTTTAACAGTTCAAATTCCCTTGTCGTTAGCTGTACCACGCTGTCACCCCGGTACGCTTCCCTTTTTTGCAAGTCCAGGGTTAAATCAGCAAAGCTTAGTAGTTGATTATTAGCCTCCCGGGTTCGACGGGCGCGCCTTGACAGCGCCCTGACCCGGGCCAGTAATTCTTCCAACGCGAAGGGTTTGACCAGGTAATCGTCGGCTCCGGCATCCAATCCCCGAACCCGGTCGGCCACTTCATCCCGGGCCGTAAGCATGAGGATCGGCACATCACTTTGCAACCTGAGCCGCCGGCAGACTTCCCACCCGTCCATACCCGGCATCATTATGTCCAGAATAACCAGGTCGGGCTGAAAATGTTCCATTTCCCGCAGCCCGTCTCTTCCATTAAAGGAAAAATGCGTTTCATGGCCTTCAAATTTTAAAACCCTTTGCATCAAAGTGGTGATTTTTTCATCATCGTCAATAACCAAAATGCGCAAATTTGCCAACCCCTATACTCTTTTTTCCTTACCTAAATAATTTCTATAGCGTTCTTAATAAATCCTATTTGCCAAAAAGTATAAAAAGAGCCGCCTGCAGAGGCGGCTTACTTAATTTATTTTTCGGCCAGAGTCAGGGAAACATAATTCCTAGAGCCGTTTCTTTCCACCAGTAAAACTACCTTATCTCCCACTTTGCTTTTCTTTATAAAATCTGTTACATCACCGGCTTCATTAACTGCTTGCCGGTTGATTTGCAGTATTACATCACCCTGCTGCAATCCCACCTTATCGGCAGGCGAACCGGGTATTACCCCGGCAATAATGGCCCCGTGATCGGCTTGCAGGTTCAGGTTTTGCGCCAGTTCAGGGGTTAGAGTCTGTATATACACGCCCATGTGGGGGCGGGAGATTTTGCCTTTCTCGATTAATGTATCCATTACAGCTTTAACGGTATTGGCCGGAATAGCGAAACCAATTCCCTGGGCACTGGCATTTACAGCTGTATTGATGCCGATGACCTGGCCGGCAAGGTTAAGCAGTGGTCCCCCGCTGTTGCCGGGATTAATGGAAGCGTCGGTTTGCAACAGGTTTTTGAAGTGTCGGTTTTCCACCTGTACCGGGCGGCCCTTGGCGCTAATTACGCCCGTGGTTACGGTATGGTCGAGTCCGTAGGGGTTGCCTATGGCAATTACCCATTCGCCTACCCTGGCCGCGTCAGAATCCCCCAGCGTCAGGTGGGGTAGTTCACCACCAGCCTTCACTTTAAGAACTGCCAGGTCCAGTTCGGCGTCAGAACCGATTATTTTTGCGGTCAGGGCTTTTTCCTTGTTGGACAGGTAAACATTGATTTCTGTAGCTCCGTCCACCACGTGCGCGTTGGTTAATATATAGCCGTCCTTGCTGATGATAAAACCGGAACCAAGTCCTTTGCGAACATCGGGTTCCACCCGGAAATACGGGGTGCCGAAAAACTGGCGGAAAAACGGGTCATTAAAAAAGGGATCTATTGGGGCGTTGCTTTCCTGAATGGTTTCAATTTTAACCACCGCCGGGCTGGTTCTGGCCACGGTATCGGCGATAATGTCGGTTCCCAAAGGCGATGCCGCGGTGCCGACCACTTGTTTTACAGTGGCCTCCGCCGGGTTGAAATGATCCTGGGGTAAAAAAACAAATACTCCGCCGAGCAGGGCTGCTTCCAATACCAGCGCGGCTACGATGCCGATTACCAGAGTTTTGACATACTTGTCCTTTGCCATTATTTTTAGCCTCCTCATTCTAATCTTTCATGGCTTAAATAATGGCAGAACAAGCTGAAAAGGCCCTGAATATAATCTAAAAATTTATTAATAATTATGTGAAAAAAATATCAAACTTCCTTGATCAGTAATTGCTCTATGGGCAGCCTGGGTCTGGCCGGCGGGTCTTGATCCGGGTAACCCACCGGCACCAGGGCTACCACTACCATGTCTTCCTCCAGTCCGAGGACCTCCTTGACGCCTTTTTGTTGGAACATCATGATCCAGCAGGTTCCCAGACCCAGGTCTGTGGCTCGTAAAATTAAATGCTCAATGCCTATAGCAGTATTCAGCGAGGCATAGGCCCGGAGCGCATGTTCATCCATTTCCCGGCGCCGTTTCATGTACTCTTCCGTACCCGCGGTTTCAAGGTCCGTGCCGGCAAACGCTCCGGCCTCCGCCAGCTCTTTGATGCGCTGGGGCGTTTGTTTGTAGGCGGTCAGGTCGGTGCAGCAGGCAATAACCACCGGGGCATTAGTGACGAATTTTAGAGTATAATGGGCCAGTTCCCGGCGTTTTTCCACGCTCTTGACTACCACGAACCGCCAGGGCTGCAAATTGGTGCCCGACGGGGCCAGCCTGGCCGCCTCCAGAATTTCGCGGATGTAATCATCGGGCACCGGGTCGGGTTTGAACTTGCGGATACTCCTGCGTTTTCTGATTACTTCATTTAACTCCATAAACTATATACCTCCGCTCGAATTTGGGAATAATTAGAATTTGGCCAAAATATTTCAGGTAAAATATTCCAAACATAAAATATGGTGATTACCAACTAGCTTGGTAACCGGCAATCCTGCAGCTTGCGTACAATAACCCGGTCCGCCGCAGCGAAATCATACCGGGCCAATTCATCAACTTCCACCCACCGGAAAGCGCGGCAATCCAGGGCCCGGGCCGCTCCACCGGCTACCTTGCATAAGTAACATAGCAAAATGATTTGCCGGTTGTCATAAATGTGGGAAACCACGTCGAAAATGTCTTCCACTATGACCGATAGGCCCAGTTCTTCTTTTATCTCTCTGAACAGGCATTGTTCGGGGGATTCGCCGGGCTCCAATTTGCCTCCGGGAAATTCCCATTTTAAAGCCTGGTGGGTGTTTTCATTACGCTGGGAAATCAATATTTTTCCGTTATGCTTGATGACGGCGGCTGTGACAACTAATATTTGCATACTGGTATAGTTTTCCCTTTCCGGTTATTTTATTTATTGTAATAGGAATTCGTTTATTCTACACTACAAGTTAAAACAAATAACAAAGCCTTTCGCCAAAAGTGAAAGGCCTTGTATATACGATTTATTAATAAGGTTTAAAGGTTTTGGCCGGGGCGTTGCAGATGGGACAGCGTTCCGGCGCCTGGTCCAGGGCCACGTAACCGCATACCGGACACAGGTGGAAAGATTCGGCCTGCATATCACCACCGGCTTCGAGCGCTGCAAGCGCCTTTTTGTATAAATCAGCATGCACTTTTTCGGCCTCATTGGCCAGCTCGAAACTCTTGGTGGCTTTGGCCTCTCCTTCTTCCTTGGCTTTTTCAATAAACTCGGGATACATGTTGCTGAATTCATAGGTTTCGCCTTCAATGGCCTCTTTGACATTATCCATGGTGGAGCCCACCTTGCTGGCCGTTTCCAAGTGTTTCAAGGCATGAATGGTTTCAGCCTCGGCCACCGCTCTGAACAGGCGGGCTGTTTTTGCCTTACCTTCCTTGTCAGCCTTTTGAGCAAAGGCCAGGTACTTTCGGTTAGCCTGGGATTCGCCGGCGAAAGCAGCCATTAAATTTTCCTGGGTCTTTTGTGACATGATATTTCTCCTCCTCATTTATTTACTTTAATTATTTGCACAATGGGGGCACTCCCCATATAGATACAGGGAAAGATCCTGGATTTTAAAATCTTCCAGCCGTTCCGGTATAGTTAATGAATCCAGGGCAATATCCAGGTCGTATACCCGCCGGCACTTTTTGCAGAGGAAATGGCAGTGGGGTGCTGGATTCGGATCGAAACGGCGTCGCTGTGGGTCAATGGTAATCTCCTGTATTTCGCCTGCTCCGGCAAGGGCCTCCAGAGTGTTATAGACGGTAGCGGGAGACAAAGAAGGATAATCAGGTTTCAGTTTACGGTAGATTTCCTCGACTGATGGATGGGCGGTATTCCCTGAGAGAAACTCCAAAATGGCCATGCGCTGTGGTGTGGCCCGCAAGCCGAGCTTCTTGAGTATGTTGATCATAATTTACCTTCTCCCGATTTTTAACCTTATTAAATCTTAAGTGCTATTTATTTATAACTATTATAAAATTGTTGTTGTTATATGTCAATAATATTTTCAAGAAAACTAAATTGTGTATTGATTTTATGATTCTGGGCATCCGACAAATAAGTTCCCCTATTTTTAAAGTGATGCGGTAATAATTCTATCATTATGCCTATAATTTTCAATTATTAATTTTTTAATATTGGAGTTTATAAGCAGGAACTATTTTTAGCGGCATATAATTATTACTTTTAATGAAGAATTTAGAGGAGGTGGAGCTCCGGCTTGCCGTTAAATGTCTAACTATTTAGATTATTTAGATATGCAGGCTGGTTAAATGTAATGAATTTGAATTATCTTTTGTATGAACAAAATAATAAGATTGGCATTGTCAGCCTTAACCGACCGGAAAAACGCAATGCTCTTTCCAGGGGATTGCTTGAAGAATTGGCTGAACTATTAACTGAGATAGGTACGGAGAAAAAAGTAAATGTGATAATTGTAAAGGGGATAGGAAAAGTATTTTCCGCCGGACACGATCTCAAAGAAGTATACGAATGTGAACCACAGGAGCTATTACAGCTTTTCCAAACTTGTTATTACACCATGCGTGTCATCAGGGAAATGCCCCAACCGGTAATCGCCCAGGTACACGGAGTGGCCACCGCAGCAGGTTGTCAGCTTGTGGCCGCGTGTGATTTGGCTGTGGCGTCCGAAGATGCCTTGTTTGGCACGCCGGGCGTTAAAATCGGCCTTTTTTGCAGTACACCGGCTGTTTTCTTAAGTAGAAATATCGGGCGCAAAAAAGCCATGGAAATGCTTTTAACCGGTGATTTTATGTCTGCCCGGGACGCTTTGCTATATGGGTTGGTCAACAAAGTGGTAGCGTCCGGGGAATTGGAAGAAGTCACTCAAAATATGGCCGCCACAATTGCCGGGTACAGCGCGTCCGCTATTGCCGTGGGCAAAAGGGCTTTTTACCAACAAATCAATATGGAAGACTTTCAGGCCCTGAACTATGCCAGCGAAGTTATTACTTTAAACAGCACCACCAAAGATGCCCGTGAGGGTATCAGCGCGTTTTTGAAAAAAAGACAGCCCAAGTGGTCTGATTAATCTATTTTCAATGGAGTCAGACTTGGGGGTTATTATTGCCGGGCGAAACGGGCCATGTCCGTTTTTCAAAGTTGTCGAATATTTGTACTGTTTAACCAAAAATTCTTAAATTACACTATTGACATAGAAGGTCTGAAGATAAAAAAACGGGAGATGCTGTTGACCAGATACTTCAGGGGGGATGAATCAAGGAGCAAAGCCACGGGCGGCACCGGGCTCGGACTTTCAATCGCCAGGCAAATTGTTCAGAGCCACAACGGAACAATTTCTGCTGAAAGCGAACCAGACAAAGGTACTAAAATTACCGTATATATTCCTTGAGGATTATTTTGTAAAAGTTGGATTAAAAGGCTCGCCCAAACGCGGTGCACTTGGGCCAGGCCTTTCAAAAACTCGGGGTAATCAATCGATGAACTAAAGTTTGCTGTAAATATAATAGGTTTCAGTGTTGTTTTTATATAAAAGCGTCTTCATCCAAAAACTCCAGGAAAGGCCGGTCAAACTGTACCATGGCGTTAACCACAAGTTCCACAAGGCCGCCGTACTGGATGTTGTATTTTTCAGTAGCCCCGTAATACTCCAGGATATCTCTGATGGCGCCCTTGCAGTTTGAGCAGGGAGCGGTCACGTATTTAGGAATATCGGGGCTTTCGATGGTATCCTGGAATGCCTCCAGGATCTGCTTGAACTTCATCCTGCTGGCAATCTTGTTCCTGAATTCAGGGAAGTTATGGGACTTGATGATGGCAAAGCCGCTGCCGCCTCCGCAGCAGTAGTTTTGGGCCCCGTGGGGAGTCATTTCCCTGAACTGGGGGCAAATGGCCTTAATGATTTTTCGCTGGGGCTGGATAATGCCCATCATCCTGCCTATATTGCAGGGGTCATGCAGGGTCACCGGAAAGTTGTTCCGCATAGGATCCAGCTTCAAGGCCTTCTTTTCAATCAAATCCCACAACAAAGGTAGGAAACTCTCCCTGGGAATGTTGTCTTCGCCGGTAATGGCCCGGTCGATGGCCAAGGCGATGGCTTTATGGGCGTGACCGCACTCGCCCACGATAATCCTTCTTACCCCCAGTTCCTTGGCTGCCTTCATCTGGGCCAGGCCGATTTTCCGCGCTTGGGCGTCGTCATAAAAAAGACCGTAGTTGACGTTGTCATAGCCGATAAAATCACTGCTGCATAGGGTCCAGTTCAGGCCGGCTTCCTCAAAAATGACCACGAAGGCGGAGGGGTTTTCCGGCCAGGCCAGATACTCACCGGCGTTATGGGTTAAAAGGATTAAGCTATCTGACCTCCCCAACTTTTATAATGTTGTTTTTCGGTTGATATTCATTGAAGGGGCAGTTTAAACACGGTGTTATTCGCGTTCACTTCAGCATGAGTGGTCCGATCAACTTTTTTTAGGGGCCGGTTTGCCCGGATTGATATGGGGAGCAGACCAGGATACCTTTGGTTTATAGCTCATGGCCTTCTTGACAATTTCCTCCATTTTGGAGTTTCTGAGGTTGGGTTCGTTTTCCCACGAGAATGAAATAGCATCGGCTATTTTCGGATTAAAGTATAAAAAAAGCGCGGGCAAAGGGAACTGATTTAAACAGTAAGCTGCGGCTCATGTTAGTTTATTCCTAATCCAACCTCTAACTTCTAATGTGGGCCAGGTATACTTTCCTTGTGTAAAAAAACCAAGAGCTACTGGACATTTTTCAACAAATCTCGACTATTTTATTATACAACTTACTATTTATGTGTAAGCTACAAGCGTCTAATGTCTGGGGACTAAGCGATAGGTTTACCAGCGGAGAAGGCGGCATGCTGGCAAGAATGTGAACGCTCACTTAAAGATTCTGTTAAGCTCCGTGGATAGTCCTTCAAAAATGTAGGATTGCACGACTTCAGGTTTTCTGTAAGTGATATTGCTGCTGATGTTTTTGTCTTCAGCCAGTTTTTCCTCAAGGTCGCAGATAACCATGATATCAGGCTATACAACATTAATATTCTCCTGGTTTCTCTTGAGTGTAATATCATAGGGGGCAACCAGGGGGATGCATCTTTTGTCCTGACCTCAGTAATAGCTATAATAGCTAAATTAGATACTGTAATTATATGTCAAAAAGGAAGCTGCATCAAGGAAAAGCAGTAAAGGCCGGGGAGATTTTTACCCCCGGCCAGTTGATTAATATTTATAGCATCTATTAATATTATTCTATTATCTGGATGTGTTAAAGTTTAAATAGATTAAAACTCTGCGTTCTTGGGCGTCCGGGGGAAGCAAATTACATCCCGTATGTTGGTCATTCCCGTCAGGTACATGATCAGCCGCTCGAACCCCAGGCCGAAGCCGGCGTGCCTGGTGCCCCCGTACTTGCGCAGGTCCAGGTACCACCAGTACTCCTCCTTGTTCAGCCCCTGCTCATCCATCCTTTTTCCCAGGTGCTCCAGCCGCTCCTCCCTCTGGCTGCCGCCGATAATTTCACCCACCCCCGGGGCCAGCAGGTCCATGGCCGCCACGGTCTTGCCATCGTCATTCATGCGCATGTAAAAGGCCTTGATTTCCTTGGGGTAATCGGTCACGAATACCGGCTTTTTAAAATGCTTTTCGGTGATGTAACGCTCGTGCTCGGTCTGCAGGTCATGACCCCATTCAACGGGGTATTCGAACTGCTCTCCGGAATTTTTGAGGATCTCGATGGCCTCGGTATAGGTAATATGGCCGAAATCCGCATTAACCACGTTCTCCAGCCGTTCCAGTAGTCCCTTGTCGATGAAGCTATTGAAGAACTGCATCTCCAGGGGAGCGTTTTTCAGCACGTAACTGATAATGTATTTCAGCATATCCTCTGCCAAGTCCATATCGTCCTGCAGGTCGGCAAAGGCCATTTCAGGCTCAATCATCCAGAACTCGGCGGCATGGCGGGGCGTGTTGGAATTCTCAGCCCGGAAGGTGGGACCGAAAGTATAAACATTCCCGAAAGCCAGGGCATAGGCTTCGGCCTCCAACTGGCCGCTGACGGTAAGGTTGGTCTCCTTACCGAAGAAATCCCTGGTGAAATCCACATTTCCCCTGTCGTCACGCGGCATTTTGTCAAAACCCAGGGTGGTCACCCGGAACATTTCACCGGCACCCTCGGCGTCGCTGCCGGTGATGATGGGTGTGTGCACATAGACAAAACCCCTTTCCTGAAAGAACTTGTGAATGGCGTAAGCTGCTGTCGACCGTACCCTGAACACTGCGGAAAAAGTGTTGGTCCGGGGGCGCAGGTGGGCGATGGTGCGCAGGAACTCAAAGGTATGCCTCTTTTTCTGCAGCGGGTAATCCGGCGCCGAATGTCCCTCTATTTCTAAGCTTTCCGCTTTCAATTCAAAAGGTTGTTTGGCGCCGGGAGATTCTACCAGTTCCCCCGTCACCCGGATGGCCGACCCCGTAACCAGCTTGGATACCTCTTTGAAGTTGGCCAGGTTTTCATCGTACACAACCTGCAGGTTTGCGAAATACGTGCCGTCGTTTAGTTCAATAAACCCGAAGTTCTTGGATGCCCTGACCGTCCGCACCCAGCCGTTCACTTTTATTTTCTTATTCAGGTAGTTCTCCTTGCGTATGTATAATTCTTTAATCGTGGTTTTTTCCACTGTATTTCCCTCCCCGTAATAAGGTATATATGCAAATATAACAAAAAAATCCCTTAAGTAATGCCTACAAGATAAAATTTCCCAAACAGGGCGCCCATATTCCGCTGGCAAACCGATATTCCCCGCCCTGTACTACGGCTTTTAAGTTATTTGACGGTTTATCTTCAATTCCTCTTTGAGATATGCCTTATACCTAGCTAAAAAGGGAACGGGCATTTTGTTACGTAGTATCTTTGGAGTGTGCAGCAGCTGGATACTTTGAATAAATTTTAGTCAATGGTTAAATACTAATTATAAATGAAAATTTAATGAACTAATTACAGGAGTGTTGTTATATAATGCAATTTATAAATTCATTTTGTAAGAATACAAAAGAAAAACCTCATTGCGGGGAAGTATTTTGCTTATGGCAACATCTTGCTCAGAGATATGATACTTTAGAAATAACACAAATTTTTCAGAACTTCGCCCACGATAATGATTTTAAAGCCATATTAACTATGGGATTAAAAATCCTCAATAATGAAATAGAGCTTATCGAAAAACAAATGAATTATTTTGATATTTCTGTACCCCCAAGACCACCAAAGTCAGCAAACACTCCTACTAATACTGAAATATTACGAGATGAAATAATGTTTCGTATTATTTATTGGGGGATACAAAATTTTGTTATTCAGCAAACAAAAAGTATATTAGCGGTCGAAAAAAATCATTTAAAAAGTATGTTTATAAAAATGCTAGAAACAGAAATCAATTTATATGATAAACTTACCTCCTTCGGCAAATCAAAGGGCTGGTTATATGTCCCGCCTATGTGTGACAAAAGAAGTTAAGTTAACTATTATTACGTATTATTAACAGACTGCGCAGAATTGATATTTTTTCAATCCTGCGTTTTATCTCCGTAGACTGCAGCATTTCTTTAACCTTCTGATCATGAACTGCAATTTTCTATTACCCTTTTGGTTATGGCCCTTCACAATAACTAATTTAGTACTCAAATCTTCTTCCAAGTGGATAACCTTAGCCAAAATTAACGTATTTTAATTCGCAATAAAATGTTCACATAGTCTAATGCATGGAATATTATGTTAGTAATCTTTATATTTGGGAGGTTTGGTTATGGATGCATATTACAAGGTAGTTAAAGGGCTAAAAACCACCTTGCTGGACGAACGTGCCACTGCCGTTTTTTATGCAAAAATGCGTGACATATCACGAACTTACGCGGGTGTTGAAGCATTTGCCGAAGCACGAAAAGACGAGTTGGACCATGCCCGAGAACTTACGGAATTACTGGAAGAACTAACAGGAACAACACCAATGGAAGCAACCCAACAGATTACACCTCCAGTCTTTAGTAATTATTGCGAAGGCATTGCTATAGCAATTGATGGCGAAAGAAACGCGGGTATTGAATACTCAAACATCATAAAAATCTCACCGTACGATAAAGTAAATAAATACTTGATCAAAATAATTAGTGATGAGGAAGTTCACCTGGCGAAATTTAGTAAACTATATGAAATGGAATGCCAGCAAAACTATCAACCATATCAACATAGTACAAAAATTTAACAAGCATTGAAAAGTAATTATATTTTGGAAAGACCAAAGAAATTCTTAGGCGAGCATGTAAATATAGTCTTTAAAACTATAAAAACGTTGTCATACTTGAATCAGCGGGACTACTATTAAAATTATTGATATTTCATGAGAGACTAGAGATCAAACATTTAATCAACCACCATTTAAAAATAACTGGCATGGTTTTGCCAGCTATCATTACATTTGTCAGTTTACGAAATACTGATTATACGCCCGCTTTTTTTAACCAGTCTGTTGTTTAGCATCTCGTGTGCATATTGATATGCCCGGTTGCAGGCGAACCGTCGTGGCTGGTGTTCATGGCCTGCATCATGTCAAACGCTTCACCTTCCCGGCACTCGCCCAATACGATCCTCTTCGGAACCATGCGCAGGGCGTCCGCCACTAGGTCGTGCTGCGTCACTTCCCCTTCTCCTCGCACGGTTACGTTGCCCGATTCGTTGAAATAGGCCAGCGCTACACTGACTCCGACATCGGCCTGCGTGGCAGCGGCGCACGCCATAGCCACCGAAGCAGTTGACTTGCCTACCCCACTTTTAATACCAGATGAAACTACTACCGTTTTGGGCAGCTTCCGTAGTCGCTCAGGCATGTGCTTTGTCGATGCGCACTAAGTAACCAGGCAGGGCTGGCACCCGGCGGAACGAGGGGCATTTTCTCCGCCTGCTGCCGCATATCTCCACGCACCGCGTCAGCTTCTTGCTCGATCATGCCGGCTATATCATTGCCGGTCATGTTGCCGCCACCGTGCCTCCCTCGGGGGTGAATTCCGCAATATGTCGCGCGCGGACGGGGTCACCTGCGGCTATAGCGGTCCTTGTACGCCGGCCAATGCCAATCGGGAAATTATTTAATAAAGAAACCTAATTTTTATGAATTTTAATATATGCTTTTAAAATTGTTGAAATAAATTGAAGGTGTTTTGCTTCCATGCCTTTTATTATATAAAGCGATTGCATTAATTCAGCAGGCAATTTTTTATTTTGTGAGTCAATAAATAATAAATGAACCTCTATACCAAGAACATCCGCAATCTTTTCAATAAGCTCTATAGAAGGATTTTTCTTTCCCCTTTCTAGATAACCCCAATATGATGAAGTAATGCCGGCAAGCAAAGCCGCTTCTTTTTGGGAGAAACCCCTCAGAATCCTAAAATGTTTTATGTTTTTCCCGACAATAATTTTCATAGTTTAAGTTTCGCCATATTTTTGTTAAAGTATTAGTTTTATTACGATATTTTGACATAATGCATCCTAATAGTTTATTTTTATTGAAATTTAACAACTGATAGTTATATAATATTTAAGGATTTTATGAATCTGTTTCACAAATGGTAAACTATCTCGAAAGAGTAGGGCACAAAGCTACGGGTCTAACGTCCAATCAATGTGGGCTATGACAGCCAAGCTGCAGGGGAACAGTTTATTATGCTTTGTGTTACATTTCCCCTCCTTTTGCGATTAATATGCCTTTTTCATCTTTTGGAGGGAATATTAAATTGAAGTTAAATATAGATGTGATACAAACCATTCTAGCCGGATTTCCTCATGATTTACGTCAACATTCTTTAAATGTATGTTATCTATCTTTAAAATTAGCAGATTATGCCGGTTACGCTTATGAGCAAAAAAGAACGCTTATTATTGGTGCTTTACTTCATGATATAGGGAAGAGCTGTATAGATGAAAGTATACTGAATAAACCTGGCAAATTAACGTATAATGAATTTTTAATAGTTAAACAACACACAATTTTGGGTGTAAAAATGCTTGAATACTTTAAAGAAAGCAACGAAATTCTTCCGATTATTCTTTATCACCATGAGCGTTGGGATGGAAAAGGTTATGAAGGTCTTGCAGGGGAAAATATCCCTAAATTAGCAAGCATAGTGACTCTTGCCGATGCATTTGATGCTATGACAAGTTACCGTCCCTATCAGAAACCAAAAACTCTAACAAGTGCCCTTAAACAGTTAAATATCAATAAAGGTACACAATTTGACCCAAATTTAGTTGTGTTATTTGAATCATGCATTTTAGATTTAACAAAAAGACCATATGAAACGTCTACTGGCAAATTCATTGATCAGCTAATTACCAATTTATATTAAATTGCCTTAGAAAGAGGTCTTTTAGGTGGATACAAACGATAAAAAAAGTGGCAATAGAAAAGCCAATATACAAATGCGTTTTTCTGACTTCGATCTTCCTCCTATGCAAGACGTTTTGTTGATCGGTAAACGAGCACCCATAGGACCCGAGGCCGTTCGCAGAATGGTTGACGCCCTCGCTCCCGGTCAATATGAAGTTATTCCCGTGGAAAACAGCCAGATAGAAGCCATGGCTGTCAAAAGCTCACTCTTTAATTGGATGTCACGAGATACCTTAATTAATACTATACTTGAGGAAGGCATTAAACTGGTAAATGATAAATCCATAATTAAAGCCACGTTGGAAATTACAATTTCTATATATAAAGAAGTTGATGTTTAAATGTTTCAAGCAAAAGATATAATGACAAGTCCTGTTATCTCAATTGACCCTGAAAAAAGCGTTTTTTATGCTGCGGAATATATGCGAAAAAATCAATTGGGCGGTTTACCTGTTATTGAAAACGGTAACCTGGTAGGTATTATTACATCCAGAGATATACGCCTTAGCCACCCCAATCGGCTTGTAGCCGACGCAATGACTAAAAGAGTTTTTTCATGCGCGCCAAGCGATACAGTTTGGGATGTGGCTATGGTAATGGATAAACACCGGGTTGAACGATTGCCTGTAGTGAAAAATAGTACAGTCATAGGGATAATAACCAAGACTCAGATACAAAAAAAGATGGGGCAAATGTATGATCCTTTAACGGATATATACAACTCAGCTTACATATACCAAGTTGCCACAAGATTACTAACTGAAGGACATGAAATTTGTGTAATTCTATTTGACGTTAATAATTTCGGGAAAATAAATAAAAAATTTGGACACGTTTACGGTGACAGCTGTCTAAAAGAGATTTCAAAGGTATTACATGAATATACAGATGATGAATGTGATTTTATCTGCAGATACGGTGGTGACGAATTTGTTGTCGTTACTCTCAACAAAATAAGCGCTGCTAAGCAACTGGCCGCTAAGATTATAGATAAGATCGCCTTCCATACCTCTAAAGTCGGCGTGCCTGTTACTGTCTCAGCGGGAATCTGCGGTGGACATAGAAAATATGCCAGAGATTATAATAACCAATATAAAGTTATTGAGAATCTAATTAATAAAGCTAGTTTGGCATCAACACAAGCTAAAACACTAAACAAAAAGTATATAATTTATTAGGAAAAACTAATTTTATGAGGAACTATATTAAAAGCAGTATTTGGACAAATTCCTGTTCGGGACTGGGGTACGGCGTTTTAATTCTTGCATTATTGATGATAAATAGCTTACCGTCGCCCATCCCCTTTTTGTGCGGGGTATTTCGGGGTATTTGGGGTCATTATTGCCGGAATAAAATTTGAAAACCCTTAAACCTTTGTGTATCAAAGGCTTAAGGGTTTTCAGGTTAAATCCGGTTTTGGTGCGCCTGACAGGAATCGAACCTGTGCACCCGGCTCCGGAGGCCGGCGCTCTATCCCCTGAGCTACAGGCGCCCGTTAAATTTGCTACATAAAACATTGTATCATAAAATTGAAATAATGCAAGGCATAAATATTAGGTGAAAAATTCAAAATATGGCCACCATCTCCAGCACCGCGGACAGGCGGCGCTTTCTTTCTGCGCCGCTTATGCCGTACAGAGAGGCGTGGAAATCCAGCAATTGTTCACAGGTAAGCCAATCATGATAGCGAAGTTCTTGGGCAAAAAAACAATCTTGCTGCGCACCTTGAGATCGCCCAGCGGGCGCCCAAGCAGACTTGCTTTCCCTGATATGGGAAACAGAAGCCCCACCAGCATTTTTACCAAAGTGCTTTTACCGGCACCGTTGGGGCCTAAAAAGCCGAAGATTTGCCCCCGGGATACCCGGAGACAAATCTCTGCACAACCTACCTTTGAGCCGTATTTTTTGGTCAGGTCTACAGTTTCAATGGCTAAATTCATGTAATCATTCCCACCTTTATTTCATTTGTGTCGCAATTTCCAGGGCGGAATGCAGGTCCAGTTTTTCGCCCGAGATAGTGTATATCACACCATCCTGCTGCCAGATCAGGAACTGCATGCCGGCGGAGTTGTGCTGTCGGGAACCGGCGTCTACGAAAACTCCGCGCGTTCCGTTAACGGTAACTTCCCTGGATGAGCCGTCGATGTTGGGAATTAATATAGTATTTTGCCAGTCATTAATTGCCAATAATTGGTTTTTTAGGTTATCGGGCATTGCCGGAATACTTAAAAGGGCATCCCGGATGGCCAGCGCATCCACGTTGGCGGGCGTTTTCAGCTCGGGGCTTCGGGCCTGGGTAATCATTATCCGGGCATTACCCGACTTGTAGGTGGCCACTATGGCGGTGGGCATGGTCAGCGAAAAATGTTGGCCGTCGAGGTTGTCGGGTAATAATGATGTACTGCCCAGTGTCTGGAGCAGACTGTTAACTTTTTGCACTTCCAGTTTTAAATTAACAGTATTGCCGGTTATTTTTTGTAATTGCGGATTACCAAAACCGTCGACCTGTGGAAGTTTAACGTCAAAATCCACTGCTGCAGATGCTTCAGTCAAGGTTACCGGTACGGATTCCTGTTTGCCTACAACTTCAGCACTACCGAAGTTATCAATATCCACTTTACTGGCGCCTTCTTGCAGGGCTTTTTCCAGTTCCTTCAGGTCCTCCGTGCTCACTGAAATGGTTTGCACTTTTTCCATCCGAAAAATGGTTAAAAATTCACCGGCCATGCTGCGCACCGCCGGAAAGCTAAAAGCGGTGAACATTACGGCTGCCGCTGCTGCGGTGGCGATTATTTTTTTGAATTTCATGACCTGTTTAAACCTCCATGTTTTTTTATTGACCGGTTGGGGGTTAGATTTATTTACAATTGGGGCTGTTTCAATACTGTAATCTGTATCCGGTTCATTCGACAGAAAGATGCTCAAGTTTTTACTTACAAAAATATCGTTGGCGCGCAAGTTTTCCATTTTATTCCGGCAGGCCGCGCACTGGTTTAAATGGAGGGTTATTTTCCGCATTTGGTTGCTGTTCAACTCGCCATCAATACAGGCCTGAAGGATGCCTTCATCGTAACACATCAGGCGTCACCCCCCTTTTGTTGCAGGTATATCCTTTTGAACCTGGCTTGAGCCCTGGCGATTATTGTGCCTACTGAAGATTTTTTTACATTGATTGCTTCGGCTATTTCGTCATACGAATATCCGGAATGTTTCATAAGTAAACACAACTTATCCCTTTCCGCCAATGACTCCAGCGTTTGCTGGATAATTCTTTTTTCCTCCTGCTGCAGGGCTATTTCCTCTGAAGATGCTGTTACGTCTTTTGGGCCGTTGACTTTCTGTTCCCTTTGCTGGCGGCTTTTTTCACTACGCAGATAATTGTATGCCAGATTGGCAGCTACCCTGGAAAGCCATCCTCCGATGTTTTTGTATTCCTGCGGCGGATTGTTATACATCTTGAGAAAAGTTTCCTGGGCCAGATCCTCCGCCGTTGCCCGGTTGCCCAGCATGTATGTAAGCTGGCGGCATACAACCGGGTAATAACGGTGATATATTTGTTGATATGTTTCTTGTACGTTTTTATCAATTAGCTTTTGTGACGGGATTATGGCCGGCCACCTCCCCGTTTTCCTTTCGTTTATATAACCCACTCGGCCCTTTTAATGTGACATTGTTTAAAATAAAAAACCGGGGATAACCCCGGCTTTATTGTAACACATGGTGATGATAATCAAATGCTAGCTTTATTTGGTGTTGTCCGTAATTTATCGGTCCGCCGAATAGCCGCTCCGCGGCTAACAATCACTTCAGGTGGGTCCTGCGGCAAAAAATAAAACCAGGCCGGCGATGCCCAGTATAATGGGATAAGGACCGGACAGTCCTCCCAGTGCGGCTGCACCGATAAGGCCAAGGCCGCCTACACGCAGCAACCATTTAAGGAATCTCGACATTTTTATAACATCCTTCCTTAAAATTATTTGCTAATTTTAATATTATAATAATAAATTATTTATGGCAATAACCAAGTTACTTATTACAGGTCAACATACCCACCAAATCGTCTTTCCACATGATAATAGCGTCTTCTTCGGTGTCGGTATAATATTTTTTACGGAGGCCCCTTTCAGCAAAGCCCAACCTAGTATATAGATGACGCGCCGTCGTATTGGAAGGGCGTACTTCCAGGGTCATACGTTCTGCGCCCAGCAGGACCGACCGTTTTATCATTTCCAGCATCAGTGCCTTGCCCAACCCGCGGGACCGGTGCTTCTTATGCACGGCCACATTGGTAATATGGGCTTCATCAAGAATAATCCACATGCCTGCGTACCCGGCCACCCGGTTATCCTGCAGAGCAACAATGTAGTGAGCAAAATCATTGATTTGTATTTCATAGTCGAAGGCCTGCCTGGTCCAGGGTGTGGGAAATGAAGACTTTTCTATTACCAACACCTGGTCCAGATGCTCGGGTTGCATTCGGTCAAATTTAATGTTCGCCGGTAAGGTTTGTACTTTATTCAATGTTTCGGCACCTTTCCTGCCACTTGATCTCTGCTTCCGATTGCCGGACATAATTGGGCAGCAGCGTTAAAGGATCGTTTTTTACCCCGGATTGCAGGCGGCGCAAGCCCAGTTCTGCCACCGCGGCACCCCTGGGAAAAGAGGCGCATTCCGGAGCAAATCTGGCCCGCCCGCCCATTAACTCTTTTAACGAATCCGCGTATTCAGGTACCCCGTCCCCCAAAAAAGTCACTTCCTGATCGTACGCCAGGAGGAGGCCGGCCAATTTCTCGGCCCCCGTAGCAAAGGCCGGTAGTAGGGTTTTTTGCTCTCGGCCTTTGTTGAGAAACAAGGCGGCGTATAACTCGCCTTTCCGGGCGTTCAGTACCGGACATATCAGCCCGGTCTGGCCGGAAAGCGGGTAAGCCAGCGCTTCCAGCGACGGTACACCGGCCAGGGGCAAGCCCAGCACCTGGGCCAGTGTTTTGGCGGTGCTCATGCCGATGCGCAAGCCGGTGAAAGATCCCGGGCCTACTGATACGGCGATGCCGCCGAGATCTTCTTTGCTTAATCCGGCGTCGGCAATGACATCACGTATCATTGGCAGCAGGTTTACTGAATGGGTGCGCCGGTTATTCACCATCCGCTCGGCCATTATTTTGCCGGTGGTTACTACTGCCACCGCCGCCACCGGAGTGGCTGCCTCAATACCCAGAATATACACGCCGCATCAACTCCCTGAGCAAATCTTCGTAACGTTTTCCGTGCGGAATTATTTTAAAAATCCTACCGTTCTCATACTCCGGCGATTTTTCAATAATTATGTCCAGCCTTTTGGGGGGTAAATAATTTTCCACCTTTTGGGCCCATTCTATCATTGTTACTCCGGTATCATAAAAATACTCTTCATATCCCAGGTCTTCCAGTTCCTCCGGGGCACCCAGCCGGTAAACATCCAGATGATATAATGGTAATCTGCCGCTGTAATACTCGTTAATTAAAGTAAAGGTTGGACTGGTTACCCGCCCGGTGATCCCCAATCCCCGGGCTACTCCCGTAGTAAAGCAGGTTTTACCCGCTCCCAGGTCGCCGTCTAAAGAAATAACATCTCCCGCTGTAAGCAAAGCACCCACTGTTTTACCCAGTTCAAGCGTTTCACCTGCTGATCGGGTTTGAGTCGTGAACAATGTAAAAAACCTCCAAAGGATACGACAATAATATTTATATTAGGTATTATAACCCTTTTCACGCCCCAGTGCTATTTTATTGCTTGAAACGGGTTGGTAAAACAAAAAGAAGGTGGGTTGAATGCCCGCCTTCTTTTTATATTGCGTTGGCTTTGCAGCAACAATTATCAATATAATCCCGGGTAAAATCCGTTAGAAAGTTTTTTATATCCTCAACATCAAATGGTTTGGCCAGGCAACACAAGGCTCCTTGTGCCCTGGCCTGATCAATGGTATCGTCCGATCCGTATGCGGTCATGATCACCACTTTTGTTTCCGGATACATCAACTTAATTTTAGCAAGCGCCTCCAACCCGCCCATCAGAGGCATCCGAACGTCCATAAAAACGAGGTCGGGCCGTAGGGCGCGTACTTTTTCCACCGCTTCCAGGCCGTTTTGGGCGGTATATACTTTATGCCCCGCCTCCTTGATCACAATGTCCAGCAGGTAACGGACCCCGGGTTGATCATCAACCACCAAGATCACCAAGTTATTTTTAAGCATTAAGCTCACCCTTCCTTGTACAGAACTACTTTTGTATATATAAATTATACAAATTAGTATTTTGTTCCCACATTATATATTTATTTCTATCTAAAACAGAATAATCCTTTTTTATATCGTAATTTATTTATCAAAAACTTGAAATTGTAACCGAAAATATTAAAATTCAACAGATGTTCCGTTAATATAGACTCTTTTTATTACGGTGCGCAGGTCAAAGGGATGCCCGCTCAATACCACAATGTCCCCGTCTTTTCCCGGCGCAATGCTACCGATTCTATGGTCCAGGCCAAGTATTCTGGCCGGTTCAATGGTAATGGCTCGCAGGGCCTGCTCTTCGGAAAGACCTCCCCGAACAGCCAGTCCGGCGGATATGCTTAAATATTGTATAGGTACTACGGGGTGATCGGTCATGATGGCAAAGTTTACCCCGTGGCCGGCCAGCACGGCGGCAGTTTCCAGGCTTCGATTCTGTAATTCCACCTTGGCCCTGTTAACAATGACCGGACCGACCACTGCCGGTACCCCGGCCCGGGCCAGCTTATCCGCCACCAGATGTCCCTCGGTGCAGTGCTCAATAATCAGACGTATATTAAATTCACCGCCGATGCGCAGGGCCGTCATTATATCATCCGCCCGGTGCGCGTGTACCCGCAGTGGAACTTCCCGGCGCAGTACCCGCGTTACGGCTTCCAATTTCAGGTCACGCTCCGGGTATTCTCCTTCTCCTCGATTAGCTCGCTCCATTTTTTTTATATACTCAATGCCCCGTACAAGTGTTTCGCGTAATAAAGCTGCCGAGGCCATTCTGGTGGCCGGCGTTTTTTTACGCTGGCCGTAATTGCGTTTGGGGTTTTCGCCAAGGGCAGCTTTCAAACCTATTGGGTACTGCATAACCATATCGTCCACCACTGTACCCAGAGTCTTTAAAGCCACCATTTCTCCTCCCAGGATGTTGGCGCTGCCCGGCCCGGTGCCTACGGTGGTTACACCGCCCGCCAGGGCGTCTTGAAAACCGAGGTCCACGGGGTTGATGGCGTCAATAGCCCGCAGGTGCGGCGTGATGGGGTCAGTGTTTTCGTTCAGGTCGTCTCCGTCTTCCCGAAAAACTTCTTCCAGCATGCCCAGGTGGGTGTGAGCATCAATAAAACCGGGCATGACCACTTGACCCACGGCGTCGTAAACATCCGCCCCGTCGGGCACGGGTATTTTTTCTCCCACGGCGGTTATTTTACCGTTTTCCATCAGCACGGTTCCGTTTGGATAATAACCGCCTTGCATAGTAATTACTTTACCGCCCACTATCGCCTGCATTTTCCTCTCCCTTAATAATTAATCTACTTTTGTAAATTCAGCCTAAATGGCATTCTACAATAGTTAGCATTTTTCCTGTATCAAACGACCTTTTTTGCTCGACAAATAACGCGCAGCTGCGCGCACAAAAGCGGCAAATATCTGCAAAAAAATCGGGTATTTTCTGTACATATTTTCCGGGTGAAATTGCACACCCAGGGCAAAATTTCTGCCATTGACGCTTTCAATAGCTTCTACCACGCCATCTCCGGCCGTGGCTGATATGGTAAAATTTTTGCCAATAAAACTGATAATTTGATGATGAAATGAATTGACTCTGAGTTTATCTCCTTTTAAAATATTGTATAGGGTGCTATATTTTGTAATATTTATACCATGTGTAGGATACCAGCGTGGCGCTTGCTGTTGGTGCTGGAGATATTTATCCAGCGCCAGGCCGATGTCCTGGTGTACTTTACCGCCGGTGGCGACATTCATCACCTGCATCCCCCGGCAGATGCCCAGTAATGGTATTTCTGCCGCCATGGTCATTCTGGCCAGTTGAATCTCAAACTGGTCGCGTTGGGGATCGATATAGCCGTTTTCCGGCAGCGGTTCCTCGCCGAAATAATCGGGGTCCAGGTCGCCTCCCCCTGAAAGAAGCACCCCGTCAACGGCACGCAAAATCTCCGGAATATCGGCATCCCCCGCATGGGGCAATATTACCGGCACCCCTCCGGCGGCCCGCACTGCCAGCACATAATCTTCGCCCAGATTGAACCTGCCCGGCACATTATCATAACAGCAGGATATACCAATCAATGGCTGCATAGTTGTAGCCCCCTTTTTTATTTATAATATATAGGTAAGGGGGCTTTTGCTATGTTATTGATATGCCCGAATATTAATAAGCTGTCGCCAGCGCGGCGACAGCTTATTAAGCCAAATTATGTACGATTATATATGTAACACTGTTTTATGTACGTACTAAATGTCTACCAAGCCCAGGCTGATTTCCACAGCCTGATTTACTTTCAACATCATTTCGTTTTGCAGTGAAGCCACCTTTTCCAGCAGCCGGCTTTTATCTATGGTACGTATTTGTTCCAATAAAATTACCGAATTTTTACCCAGCCCTTCGGGACCGGCCGGTAACTCTACATGGGTGGGTAGTTTGGCCTTGGCGATTTGCGACGTAATTGCGGCCACTATGGTGGTGGGGCTGTACTGGTTGCCGATATCATTTTGCAGAATTAACACAGGGCGTGTCCCCCCCTGCTCTGAACCCACCACCGGGCTTAGATCGGCATAATAAATTTCACCGCGGCGTATTTGCATAATCACTTGCCCCCCGCCACAGGTTCATCAAACGCCGGCGCCACTTCGGACTCCAACCTGTATTGTTCTATGGCCAGGGCCAGGTTTATTTTGGCCATTTCCACGTACCCTTTCTTCATCTGCTCCCTCAGCAAGCGGCGTTTCCGCTCCTTAATGTAAAGCTTCATGGCTTCCCGGACAAATTCGCTGCGATTGAGGTTCTCATCCGCGGCAATACAATCAATTTCACTCAGTAAATACTCCGGTAGGCTGATCATGATACGCTTTACCTGTGCCACCTGCAATAACCCCCAGTATAAACATATTCTATACTCAAATATAACACATTATAAACACAGGGTATAGCCCTTTGTCAATACAAACCTATTTTCCATCCTTTGCCGCCTGGGGTTGACGGGAAAGCGCAATTTTACCGGTGCGTACCATTTCTACGATACCCTGATGTTCAAGGACATGTGTAAAGGCGCTGATTTTCTGCTCGTCTCCGATAATCTGAATGACCATGGTTTCCTTGCCCACGTCAACAATATTGGCGCGAAATATTTCGACAATGTCCACGATGTCCCGGCGTTTTTCCGGGTCCGCTTTAACCTTGATCAGGGCCAGTTCCCTTTCGATGGATTCGCGGTCCTCCAACCTGGTTATTTTGATTACGTCAACCAGCTTGGAGAGCTGGTGAATTACCTGTTCCAGCACATGCTCGTCCCCGTTGACCACCAGGGTGATTCTGGTAATATCGGGCTCCTCGGTATAACCGGCGGCAATACTTTCAATGTTAAATACACGTCTGCTTAAGAGTCCGGCAATACGGGCCAGAACGCCCGGTTTGTTTAAAACAAGTACGGCCAGGGTGTGAGTCATAATGATTAACCTCCATAATTTAATCAATTGGGTTATAAATTAATGCTATATTTTTTTATAAAAAATATTTTACCATAAATAAGTAGGACTTCCCAATTAAAATTTGCCAAACCGCATTTTTTACTGCTGTGGCGATTTCCCTCCAAAATATAAAGGGTTTACAAAGCCGGGTCAGCGGGCTTTGTAAACCCTTGCAACAAAATATTTATTGGTGCATATTAGGAAAATAATTAAAATTTGGTCAGGTATTGCTCCAATTCCCACGGGTGCACCTGCATCCGGTAGCTGTCCCATTCAATTTTCTTGGCTTCCATAAACCGGTGCAGCACATGCGGGCCCAGGGCATCCTGGATAACCCGGTCCAGGGAAAGGCAGTGCATAGCCTCCTGCAGGCTTTCGGGTAGGTTTCCGATCCCCAGCTGTTCCCGTTCCCGGGGGGAAAGTTCGTAAATATTACGATCACATGGTTCGGGCGGCTCAATTTTATTTTTGATGCCTTCCAGACCCGCCTTCAGGCAGACGGCAAAGGCCAGATAGGGGTTGCAGGACGGGTCGGGGCTGCGTAATTCAATTCGGGTGGACTGACCCCGCTTGGCCGGCACCCTGATCAGGGGGCTGCGGTTGCGGTAGGACCAGGCTATGTAAACCGGCGCCTCGTACCCCGAAACCAGTCTTTTATAGGAATTAACCGTAGGGTTGGTGATGGCTGTAATGGCCGGAATGTGTTTCATCAAACCGCCAATGTAGTAAAGGCAATCCTTGCTAAGCTGGTTTGGGGTTTCCGGGTTATAAAAGGCGTTGGCACTTTCTTTCATTAAAGACTGGTTCAAGTGCATACCCGATCCAGCGATGCCGAAAATTGGTTTGGGCATAAAGGTGGCATGCAGCCCGTGCCTCTGGGCGATGGTCCGTACGACAAACTTGAAGGTAACCACCTTGTCCGCAATATCCAGAGCATCAGAATACTTGAAATCAATTTCATGTTGGCCGGGGGCCACCTCATGGTGCGAGGCTTCAATTTCAAAGCCCATTTGCTGCAAGGTGAGCACCATGTCCCGGCGGGCGTTTTCCCCCAGGTCAACCGGCGTCATATCAAAGTATCCGGCCCGGTCATGGGTGATGGTTGTGGGCTTGCCTTCTCCGTCCACGTGAAAAAGAAAAAATTCAGCTTCGGGCCCTACGTTCATGGAATAGCCCATATCCGCCGCTTCGGCTAGGACCCGGCGTAAAACATGGCGCGGGTCGCCGATAAAGGGCGTGCCGTCGGCGTTGTAAATATCGCAGATTAATCTGGCCACCGCACCGTCCCTGGGTTTCCACGGGAAAACCACAAATGTTGACGGGTCAGGGTGCAGGTACATGTCAGATTCCTCAATACGCACAAAGCCTTCAATGGAAGAACCGTCAAACATCAACTCGTTGTCCAGGGCCTTATCCAGTTGTTCAACAGTAATCGAAACATTCTTCAATACACCGAAAATATCGGTAAACTGCAAGCGAATAAATTTGACGCCGTATTCCCTGGCCATGCTGCGCACATCTTCTTTGGTTAGTACAGCCATGTTTCACACCTCTCCTTTGAGCTGCTGCAGGGTACAATTTGCATTTTATGAAAAAAGCCCACAATGACAGTCACAATTCGAATTAACTGCCATGCAGGCTTCGTTGCCCTGTAACGGTACCCCATTGTACCCTTTCAATATTTTATTACTAACCATTAGTATAACACAAGTTGGGTAAAAAACCAGAGTGCTCTATAAATTCTTATAAAAAAGAAACCCTGCTCCATAATGAGGAACCAGGGTTGAGGATGGAAATAAGATTTAAGTAAAAGTGTTTAAAACATAGTCAGATACTTATCAACTTCCCAGTTATGCACCTGGACCCGGTATTGATCCCATTCCGCATTTTTCGCCTCTACGTACTTGGCGAGTATGTGCGGGCCCAGCGCGTCCCGAATGACTTCGTCGGCCAGTAGTTCGTCCACAGCCTCTTTCAGGCTGCCCGGCAGGCTGTAAATGCCCAATTCTTTACGTTCTGCTTCATCCATTTCGTAGATGTTTCGGTCGCACGGCAGAGGCGGTGCGATTTCGTTTTTGATACCGTCAAGCCCGGCTTTCAGGCAGGCGGCGATGGCCAGGTACGGATTGCAGGACGGATCGGGACTACGCAGTTCCACCCGGGTGCTCATACCCCGCTTGGCGGGGATCCGAATCAGGGGACTACGGTTGCGACCGCTCCATGCCAGGTAAACGGGGGCTTCATAACCGGGTACCAATCGCTTATAGGAATTTACTGTAGGATTGGCCACGGCAGCGATGGCCCGGGCATGCTTTAACAGGCCGCCGATATAGTGATAGGCGTCCTTGCTCAATTGCCCGGGGTCCTGCGGGTCAAAAAATACATTAGCGCCGTTTTTAAACAAGCTTTGGTTCATGTGCATGCCGCTGCCGTTAATGCCGAAAACAGGTTTGGGCATGAAGGTGGCATGCAGGCCGTGTCGCTGGGCGATGGTCCGTACGACAAATTTGAAAGTCACTATTTTATCGGCCACATCCAGGGCATTGGAATATTTAAAATCTATTTCGTGCTGGCCCGGGGCTACCTCGTGGTGTGAAGCCTCTATTTCAAAACCCATTTCTTCCAGTGTCAAAACCATGCTGCGCCGGGCGTTTTCACCCAGGTCCACCGGGGTAAGGTCAAAATAACCGGCCCGGTCATGGGTTTTTAAAGAGGGCGCGCCGCTGCCGTCAACCTGAAACAGGAAAAATTCCAGTTCCGGGCCCACCTGCATGGTATACCCCAGTTCCGCCGCCTCTGCCAGGACCTTTTTCAAGGCGTTGCGGGGGCATCCTGCAAAGGGTGTGCCGTCCGGGTTATATACATCGCACATCAATCGGGCTACGCCGCCTTCCCTGGGCCGCCAGGGGAAGACAACAAATGTTTGCGGGTCCGGGCGCAGGTACATGTCGGACTCCTCAATTCTGGTGAACCCGAAAATGGAGGAACCGTCAAACATCAATTCGCCGTCCAAGGCCTTTTCCAACTGCTCTATGGTAATGGCCACATTTTTTAACACTCCCAGAATGTCTGTAAACTGCAAGCGGATAAACTTTACCCCGGCCTCCCTGGCCTTGGCCAGCACCTCATTTTTGAGAGTATCATGCATAAATATTCCACCTTTCCTGTAAAAATAAACAGCGTCCCGTTAAAGCAGTTTTTAGTACCCGCTTTATTAAGGCGCCTTTACCTTTGCGGTACCTTATCATACTGGCCCCTATTTATTTAATGCCTGGGACATGATTACTGCTTCAGCTACCACGCGAATGGAAACGCGTTTGTTCATGCTCTGGCGCTGTATGCGCCGAAAGGCCTCGGCTTCAGACAGTCCGTGGGTTTCCATTAAAATGCCCTTGGCCCGTTCCACCAGTTTCCTGGTTTCCAGCGTTTCCTGGAGGTCCTTGATCTTCTTCTCCAGGTTCATAATCTCCTGGTAGTTCGCCAGAGCCAGCTCAACGGTTGGAATGAGAGAGGTTTCACTCACGGGCTTTATAAGTAAAGCATACACCCCGGCTTCCTTGGCCTTTTCCATAATTCCCTGTTGGTTGGAGGTGCTGGTCGCCACCACGGGTGCCAGCTTATCATCGTGCACAATTTTGGCTACTTGCAGTCCATCCATTCCGGGCAGGGCGGCATCTATGATTAACAGGTCCGGCTGCCTGCTGCGGACCAGCTTTAGAGCACTCAGGCCGTCGCCGGCTTCACCCACCACCCAGTAGCCGTATTTGCCCAGCATCGCCTTGAAATTTTTTCGCCATACAGTGTCAGCATCTATCAAAACAATCCTCTGTTCGCCCATGCGGAGTTGACCTCCCGTCAAAAGGATCAAACAAAAAGCCCTCAAACAGATACTGACAGAATACCTGTTGAGGGCATCATTGCCATATTATGATACATCATTGTATCATTTACTTTTTAAACTGCCCTTATTATAAACTAACCAATCCCTTAAAATCAATACCTTTTTGTTAACCCAAAATTTTCTCTACTTCATCGGCATCGCAATCCATCACATACTGGATACCGGAAATCTCAGCCGCTTCTTTAGTCAGGGCCACCAGATCGTTTCTGGTCATGTGCTCCAGGCTGAACTTGCGGGCGCCGCACATGAATTGCCGCAGTCCTTGCGCTAGACGCTCAAAATAACTGTAAACTCCGATAGCGCCCACTGGCAGCCGGTCAAATGCCTCGGCGCCCAGTTTATCTTTCAGTTCTTCGGCGGCGATAAAGACCTGCTCCAGTTTTTCACCGTATTTTTTGTATTCGTTGGGTACTTTGCCGCTCCTGACGGCCTCGCCCACGGTTTTGCCCACCATGGCCGCCGACAGGGCGGAACGAGCCATGCCGATAGCCTTGGTATACGGGGCACCCATGGCCAGACCCTTGAACATATGGTCTTCCAGGGTGAACCCGCCGGCTATGGCCACAGGCGGCAAATAAGCGCCCTTGGCGGCCAGCTTGTCAAGATACTTCATCAACATGGCTTGCAGGTAAACTGTGGGTACACCCCATTCATTCATCATCCGCCACGGGCTCATGCCGGTGCCGCCGCCGGCTCCGTCCACGGTTAAAAGGTCCAGCTTGGCGTCCGAGGCGTACTTGACGGCGCGGGCCAGATCGGCCGGGCGATAGGCCCCGGTTTTAAGCATGACGTACTTGGCACCGGCGTTACGCAATTCCTCCACCCGGCTCATGAACGATTCATACTCCACGAATCCTATCCGGGAGTGCCGTTCAAATTCACTGAAAGCGCCCGCCTTGAACGCTTCCTGCACCTTGGGATCTTCGGGGTTGGGCAGTACAACATATCCGCGGCTCTTGAGCTGCAGGGCTCTTTCCAGGGTATTCAATTTTACTTCGCCGCCGATGTCTTTGGCACCCTGGCCCCATTTAAGTTCAACGGCCTCAACGCCCAGTTTTTCAAGGCAGTATTCCTGTACGCCCAGGGAAGTATCTTCCACGTTGGCCTGCACGGCGATAAAGCCTTTGCCGTTGTACCAATCCTGGAAGACCTTGATTCGCTTGGCCATATTGGGAGAATGAACTACCCGACCGCCCTTGATTTCCGAGTTGGGGTCCATGGCACAGACATTTTCCCCGATCACAATGCCTACGCCGCAGATGGCGGCGCCTGCTGCCAGGTGATCCCAGTTGTTGGCTGCCACATTGGTGGAGCCCATGCCTGCCACCACGATGGGCAGGTTTAGTTTGATGTCGCCATTGGCGCCCACTGCGCTTTCCAGGTTAACGGCGGGGAATATCGCCTTGTTCGAATCGGCTTCGATACCGTAAGCCCCTACTGCGGTGCCCATGATGTTAAAGTGCGAGTAATCAACGGGGTAATCTTTCTGGGAAGCGGAAGTCGTTTTCCCGAAAGGCTGGGGGTATAGAACCTCCTTGCCCCGTATGGCTGATTTGCCTATTTCACAGAGTCCGGGGCAACCATCGAGACAGGTTACGCACATTCCGCTAAAAGGGCACTTGCTTTCTCCGGTGCGTAAACGGGTTAAAGTTGCTGCACTGGCGTTGATACCGTTACTGAAATTCATCTTTCCATCCTCCTATGCAATCCATAAAAGTTAATATTTTTTTCTCTTTAAAATCTAAATAGTGCCAACCGGTATTTCTTTTTCTCTAATCAGCTAAGTATTCGTTAAAAGTATTAGCGACTTGTTTAAAAATTAACTTTTTGTTTGTTATGCCGGTAAACGTAACCTACCCTGATTGATTCCCCCTTTCTCATGCTATTAATTGCCCTGAAATTATATTTTAAATTTTCAGGTATGCTAATTCAGATCGCTGTTTCGGCTCCAGATCTTAGTGGGCGGCTGGTACAGGGAGCCGATTAGGGTGCCGTATCCCCTGCGGGCGGCCACCTCATCCGTGTCGACGATGTGTACGTCCAACATGCGGCGGATGGGTGGAGCATCGTCACCCAGGAGTACTCGGTAAAGCGATAGTAATTTATCATTCAATAACTGCACTGCTTGGGCCAGGGAAGGTGTTTTCTCCCCCACCAGGACCAGCAGGTCGATATCCGAGGTTTTTCCGGCCGAATCCTTCATGGTGCTGCCATAAACGTAGACGGATTGTACAGTAGCATATTGCTCCCCGAGATACCGGCCCAGTTCCTTGGCTAGGGCGTAGCGGATCCGGCTGTGAATGGTCGGGCAATTCTTTTGCATCAGTTGCAGGATTTCCTCCCTGGAGTAGTAATGTTTTTGGCTGCAAAAAGCAAGGGAATTGTCAAAGAAAGCAGCTGCCAGCATATATCTATCCTCCCTTCAAAGGGTAAAAAAATATTTCTCTATATCTGTAAATGCTACATAAAAATGCTATCTCTGTATTGTTTTATTGTATCTGGCTGAAAAGCGTCAAAGTTTGATTCTTGGAAATATTCCAACTCCTTTGGTTGCATGTTTTATGATCTGGAACAGAAAGTGTGGCAATATTTACCATGCATTCTGTTTCAGATTATGTTACTAGATCAGTTGAAAATATAGACAATCAATTTAACTACATCTCGTGGTGCAAAATTCGATACAAGTTAGAAGTTTTGCAGGTATTCATCAAGTTCCCATTGGTGTACCTGGGACTGGAATCTTTCCCACTCATTTTCCTTGGCTTCCAGATAGCGTTGAAAAATAGATTCACCCAGTGCTTGTTTGATAACCACATCGGTTTTAAAAGCCCGCAGGGCGCCTTCCAGGTTGCGCGGGAGCCCCATTTCCCGGATCACTTCTTTTATTTCCCAGGCCGGGATATCTTTAGCCAGGGGTTTGGGGGCGGTAAGTTTACGTTTGATTCCGTCCAACCCGGCCTGAAGGGCCGCTGCTATGACTGTATAGGGGTTGCCGGTCGGGTCCGGGCTGCGCAGTATCACCCGGGTGCCGTTACCCCGCCAGGAAGGAACGCGTATCATGGCGCTGCGATTATTTTCCGACCAGCCGGCCAAAACCGGGGCCAGGTCGTTGGATGAAATGCGTTTATAGGAGTTAACCAGCGGATTGGCAATAGCCGTGAGCGCTCCGGCATGCTCAACAAGCCCCGCAATAAATCTTTTGGCTGTAATACTCAGACCGTCGGGTTCCTTTGCAGCATAGAATACATTTTTCTCATCCTGCCAAAGTGACATTTGCAGGTGTAGACCCGAACCGTTAACGCCGGAAACAGGCTTTGGCATGAAAGTGGCGTGCAAGCCGTGTCGTTGGGCAATGGTGCGTACAACAAATTTAAAAGTGGCTATGCTGTCTGCTATGGCCAGGGCATCATCTTCCTTAAGAAAAATTTCGTGCTGCCCCGGGGCAATTTCGTGATGTGAGGAAGAAACATCAAACCCCATTTCCTGCAATGTCAGCACCATGTCACGGCGGGCGTTTTCCCCCATATCCACGGGTGTTAGATCGCAATAGCCGGCCTGATCGTGGGTAATCACCGTCGGTTTACCCTTTTCATCGGTTTGGAACAGGAAAAATTCTATTTCCGCGCCGACTTGCAGGTGCAACCCTTTAGACTCGGCCGCGGCTATAGTTCGCTTGATAACCGAGCGGGAGCAGCCGCCGAAGGGTGTCCCGTCGGGGTGCAGCAAGTCGCAGATCAGTCGAGCCACTGCGCCCTCGCGAGGCCGCCAAGGAAATATTACAAAAGTGGAGGGGTCCGGGTTGAGTAAAATATCGGATTCGTACCGACCAACAATACCTTCGATTACGGAACTGTCGAAACTAATCTGCCCGTCCAGAGCTCTTTCCAGTTCTTCCACAGTTATGGCGATGTTTTTCAAGGTACCGAAAATATTGGTGAACTGTAGGCGAATAAACTTGACATTGTGTTCCGCAGCCTTTTCCAGCACGTCTTGTTTAGTAAAGGTCCTCACGGTGATCCTCCTTCAGGTAAATATTTTTCCGGAAAATTATAAACGTCCCCAACAAACATGCGCAAAACCACGCATGCTTGTTAGGGACGTCCTTGCCCCGAAAAATTTATTTACCTATCAATTATTATTATATGGTTTAAGAGGTTATAAGCAATATGTTTTGGCGAAGAATATTGTATACTTAAAATATATCATTGTTTTTGTAATTTTACAATAATGTTTTTGGCTACTTTGGTAATGGGGATGCACTTATCCATGCTGATCTTTTGCATGTAACGAAACGCCTCGCTCTCGGACATGCTGCGGCGGTCCATCAACAACCCCTTGGCTCTTTCCAGCAGTTTGCGATTTTCCAACTCCTGCTTGTATTTCTTAATTTCCCGTTCCAGGCTGAGGATATTATTGAAAGCGTTGATAGCCACTTCTACAACCGGCAGCACGTAACTTTCATGCACTGGCTTGGTTATTATCCCAAATATCCCGGGTACCCGGGATATTTCCATCATATCTTTTTCGGAATAAGAAGTAATCAACACGACGGGTGCCAGGTTGTGCTCCCTGATATACCCCGCAAACATCAGGCTTCCCCCGGGGAGATTATCGTCCACCACAATAACATCGGGCTCGTATTTCAGGGCCTCCTGCAGCGCGGCCTTGGCGTCGGCGGGCTCTGCCACCACCACGTACCCTGACCGCTGCAATATTTCCATGAGTTGCTGGTGTAAAACCTTGTCGGCATTGGCCAGCATAATTCGCGTGCCTAACACGGGCACCACCCCTGCTAAAAAAAATCAGTCACATTTTATCATGCCACCATTATCCAATACAAGCAGGGGAAGACTTAAACTGACTATACATAAACGTATAATCTTAGTATATAAATTGCTTATTGTAACAATTGCCCCAGGGCTTCCGGGTCGGTAACCGGTTCCCGGCAGGCCCGGTCCCGGCAGACATATGCCGTGGCTTGCCCGTTCACGGGCTGCTGCTCCCGGGTAAAAGGCGCCAAGTTTTCAATTAGCCTCTCCTGCTCCCCTTCGGGTCGATAGATGATTACGGTGTTGGGCGTGTATTCCCGCTGGACCCGGCGCAGCATTTCCGCAACTCCGGTATCATCTTGCCTGCCCACGATCACCACTTCCGTAACCGGCCCCGCGGCAAACAACATTGCGTTCATAAAATGGGCATAGCCCCGGGGATATTCCGCTACAGTCCCGGTAAAGGCGCGCATTTGACTTTCCGCCATTTCTTCCAGGCGACTGTCGCCCGACAGGGCCGCCAAGTGAAGTAAATTCAAAGCCATTACTGAATTTCCTGAAGGCGTGGCCCCGTCATATACTTCCTTGGGCCGGGTAATAAGCTGCTCGGCGTCGGCCCCGTAAAAGAAAAAACCTCCTTTTTCCCGATCCCAAAATAACTCTCGGGCCTTATCGATCAAATCCACAGCCTGGCTCAAATAAACGGGTTTGAATGTTGCCCGGTACAATTCAATTAAACCCCAGATAATAAAGGCATAATCATCAAGGTAGGCGGTAAAGGCCGATTCCCCGTCCCGGTAGCGGGCCAGCAGCCGCCCGTCCGCCCTTTGCAGCTTCTCCCGGATAAACCGCTCCGCCCGCTCTGCCGCTTCCCGGTACCGCGCATCACCCAGTACGGCGGCTCCCCGGGCCAGGGCGGCGATCATCAGCCCGTTCCAGGCCGTCAGTATTTTGTCGTCCTTGAACGGGTGTACCCTTTTTTCCCGGTGGGCGAATAATTTTTGCCGGTATTCTTCCAATATTATTAGTAGTCCATCCACCTCAATGTCCAGCCCGTTGGCGTGCTCTGCCGGTAAGGTGTTTATTAAATTGGGTACGCTATGGCCTTCAAAATTTCCGGCCTCGGTAATATCATAAACCCGGCAAAAGATATCGCCCGCTTCCCTGCCCAGCACTTCCCGTACTTCACCAGGCGTCCATACATAAAACTTGCCCTCCACCCCTTCCGAATCGGCATCTTCGGCGGAATAAAACGCTCCCTCGGGGTGGGTCATATCTCTCAAAACGTAGGTGAAAATCTGCCTTGCCGCCCCGGCGTAATATTCATCTTTGGTAGCCTGGTGTGCTTCCAGGAAAGCCAGGGCCAACAACGCATTGTCGTAAAGCATCTTTTCAAAATGGGGGACCAGCCACTTATGGTCGGTGGCATAGCGGGCGAAGCCGAATCCGATATGATCGTTTATTCCGCCCCGGTATATGGCGCGGAGCGTTTTTCCTGCCATGGATAGGGCTTCAGATTCCCCGGTCAGCTTCCAGTATCTTAATAAAAACAGTATGTTGTGCGGAGTAGGAAACTTGGGCGCGGACCCGAACCCGCCGTATATTTTATCAAAAGCCTGTCTGAATTGTTCATATCCACGTTTTGTTATTTCCAGCGGCGATTCAAACGATTCCCCGGGGATGCGGTCAAATTCCCGCACTCTTTCGGTGATTAGGTTGCCGGCCTGCATAACTTTGTCACGGTCGTCCCGCCACCTTTGGGCTATCTGTTTCAGAATATCCAGCAGTCCGGCGCGCCCCCACCTGGATCGTTTGGGAAAATAGGTGCCGGCAAAGAAAGGTTTTTTATCCGGGGTCATAATAACGGTCAGCGGCCATCCACCCTGCCCGGTAAGGGCCTGACAGACCGTCATGTAAATATGGTCGATATCGGGCCGCTCTTCCCGGTCTACTTTAACGGAAACAAAATACCGGTTTAACACCTCCGCCACTTCTTGATCTTCAAAGGATTCCCTTTCCATGACATGGCACCAGTGACAGGTGCTGTAACCGATACTGAGAAAAATCGGCTTGTCCTCCCTGGTGGCCCGGTCAAAGGCCTCTTCTCCCCACGGGTACCAGTACACCGGATTACGGGCGTGCTGTAACAGGTAGGGGCTTTTTTCGTTTATCAGGCGGCTTGTATGTGTACTTGAGGTTGGTTTGACCATTTTTTTCTTTTCACCTCCCAGACATAACATTTTTTTTTTATTATGAACGAAAAACGCAGGGATTACGCCCTGGCTTTGCCGGTGTGTTGTATTTGTTTACATTATTTACCTGTAGGGGTTGTTGGCAAAACTATTGCTGTATTGCATATTGTATATTTAGAAAGGCTCAAGAAGGTGCAAGGGATGCATCTTCTTCAAACGGCAATGTCGCCCGCCTTGTTTATCGGGTGGGCGACATTTTTTGTTTATACAAGCTTTTAAAACTTTATTTACCTGGGAGGGATAGATTTAATGTGCGGAATTGCAGGCTGGATAGATTGGGAAGAAGACCTTACCCGACAGCGTAATATTGTGGAGGCCATGAATGAAACCCAGGCCAACCGCGGTCCCGACGCCGCCGGGGTCTGGCTTTCGCCGCGGGCCGCTCTGGCGCACCGCCGTTTGACAGTGGTTGATCCGGCGGGCGGCGGACAGCCCATGACCCGGCGGCGGGGCGAAAAAGAGTATATCATCACTTATAACGGAGAGCTGTATAACACGCCGGAACTGCGACGGGAACTGTCTGCGCGCGGGTACACTTTTCAAGGACACTCGGATACGGAAGTGCTGTTGGTATCTTACGTGGAATGGGGTCCCCGGTGCGTGGAGTATCTAAACGGTATTTACGCCTTTGCCGTCTGGAGCGAGGCCGACCGGTGCCTCTTTATGGCTCGCGATCGTTTGGGAGTGAAGCCTCTTTTTTATACCCGGCGGGGGAGCGCCTTTATTTTCGGCTCCGAGTTGAAATCTTTGCTGGCTCATCCGGCGGTGCAGCCGAAACTGGGCACCGATGGACTGGCTGAAGTTTTAATTATGTGTCCCAGCCGCTCGCCAGGACACGGGGTTTTTCATAATATATTGGAGTTAAAGCCGGGGTATTGCCTGTTGTATGATCAAAATGGCTTGCAACTGCGCCGGTATTGGGCACTGGAAAGCAAACCGCATGAAGACGACCTGGAAACCACCGTTACCACGGTGCGAGACCTTTTCCAGGATGCGGTGGAGAGGCAGCTGGTGGCCGACGTCCCTGTCTGTACGCTATTGTCCGGGGGGCTTGATTCCAGCGCTATTACGGCCTTTGCCGCCGAATCGTTTTTCCGGGGCGGTATGGGTAATTTACATACCTGGTCAGTGGACTTTGCTGAAAACGACCGGTATTTTGAGGCCAGTGTATTTCAACCCAATTCTGATGCCCCGTGGGTGCGGCGTGTGTCGAATTACCTGGGTACCGTTCACCACCCGGTAATAATTGACACTCCTGAACTGGTGGATGCCTTGACGGTGGCCGTACGGGCGCGCGACCTGCCCGGCATGGCCGACGTGGATGCATCTCTGTACTTGTTTTCCCGCGCGGTTAAAGAGGAAGCTACCGTGGCCCTCTCGGGGGAGTGCGCCGACGAGGTCTTCGGGGGCTACCCCTGGTTTCATAGACCGGAGGTGTTGACGGAGGGCACTTTTCCCTGGATGCGGTCCCTGGAAAGGCGTGAGCAGCTGCTTGCCCCCGAGGTGGTGGATTGGATTCGGCCTCGGGAATACGTGGACCGGCGGTACCGGGAAACCCTGGCTGAGGTTCCACACCTGCCCGGTGAGAACCCACGCGAGGCCCGCATGCGTGAACTGCTATACCTGACTTTAAACTGGTTCATGGCCACGCTGCTGGACCGCAAGGACCGCATGAGTATGGCCGTCGGTTTGGAAGTGCGGGTCCCGTTCTGCGATCACCGGCTGGTGGAATATGTATGGAACATTCCCTGGGAAATGAAAACCCTGGGTGGCATGGCTAAAGGAATTTTGCGCCGCGCCCTGGCCGGTATCTTGCCCGAAGAAGTGCTTCACCGGCGTAAAAGCCCGTACCCCAAAACCCATAATCCAAATTATCTGGAGGCCGTGCGTCAGCAGCTTGTGGAAATCCTGGCGGATACGGAGTCGCCGCTACTTGAGCTGATCAATGTGGAGGCCGTGCGTGCCATGGTCAGCGCCGGCCAATTGTCTTTTAAACAGCCCTTTTTCGGCCAGTTGATGACCGACGCACAGTTCTTTGCTTATCTTATTCAATTGGACTACTGGTTGAGAGAGTATAATGTGCAGATAAAGTGAGGTTTTGCAGTAAAACTTTTGGTGCCGGGTGTTGAAAGTTGAAAGGTTGCAACCTTTCAACTTTCAACACCCGGCACCGTGGCTCTTTTCTTTTTTTAATATGCGTATATTTTGCCGTAAGGTCGTTTGGATACCGGCAACAGCTTGATGAACGGTCCCTGTAAAATTTCTTCTGGGTTGGCGTCAAAGTGCCGGCAATATTCCACCACGTAGTTGCGGATGATTTCCTTATCCTTTTCATCCAGCGGGCGTATGCCCACTTCCCGGCCCAGTTGATGCTGCTCCACATGGCCTCGGAGGTAAATTACCCCGCCGTGCATGCCGGTGCCGATATAATTGGCCCGGTGCAAATCATTTTCCTGCAAGGTCAGGCCCAGCAAAATGAGGATGCCTCCGGCCATGTATTCGCCCAGAAAGTCCTGGGCCGTACCACCGATCACCAGCACAGGCACCTTGTCCCGGTATTCCTTCATATGAATAGCCGCCCGGTAACCCACATTATCCCTAATAAATATCCGACCGCCGCGCATGGACATGGCCGCCACGTCCCCCGCGCGACCGTGGACGATTATTTCCCCCGCGTCCATGGTATTGCCTACACCGTCCTGGGCGTTTCCGTGCACTATGATGCGGTGGCCGTTCAGAAAAGCGCCAAGGTCGTTGCCCGGAAAGTTATTGATTTCAATGGTTACTTTTTCACGTCCGGGATCATATAACCGGGTACCGATGTACCGCTGTCCGAAAACATTGTTGATAACTATTCTGGAAACACCATGCTGTAAGCTTTCTCTGAGCAAATCGTTCAATTCTTTATGCTTCAACCCCCGGGCGTCGATCACGGCCTTTGTTTCATTAATATCGGCGTATTCCAATAGTTTGCTCACCGGCATTAGGCCGTCCAGAAAATTATCGCGCATGCCGAATTTGACATTCAAACCATTCATGATATCACTCCCCCGCTCCTTTTACGCCCAGGACATCCAGCTCCCATGCTTCCAGTCCCACGCCACGCAGGTGATCCCGGTTGCCCCGCAGGCTCTCAATGGCGTTGATACCCATACCGCCCAGTAATTCTTGGATTTCGTGGCTCCAGCTCTTCAAGAGATTAACTAACTTGCGCGTAGCTATCTCGGGGTTCAGCCTTTTTGTCAAATAGGGGTTCTGGGTACAAATGCCCCAGTTGCATTTGCCGGTATAGCATTTATGACAAAGCGTGCAGCCCATGGCCACCAGGGCGGCCGTTCCGATGTATACGGCATCGGCGCCCAGGGCAATGGCTTTGATGGCATCGGTGGAACACCTGATACCCCCGGCGGCCAGGATGGAACACTTGTGCCGGATACCCTCGTCCCGGAGCCGCTTATCTACAGCGGCCAGGGCCAGTTCCATGGGAATGCCTACGTTGTCCCTGGTGGCCAGAGGCGCCGCGCCCGTGCCGCCCCTGATGCCGTCGATGGCC
Organism: Desulfoscipio geothermicus DSM 3669; assembly: GCF_900115975.1. Taxonomy (GTDB): domain Bacteria; phylum Bacillota; class Desulfotomaculia; order Desulfotomaculales; family Desulfallaceae; genus Desulfoscipio; species Desulfoscipio geothermicus. The sequence goes on from NZ_FOYM01000014.1 coordinate 85,380, forward strand.
ACGATGTCCGCGCCCGCCCGCACGATGCCGGAGGCGATGGCGGCCACATTATGCACTGCGGCGATTTTAACTGAAACCGGCTTTTCGTAATTGGTGGTCTCCTTCAGGGCATAAATCAGCATGGACAGATCTTCGATGGAATAAATGTCGTGCTGGGGCGCCGGAGACAGCGCGTCCGTTCCCTGGGGGATCATCCTGGTCCTGGCTATGTCTGCGGAAACTTTTTCGCCCGGCAGGTGTCCCCCGATCCCGGGCTTGGCGCCTTGGCCGATTTTTATTTCAATAATCCGGGCGCTGTTTAAATATTCGGGATCGACACCGAACCGCCCGCTGGCGCATTGCACGATGGCACTGACGCCGAATTCCTCCCGCATGTGGGCCGGTAAACCGCCTTCGCCGGTGTTAAACAGGGTGCCGAACTCCCTGGCCGCAGTGGCCAGTGATTTGTAAGCCGGGTAACTGATGGCACCCAGGGACATAGCCGAAAACACCAGCGGGGTACTGATCGGCACATTGGGATGCAGGCCGGATTCCAACCGGGGCAGGCCGTCGTTGTCATAAGTTACTTGCAAGGTGTCCGGCTTTTTGCCTAAAAAGGTTTTTAGTTCCATAGGCTCCCGCAGCGGGTCGATTGAAGGGTTGGTAACCTGGGAGGCGTTCAACACCAGGTGGTCCCAGTAAATTCTGTAAGGCCGGTCGTTGCCGCTGCCGGTTAAAACCACGCCGCCCGTCTCGGCCTGCTTTTTCAGGTTTTGCAATTTATCCCTGGTCCAACTGCAGTTGGGCCGGTAGTCCGCTGTACGGGGCTGGACGTGCAGGGCATTGGTGGGGCAGAGGACCACGCAGCGCTGGCAGCCAACGCAGGCTTCCTCGGTGGTGAACAATCTGTCCAGTTCCCCGTCGTATTCGTGCACCTGGTTGGCGCATTGCCTTTCGCAGACCCGGCAGCGGATGCATCTATCTTCCAATCTTTTCACGGTGAATTCGGGTAGTAGGTAAGAATACATTTTGATCACCCTTAAATAGATTTATTTAAACTCAATAAATGGTCCCGGGAGTGCAATCTGACTACCACCGGTTCTCCGCCCGGCGGCGTCCAGGCCAGTTCCAGGTCCGGGCAGACGGCCCTGATGGAGGCCTCTTCGGAGGACAGGAAAACCAGGTCACCCTTGGCCCCGGCCGTGATGGGCCGCAGTCTGATCCGGTCCGTCAGGCCGACCATTTCGTTGTGATGAGCGATAATCACAGTGAAGGGGCCGTTCATCAAAAGGGGCGCATAGGTCATGCGCAAGGCGGTATAAAGCTCTCGCTGGTCTTTGTCCATGCGCTCGATGGTCTCCCACATGGGCGGGGCGAATATCCTGGCGACCAGTTCAATAGGCAGCTTTTGTCTTCTTAATAATAAATCGACGGCGTAGGCCAGCACCTCGGTGTCGGTATGCAGTGTGCAGTAATAATTAAACATTTCCAGGTATCTCCGGTTGGTGCCGTAGGAAGATATTTCACCGTTGTGCACCACGGTCCAGTCCAGGATGTTGAACGGGTGGGCGCCTCCCCACCAGCCCGGCGTATTGGTGGGAAACCGGCTGTGCACCGTCCATATATAACCCTGATATAGTTTGTCCAGCATGAAGTAATCAGCGATTTCTTCCGGGAACCCGACGCCTTTAAATACGCCCACGTCTTTGCCGGAGGAGAACACATAGGCATCTTCCACACAGGTGTTCAGGTACATTACCTTGTTTACCACATACTCATCATCGGTAACCGTCTGGTCTTCGCTCTTTTTTTGCGGGGCCACAAAGTAGCGCCAGACAATGGGCGGAAAAAAGACGTTAATTTCGGGGTTGGTGGGGATCTCCTCATCGTAAACCACGTAAAAGTGTTCTTTTAAAAACGCTTCCACTTCATGCTTGGCCCTTAAATTCTGGTTCTGGAACATTATGTGCAAGGCGTAGTAGTCCTTGTATTCAGGGTAGAGGCCGTATATGGCGAAACCGCCGCCCAGACCGCTGCCCCGGACTTTCATGTTTTTAATGGCGTTTATGGCCATTTCCCCGCCAAACCGCCGGCCGCTGATATTCATTACTCCGAAAAGGCCGCAGGCGTCCATATCCTTTTCGGGTACCATTCTTTCGCTCGGGAAATATTTTTGTACTAGCATTTATACCACTCCCAGAATCACTTCGTTTTCTAATAGCTGCCACCGCATATCATCCGGCAGGTTGCTGTACCCGAAACTTGTACTGAGAAGTTCCTGCCGGAAACCGCGCACGTCGATTTCCCTGCGCATCAGGTTGAGGAATATGCCGGCCCGGGCAATTTGGCCGGCCAGCACAAATCCTTTTATCCGGCCGTCCCGGTTTAGCACAAATTTGCGGTAGGTTTTCTGTTGTTCATCAACGGCAGCAATAATTTCCCAGTCGCCGCCGCCGGAGCCGGTGATGTTCAGGCCGGCGTTGATCAGGTTGAGATCGAAAAAGTGCATGGCGTTCATGCTGGTGCCCCAGGTATACTCCCTTTCCAGGCCGGCCATGTTGAAAGCCGCTATCCGGCCGCCCCGGTATGCGTTGGGCCACAGGGGCAGGGGATGGGTTTCACCCGTAACGAAGTTATAGGTGGAGGCGCAGTCCCCGCAGGCGTAAACGTCCGGCGCCGAAGTCTGCATGTTCCGGTTTACCACAATGCCCCGGTTGATTTTGATGTCCGTTCCTTCCGCCAGTTCCACCCGGGGGGTAACCCCTACGCCCACAATTAAAATATCGCAGGGAATGGTCCGGCCATCACGCAGGGTAATGTTTTCCACCCGGTCAGCACCGTGAATTTTCTCGATGGTGTTTCGGGTATTGATTTCCACTCCGGCCTCCTGGAATGTTTTCTCCACCAAGGCCGAGGCCGTTTCGTCGATTACCGGCGCCAGAAGCCTGTCGGCCAGTTCCAGCACATGTACCTGCAGGCCTTTTCTATGCAGTACTTCTGCCGCCATTAAACCGATGACCCCGCCGCCCAGGATTACTGCGTTCTTGGCTGCAGGCAGCGTTTCTTCGATACCCAGGGCGTCATCCAGGCTGTGGAAACTGAAGACATTCTTTTTATCCAATCCCGGGATGGGCGGGAAAATTGGCCTGCCTCCGGTGGCCAGAAGCAGTTTGCCGTAACCCACCAGCCGGCCGTCGGCCAGTTCGACCCGCTTTAGGGCGGTGTCCAGCTTGACCGCTTTATCTTCCAGTAAGTCAACTGCTGCTCGCTTATAAAAGTCCGCTGGCCGATAATACATTTTCTCCCCGGCAATTTTCCCGTCCAGGTAATAAGGAACCAGGGCCCGGGAATAAATATGGCGGTTTTCCTCGGCTATGACGGCTATGCTGCCTGATTTATCCACGCATCTCAAACCTTCAATGCAACCCGCGGCGCCCGCGGAGTTGCCTACAATTACGTAATCATAAGCACGCATCGTATCTCCTCCGTTTATTCTTCTGGCACATAGACCAGCGCTTCGTTGGGGCAGTGGCTGACGCAGTATAGTTCATCCAGCCCCGCGCACAGGTCGCACTTGAACACTTCCCGCCGCTTTGGGTCAACAACTATGCTGCCGTAGGGGCAGGTCAGCACGCAACTGTAGCAACCCACGCATTTTTCCCGGTCGTGTACCACCCGGCCGCTGGCCGGGTCTTTGAAAAGGGCGCCGCCGATACAGGCGGCTACGCAATCCGGTTCCGCGCAGTGCCGGCACTGGATGGCGAAGGTAAGCGGCAATTTCTCTTCCACTGTTACCCGGGGAAATGGCTTTTTTTCTTCGTATAAAAATGTTTTGATAATGTTCCGGGACCTGGAATGGGCCACGGAGCACCAGATTTCGCACAGGCGGCATCCGATGCAAACTTCCGGTTTGGCGACAACTCTTCCCATGCTATATCTTCCTCCCATAAAAGTGTAAAAAAAATTCCAGGTAAGCAAAATATAAAGGCCCGCAAAGCATACTCAAGTAAAAAATACGCACTGCTGCCTTACGGGCCTCATTGCCCTTGCGTGGCCGGCGCTTCCTTGGGCCGGCGCTGCAACCCGCCGTTGGGTTTGGCTATAAGATTATCCGGGACAAATAAAAACGCCCCACCAGACCTGCCTGACGGAGGTCTGAATGGGACGCCGTTGCCCACTAATTATTTATTCATGCATTTATTATATTAGTTTACCGGCAAAATGCAATATTTTTTGGCAAGAAAATATTGTATACATATATTTTTTTACTCCGCAGCCAGGTCCAGGATCCGGGCCAGGGTCTTATCCCGCCTGGCGTTGATGGCGTCGAAGTCCATATACGGGGCATAATATTTTTCCATTTCATCATGTTCTGCCTTGGCTTGACGGATGAAAGAGATGGCCTGTTTCATGCACTCCCGGTACATTTTGCGGGCGGTGGTTTTTTCCGCCAGGTACTTTTCATTGATTATGGGGTTGACGCATTCCATGGTGTCAATAACCGTGTCCCCGGCCCGAGGGCGGAAATCGTGCGGTTCTACGGAATTGACAATGGCTGCGTCGAGGCCCGGTATTACCAGGTGATCAATTAACTCGGGTTCCAGGGCGCAGTGATATGCTTCCACGTCGAAACCCCGCATCATGGCCGCTTCCATCAGGCGGCGTACCAGGGTGTTTTTGCCGGTGCCGTCGTCTCCTTCAATAATATAGCGTTTGCCGATGTGGTCAACTATGGTGCCCAAATGGCTGACCGGGCCGTCCGGTGTGATGGCGGTGGCAAACAAATGCCGCTCCCTGGGATTGTCAGTTTGGCGCTCCCGGCCCTCGAAAATTTCGTGCGTCAGTTCCAGCACCTTGCGGTCAAAACTGCCTACATGAAAGGCGCCTGTGCCGGAGTAATAAAACTTTACTTCACCCAAAAAGATTTTGGCTGCCGCCAGGTAGGCATAAGCCCGGTTGAAAAGTCTGCCGACCTCCTTGTTGCAGGCTAAAATTTCTTTTTTGTTGGCGCGCAGCCCCTGTTCGTTCCAGTGGTCGCCGAGATGGATGATCTCATCGACCGCCCCCGGATTTTTGGGATCTACAACGTGGGGCGCCGTGCCGTCCAGCATGGCTACCTTAATGGCCGGGATGACTACTCCGTCCAGCGACCCGTTATCCGAGGAGCAGCAATGAAATTCCACATCATAGCCCCGTTCCAACAAGGCCTCGCCTATTTTACGCATAAAAGTAGATTTCCCCACGCCAGGACCGCCTTTGATGACAAAAATGCGGGCCGCTTCCTGCTGATCGATAATGTAGTCGTAAAAAGAATAAAAGCCCAGGCTGGTGTTACCACCGGGAAAAACTTTTTTCAGCCTTCCCTTGGACAAAATAAATACCCCCTTGTCATTTAACACTCATGGCGCCGTTGCCAGGAGATTTTCCGGTGGACTACCGGGTTGTTTTTATTATATGCAAGGGGATTGTCAAATGACCGGGGCTGCGGGTCAAAGGCGGTGCCAGATTGTGGATTAAAACAGGGTATTCTTCGCTATATATACCAGTTTGTCGCCGTTACGTATAACGGTATCCGGCGCCGGGTTTGTATATAATTCATTGTCGCGGTAGATGCCCAGCAGAATGGCGCCTTTTTCCTGCATTTTAACCAGCGCTGCGCTAAATTCAACATTTACCAAGTAGTCCGGAACAGCACCTGAATAAAGCTCATTACCGAATCGGTTGGTTATCAGTTCACGCAGCATCTGAGTCAACCCGTTATAGATGCTGGACCGGAAAATCAGTTGACCGGATATTTCGCCGGTGCAAATAATTTCGTTTGCTCCGGCCCGGCGGAAGTGTTCAATGTTTTCCGGGTTCAGGGATTCCGCTATTATTTTACAGGAAGGATTCATATGCCGCACGGCCAGTGTGGTTAGTACGGAATGGGCGTCGGCAAGCCTTTCGTCCATTGCACTGTCCGCCAGCACGATCACTGTGGACGCCTTTTGTACGTTTGCTTTTTCAATAACGGATTCTTTGGTGCTATCACCCCGAATAAAGTGAACACCGGTTGTTTCCTTGACCGGGTTCTCCTCCCGGTTGGCAATCAGCACTATTTTACAATTCTTAATCTCGTTTTTTAACTCTTTACAGATATTTTCCACTTTGTAGCTATAGTCACAAATAATAAAATGATCAGAAAAACTTACTTTCATTTCACCCCGCTCCCTTCTGATTAAGTCCTCCAGCAGCGAACCGGCAATATAGCCGAAAGAGCCGATGCCGCCGAACATGACCGCCAGGGCCACCAGTCTGCCGCCGGTGGTGATGGGAAATTTGTCACCGTAACCCACGGTAGTAATGGTTACGATGCTCCACCACAGGCCGTCTCCCAGGCCGGCAAATTGTTCATTAACGTCTTTTTCCAAAAAATATATCAGCAACGCTCCGCCTACGATCAGGGTTAATAAAAACATCAGCACCAGTTTGTAGTTGGCATGGGCTTGATAGATGATTTTAAGTTTCCGTAAAAAATTAATAATTAAATGCATGATTCAAACCTGCCTTATTTATCCGATTAATAGTTACGCCAGGCTTTTTCGTACATGGGGATCAATACGGGTTTCAAAAGCGTATTAATAGCTTCGGGTTTCAGTTGTTCATCGCGTCCGAATTGAAACAGCCCCGGGATTACTTCGTTATTTAGGTACCTGGTGGGTTCCTCTATTTTAATTTTACTCACGTCAATGGGGTAGTCGGCGGCCAGGGTGAAGCCCCAGTCTCCAAAGGAGGGTACGTCGACGTGATAAGGCCTGACTTCCAGCCCCGTGGCGGCCACCGTATGGACTATGGTCCAAAAAACCTCGGGAGCGAACAGCGGGCTGGTGGACTGGACCGCCGTAATGCCCCCCGGCGCCAGGTGGTTTTTAACAAGGTTGTAAAACTCCAGGGTGTAAAGCTTGTTCAAGCTTTCATCATTGGGATCGGGTAGATCCGCTATAATGACGTCATATTTTAGGTTGTCCTGTTCCATGAATTTATAGGCATCTTGGTTGATGACTTTAACTCGCGGGTTATCAAGGGAGCCTTGATTCAGCTTCTTTATTTCCGGATAAGTGCGGCAAAAATCAACCATTTTCGGGTCCAGATCCACCAGAGTAATTTGTTTTACTTCTTCATATTTCAGTAGTTCCCGGGCGGCCAGGCCGTCGCCTCCGCCCAGTATGAGTACATTATCGTGACGAACGGCCAGGTTCATGGGTATATGAACCAGCGCTTCGTGGTAGCGGTATTCGTCCCATGATGAAAATTGCAAGTTGCCGTTGATATATAATCTCAGGTCGTCGCTGTTTTTGGTGACGATTATTTTTTGGTAAGGAGTTTCAATTTTTTTCACAATGTGATCCCTGTAAAGTCTTTGCTCCATGCCGAATGCCAGCTGGTCACCCGCCGCGACTCCGCTGAGCAAAACAAAAGCGCTTGCGACCAGGGCGATTTGCAATAACAGGCCGCCCTGCACCTTGTTACGGAAACGGTAAAAAATAAAACAGGCCACAAGCCAGTTCAACAGGCCGATGGCAAAAGCCCCCCGCACATAACCAAGAAAGGGGATAATGATAAAGGGCACCATTAAGCTGCCCAGCAGGCTCCCCACATAATCCCAGGCCAGAATATCGGACGTACCTTCCCGCACCGAACGGAGAATGTCCGTGGCCATGCGCACCAGGATGGGCGCCTCACAGCCGATATTGGCCCCGATTAGTAAAATGATTAAATAGGCCAAGGGTTGGTACCAGCTGGTATAGGCATAAAAAATAAACAGCAGCAGTATGCAGGAACCGCCTGTTAAAGCGATGGTGAGCTGGATAATGATAAACCTGGTGTACAGGTACAGGCCGTCAATGTAACGGGACAGGTACGAGCCGATACCCATGCCGCTCAGGAAAAGGCCGATGGTTATGGAATACTGCATCACGGCATTGCCCAGCAAGTAGCTCATGTTGGCCGCCAGCATCAGTTGAAATATAATGCCGGAAACCGAAACGACAGCCGATACCATGTTTAGTTCTCTGGTACTGTATATTTTGCTTTTTTGTTCCGCGGCCGGCATGATCATCCACCTTCTGTTTTGGGAAAAAATAGTGTGTTTTCGTGCGGCAGTCTTGCTTTACGCCGGTGCATCTACGCGCCGGCGATCAATAAAAAAGCTATTTGCTGGCCAACCAGTAAATAGCCTTTTTAGTGGATCTTTTTTAACTGATGGCGCCGGAGATGATGTAGCCGATCATCACAAAAATACCGAATACAAACCAGGCCGCCCCCTGGTTATGGTCGTCAATGGCCTTGTTTAAATTCCAGCCCGGTATCAACAAGTTGATCGAGTGGTAACAGATAATGTTCAGTACAATGCCGATACAGGCGTAAATGCCTGCATTCAATAATGTATCGGAATATATCATGGCCCCGTGAATGATTAAGCCGGTGGAGAAAAGCAAACCGGCCATTACAATACCGGCGGCCGGGTTTTTTTCCGCCAGCTCGGCGCGCAAATTGTATGAAGGGGTGGACAGGTCAAATAATACCAAACCCACCCAGCCGATTACAAACCCAAACAACGCCCAGTATACTGTAGCCACCACAGGTTGTTGCAAAAATTCCATGCCCTTGCTCCCCCTTTATTATTTACCCACAGCCGAACCGCCGCCGCGGATGGTGTCTCCTATGCGGATGCTTTTACCGGAGGAACTGGAGTACCCGCTGCCGCCTGAATAACCGCTGGTTCGGGGCTTGTATTTATGTTCCCAGGCATCGAACATTTCATCGATGACTTCCGCCATCACCATCCCCATGGCAAAATCACCCAGGTCAAAATGGTCCCGGCTGTAATTGCCAGCCATGTACTCCTTGGATGCCACTTCCACCAGCGAATTACCGGATTTATCCGGGTCGGTGGTAATGTCAACGACAGTATCAGGGTACAGTAAGATCATTCTCTTTTCACTGACGTCTGATTGTTGTTCCGGCGCTTGTGCCTTGGCCAGTTCCTCCGCCACGTCCGGCACCGGTTTGGGTACCCGGTATACCCTGGCAAAATCATTTTCCTGCAATTTGCTGGTTTTTACGTCAACGAGCTCATAATCTTTAAGCACATCTTCCGGGGATTTGCCCCCGCAGGCGGTTAACGTAAAAAGCAGCAGTAATATAAGAACCGGAATGGCTTTTTTCATGGCATCACCTTAGTAACATCACGATTAGCATCAATGGTTTTGGTACGAATCATTCTTTATCCTTGTTTAATCTGGCCTTTAAGCGGGCCAGTTCATCATCAATGTTGCTGGAGCTACCGCCCAGTTCAGCCAGTTCGTCGTCCAGGCTCTTGGTTTTGCCACGCAACTCCAGGCCGGCTGCCGCTTCGGCTTCGGATTGCAGCACTTTCTCTTCCATGCGCTCAAATCCCTTGCGGGCGGTGTTCTTCCCGAAGCCGGACATTACTTTATTAATGTCTTTTTGGGCTTTGGCCGCCTCCGCCCTGGCTACCAAGGTAGCTTTCCTGGCTTTCATTTTTTCCAGTTCTTCTTTCATTTCCTGCAACTGTCTTTTTAAAACATCGGCAGTTTCCCGGGCCTGCTCGAACTGCCCCTTGTAATCGGCTGCTTTACCGGCGTGAATCTTCTTGTCTTCCAAGGCCTTTCTGGCCAAATCCTCGCGGTTTTGTTCCAGGGCCTGCAGGGCCTGGGCCTCCCTTTTTTCCGCCATGGCCTGGGCGTCTTTATAAGAAGATTCGAAACGCTTGACAATGGCTATCTGCTTGGCCACGGCCACCTCGGCGTCGGCAATATCGTCTTCCATATCGCGCAGGTATTGCTCCAGCATTTTTACCGGGTCTTCAGCTTTGTCCAGTAACGAGTTGATGTTGGCCCGGATATTGTCACCGATTCTCTTAAATAAACTCATTCGCTATCCCTCCTGATTTGGTGATTGTAACAACCTCTACTCTAGTTATGACTGCCCGCCATTATGGAAAGTTCCCGGGGATGAATATAATAACCGAAACTTACCTCCAAATCGCCGCCCCACATTTCCACCGATAAGGCGTAGTCTTCCGATTCGTCCTCATATTCCCAGTAGCTGATGCGCTGGCCCGCAACGGCTCCGGCCTGCCCCTCCACCGCCACTATGGTGGCGGAGCCGGCTTCATCCAGGTAAAACACTTTATCCCTATAGGTAATTTTACGCGGGGGTTTGTCTCCCAGGTCCAACTTAACCGGCTTATAAATTCCCGCTTCCAGCGCGTCGTCCTGCTCCACTCCCAACCAAACGCGCTCACCATCACCTTCAAGCTGGTAGGCAGTCCATGTGTATCCGCTATCTTCGTATTTAATCAATCCCACGACTGTATAATCAATTAAATCGTAGGAAACGATATCTCCCACCCGCATGTTCAACAAATGCCGTTTCTCTACTTTGTTTCCCGCTTTGCCAGGCTTGCGGCCAAATATTTTATCAAATATACCCATAAAATCTCCCCGTTCGTTATTTTTTTAAATTCATGGTGTTGCATTTTTGAACAGGTTATTTATTTTATTTTATTTTATAATTTATAGTGGTCTATTGCAATTGCTATAGATTATGAATAAATTTTCTATCAGTCGCCCCTTTACCCGTACCCAATAAAAAACCGCCTTTGCACTTGATAAAGCATTGTATGGTGGTGGTCAGGCGGAATAAGGTCAGTGACAATTGCATTTTAATTCGGGTGGCAGTGAAATGCCTTTTTGCGCCAGGAAATCCTCGGCCCGGTGACTCAGATAATGCACTAATTCCTGGTTTTCTGCGTCAGTTAAAAATACTGCGTTGGATAAAAAAGAACCGTTTTTTAAATTCAAAATCCCGAAATATTCTTTATCTGCCAGCTGAAAATGTATTTTCAGCTCGAACTTCTCCCCGTCCATTAGTCCTATTTCTTTAATTACCGGTGTTGGCATGTTTTTTATGGTATCTCCGTTACTTGAAAATAATATTAGACAAAAAATAAATAACGATTACCAGTACAATCAGCCATAAAACAATAATCAATCCCGCGCCAGTCAGGCCGGCGCGAGTTGTTTCCAGGCGACGGCGGGCCTGAATCCTGTAATCGTCCAGTATTTCTGCAGGAATCATTCTCATGGCCAAGCTAATCCCCAGGGGGACCAGCACCAGATCGTCCAGATAGCCCAGCACGGGAATGAAATCCGGTATCAAATCCACCGGGCTGAAAGCATAGGCCACCACCAGGGCGGCCAAAAGCTTGGCATGCCGGGGTACCCGGGGGTCCCGGTAGGCCAGGTATAATATGTGGAGCTCAGTTTTTAAGTTTTTGGCGCGCCTGAACCAGCGCCTGATCATTCCCAATCGGTGCGCCAACCTCCCGCTTACTTTTCCAATAACTTTTCATAAAGCTCCGGACGCCTGCATTCAAGGTAAAAGCTATGCCGCATGGAGCGTGATTCCCGGCGTCGAATGGTATTCAACACAGCCGGGTCCAGATCCACCACCAATAATTCTTCCCGGTTGTTGAACGCTTCCGCCACGATGTTGCCCCGGGGGTCGATAACCAGCGCGCCGCCGCAGAAACTGTGCCCGGTGCCGTCCTCTCCGATTAAATTACAGGCGGCCAGGAACACGGCATTGTCGTAGGCCCGGGCGGTCATGTATTTCAACCATATCCCCCGGCGATCCCCTACAATGGAGGGCGAGGCGTGCGGGGCAAAAATAATTTCCCCTCCGTTCAGGGATAATATGGTGGTTACTTCGGGAAAATGCAGATCCCAGCAAATTTCAACACCGAATTGTGCCTTGTGGAAATGAAAAACCGGCAGTTCCGAACCTGGTGAGAAATAAGGCTTTTCACTGTTGCCCAGGTGCGTCTTCCGGTAAACGTAATATTTGCCGTCCGGGTAGGCGACCAGATGCGTGATATACGGTTTGCCGCTTGCTGACGCTTCTGCCAGCCCGGCCAGTACTACAATATTAAACCTGCGGGCCATATCGACTATGTGTTCGGAAGCGGGCCCGGGGACGGGTTGGGCAGTGGCGGCTGACTTGTCCCGGCTGTAACCCTGGACGCACAGTTCGGGAAAACAAATGATTTCCGCCTGTTTGCCGGCCGCTTGCCGGGTAAAATACTCCATTTTACGCAAGTTATTCTCCGTTTGAGCAAAACGGGCATTCATCTGTACCAGAGCGATACGTGTATCCTTCATATTTTTACCCCTGCTGACGGATTAAATTTGACAGGTCATTATATCTTTTATATTAACATAGGTTTAGCCGTTAATGCTAATCCAAAGTGCCCCCGGGGCTGCGCGTACTTTATCAGATCAATAGTTTTGCGCGGCTTTGTAACCGGTGGTTCCTATGGAAGTATTCCTGATTAAGTTAAATAGCTCTTTCCTATCTTTGGGCACGGGGGCGCTGTCCACGATCAGGTTGCTGTTTATTAATTCCCGGTGCACTTCAATCACCCAGGGGGTGGTCAACCCGCAATTATGCAGTAGTTCCGGCCTTATAAACACCTGCTGTGGTGAGCCTTTGCCCACTACGGTGCCGTTTTTAATCAAAAAGACATAATCAGCCCAGCTGTAAGCCAGATCAACATCGTGGGTGGACATGATCAGCGTCTTCCCCTGCTTGCTAAGCCGTTCCAGCAGTTCCAAAATTTTTTGGGCCATTCGAGGGTCCAGGCAAGCCGTAGGCTCATCAAAAATGATTACCTGCGGTTCCATGGCCAGTACGCCGGCGATGGATACCCTTTTTTTTTGGCCATAGCTGAGAAAATGTGTGGGTTTGTTCTGTAAGGTTTCTATTTCAGTTTCCCGCATGGTCTGCCTGGATCTGGCCAGTGCTGTATCCCGGTCCAAGCCGAGATTAAGAGGCCCGAAAGCGACATCTTGTAAAACGCTGGCGGAAAACAACTGGTTGTCGGGATCCTGAAAAACAATCCCCACGTTTTTGCGTAATTCCAGTAGACTATGCTGCCGGTAATGCACTGCCCGGCCCCGAAATAAAATTTGGCCGCGCCCGGGGCGTAAGATACCGTTAAAATGCAAGAAAAGTGTTGATTTACCGGCCCCGTTGGCACCCAGCACGGCTATCTTCCGCCCTTCTTCTATCTGCATGGTCAGGCCGTTTAAAGCTTTGGTGCCGTCGGGATAGGTATATTCAATCTCATATGCCTCGATAATGTATTGACTCATACCAGTCCTCCTGCATATAAGGAACAAAGCAATAGCGCGCTGTCAACGGTAACAATGAGCAATATGTTCCGGGCACACCATTGACGCGGTTCCGATAAATGGTGTAGGTCTCCCGAGTAACAGCGAGAAACCAGTGAATCGTACATGGCCTGGGATTGCCGGTAAGACTTGATAAACATGGATAAAATCAACCGACTTAGAGAATTGAACCCGGTTCGCGTATTTTTGTAACCCAGGCGGGATGACTGGGCGGTGTATATTTGCCTGGTTACTTCCAGTAAAATGAAAATAAAGCGGTAAATGAGGGTCATCAGTTCTATCACCAGGGTAGGCATCCGCATTTTCCTGAGTACATCCGCAATTTCCGTCATGGGGGTGGTCAGGGAAAGAAAATACAGGCAGGATACCGCCCCCAGGGAACGCAGAAAAAGGTTTACCGAGTTATCCAGGCCCTGCCGGGTAATTCCGGCGAAATACTGCCCGGTGTGTATGGCCCAGATAAAGTCCTGCGGCGCACGGGTTACGGAAACCGCCACGGCGGCTACGCCGACTGCTAAAAACGCGCCCGGGAGGAGCAGCAGTTTCAGGTAAAAACGCCAGGGCACTCCGGCCGCAAACACCACCGCCCCGGCCATTAGCAATGTAACGACCAGGGTGGTGAAAGTGGTGGGTAATGCCAGGCATAATGCAACGGTCACCGCAAAGAAAAGAAACTTTTCGCCGGGGTGGACCCCGGCCAGTTTATTATTATAAGCGTAATGATCAATTAATAGCATATCAGTCTTTTTCCGCCTTCTTTTTCCCTTTCTTGTAACCCAGGTAATAACAAATTACCCCTGCTCCCAATGCCCCTTGCAGAGCAAATAAGAGGCTTTCGATTTCTCCGCTGGGAGGTGACCAAATAGAAGAAAACCATGGCTGATAGCCGGGGTTGATATTGGCGATTACTGCCTCAGCCTGGCCGTCGGCCCCCCCGAATTCCGCGCCGCTGACATATACCAGCGGGAACACCGTCAGCGCTATAACAGCCAGGAGCAAAAGGATATTTTTATAAGTGTTCTTTGTTTTCATTTTACCAACGCTCCTTCCCCGGGAATGATGGCCAGTTCTACCAACTCATCCTGGCTGTACGTGTATAACAAGTTGAAAACAAGTACGGTTAAAAGCCCCTCGCTGACAGCCAACGGAATCTGAGTCAAGGCAAAAATGGCGGTAAATTTGCTAAACGAGGCCATTACCCCTCCGACTGCGTCGGGGTGTGCCAGGGCCAATTGCAGCGACGTAATGACATAGGTCATTAAATCACCCAGTGCTGCGGCCAGGAAAACTGCCAGCCACAGCGGAGCCCCGGCCCGTCTGCTAAATTTATACACGCACCATGTGACCAGCGGACCGGCAACGGCCATGGAAAAGGCATTGGCGCCCAGCGTGGTCAGTCCGCCGTGGGCCAGCAGCAGGGCCTGAAATAATAGGACAATGCTGCCCAGTACAGTCATCACCACCGGGCCGAACAAAATGGTACCCAGTCCCACCCCGGTTGGGTGTGAACAACTGCCGGTCACCGATGGCAGCTTGAGGGCGGAAAGGGCAAAGGCAAATGCGCCGGCAAAGGCCAGCAGCATTTTCAGCTTTGGATTCATCCCGACCGTTTTATTAATGGATACCAGTCCCATGGCAAAAAACGGCAGGGTTAACAGGTACCACAAAACGCTCCATTTCAGCGGCAAAAAACCTTCCATGATATGCATGGCGTAAGCCGTGTCGGGAGCCAGCATAGATGCCAGCAATAAGTAAGTAAATAAATAAACAGTTGTTTTTTTAATATTATTGTTCATGTCTGTCCCTCCCATTTTTCTGTAAAGGCAGTTTATTGAGCAAGAGTTTAAGAACTTCTTGCCAGCCGTATTCCCGGTTATGCAGGTTGTGCAAACGCTTGACGATGACCACGGGTATTTTCAAAGATAATGCAGCGTCCACTTTGGTATCCGTGCCGCCGGCTTTACCGCTGTCCTTGGTGACCACCACAGAGGCCCGGTACATTTTAAAAAGCGCTTTATTGATTTGCTTGGAAAAGGGACCCTGCATGGCCACAATATCCCTTGGTTTGATGCCTAAATCCTGGCATTTTTTAATTACCCTGTGTTCCGGCAATACCCTTACCACCAGACGTATATCATGTTTTTTTTGCAAGTTTATAAAATGCTCCAGGTCATTGCTGCCCGTGGTTAAAAAAATGGTTTTACCAAGGGTGACGGCCTTTTCCGCGGCTTCCGCCATGGAATGAACCTGGTGCACCAGTTCGCTGGAAGCTATGCTGGTTTCTTCCCGGCCGACCCGCAGGTAAATGATGTTCTGTTCTGAGCACGTTTTGATCAGAGATTCTTCATCTTGACGGTTAAAGGGATGCCTGGCATCAACTACGACACGTATACCCAGGTCCTTTATCAATGTGTCGACATCGGCGGGCAACCCGTCACCGACCAGGGCGGCGCCGTCTTCCACGGCCAGTTCCCGGCCATAACTGGTGGAAGCTATAACTGATACCGGGTAACTTTTTTGTATCAAAGCGCGGGTAATTTTTCTGCCGTCTCCGGTACCGGATAAAATTAAAACCAACTGTTAATCACCTCTGTTACGCAAAAAGCCCCCTGGTCAATCGGGGGCTTAAAATTATTAATCCGGCCGCAAGCAAACCAATGTTCAACCACCCCCCAATGAAACATTAGCGGTGCGCTTGAACAGGCCCGGTTTGCTGGTTTTAGGTTTGCGGCCCCAAGTTATGTTTGGGATACCATTCCTGCACAGCTAGTAAAACCGCATTTAAGCCATCAACTTCTCGAGCGATGGCACCTGCTCGTGTATTTAATTAATGGTTTGAGAACTATGTATTAAAAATTAAAAAGCCTTAGCTCCCTTGGAAAGCTAAGGCATACCTTTTCCAGCCGTTTTGGCGGTCATAAAGGCACCCACACCAACCCTCTCCCTGGGAGGCTATTGTGTGTAAGCCCGGGTAGGTCTCCTGACTCATGGTTTAACGTCCGCTCTCCGCCTTCCCGGCTGCGTTAGCCAGTGGCATATGGAAAGGGACATACCATTCACAGTGGCCGGACCGTCCAGGATTTGCACCTGGTTCCCTGTTATCCCCAAAGCATCTGCTTCGGGGCACCCGGGGGAATAATTTACATTTTTCATATTTAGCAAAATATTATCATATTTTTACTAGGCTGTCCAGGGTTTACCCTTTTTTATGTAATGATCTATATCGTACCTATTAACATTATACTAAAAAAGTCTTCAATATCTTTAAGAATTTATGATCTATCATTTTCTTGTATTTCCTTGCCGGAATCCTGTTTATTCATATTATTAACTCAACTTTCGCAGTAACAAGCAGCCAGTCGTTCCTTGAAAAACGAGGGTAAATTGCTGATCAAGTAGTCGATCAGCTTGCGGATCTCCGCCTCCGCCAGTTGCAGCTGCTCTTGTAAAAACCGCTCCATCAGGGAGAAAATCCTCTGCAGCGCATCTACCAGACTGATATCCTGCAACTCGTCGCAGCAGATGTAGAAGAGGTTGCCGATGGTTCTCGGGTCTTCGCCGTTTCGGCTCTCCAGAGCCAGCATGATGTATCGGATGAACACGATGGTAGTGTGCGCCACCATGGAATCGTAGGAACGTCCCTGAAACTCTTTGGCCAGCCTGAGATAGGACTTGG
>NZ_FOYM01000025.1 GCF_900115975.1 Desulfoscipio geothermicus DSM 3669
CCGACACCACGTATGCTCTCCCTTGCGTCTCCGCTTGTTTGAGTTTACCTGCTTTTAGTGGCAGGATGGTGCCGGGCTTCCCCGGTTAAGTCTGCTTACCTGAACTTGAACGCATCCGTCCTAACCTCCCAGGTTATCCAGCTTTCGGGCTTTCCCACTTTGTGCAAGGTTACCCACCTGATAGGCCAACGCCGGTTCGCTTGCGCTATGTTCCAAGTTCCCCCTTCAGCTTCCTTCAGACCCCACCGTTGCCAGTGACGCCCTTGCCTACGGGTTGTCTTCCCGCTGGTTAGGTGACAGGGTTTCTTTCAACCCATCGGCTCGGCAGACATGCCGGGCGAACACAAAACCCCGCCTAAAATACGGCGGGGTTATTGATGTGAACCAATATGCTCACTTTTTTAATATCTCATCAAAAGCAGTCATGAACTCTTCCAAGTTTTTCGTTTTACTCCTTTTTGCTCACCCTGCCCAATCCACTTTTCGCGGATGCCGCCAAAAAGCGGAGAGTTTTTCATTTTGCTCACCTCGATATACCTTAAAACTAAATCCCTGGAAAATCTGATGGATGAAAATATTGCCAAACCCAAATACAGATCCGGTTGTAATTCAGGTTGGACTTCTTCTATCCGCTTGGCACAACCAGCCAATACTTCTTTCGGTGGGTCATCATGTCGCATAAGAGGTACCAATGGAATGATCCCCACCGGGCTGCGCCTCAATAACTCCTTCTGGGTAAATCGGCCAGGTTGATCTGCCGATAATTAAATGCGATTACTGTCAAGTCCAGACACTCAAAGCTATAACTCTCCCTTTGTGTCCGCCTGGTGAAGTTAATTACCACCGGATATACCGGCTTTTTAAATTCACAGTGCTGCATGGCCGTGTACTCCAACAGGCGCTTGGGCATTTCCCGGTCCGGTTTTCAATAATTCAATTCAAGTTTACACTAATGCTACTGCAACTGTTGTTCTATACCACTTGACCAATAGCACTTTTTTCGTTTAATACTGCTATGATTTCCGAAACTGCAATTGACTGTTTCACAATATGAGCCAGTATTCTTACCGGTATATCACCTTTCCAGCGAGGACGATGTTTAATCAAATATTGCGCCAATAACAAATTATCGATTTCCTTTTCTTGATTATAAATGAATGCATATACACCTTCACGTATTATTATTGTTCTTATACTGTTACCGCTTAAAATGTGTTTCTTGAGATCGTTCAAGGATAACGGGCTGCGTAATAGTTCTCTGATAATATTGGGTCCTTTTTCTATGCGACCGGCTAAATATAACCATTCACTAGATTTTAGCTTCTTTATATCATAAAACCTAAAATGCAAATCTAACAACTCCATGTCAAATCCCAAAATATCTATCAGTATATGGAATTCTTGCCTAGTCATACCAACGCTTTCCCGCCAAGCAGCTATAATTTGATTCTTTTTAACACCACTGCTCTGCCATCTCCTAATTATATCTACTTCTTTAGTTATTTGCGTTAGCCCTTCTTGGTAAGCATAAGCTAGCATATCATTTAAACTGCTGGGAATGCCAAGTTTGAATGATGTCACGCATTTATTACGAGGTCTATTAATTACTAATGGTTTAAGACCAACCCCATAACAAAAATTATCGTAAATCCTCTTTACTTCCCTCCAGCGCCAATTTGCAGCTTTTTTGTTTAAGTTGCTTAAATCACCTGCCAAGTTTTTCAGTCCTATTGATTTGCATGCTTCAATAAAACGCTCCAGGGCAACATGCTCCTTACCTTGTGGTCTAAAAAAATGATTCCAAAAACTATCTCGCTCGCACCAGATGTAATGACCGTTTAATAAACCGGAATTGTCCGCAACAATATCCTTATGTACAAAACATCCAACATAGCGGAGTAAATAACGACATAACACTTGCATTCCAGGTGAAGGTTGGTTTAAGCTTATTTCTATTAATTTGTTAATAGATATCGGTTCTTTTAATAAATAATTTACAGCGTCAAGAAATTCAGCCTCTTTCGGTGGTAAACCCCGGTTTAGCCAACGTTTAATTTGACCTCTGGTAAGTTTTGAAACTTGCTTTGTCTTTATAGCGCATTCTTTAAGTTTAAGGGTTTGAAATGTTTGAGGCAACTCATAGCGCATTTTTTTCCAAAAAGCCTTGGTTAGGACATGCAAATTTGATTTTACTAAGGATCTAACGAAAGAAGGAAAATTATTAAATTTTTGAATCATAAAAATAAGTTCACGAGCATCATTAGCAAGGTTATACAATTTGGCTTCTTCTAAGTCTCGTATTAGATTTTCCCCTAATATTTCATCCTCAGACCACTCGGACCACTTAAAAGGATTTTCCTGTCCTAAACCAGGAACCCCAGCTTTTATGCAAAGGGCATCATAACGGGCCTTAGCCAGGAGCGTCCTTGGGTTTTGGCCAGTTCGTTTGGATGTCTTTAATAACTGCCCTTGACGCTCGGCTCTTTGTTTTTCCTGAACTGGCAATACAGTTGCCAGATTTTCACCCTCACCGGCTCGATCACTTACAAGTTCCATATATCCTTTTCGGGTCAGGCGTTTAATAGCTACCTTCCGCAGTAAATAATATTGTCGCTTGCGTTTTTCAATGTACTTTTCATCGTCATCTAGAGAATCGTCATTTGATGGTATTTCATCAAAATGAGACTGAGAACGTGGCATGCCTGTTTTAGCAAACGGGCATGGATACGACCAACGCAGTGCATAACAACGATATTTTAAGCAATCTCTTAACGACATTGACGGATCAGTTATTAATGCGCATGAAGAAGAGAATAAGTCTTGCCACCATTCGCCAAGCTTTTCTTTGATCTGCTCTGTTAAAATCGACCTAACCAGCGTGGCGGTGGTTTCCCCTCCGGCTTGCTGATAACCTTCTAGGAAATGTGTTACCTCTTCACATTTTCCAGCAACTTTATCAGAGCAATTATTAGGGCAATTTTTTCTGTCCGGAAATACTTCTGTATGTGGACACCGTATCCTGACGATGTCCGACATGCCGGATTCCTGTTCTTCTGGTATTGAAATCGAATGTCTGGATAAAATACCTCGTAGTGCCGAATTATAAGCACCCGGACCTGCCATTCTCAAAAGAAATCTTTTTACGGAATGAAGAGAATCTAATACATCAATGTGAGGACATGGACGATCATCACCATATCTATCGCAAGCGTATGCGTTTGCAGTACACTGAAATCTTTCAGGGTCAATTAATTCCTTGCATTGTGGATCAGAAACTACACGAGCCACACGCACAAACTCTTCTACCGCACGTATTTTTATTCGCTCCAGAATATTCAAGAATTTTTGTTCACTAATCTCATAATTTCGATATGCAGCCAGTCCAATTTCCGGGTATAGAAAAAAGTGTAAGCATGTTCGCTTTGTAACTGGGTCAGTACAGTTATCGCAGTCGCCGGTTGCAGATGGCAACCTACCGGTCAGCGGACATGTAAAATTAGCTGATTGCTTGTCTACTACTTCAAGATCAGATTCTAAAGAAGAAACTAATGCTTGATGCTCTGCCCGAGCCAGCCTTTTACGAAAAGACGCTTCAGGGTCGGGACTGTCCACATCGGTTATATAGTCGCGACAACAGACGTATCCAACCACGCGTTCCTGGCCATTAAAACGATTACGTACAAGTACGGGATGTTCAAGGTTACGTTTACACAGTGCGCATTGGCTTTTTTTGTCCAACCTGCCTATCGGCACCCACTCTTTTCTAGCACTATCGTAAGATGTCTGATCATGACTCCATGAAATTATAATATGTTCTTTTTCTTGGCGATCTGTTTGCTTGCCCATTATACCGCCTCCAAAAACAAACATGTTTTCTTTTTTTAGATTAGACCTCAAAAATAAGATTTTTGTTCCACCTTTTGGCAGTATATGCTCTATTATGAAAAACAGGGGTATATATCCCCTGTTGTTATTTACAACTAACCATTATATTTATACCTTCTTTTGCAGCCTCGCCTCCCGGCGCCTGGCTAGTGCGTATTGCTTGAAAAATAATCCAATACCCGGTATTCTGTTTTTTTATCAACATCAACTTCAAAAGTTTCACCAATGCACTTTCCGAGGAGCGCCCGTCCCAACGGTGAGGCGGTAGAAATGAGATCACCGTCCGATTGATCACTTATCAGTTCAGGTTCGACCAAGGTTGCGGCTGTTTTTTCTCCGGTTTCTACATTCACTAAAACTACATAATCGCCCGGTTTAATACCTCCTGATTGCACGCCGTGTTCGTCTTCCGGCGTGGAATCCGGCCAGTGGATCACATAGGCCCGCTGCTTGCGGCCGTCTATACGCACCTGGCGGGCCAGGTGTTTGCTGTCATTATCTACTTGCAGCCATCCATGGCGCTTCCAGTGATTTAGTATTTTCTTCTTGCTTGATATCCCCGCACTGATTAAAAATTCGTCAAATACATAAATTCTTATGGCTACAATATTTCGATCAAGAAACCTGCCCCACTGTTGGTCTTCGAACTTCTCTTCGTTTTGCTTTATGTAGTTAACCAACAGGTCGAAAACCGGTTCCATCTCAGTTCCCATGAGGTTATCTTCATCTTTTTTCAGTATAGGCAATTCTCTGAAATTAATGGCCAAAAACTCTTCAATGTACTTCGCGGCCTCCCGGCGTCGCAGGAAAATAGTCATTCCTGCAACCGCCCGCACGATCTCCTGCGGGCCACGAGTAGCAGATACATATATTTCATCCGCTTCCTCTCCTCCGACCTCCACGACATACATATAGTTTCCTCGTTCTTTGTTAACCAACAATCCTTTGACGTAAAATGGTGTACTGCTTATCAGCTTCAGCCTTTGGCTTTCATCGTATTCCCGGTATACCCCGTCGGGCATAATTCTATATCCCTCCGGCATAATCAATTGTTCGGGAATTTCGAATGCCCGGTTGCTGTTTATGTATGCACCTTCCCTGGCCGGGTACATTTTACTCCCCCTTTCCGAATTTTAAATTTTTAGTGGGTACAGTGGGTACAACCCCTTTTAGCCTTACTCCCCCAAGGCTTTCCGGTGTACCCACTTTGTATTTTAAAAGTGGGTACAAGTGGGTACAGTGGGTACAACCGTTTTTACGCAAATGAACATTCTAGTTTGCCGGTCACTGGGTTAACCAGACCTGCCTGGCTGGCCCTCTGCCAACCTTCTACTTCACCCCTGCTCCGACTGCCGTGCATGAGTTTCTCTATTTCCGGGTCTATATAGCGATCATCAGAAGCAAAAATGTCAATTTCTTTGAACCGTTTTGGGTTATGAGGTTCTTCTTTGAAAACGGTCTGAACTTTTTCACCGGGGGCATAGCCGAATTTTGCCCTGATATAATTGGCCGCCACTTTGCGAAAAGCAGGCTGAATCTCTTGAATCACTTCCTGGATGATTCTTTTTGTTGCTTCCAGGATGCGGTCCTTAACCAGGCCCAGGTTGTGCCGCTTGACCACGTAAGCAGCGTCGTGATCCAGCGCCTGTGTCTCGGCGGTGTAATAGCAATTCGTTTTTCCACCCTGCCTGGCATCGGCATGCATAACATCCGCAGCAGCCAACGGCTGCTTTTCTTCTTCCGGGATGGTTGTTATGTCTTTTTCAATTTGTTTTTGTTCCGCAACCAACTGTTTTATTTGCCGGCTGCGCTTGGTTCTGTAGGAAATGCGCTTTCTGGCCCGTTTGATTTCCCTGCGGGCAGCAATTATTTTTTCATACTCCGGGTGCGCGTACAACTCCCGCCGCATGGAAAAGTCGGGCACGATTTTTTTAGGGTTTAAAAGCGGATTTTCTTTAAGTTTAGCCAGGGCATCGGATATTTGCATTTGCCTTCGCTCCCTTCTGCTTGCCTAATGATTTTCAGTTTCCCACGACCGGCTGCGCCTGCAGCCGGTTTCGCCCGGGTACCACCGCGGGCTCGTCAGGTGGGAAATAAGATATTCATTATGATTTTTATTTGTTATTTTCGACAGCTTTTTTCATAGTTATTGTCTTTGTGATGTTACAATTGTCTTGTGGCTAATTAAGTAAATTTAACTGTTTTGTTATGGGGTGGTTTTTGTGGCTTTTATGGATGTGCATGTGGATAAAATTGTCGAG
Source organism: Desulfoscipio geothermicus DSM 3669 (assembly GCF_900115975.1). Lineage (GTDB taxonomy): Bacteria > Bacillota > Desulfotomaculia > Desulfotomaculales > Desulfallaceae > Desulfoscipio > Desulfoscipio geothermicus. The sequence continues at coordinate 6,147 of NZ_FOYM01000025.1, forward strand.
TATCCCACATCGTTTGGTTCCCCTGGTTGTCGTTTGCTTGATGAATTAGGAATATGCTTATACAGTAACACCCAGGAAAAAATCTTGCACGAGCTTCAACTAGGCGCAAATGATTCGAAAAAATTAGCTATTTGTAAAGCTGGTAATTGTGGTGAACTTCTAAAACTTTTCCAACAAGGGATAACCCCTGGCAATGAACACGACCCAATAATACTTGCTGAATACAAAGGTAAATACTGGGTAGGTGAAGGTAAACACCGAGTTTGCGTTGCTAAAAGATTTGGCATAAAACAAATAAAAGCAAAGGTAACCCGTTTAGATGCAGATTACTATTCAACCCTGCCACCAATAGGTACACCTGGCATTTTTACAGCAACTAAAATCCGATATCTTAAGCAGTATAAAGTTGATGGGCAATATTTGTATCTATGGGCAGGCAAACCTGACAATACCATGGGTGGTTACATAACAGTAAAGCTTAATTTTTGCAACATACAAAACAAACCAGAACTTTGGCATCAAATTTTTGAAGGCGTTTCTTTCTGCCAAAACATACTTCCCCGACAATATGGTTTCTTCAAAAAATTACTATGTGGTGATCATGAACTGCTCACGTCTTATGTAAAAATTGATAAAGATCATCCACTTACCAAAATATGGCTTGCGCGTGTTACATTAAGTAAAGGAATTTTACAAAATTCAAACCGCATAGAGCATTTGTACCGATTCGGTCTTTGGCGAAAGCACCATGAAAAAGAACTTCTGAACTCACTGAGCATTGACACAACTTAAAGCGTCAGCATCAGTATTTTTTTTGAATATTGGGATGCACAAAATACTTTGGATGCAATTCCCTCATAAAAAGCCGCACTTTACAATTCGGCTCTTTATGAATTAAACGTTTCATTGCATCAACTATTAGTTCGTTCTTTACCAGTGTGGTTTTAATTTTTCCATTCCGATTCTCTATAGCTATAATTGCATATACATCTGCATCCATTAACGCCTCTTCCAGAATATAGGACACCTATTCCACCTCCCCTTTGCTATGTTGCTATGGGTAAAGTCCCGTTTTTCAAAATTTGGTTAATGATCGGTTTCCCACGACCGGCTGCGCTTGCAGCCGGTTTCGTATGGTACCGCCTTTGACTCATCAGTTAGGCAGTCGTCATAGTTTAGCATTTTTTCTGTGGTATAAATGGTACAATGAAAACAACAAACCTATTGATGTTTAACTGGCTTGTTCCTCCAGTAAATCAGTAACTTTTACGCCCAAGGCAGCGGCGAGTTTTTTCAACGTTTTTTGTGTCGCATTACCACCAGCTTCTATATAATGAACGGTTGCCTGAGCAACTCCGGCCTTTTCGGCAAGTGCTTTTTGGGATAAACCTCGTACCTGTCTTAGCTGTTTGATTTTCATTTTGCTGCACTCCCTTCGTTATATTGATTATATCAATAAACTGATTATAAGTCAATCGTTATATTGATTTGATTCTTAAATAAATATATGTAACAATCAATATAATGATTTGCTCGGAGGTTAGACTTATGAATGTGGGTTCAAAAATCACCAAATTACGTACTGAACAAGGCATAAGTCTGACCAAATTAGCAAAGATCTCTGGTATCGCTCAATCGTCTTTAAGTTATATTGAATCCGGCAAGGCACAACCAACCGTTGAAACTGTTCATAAAATCTGCACCGCCCTGGGCATCACCCTGGCTGAGTTCTTCACCGAAACCCATGAACAGGAACCGCTACCCCCGGAAGTGCGGCGGATAGTTGACAAGGTTAAGAAACTCCCCCCGGAAAAGCTGAAAATACTTGAACCGGTACTTGATACTTGGATCGAATCTGATTGAAAGGAGAATTATCATGTCCGAAAATCGCATTGAACAAATTTACGAAATGGTAACCCAGCTTATGCACATCGTCAGCAACACCAACGCTGCTGTCGAAGAACTGCGTGAAGGTCAAGCCAACCTGGAATCTAAAGTTGATAGCCTGGAAACAAAAGTTGCTAAAATTGAATCTAAGGTTGACAAACTTGAATCTAAAGTTGACAACCTGGAATCTAAAGTTAATAAACTAGAATCTAAAATTGATAACCTGGAATCTAAAATTGATAAGCTGGAAATAGGTCAGCAAAAACTGGAATCCGGTTTTGCAAGGCTGGAGAAAAACCAGCGAATTCTCTTGGATAATCAAAAAACGCTTGAAGAAAAATATTATGAAATGTCGGCTAAACTCGACCGCCTGGAAACAAAAGTAGATAGCATCATTGAAGTTCAAAACAAACAATCTGAAATACTGGATGTTTTAGCAGCGCGTTCCATCCGTCAAGAGGCGGAAATTAAAATATTAAAGCAGGTTAAATAGGATTATCCTTTATACAAAACATCACGCAAAATTATTACAGTTTCCCACGACCGGCTGCGACGAGTGCAGTCGGTTTCGCCCGGGTACTACCGCAGGCTCATCAGGTGGGTGTATGTTATGTGCTGTGGGGTTGAACCTTAATCTGGCTTTTCACTGGGTATGTGTTTTTTAACCGGCAAGTTTTTACATTTTTTTCTACTATTTAAATGGTAAAATTAAGCTATTAACAAATACCTGCTTGTAGATTGTCATCTTCGTCGAAAAGATCAGTAAATTTTACGCCAAGCACCCCAGCAATTTTTTTGAGTAATGAAATTGACGGGTTTGCATGTCCATTTTCAATTTTTGAAAGATATATATTCGTAACCCCAACTTGCCTGGCTAACCATTCCTGGGTTACACCTTTCTTTTTTCTTATGCTTTTAATTCTATACAATCTATCACCACCTTCTTAAACATTAAACTATAAGTTCAACTTTGTCAACATATATTAAACCCATAGTTCAACTAAAATGTTTTTTTATAGGCAATACTAAGTATTGCCCATATAATCTTGACCATTTTATTTTTTTTAAATATGATTGAGTTAAATTTATAGTTTAAGTTTTGCGAGGGCTAGTTATGGAAATTGGTAGTCGAATAAAAATATTTCGAGAGGCTGCAAAAGTCAAGTCATATGAATTAGCCCAAGCAGTTGGCGTATCAAAAGTTTACATGAGCAAGCTTGAAAGAAACGCCAAAAAACCGTCAATAGAGACAATTGAGCGTATCTGTTCTACTTTAGGTATTACACTTGGCGAATTCTTTGCTGATGATATTCAGGAAGTATCACCTGAGATTAAACAAATAATTAATAAAGCTCAAAAGCTTACACCGCGTCAGCTTAAAATATTGAACGATGTTCTTGATGAATGGATCGATAATAAGAAAGACTGTACTTAAGCTGTAAAACTTATGCTGATAATGATAAAACATGGAAATTTTTAGTATTATTTGATATAATCTAAATCTAGATTGAGTATCTTGTCAACTTTTATTTTTTGTCAATTTTTCAATCTAAACTTAGATTGAAACAAATTTCGAGGTGATTCGCATGTTTACTTCCCTTATTAACTCTCACAGGGAACTGAATAATATTGAGTTTGCGATATTGCCCATTGGTTCAATAGAACAGCACGGCTGGCACTTGCCTCTTTATACGGACAGCCTTATCGCAACCGCCCTGGCAGAAAATCTTGCCCAAAGGTTTGAAAAAGCATATCTGTTACCCCTGATCCCCTATTCATCGTCTTTTGAACATGCCGGGTTTCCCGGATCGGTTTCTTTAAAGGTCAGCACGGTTGCGGCTGTTATTAGCGATATTTTGGAATCCCTGGCCATGTCGGGCGTTCAGAAATGCGTTATCGTAAACGGCCACCAGGGGAATCACTTTTTAAGAAACATAACCCAGGAGGTTAACCGGTACGGTCCCCGGTTACTTTTGGTTCCTTCAAAATCAGCCTGGGATACTGCTTACCGGGAGGCCGGGATTTCCACCACCATCAGCCGGGACATGCACGCCGGCGAGGGGGAAACTTCACTGATCATGCACCTGGCCCCGGAGGCTGTTAAACAATCTGGAATCAAGGATGTTGATTGCCCATCAAGGCCGCTGTTTGAAGTGGTCGGAATGAAACACTACTCCGAAACCGGAGCCATTGGTTTTCCAACGCGGGCTACAACTGAAAAAGGCGCTGCTTTGTTGAATGTTCTTATAAGAGAGTGTGAAAAAGTGATTAATGAGTTTGTTTTTGAAACTAACAGTTAACACTATCACTATCCTTTGTTTCAGCCAGCAGCACCCTGGGGTCTTGATTAAAATAGTCACCTAGGCGTTTGGCTACCGGCCAGGAAGGATTTGCTTTTCCAGACTCTATTGCGTAGTACATTCTCTTTTTAATACCAATGGCCTTTGCTATTTCGCCAGGCTCCAAATTGGCAGTTTCTCTTGCTCTTTTTAACCATTCACGCATAATTTCACCTGTGCAACAGCACTGCACTTACTGTAAGTTTAGTGCAATTACATTGCACTGTCAAGAGTTATTTTATACAGTGGAGATTATATATGCCTACTTTCGGTGATAGATTAAACTTTTTAAGAAAAAGCAAAAACATTAAAGCAGAAGATTTAGCAGCAGCCGTAGGTTTAAAGAGACGCATTATTTTTCATTATGAAAAAAACGAATCCAAACCAAGTTTTGATACACTAATCGCCCTTGCCGACTACTTTGACGTTTCCCTGGACTATCTGGTGGGCCGCAGCGATGACCCACGGCGACACTAAACCTTTGAAAAAGAGGTGCTGTCATGAGTGTTTTGCGCAAACAGATTAATAAAAGTCTAAACTCCCTGCCCGAGGATAAATTACAGATAATATATAACCATATCAAGGCGATAGAGCTTTCGACACCCGTAACCAGAAGATATAACGTCCTGTTGGAATGGAACGATGACGATGATGCAGGATTTACAGTGACTGTACCCTCCTTGCCTGGGTGCATATCCCAGGGAGATACTCGTGACGAAGCACTTGATAATATCAAGGAAGCTATAGAATGTTACTTGCAAGCCAATGTAATCTATGGCGAAAACATTCCGGACAGCGATAAGTATTTAGGAATCAATTGGGTTGAGGTAACGGTATGACCCCCAGAATACTCAGAGTTACCGGAGTCGATCCCTCGGTTACTTGGGTAGCTGTAGCAACAACCAGCAGCGTTTATTTTAGTTTGAAAAAATTATCCAAAAGGAGGTTTTACACTGTGCGCTTACCTGTTACTCTTTATCCCGGCGAAGACGGTTATATCGTCGCAGAGTGTCCGGTCATACCGGGATGCGTCTCCCAAGGCAGGACCGAGGAAGAAGCACTGACAAATATCAAAGAAGCGATTAAACTCTGCTTGGAAGTTCGAAAGGAAGCCGGCTTACCTTTAACATTACCTCTTCATGAAGTAGAGGTGGCCATTTAACATGGCTCCCCTTCCCGTTGTTTCTGGCCGGAGCGCAGTCCTAGCTTTTGAAAAGGCCGGCTGGAAAGTTGCCCGACAAAAAGGTAGTCACATCATTTTGGTCAAAGCGGGCATGCTAGCAACTCTATCAATTCCGAATCACAAAGTTTTGGACCGTGGCCTATTGCGCAGTTTGATTCGTAAGGCCGAAATGTCCGTCAACGAGTTTGTTGAGTTGCTGGATTAATCAAGAACCCGTGCTTCCTTTGTTAGTTTTAGCCAGTAATTCAGTAGCGGGTATACCGAAAAATTTTTCAAGGCGTTGGGCTACCTCCCAGGAGGGATTGCGATTGCCGGATTCAATAAAACCATACATGCGACGGCTTATGCCTATTGAAAGTGCTACATCTTGTTGACGATAACCTTTTTTGTTGCGTAATTCATATAGTTTTTGTCTCATTTTTTATTTACCATCTAGGAACTTAAAGTTCCCCACCCGGTTTTAGTATAAGGTACTTATGGTACCTTGTCAATAAATTCTTGTTTATCAGGAGGAAAATTTTATGGACACTCTCGGGGAGAGGTTACGATATCTGCGAAAGTCTAAAAACCTAAAGCGTGAGGAATTAGCTGCTATTATTGGATTAACTCCGAGAGTCATTACTTTTTACGAAACCGGTGATAGAGATCCCAGCTTAAAGGTATTGCTTGCCCTAGCCGACTACTTTGACGTTTCCCTGGACTATTTGGTGGGCCGCAGCGATGACCCACGGCGACACTGAAATAAATAAACAAAGGAATTGAACATCAATGGCCAAAGCAAGAAAATGGGAACAGATTGCCCATACACTTCGCCAGCAAATTTTATCCGGCAAACTAAAACCGGGTCAGGACTTTCCCACCAACCTTGAACTAATGAAAATGTTCGAAGTTCACGCTGCTACAATCCAACAGGCCGTAAATGCGCTCATTGCCGAAGGATTGGTTGTATCAGCAGGGAGCAGCAGCGCAAGGCGGACAGTCTACAAGCCTCCGGAGCGATCGGTCCGTGCAGGCGGTTTTCTTACGGAGGCCGGCGAACAAGGAAAACAAGAAGTATTACAGTTGAAATTACTGGATACTCTTGATAATGTCCCGGAAGCCGTAAGAAAGCAATTAAATGCGCCGGCGCTTCTGTACCGAACCCGGCAGTGGAAAAACGGCGTTGCAGTCGCTGTTTCAGAATCCTATCTGCCCGGCATATTGCCGCTAAAGGCATTTGAAAAAAAACTTGCCGACCCGTCCGTTGAGCTATACAATCTAATGAAAAAACATGGTTTTAACCCGGTAACCTGCCGGGAATCGCTAATAGCTTCCCCCCCCACCCAGGAAGAACAAGAGATTTTGCAAATGCCACGTCTCACTACCTGGCCGGTAGTGAGAATTACAAGGCTTGTTTACGATCCGGACGGTAACGTGCTTGAATACTGCTTGCTTACAGATCGTGCTGACTGTTATGAGTTTGTTTATGAGTTTAATTTGTAATAAGATTATATTAATGTAAACCGAACACAGCAAAGCTAAAATTGCTCTATATGCAACAACTATAGGTAAATTGTTACATGTTTCTTTATTTTTCTCAAATTTTTGTTAAGTTATAAATATACAGCAAGAGCAAATTTGTTCGATATGAAATAACGCTTAGAGAGTTGTTGATCTATGCAAGTTGGAGACAGAATTAAAGAACTGCGTACAATATTAGGCATGTCAGGGCGTCAATTGGCAGGGAAGGCAGATATTGCGCCTTCTTTTTTAAGTGATATTGAGCGAAATAAAAGCAATCCTACAATCGAAACGATTCAACGCATCTGCACCGCCCTGGGCGTACCTCTTTCTGATTTTTTTTCCAAGGACAAGCCAGAGCTAGATCCAAACCTCCGGCGTATTGTTGATGCAGCTAAAAAGCTTAACTCACGCCAACAGGAATTAATCCTGGGAATAATGGAGGAATGGGCCAGGCTAAATTATACCGCCTCAATAAAAGAATACCGCCAGGACCTGACTTTGCTTGATAAATTAGCGGAAAAAAAGAACGATATAGACTATCTGTGCCAACTTATCAATTCAGGTATCATAGTCCTTACAGACAAAGGCCGTCCCCTCACACCTGAGCAAAAAGACGGCTTTATCAAGTACCTGAAAGAAAAAGCCCACCCGGAGCTGCTGAATAGTGACATTAACCTCAAGCAATCCCCGCTGGCTGCTCACATGGAGGGCGAGCCGGGCCTAAAACCTGAGTTGGAAATACTGCTAAATCAATCATTAAAACTAAACCAACTATTGGAAAAATACCTCAATAACGTAGAAAATCAAAACCAGCCAGGAACAAAAATAAGCAGGTTGCCGCGTAAACGGTAACCTGCTTTTTGATATTCGACAAAGTTTGACTTTTCAGGGGGCATAAGAATTGGAATCACTTTTTAGAGTAGCAAACGAACTGCAAATCAAAATCATCTATATTCCTTTAGGCCATATTAATAACGGCCTATTCGGCCTTTCCCTGCCGGAATCAAGGACCATAATCTTAGATGTTAAACTCCTACAACCAGAATACGACAAGCTGCACCGTTGTATTATGGCAGAAGAAATAGGACATATGGTAGCAGGTGCTACTGTAAATGCTTTGGGAATCCATACAAACTATTCTCTCAACAGAAAGATTACTGAAGAAGAAGAAAAAGCCCTGCTGTGGGCCACAGAAAAGCTTATTCCGACCAACGAAATTACCTTATTATTACAGGAGGGTTTTTTCAATTGTGAGGACCTGGCTGATTATTTTGGCGTAACTGTATGGTTCATGTTTAGAAAGCTGGAATTTATGCAAGTGTATTGCGAAGATAAAAAAGATATAATTCGTCCGGTTATCAAAAAAGCAAAAATATCTTGCTTTTAAGTTTGCCTTTTTCTTTGTTTTTTTAAGAATAGTTCATTCACAGTAAGTTTTACGGTATATGGAGCCGATTTGTTGTAAAAATGATTCCAGTCAACTGTATAATCAATGTCCTTTTCCTCTAAAATTGTAATGGCTTTTTTAAACTGATCACGGGTTCCATAAAACACAATTTCATATTTTACAGGGTCAAAAATGGCGCGGGTATTGAATATTCTGCCGAGCTGTATAAGTATTGACTTGCTCAGTTCTCCTTTATTGTTTTTCATGAGGTACCCTGCATGCCATTGCCGTAAAATTAATCTTTTTCCTCCTGGTTAATTACCAGGCGGGAAATAACACCATGCAATGGACAAACAGATATTAGTACATAATTCGATCTAACAACAGACAAATTTTGGTTGCATCCTTTATGAGGGCATGGCACTTGTTCACCATTGAAAATTTTTTCTGCGATATTGATTACATTATTGATATGATGTTTTTGATAAACACAACGCGCGTGTCCCCGATAACACTTTGCTTTTTCTAATAGCTTCAACCTGTCTTCCAAAGAAAATTTCATGTTTAAACAGGCCGGCTCCCTGTCGGGGCAAACAGCCACTTCCGGAAATATGCAACCGGTTATAGTTTGGCCGCCGGTCTCCCGGTAAGATTTCCAGCAACTTTTACAGTAAGTTTTTTGGCCAAATTTTTTCACTGCACACTGGTACTCGTAATGGCCACAACTACAAAAGGTTTTACGCATCACAACATTCACTCCAATCTCCTTTTTTGCAGGTGGTTTTGAGCAAAAAAAAACACCCTGAAAAGGGTGAAAAAACGGGCAAGCCTCTCCAGCCATAGAGGGGAGAGGCTTCACAAAACCGTCCAGTTGTCCCGTAAAGTTATTTTGAATGATAGCCGGTGTTGCACCGACTATCTTTCGTTTGCCGAAACAATGAATATCTGAACAAGTAAGTCTTTGTAGTATGCTCTTCCCCGGGAGTCCCACGCCGGAACCCTCGTTACTTTTGAAGCGATTGCGAAGGCGTGGGACGAAAGAGTAAGGCTGATTTTTCCAGGAACCCTTGTTTTGTTTTAATTTTTCTTAGTATAATATATGTTGCCAGCCTTTCGTTTTCGGCGACCTGGATTTATTACTTATTTCTAAAAGAATAAACCCGGCTTTGGTGTGCCGGGCTCGTTTTTAGAAAGCCATATTTCATTCAGGAAGTGATATTATTCCCTTAATTCCAGGTATTTTCTCAAAGTGCTTTCGATTATTAGTTAGAATGAACAAATTATGATATTCCGCTGCACAAGCAATTAGAAGATCTAGGTCACTTACTGTTAAATCTTTCTTTTTAAGTTCTGCACGTCTTTTGCCGAAAACACGTGCTATTGGTTTGGTTATATTAATAATTCTCAAACCTTCTAAAAAGTCCAGTAAAACTATTTCTTTTTGTTCTGGATTTGGACTTCTATAGATTCCATCGTATAACTCAGCAATAGAAATTGAGCTTATTGCTATACCTTCTTTACGGTATTCATCAATAGCTTTTACAATTGATTTTTTACCCCGGAGATAATAAACTGCCCAATCAGTGTCTAACAGATATTTTACCATTACCAATCGACACCAATTCTGTCCGGGTTGTTGTCACGGCTTCTGTAAATATCTTCAATCATTTTTTCTGCATCAATATCGGCCCAACCTCCGGCGGCGCGCTTGGAAGCTTCAATATCATCTTCACTAATCTCATCAGTTTCGAGCATAATACGCAGCTTATAACGATCCATCGGTGAAAGTTTTTTTATCTCATCATAGATTCTTTCAACGGCCATTTACACTCACCCCTTAAAGATTATTTTACCCCAAAAATTGCTTGGGTGGTGATTTATTTTTACTCTTATCAATCGCTTTCAAGCTTAATTTTTAAATATTCATTGTTTCATGCTGCCAGCCTTTCGTTTTCGGCCTGGATTTATTTCAAGGTTTCCTTTTGGTTTGCAATGATATCTTTAAGTTCCTGAATGTTACTATTTTGGTTGGTCAGTTGAGCTTGAAGGTTTAATTTTTCTTCTTTCACAGTCATTAACTCATTGCGTAATTTTTCAACCTGGGTGGCCAAAACCTCCAATCTCTCATTATACTTCTGATGCAATTCATTTATTTTATCTGCGTACTCGTCTTGTAGATTGCGAATTTCCTGGTTATGCCGGTTTTTGATTTCCAATAACTTCGATTCGTGCTCCAGTTTAAGGGTGGCTATCTCTCTTTCATTTGAAATTGTTAGTTTTTCAATTTCCTTCCGGTGATCCTCAGCCTGGGTATGAACCTCAGTTTGCAAATTATTAATCGTATTTGCCTGGGATGCAATTTCTTTTTTGGCTTCCTCGTATTTCTCACCGGTGGCCCGCAGGTTTTCTACCTGGGCCTTGAGGTCCTCGATTTTTTCTTCGTACATGGAAGTGGTTTTAACCGCGACGCGGTTTGCTTCTTCCAGTTCCTCGTTTCGTGCCGCCAGGCTTTCGTTTTCAGTCTGAATTTGTTGCAGGGTTTCCTTTTGGTTTACAATAGTTACTTTTAGTTCACGAATGTTATCGTTCAGGTTAGAAATAATTTCATTGTGCTTCTGCTGGGTTTCCTCCAGTTGGGCTTTAAACTGTTCACGATCATCATCATTTTTTTTGACTCGTTCCACAAATATTTCTTTTGCCCTGGTTAGATGATATTCCAGGTCCTGGAGTTCCTTGGCAGCCCCATGGTCACCTTGAACTATTTGTTGAGCCTTTAAGCTGTTTAAGGCCAGATTTAAAAAATCAGCCCCTTTAAGATTTGAGTCATTTATAAATTCGTCAACTTCTTTTTTGAGTTCCGGGGGCACTTTGGCCCCCCATACTATTGATTTGGATTCTTTCTTTATGTTTTGGTCTTCCATTATGGTTAACTCTCCTTCCGGTACTTGTATTGGGTTAACTACGGTTAACCGGTTAACTTTTATTATTATACTACCACATTCTTGCAAAACAAGCTATAGAGCAAATTTACAATCACAACAAGGGTTAACCGCACAGAGCAACGGTTAACCTCAAAGCCTTATATTTAGGTAGCCAAAACCCGGATGGAGCTATCTTGCCATCCGGGTTTTTCTCAGTCAGCTTAAATTATACTCACAGTTTTTTCAATAACACCACGCTGCCTGCGGTTAACCGGCTTCCCAGGTTCTTCGCTTTGTTCATTATAACTTCCACGCCTGGCCCGCCTGTTAACGGATGATTGCTTGATTTCTTTCAGATCATTCACTATTTCACCTTTGTTGCGGGACAAACGCGGTTCATGTCCCAGGGCCAGGATCACCCGGCGGTTATCTTCGGCAATCTTTTGAAGCAACCCCGCAATATCCCCCGTTTCCCGGTCACTTGCCGAACTTTCCAGCATTTCGTTTAATTGCTCTACGTGTTGCAGCACCTGGCGGTCATTCATGAAGTTAAGCTCCTTGACTTTCTCTACGATCAAACGCAGAGATCTCACACTTGGCCCGGGCAGGTTGCCGTGTTTCTCCAGGTTTTCTTGCGCCGCTGACACCGCCTCGAAAATCATTGTGCGCAGGTGTACAGCCAGATCGGATATGAATCCCTTGACCTGACGCTGGTAGGTCTGTTTTACCTGGTACACAATTTCCTGCTGGGTTTCCAGTTTAACCCTGGTCATGGCCATGTGAGCGTCCATTTCCAGCATGGTAGAAGTAACGGGAATAAAGCTTAAATTTACTTTGAACCGGTATGAATCTGCAATCTCTTCTTTCCTTGGAAAGTGGTTCATTATTCGGCTGGCAAAAGTATCGATGAAATCTTCCGGCACCGGGCAATCCGGATCTTTTTTCAGGGTCCTGTAAACCTCCACGGCAGCTTTCCTGTATTCAACATATGTGCTGAAGCGAATGCTGTCATACCGGTCTAATATTTCATCGTAAACTTTCCGGTACTCCCTTTCTATTTCCGTCAATCCTTTTTTAACTTCGTCGTAAACCTTATATGGCACAAAATGGCCCCAGGCAGTTTGGAAGCTGTGCCCGCGAAGCAACCTGCGTGCCCTGATCTCCAGAGCACTGAGCTTGCGCAAGTAGGATGCCGGTATTAACCTCTTTCTCCCCAGGTTGATGTACTGGGTCAGAAAATCTTTATATTCCGCGCTGTCCGCATCCAGCCCCAGGTCCTCGGCGGAAAGCTGTTTCTCAAACCGTTCGCGGGCTATGTGCAACTCCATCAGCACACCTTCCCTGGCCAATTTTGTTGCAGTAACGTCTATCCGCATTTCTACGTCATCGGAATGTACACCCAGTCTTGACGCGACTTCAGCTCTTTGTTTTTCTATATCTTCTTCCTCACACTCGGTTAACTTTATATTTTCAAGGAGTTCATTAATAGCTTCTTTAGCTTGTGCTTTCTTTTTTTGTGAATCATTGTTTTGCCCGGGCATATTATCACCTCACAAAAATATTAAGGGGGCAATAAAGCCCCCAAGATTCTCACATGGTTCTGCGCTGCCTGCCTTCCTGCTTCTGTAATTTTTTTATATTGCGCTTTTCCGCAAGCTTCTCCCGGTATGCAGGCGGTAATAAATCCAAATCGTTACATTCTTCCAATGCCAACCTGGTCATGACTTCAATGTCCCTGGTTGTCGGACGATATACATCCAGGGCATAACGCAAGTGTTCCATATCCACACTCCGGACGCCTGCGTCCTCGGCCACCTCCGAAGCTTTTAATACGAGAGCCTCAATCTCCGCCCCGGTGTAACCTTCCGTGGCTTCGGCTACCATAACCAGTTCCTGGTCTTTCAGGTTATTTTCAATTTGATACTTTCTTAGCATAACACGGAATATATCCGCCCTCTCACCAGCCTCCGGCGGTAGAACAGGAACTTTTTTGTCGAACCTGCCCGGCCTTTTCAGCGCAGCATCCATTTTATCAGGCCGGTTAGTCAACCCGACAAAAACTACACTACCCCGGTGCCTGGTGTCACTCATGAACTCAAGCAAGCGCTTGAACAGCCTGTTGGAAACTCCCGAGTCCCCGCTATTATCCCTGGATAACCCCGATTGATCTATTTCATCCACGATTACGATAGTGGGGGAAAGCGCTTCTATGCATTGCAGTGCCTTATCCAGGTTCGCCTCCGAGGACCCTACCCACTTGTCCATAATCTTACCCAAGTTCAGCATACAGCAGTTGATACCCGACTCTTTTGCCACCGCCTCCGCAAGAATCGTCTTACCCGTGCCGGCGGGACCGGGTAACAAAATACCCATAGGGCAACGTCTTGAGTTTCCATCCTGCAGCGGCTTTATCACGCTACGGCGAAAGAAATTCTTAATGTGCTCCATCCCGCCGATATGGGAAAAATCTGTTTCGGGTTCGATTATCTGTAGTACCTCTCCAAATTCACTGGCAATAATATCCCTTTTCCTTTCCTTGACTAATTGCGACGTTACCGGCATCCCGTCCACTTCCGCCCGGAGAAAGATGTCTTCCAGGTGCAGGCGTTTCAGGCCGGCGGTAAGCCTAGCCATTTGTGGAACAGTTATACCCTCTAACGGCACTTCTGCATATTTCTCACAAAGACCGGTTATATATGTTTCTCTTGTGGCCGTATCCGGCAGCGGCACTTGGATTGCTTCAATACGACTGCTGGCAGATCTCAACACCGGGTGCACATCGGCAAGGTTCTCTGTAATTAAAAACACCGGAGAACCCAAAGTTATAATTTCACGGTCTACTGCCCACCTTTGCAAAGTAGTCAACACAGTGCGATCCTGTGAAGACATATGCGCCAGATCCGCAGCCGGTGCAAGCATTTCCGCATAATCAACAATTACCGCTGTTCTGGCCTCCGGTCTGCCGTTTTCCCCCGGCCGGGAGAGGCGCAGCGCCGCCTCTATCACAGCCAGGGCTGCCGCCGGTTTCCGAGGTAAAATTTCATCAAAACCGGGCAAGGTTGGTTCAGATTCAGCCATAAACCCTAACTCTTCAAGCAACACTTTGCGGTGGGACGGAATCGGAAAGGTGATACCGGCCGACCGGTTGTAGCATATTATAATATCTCGGCTTGCCACCAGTTTTGATTGCATAAGGTAATCCACCATGGAATTTACACCGTCAGCGGTATCCCTTACATTAAAGTGTAAAATAAAGACGTGAGAAATAACGGCGTTCCACTTTCTGTGGATTTCTGCAATCCAACTACGGTTTGTCATTTACTAAAGGCGGGCGCACTTTCTATGGCGCCCGCCCGCTCACCTCCCTGGGCAAAAGTGAATTTCGGAACGGGCGCTTGAACGCCCATTTCTAACCGCACCATGGGTTATTATTAAGACAAGAAATACAATCCTTTGAATTTCTTTTGCCGCAAACCTCACACATTATTTCTGCAAGCGCCGGTGTCCACCAGGAAGTCTCTGCACTCCCGTCCGGGCGGATAACAATTTCTACTTCGCGATTTTTAATAACGGAGCTTATTTCGGGCACCTGTAACCACCTCCTGTTCTTCCTGGAGGGCTACCGGTTTAAACTTGCGCTTTTCGACAATGCCGAGATCCTTTTCAAAGGAGGCAGTAGCCTTAATACATTCACGTCCTTGATACCCTTGTGCCTCAATATTTACGTTTCCATCAGGACTAACGGTGATAATAATTTCCTTGCCAATCACAATTACACCCCCCTGATACGCATGCGGACGGTGCCGTCAGACATGGTTTCCTCAGTTACTGCAGCACCCAGGATTGCGGCTCTCTTTCTGGCCATCTCCAGGGCATACTGTTGCTTGAGCCTGCCGAAATCAGGACCCAGCACCTTTGCCACATAACCAAGGTACCAATCAGTTGTTAGGCTTAATGTTCCGTCCTCGTTACGGTTAACCGCTACGTCATAAGGGGAGCCCGGGACGGCGATAACCATTTCACCTTTCAATGCCATATTTTTATATCCCCTTGCAGTTGAGTTGCGGGAAATACTGCAACCAAGTTTCTTTGCAGCACATTCAAGAATTTCCATGTTGTTGATGTTAGTCTTTACACGGGACCAATGTGACATTTATTGCCCTCCTCTCAAATATGAAATATAGTCTTGAATAACTTTTTCTCATCATGCTTTCTACCAACACTTACTTAACTTCAATTTGCTCCGGATGTTCATTGCGAGGGTCAAAACCAAAGTATTGCCGGCAGCATTCAGCGCAGTAAGCGTAGCCGGTAATTACCGGCACCGGCCGAAAATCAATTTCAGCGTTACAAACATCGCAAACAAAAAGGTCTTGCGGTATAGGAAAAAACGCAACGTCATTATCGAAGATTATCCTGATACCGTCTTCTGCCGGGCGCCGGTAAATCCAACTTACCTGTTCAAGCATTTATTATGGGCGCGGGTAATCCCTTCCGCGCCCTATTCACCTCCTTGCAGGATATAGAAGCGCGGGAGATGTCCGCGCAAAATTGAACAATCTTTCAATACGACTTTTATACTGTCACTGGATACATTAAAAAAACGGGATAAAAATACCCGTTATGATACTTACAGCAGACACTTGGTGCCTATACGTTCACGCTGCAAACTCTCTTTTCTGTGATTTTTCTATCAGGTCAATTAACCCTTGCGCTACTTTTTGTACGGCTTCGCCCCAGCGGATCACCTTCTCGGGATTCCCGGCCCAACTTGCCACGTAGTCGAAAGCCAGTGAACCGGAATCAACGCCGAAGTACGTGCAAGCTATAAAGGCAGCTCCCTCGGCCACTATTTCACCCTTGATATATTCCTCATCGGCCCTGCTTTTACTCAACTTTTGTTCACCAATTTCATGGGCTATGTGGTGAGCTATCTCGTGCAGAAGGACAGCAACTTTCTCGTCTCCTTCAAGCCCGCTGGATAGAACTATACGACGTTCTTTCGGCGCGTAATAACCTTTAGCAGCGCCGGTTATATCGTCAAAAACAACCGGTACCGGACAGGCATCCACGGCACATTTGAACAGGTTTTGGCCTACCCTGGTGTCGGCGAGTTTCTTTTCGATTGGCAGAGGCTTTCCTTCGGTTTGCGTTACGTCAAAGACGGTAACAACCTGAAACCCGGCCAGACGCACCTCTTCGGTTTCCACGCCGGTTTCCTGGTCCACCACTGTCTTTTTATAGGTCTTGGGCGCGAGAATTTTTATGCCCTTTTCACCTTTTTTAACCCTGCGACCAGCCTTGTTCCACGTCTTGATACCCGCAACCAGGCTTGCTTGCGGTTTTTGCGTCCAAATTAACAGTATATTTCCAAAGCTGTACCGGTGGAACATGGACCAGAATCTGGCCAGTTCTTTCAACCGACCGCTGGTGAATGCTTCCTGTACGCCTTCTTTCAACGTGTTATATAACTCACGAACTTTATCACTGGGATTATTTTTCAGTTTATTTCCCATTTTAGGCGGGGCAGGCCACCGGCCCGCCCCATTCCCTCCTTCCTGGAAATGGTTTGGGCCGATTTTTCATGCACCTAAATGCTTTGCGCAAGCAGCTGCCACTTTCGAAGCGAATTCAAGACCCTGGAATGTTTTCCCCAAGTAAATCAGCTTACTTTCAATTAACGTTTCCCGACCTATTTCTCTCGGTGCCATAGCATTAATATGGATATAATGCCCTTCGTTACTGCCTGTAACCGGGTAACAGGCAATCCATGCATATACAGGGAATGACGCATTTTTGTCAACTCCCAAGAATACATCAAAATACTCATCCGGAAGAAGACCCTCTTCTTTAAGCCTCTTTCGCAAATCGGTAAAAATTTCACCGATTGTTCGGTTGCCTGTGTATTTCAAATAACCCGGCTTTTCCGGATGTGGTTCCCATTTTTCAATTTCAATCGGTTCCACCTTGTTTTCTTCGTTGCCACCTAAAATGGCGTATCTTGCATATACTGTCATATTAGAGGGGGCGGCCGCCGGCACCGCCCCCTTCCCCCCCCCTTTCGGAAATTGGACGGGCCTGACCGCCGGTTTTCGCACTAAACTATTTTAGTAACTTCTCCTGCAGTGCAACATGCAACTTGCTTACTGGCAGCGACTTTATAGAGCCATTATTAATGTCAACAGCCATAACCAGATACATGCTATCAAGTGCTTTTACCATGTATTTCGAGCCCTCATATTGCACAATCGCCCCAATTAAGCTTTTTCGAGCAAACAATGTTGGATTGTGCAATGTCTGGCGCACTTGCCTTTCTACATCATGTCGTATTTGTTTCGCAGCTCCGCGCCCACTGTAGGGGTCCCCCAGGGAACGGTAACAATTATCCGGTTCATCGCTAAACTTCCAATAACCCCATTTAAAAATTGTCCCCGGGTAACGACGAGCCTCCATCAGAACATCTACTGAGTGACCGTTAATTGAGATAGTCTCGCTTGTTGCCATAACTCGCTCGGGCGAAACCGCCCCATCCCTCCTTTTCCATGGAATCAATGGGATAGCCTTGTCCTGGTCAATAGACTTTACGCGGATTTCGCCAAATCGAGCAGCTTTTCGGTTACTTCAGGCGGCTGCCACTCTCTGATTGACTTGCAAGCCGTTTGAAGTCGTTTAACAACCAGCAAATCAATTTCTTCGGGTGACTGCAACCGTTGCTGAGCCAATAACGCGCGGTTTTTATCCAGATACTCAGCCTTGGCCCAACCCCTTTCAATGTCGCATACGCTCCAACGTGCCACTTCCGGATACAAAACCTCCAAAACCGACCAATCGCAATCCTCCTCAAATCGGAAGACCGTAATACGGTTAAATTGATCGCCAAATTGCTTAACCCAGCTGGTATCCCAGACAAGAATTCCGTCAGCGGCAAACCTGGCTAACTCTTTCGGCACCTCGTTTGCTGATGCCACTAAAATATATCCTGCGTGCCCGGAGCAATCAAACCACCAGGCCGGGCCAGGCAGTTCTGGCACCCGGACTTTGCGCTGGCTGTTCACTTCCCCCCACTCGGAAGCAACCGATCGTGCCCATTTCTCTGCATCCCGGGGGAAAATCTCTCCGTTGTCAAAAAATCGCAAGGTTAAATAACGTTTTCTTCCCCGACGATCATAATGACAGACATTAAGCTTTTGCATGACATACGGGGCAGGCCACCGGCCCGCCCCAATCCCTCCTTTCCAGAATTGGTTCGGACCGGCAGACCGTTCCGTTTAGCTTACTTTAAGATCATTATTGCACTCACTTTTGTCCAGTTTTTCAGGCATAAAAAGAACATCAATCTTTTCTTGCAATGTTTCCTTTGCCTTCTCATATTTTTGCAATTCACTCTCATACTTTACAAAACTGGGGTCAATTTGCCTCATCAGATCAAACAAATTCATGTTTACGGGGCAGCCGCCGGCACCGCCCCATCTTCACCTCCTCTTTTATGAATGACAGGGCGGTCCGGCCCGCCGGGTAAACTATATGTTTGTCGAATTAACCTGCCAACCTGACATTAAAGGCAATCAAACCTTTATTTCCTCTGCGATATTTTGCTTCAACTTGCCGGTGCAGAGAATTGCGCAATATCTGACCGACACCGTTTTTTGCATAAACGGCTACTTTGCCTTCCGGGCCTTCGCACCAGGCTCTGACCGTACCAGGCGACTTTCCGTCCCGGACTTCCAGAATCGTAAATGTTCCGGTTTCCAGACCATCCTCGTTGTCTTGCGTTTGAGAATTCTCTGTACCCGCGTCTGTAGTATTGTCGGTTGAAACTGCAGGTGCTTTGCTAGCTTGCGCTGATTGTCCGTTTGAATCGGATTTATCCGAACCAATCCCAAGTGCTCGGGCAATTTCATCCTTCAGTCCGGATGTATCCCGGCCGGCCTGCGCTTTTGCGGAAAGCAAGTTCACGGCAGCCACAAGGCCGCTATGTGCACTTCTTTCCCTTTCCAGCGCCGCTTCAGCCAGCGCCAGGTTGGCCCTTGCATCTTGGAGTTTTTGTTGAAGACGCTGATACTCAGCGTCCCTGCGCAACCGCATAGCTGTTTCAGCCCTGCGCACGTCCTCGTTTGGAAAAGCCGGACCGCTTCTCCCTCTTTCAACTGCAACCTGGCCGGCTACCAATACTTCCTTTTGTTTTACCGCATCCAGAGAGTCATATAAAGCCTGCCGCGCTACATGCACCTGGATCACCGCATCCTCAATCTCACTGTTGATTAACTTTTTAATAATTTCTTTCATTTGCCGGCGGACACCGGGAAAGGTGACCGCACTCACCTCCTTAAAAATTATTAGGGCAAAGATATTAAACTTAATCCTTGCCTTTCTTCCGCAAATTGTTATACATTGACACTTTCCGGTTGGCTGTGTTATTATCGAAACAACAGCCAGCCCCTTTAAGGGTGGGGGTGTGGTGGTTTTTGTTTAGGGATTCTTGCTTAAAGTTCGGAAATTAATCCGAACTTTTTTTCTTGTTTACATAAAGGGCGGTTATAAGCTTGGCTATTGCAGTTAAAAGTGCGAGCAATGCAGTAATTAATTCAACGAGCTTAACAGAGAACAATAGCTCACCCCCCTCCATGCCCACCAACACCCCCACGAACGGCGGACAGGAGAAGGATTTAAAACGGGATAACCACCAACCCAAAAATAAAAGACGGGTGATACAAACCCGTCTTACTCACATAAAAATAAAAAGCGACCCCTATGCTTTTAAAAAAATGGCATAGTAAGCCGCTTGCTGATTTGAACGTTAAATCTCTACCGCGAAGACCGAAGCAGTCGAAATAACTTTCTGCCATAAAGGCAATGCTTAACAAAACTCCATGGCTGAATTCAACCCGGGACGGTAATCGTTTCGGCCTCCGTCGGGACCGGTCCGTCGTGTACTGCAGGTTCTTATCTGCAATACCACGGAACCCTGGCTTAATGATGCCAGACTCACCGTTTAAGAACACGGTTAAACGGTACACCGGTTAACATTGAACCGGACATGCCACTGATACAGTGGTAAAAGGAAAAGGTTAACAACAACCTTAAAGTGAAAATATCACAATTATTTAAGATCGTCAAGATGTATGAATGATTTTTGTTTTTAAATCAACCAAACATAACCTATCCCTTTTTCGCTAAACATTATCACTCTTTTCTTTGTAGCAGGAGTCACGTATTGGTGGATTAAGATATTTCGTAGTTATGGACGCCCCGTAAAGTTAGGTTTTCTGTGCTACGTTATATTTACCGGGGTCAATCGCGGCTTTGGTCAAAAAAATTAGGAATAATTATGTTGCTTTCTCATATTATGAACAGTATAAGGCATCGTGGCGTCACTTTGCCATCTCAAAAAGGAGGTGGCAAATAATTGCATATCAAGATAATTATACACGCCATATCACTATTCCTTATTCATATTAACATTATTTGGTTAAAAGATTAGAAATAACATTAAAGATGGGTGTTAAGCCCATCTTAACAACCAGAATATCAAAATAAAATAAAGATTTTTCAGGCTTGCTAAAGAGGCAGGTTTTTTTAATTTTATTAAGAAAATAAAAAAGCCCCGCAATTTTTCAGGGCTTTAATCTAATTAATTCATTGCCAATCTATTGTTAAGTGCATTTTTAATTACTTTTGCAATAAAAGGGTTGAAATTTCTAAAAGTCGTTCTTGATTTAAATTTATTAAATCCCACCTGCTTGGCAAGCTTTGCTATGCACTCATCTGCAAACGAATTAGATAATACAGTAACACCCTCAAAATCAAGAATAATAATGTCGTTTGTGTTAATCAATATGTTGTGCAACTTTTCTCTAGCCTCAACTCCTAAAACTCTGGTTCCGAGGGACATGCCAATCTCACCAAATTTAAAAATCATTCTTATCGTTCCCTCCTTTCACCACAAATCCTCTTCTTCGCTTATATAGTTATCAATGGTCACAGGAATGCTTTCTTCCCAAATGTCATTATGATTGATGCTATGCTTTTTGTTATAGCTTAAGTATACCATAGTTCCTTGAAAATAGGGAGTCTCTACAGAACTTATGTTTCCATTTTCTATGATTAATTGTGCAGGTCCTGAATAAATAGACATTATACCATTATTTGCCATAATTATTTTGCTGGCATAGTATAACCCTGCCCCGGCTCCTTCCTTATTTGTGGTTACTCCCTTTTTGATAGCATGTTCAAGTGCTTCAGTATAGCTCAATTTTTCCCATTTTGAATGTATGTTAGAAGCAATGCCAACCCCACAATCACAAATAGCTATATCTACTCGATCATAATAATTTTGAACCATTACATATCCACCTATTATTGAATGGGCATGAATTATAATATTATCAAGCACTTCATTAAGCGACCAATCTATTCCCCATAACACTGTTTGGTCTATATCGGTAAATTGGGTATTAAGGACATCAATTATTTTATTAACGACTTCAAATGTATTTTTTCTGTTTGTTTGGCATACTTCAACAAACCGCCCAGAGCCATCCCATCTAGTAAATTCCTCCGGCTCGTTAATCCCAACCATTTTGTAAAAATCAATGCGGCACATATAATTATGTACATCTTTTTTGTTAGGTGGTATGTAATAATAATCTTTTTCATTTATTACTCCAAGTGCCTCCAAATAATTAGCAAAACAACCAACCATCAACAGTACATGTGGTTTTGCAAAACTTAAGTTGGAAAAATCTAAAACGAGTCCTTTTCTTTGGGATGGGTTGCGAAAATGTGGACTGAATTGCTCAACAAGGTACCTCAGTTCAGTATGATCCCACTCAAGAACGTTAATTGTTAAACTCAACTTGATCACCTAATTATTTTTTCACCGTGCGTTTAGATTTTCCTTCTTTGTTTAGCACCTTAAATTATAATGTTTCCAATTTTTCTTAATCCCACACACGTTCTAAAATCCATTGCCCATAATTTTTTACTAAATCGCACACCATCCCCTGCCGGGTCTCGCATCGGTAGCGGGGTATTAGGTCACGCCAGGGCTCCCACCGGGAGGGCATCGTCTGTTTTACTATACAACCGGTCACCTGATACCAGCAATTGCGCCAGCGAAAAGCTATGGGCAAGCCATTTTGGATTTGGACCTCAATTGTTTGACAATATAGTTTTGACATAAAGCACCACCCAGAAATATTTTATCAAACGTTTGTTTGGATTAAAAGAAAAAAATATCTCCCGGCACAAGTTTGGGGAGAACAAATTTAGAAATCATATACTTTTGAACCTCCGGCACGAGGGGCACGAGGCCGGAGGCTTCCCAGGTCACAGGTCGATGCCCTGCTTGAAATAGCAAGGTCTAACACAGCCTTGCCGGGCTATACAAGGAGCTTAAGCCGCCCGGCGGCCTGGTCCCTCATAATAGATTTAAACACTTTTGCAAATCCTTTTCCTGTAATTCATCGTAGTTTACCCATAAACCCTCACCCGCTTCAGGCTTTTCGCCATTCAAGGCAATAATTATCATAGGTTCATTACTCCTACTACCGGGAGGGTACAAAACAACTCTAAACTTACTGCTATTTGGAAATACGGCAATACCTTGATTAAAATCTGCCCCGGCCTCAACCAGCCGGGCGGCCAGCCAGCCTAGCGCCGACCGCCCCAGGTATTCTTTTTTGTTGCGTGGAACATTATAGTTTACGGGTACCCACAATGGATCATGGCCCTTAAACCAGCACCTACGCACATACCCGGCGCCCCTCAGTATTCTGAGGGAGCGCCTGAAGTGCTTGGGAGAAACTAAACTGATCGCCTTTTCGGGAGCGCCGGCACATGTTTCAAGGAACCGTAAAACCCTGTCCGCCCTAGAAGAAACAATAATTCCCGTTTCAACCGGTTTGGGGTCGCAAATCACACTCATAAAGCCATGCCTCCTTAACGGAACCCGCCACTAATAGGCATTATGCCAAGTCTCAATTTTTTGCTGCTCGCATCAAACTTTTTAACCTGGCATGTTACAGCATCACCTCGTTTTAACTGCCCTCTTAGCGGCAACGGCGCAATCCCTGTAACACCCGGCATAACCTCAATGAAAATCTGCCTGTCTGTAATTTTTGCCACCCAACCATATACCTTATCACCCCGCAGGTAATTTACCGATTCCCACGGATCGGGCTCAGCTTCGACCAGAGAAACATTAATTTTACAGGATTGTTTGTTAACCTCGCTCACCTTCGCTTTAACAAGCTGCCCTTCCCGAAAAATATCCATCAACCGTCTTGCCTGTGACCTGGTAGCTTTTCTCCTGGATACCTCCACAATGTACCCGCCGCCAATATCAATACACAAGGCCCTGGGTAATATAACCCTTACCACGGCATCTATAACCTGACCTTTCTGTAATGTCTCAAATAATTTTTCCTGCACATCTGCCAGAGCCTCCCGGCAGCTGCACGCCACCAGCCCGGCCTGCCGGTCCATGCCCTTTACTTTAACCGGTATATCCTGGCCCACCATTCTAGGCATCATTGCCACATCGACAAGGCCGCTTTCCGAAGCCGGCACCATACCCTGGATACCATCACCCATGTCCAATATCCATGTGGCGATGTCATTATGGCGCCAGGTAATCCTGCTAATCCTTGCTTCCAAGATCTGCTCCCGCTTAAATGCAATGTGTAATTGCTCCCATCTATCTGCCAAAGGAGCGTATCCCAGGGGCTTTAAATTCATAACAGCACTTCCTTTCGTTAAAATTCTTACCCAAACAACTTTGCTAACGTTCTATAAATTTCAAGGTTATCACCGTTAAAGATAAAAGGACTAAGCTCAAAATATCCAACTGCCGCTATGACTAACAGAGATGCAATCTCAATCAACGGCTCAACCGGGGATTTACCCGTGTAAAACCTCCCCCGGAACCGTCTACCGGTCCAATATTCTACTTTATCAACAAACCTATTCCAGTTTAGCCATGAAGCCTTAGTACCCGGAAAAGCCTTATCCCCATGTCGTAAATTCCTTAACTTTAATCTCGGTAACCATACCCTGAATGGCCTTACCCCTGACCTTGTCATGCCATCCAGAACCAGATGACTCAAGCATGCTAAAACTCCTGCTGCAATCAACACCGGTTCGCCAGTTAATATCCATGCAATATACCCCAAAAAAAAGCCGGCAGCTGCACAAAACCAAAACGTGTGCGTCAGTGAATCCCTGTGATGACTCCTTTCCTCCAACCACACGGCCACGGGCCGCAGCCACCTTCCCGCCATTGAACCTGGATGGTCCACATCGGATATAATTCCTCCCAACCCACCCACCACGCCTCCGGCAACCAGCTCAGCCGGACCGCCCACCAGAGAGCCGGCCATGACCCCAAGGGCCGCCCCGGCAATTAAATGTGTCGAACCTCTCAAAATTTATCACCACCCCCGTAAAATACTAACCGGGAGCCTTATGCCCCCGGCCGGAAAAGATCCATCACCGGATTATCATCCTCCTGGCCACTCCCGGAATTACCCCGCCGGGACTCATCCTGCAAATTATTTTCGCCATCCTGACTCTGCCGGAATAACTCTCCCACATCAAAGCCACCACCTGACCCGTTCAGACCGCCGCTCCGGCCCGGCCTCTGAGACTCCCCTCCCTCATCCTCATTCGGAATCACCGGAACGGATACGGCCAGCGACCGGGCCGGTATCTGTTCAGGGATCGGTACTATGCCTGCCTCTTTAATCAGCCTGGCTTGTGGCAAGTCCACCCACCCCACCTTTCTCAAAAACATAGGCCTGCACCACTGTACCAGCGCTATGCAGTCCAAGGGGTCCATACCGGTTATTTCCCCGGGCTCCATCAGTGCCCGGCGACTAATAGACATGGATTTCTTGGGCAGTTCAAAGTAATGCTTTACCGGTATGGTCATATCCCGGCGCTCGGATATCGTCTCCACCGCCGCATGTCCCAGAAGCTGCGAGAAGAATCTGGCCGTCTCGATATCCCCCGGCGCGGTACCCAGGAGAAATAAAGTTGGGCAGTTGCTCAGAATATTTTTGGCCTCCTGTGCGCCATATACATCAGTTAACTGGCTCTTACCCTGGAGAATGAACTGTATGTGAATACCCAGGCTCCGTGCGGTGGATATTATCTCACTAAAACCCGGTATGGCCCCGATGTTGGCGAACTCGTCCAACACAAAGCGCACCGGTACCGGGAGTTTACCCTCGTTTCCCGCCGCCAACTCATACAGCCGCTTGAATAAAAACATATAAAACGTGCTGAGGATAGGCTTTAAAACCCGCCCGTCACCGTTCACCGGCAAAACACAAAACAGGGCTGTCTTTTTCCGGCCAATATTGGCCAGGGTTAATTCAGGCTCAGACATCAACGCCGCCAGCGGTTCAGTGGTCAGTATTCTGAGCTTGGCGGAAAGACCGCTCACCGCGTTGTCAAAATTGGCACTGGCAGCGCCACGCCACCGCTCGTATATGGTCGGAGTCAGCCTCCCCTCCTCGTACGCCCGTCGAAACCTTTCGTCCAACGCATCCACAGACCATGCCGTCAAACTCATGGCCGCCCGCAGGTGCCGTTGCTCATCGGGGAAATCTGCCTGCAACAGCCCCGCCAGGGTTTCCAAAAGTTGAACTTCCTTGGCCACGAAATAGCCGCTGCCGTCCCGTGCCGCATTGTTCACAAAACAAGCTGCCATCTCAGCAGTCTCCGAGTCGTTCCTGCACTCGGCAACCGGGTTCCAGCGGTGGCTATGCCTGGGTGAAATCAAGTTAAAAATACGCACTTCGTAGCCGAGAGACTCAAGCCAAGGCGCCAGTGTTGCCGCAAGTTCGCCTTTGGGGTCTGTAACAACAACGCTCTGGCCATCCATCACTGCCGAGATGATGTTATTAATAACATAGCTATACGTCTTTCCAGAGCCGGTACCGCCAAACACCGCAACGTGCCCGGCCAGGCCGGGCTTTCCCTTTGGCGCCTTCCCAGGAATAACCCGGACCACCCGGCCCCGGAGCCTCCCCAGCACTATACCGCCCGGGTAAACACCCTGCTCGCGCGGTGGCCCGAACTCACACATGGGCGCCACATCGGCTTCCGAAGCCCACCGGTTAGTGCCTTTGGCCGCATTTCTGACAACCTTGAGACCGTGTACCCTGTCCGGGCTGTTTTCTTTGCTCCTGCCGTCCCGCGTATTAACCACACCCAATGCTGCCCCCAGTACTGCTCCTGCAACCAAGCCCACCCTGGCGGCCAGGTTTTCCGGGTTAGCCAGGCTGTCCAGGGTAAACCAGCTTGCCGGTACCAAGCCCTGCGGGTTTTTCAACAGTATTTCAGCCATTTGACCAAAGGCGTAAGCCATACCCACACCCAGCACCGGTACACAAAAGACCGAAGCCAGAGCCTTATCATTTTTTCGGTTAAAAAAGTAAAGGCCACCGGCAAACACTACCAGGGCCGCCCCCAGGGGATAAAAGTACCCCAGGGTTAATAAAAACAGCAAGCCGGCCAGGCCGCCGGCTATGATAACTTTTTTTCGGTTAATCATTATCACACCTCCGTTTTCTCGTTGGCCTCGTCCATGGGGCCTTGCCCTGCCGGGTTTGCAGGCCATGGTCTCCCACTCCAGGTCACCGGGCAACCTGGTTTCCCCGGCATCTCGGAATCCCGGATCTGTTTTCCCCGGGGCGCTGCCCGGTTACCTGGTTCCAGGTTCCCGGGTCCCTGAATTCCCGGAGCAGCATATCACCTTACGCTCCTTTCAATCCCTCGCTTTCTGGTCCGGGGCTTATTTTTAGCGGGCACCAGGGCCACTGTAGCGTAAATGTCATCAACGTTTAGCCTGAACAGGCGATTCCGACCGTCCGCTGCATCTGCCGCCAGGGTCTTTATAATTAACCAGATACCCGACGGCCTTGCCGCCCCGCACCAGTCCAAAACCATACCGTGCCGGACCTCCAAACAGCGGATCACGTCCCGTGCCAGGGTTACCCGGTTCACCGGGAGCCCGGGCCGCAGGACCATTACCACGGCCTTGGGTCGCTTATAATAAGTGAAGTAGGTTCCCTTTTGCCAGAAATCGCCGGCTGCAAGACTGGATGTTCTGGAATCAAAAAGCCCCACCCTGGCCATCCGCTGGACCAGCCTTTTTACCTGGTTCGGAGATCTTAGTACCCATGCCTTGACTCGTAAATAGTTATTGTTTTGCCTCATGGCACTCTTACTCATGGATCACCTCCTCGGAAGAATATTTTTTACTGGCTGAAGCCATGAGACTGCGGCGCACCGTATCTTCCGGCTGCTTTGTGGCCAGGGCCAGCAACCGGGCAACACCCTCATATGCGGCACGACTGTTTATAGTGCCGGCGCGTACCAGGGACCTATCCTCGGATACATAAATTTCACATGCCCGTATAACCTGGGCAGTGAGCGTTGTATGCTGCTCTTTGGCTTTTTTTCTGAGTTCTTTTACCAGTACGCGCGGAAGCTTGAAACTACATGATTCAGAACCCTTAAGACTCAATGTTAACTCCTCCTCGAATTGTAACCGTGCGGTTACACTGTTAATTTCGGTGCCCCAACCGGATGCCCGGGGCTATGTGTCCGGGAACCTGGAGCCGGGCGCCAGGGATCAGGAACCAGGAACACTAGGACCAGGTGCCAGGTACCCAGGCCAGGAACCCGGTACCCGGAGCCTCGGTTCCAGGGGTTCCATGGGCCGGGTTTCCGGGAAATTCCCGGGCCCGGTTTCCGGGGCCGGGTGCCAAGGCTAAACCATGGCCCGGGGCCATGGTTCCCTGGTGCCCGGGCCTGGGTTACCCGGCCTGGTCACCGGGTTGCCCGGGGTGCGTGACCAGGAACCGGGGCCAGGGGTTCCAGGGCCTGGTTTGCAGGGGCTGTAATACACTTTTGTGCATGTTTCTCAATTGGTTAGCTATATGAGTTGAAAAAGCTTGAAATACACTTGGATGCAGGCATAACGTGGTTTTGGCAAGTTGCTTATTTTTCGGCAGTAAGTTTTGTAATACACCCGGGGCCAGGCCGGGGCCGGGTTTTTCATGAGCCGCCAGCATGATTTACAATTTGCTGGCATGTCGGTAGACAGGCGCGACGGTAGGAGCGCGGGGGTGACCGGGGCGAAAAAATGTTTTATACCATTTACTGGTATTGATTGTTTTTTTATTGACGTAATGAGCTACATGGTAAAAGCCACCTCGGTGAACCTCTTTCGACACAAGACTGGAGGCTTTCCAGATGAAAACACCTGCTCTCCACTACCAAGAACAAGTGTTTTTAACTTTGTCATGGGATGAACTTAACCTCTGGCACCTTATCGGTCAAAGCCAACCCATACGCAATCACGTATCCCCCGTGGTCCCACCGTATATTTGACCCTGGCTATATAACCGGAGGCGAAGAACCGTGCATCTTTTGTTTCATGCACTACATGAAGTTTTCGCAGCACGTCTCGGCTTTCCGCCGTTATTCCCATGGCCCTGGCCAGAACTTTACCCTCGTGTCCCACCAGCACAGAGCCGTTTTTTTTGCTAATCCCCATAACATCAAGACTGGCATACCGGTAGTTCTTAATTTTCAACCAATCCCCGTATTTACCGGGCAAGTATTTCCCGTCTTTTCTTTTGGCCACAATCCCTTCAAGTTCCCACTGTTTTACGGCATTGAAAAGGGCCACCCCTTCCCCGTCGACCCAATCTGCCGGAATAATTTGATTCCGTGTTGTGATGGTCTTAACCAACAACTCCTTACGCTCGGCCAGGGGCAGCCGGGTAACATCACGCCCGTTCACCCTCAGGATATCCCATACCACATACTGCGCAGGTAGGGTGTTCACAATGACCCGGGTACGTCTTTGGCCGGCGTGATATCGTTCCATCACCGCATAAAAATCCGGCTTACCGCCGGTTAATACTACCAACTCGCCGTCCAGTACAGCTTCATCAGCGGACAATTCCGGTGACCAGAGTTCCGGAAAACGGCTGGTGCAATCTCTGCCTGTACGGCTTTGCAAGCGGACCTGATTCTTAGAAAAATGCATGACACAGCGAATCCCGTCCCATTTCACCTCAAAAACATGATCCGCTGAATCAAAAGGGGTATCGCAGGACCTTAGTTTCATGGTTTTAACGGGAAAGGAGAGCATGTTTAACCACCTAAAGCTAGTTTTGCCCGTGAGATGGAATGATACCCGCACAACTAAAGCAAAATTAAGCTCCGTGTAAAAAGATTAACTCATGTACAGCGTCTGAATTAATTTCTTTTTTCCGTCCCCAATTTTTTCTTTTTCCCCGGAGTTTAATTCATTTTGGCCATTTTGTTTCAGCAAATCCTCTTTTACTATCGTGTCAGTTATTGCCTCAACAAGCTTAAGATAGTTGCCCCTTACTTTGCCTTCTTTCTCCATGAAATTGGCCCGGCTTATTGCCCTTTGAACCTGTTCCGAAGTTGCGCCTGTATTTTTCATGATTTGACGAATAATTAACTTAGCCTGGTAATTATTGGCACCAGGCTGTTCTGTTGGTTGTACTGAGTTTTTTGTATTTGCAGATGGTCCATCCGTCCCTCCATCCATCGGTGTCATCCCGTTGTTTGGCACCGTTTTTGCTTTATAAGTAAGACTATCTATATAGATAGATGGATGGTTAGATGGATATATCTCTGTATAGTAATCTCTGTTAGTAGTCTCTGGTAATGCTTGGTGCATTTTGCCCATATGCATTGGTGCAAATTGCGCTTTTGCATTAGGGCATATTGCACTTTTGCAATTGATGCCACTACCATCTATCGCATTTGTGCAATTTGCACTTTTGCGTTGATGCCCTGTATCCTCTATTGCATTTGTGCAATTTGCACTTTTGCAATTATCTGGTTCCTGATCATCTTTTTCGGATACCAATTCCTCTAATTTTTTATAATTTATGCTGTACCATTTCGTGCGGTCCCTTCTGTCTTTGTTGAAATTGCCAACGATGAGAACCCCTGTATTTTCCAGCTTTGTAAAAGTTCTTTTAACTGTATCCAATGACCAAAAATCAAAATTGTTTTCATGCCATTCTTTTAAGGTGTTGAATGTCCAATATTTGCCATCTATATAATTTTGATTTTTTTTCTCGTTTATTTTAAGCCAGTAATGTACTTGTTGAATTACGATAGCCTCATTAAGACCTAACTTTCGGGCCAGCATCTTATCTACTACAATTGGTTGTTCGTCAAATAAAATCTTACTCATCGATCCAACACCTTTTTGCTTTTTCTGGCACTACCCTGTTTTGTATTTGCAGTATTTGCAGGCTGCTTAATGTCATTAAAATGCCCCCTTTTTTGGTTGCTGCTTAGGTGTAAGTGTGGTTTGCAATATTATACTTATAATTGCATAAATATACATTGCAGTTATCTGTAAAATAAAAAACCCTGCGATTTATGCAGAGATTTGTTGAAGATTATTCTTTTAAAACTTTGTTAAAATTTCATCAAGCGTATTTCGCAGAGAAATAATCTCTTGTCGGCAAATATCTTTTTCATTGGTATTTAATTTGTTTAATTTTTTTTCTAAATTGCTTAGTCTTTTATGTAACCGGTTAACGGTTTTTGTTAAAGGTGTTTCAACAGGTAAATTGGCCAGCATTTGCTCGGCAGCGCGCACTGCATCTTGACCGCTGATTTTTTCTTCTTTTATGCGTTGGAATAGTTCTTTCTGCAAATCAGGTCGCCTGTTTAATAATAATAAGGCTCGGGCGTGCATTTCGTTTAAATTTGCTTCGAAAAAAGTCTCCAGCATATGTTCCGGAAGTTTAAGGATGTTTAAATATCTATAAACCTGCATTCGACTAATTCCCAGCGAATTGGCCACGTCTGTAACCGTGCGGTTACAGTCATTTATCAAATACTCAATTCCCCTTGATTTCTCTAAAGCAGTCAAGTTTTCACGCTGCAGGTTCTCAACCAATGCCTCAAGCATTACCTGTTCTTCTGTAAGATTAGATGTAATGACACAGGGAATCTTATCCAATCCCGCTAGTTTAGAAGCCCTCCAGCGTCGTTCACCGGCTATAATCTCATATCTTCCCCCATCAACGGGGCGGACCCGTATTGGCTGGAGAAGTCCTCTTGACTTAATGCTTGCCGCCAATTCATTAATTTTTGCTTGATTGAAGTCCTTGCGTGGCTGAGAAATATTGGGATGAATTTTTTCCAGTTTAATTTCCTGGTATCGCACAGTGCCTTTAGTGTTTTCGTCAGAAAGAAACAGATCTACGACAAGACCGGTGCGTCCTTGATTCATAGTGCTGCGACCTCCTTGCATGTGTAGGTTAATAACTCCTTGGCAAGCGCAAGGTAGCCTTTTGCTCCGGTAGATTGTTTATCATAAAGGTTTACTGCTCTCCCCCGGGCTGCGGCCTCGATTAGTTTGCTGTTTATGCGAATTTCAGAAGAAAATACATGCTTTGCGTATTGTTCCTTTAATTTATGCAAATTAACGCGATCTTCCTTTCTGCGGTAATCAACCATGGTGGGGAGGACCATCCACTCTACCAGGTTTGGGTTGATTCTGGACTGAACTCTCTCGATTATTTCCAATAAATTACCCAGGCCTTTCAGGGCAAATGCCTGGGGTTGAGATGGAATTATCACCATGTCAGCACCAGCTAATGCATTTACCATTAATACACCCAAGCTGGGTGGGGTATCAATTAGAACAAAATCGTATTCTTGAATTACAGGTCTTGATAGCGCCGAACGCAATTGGCTTTCTCGTCCTATTTCGCCGAGAAGTTTAGCCTCGGCGCCGGCCAGCATAATACTGCTGGGCACAGCATCTAAACCATCAACACTTGTTTTAGTTATAACTTCTTCCAAGCTGGATTCATGCATGATTAATTCGTAAGCTCCCAGCTGATCTTCAGCTATCGGCAGCCCGATACCGGTAGTTAGATTGGCCTGTGGGTCCAGATCAACAACAAGTGTTTTTTGACCGGAGGTTGCCAAACTTGCGCCAAGATTAATTGCGGTTGTAGTTTTGCCCGTACCGCCTTTTTGATTGGATATTGCTATTATCTTCATGAAATCATACTCCTTTCTTTTGATGTAACCGTACGGTTACATCAAAACAAAAAAATTAAGCTTTATTGTTGTTTATGAATATTGCTAATTGCAGCGCTGACAAGTAGTTTTTCAATCTCGTGCCATTTTTTAAATCGAAACAGCTTGCTTGCAGTGATATCTCTGTTGTAAGGCCAATCTTTTAAAAAAACCAGTACTCCCGATCGCAAAAGCAATTGTGCAACCAAAGGGTCATCCTCAAAGAATGCATAAAAACTATTGGTGCAAGCTATTTCCGCTTTTTTATCCGAGGTTGTATAAACCACGGGGCCAAATGGGTACCCGTTTAATTCCAGCCAGCGGTGGGTTATAAAATTTGTAATCAGAGGTCTGCTTGTAACATAGACCAGTTGACCACCACTTCGCGATATAGCTGTTAAAATCTGAGCCGATACCGGAAATGCCTTTGTCCGGGCTAGTAGTTTCAAGCAGTTCTTTGTCTTGAAAAAATCAACCGGAACAGCGGGGTCGGGGTAGGATTCCATTTTAATGCCAAAACGCTTGATAAGCTCATGATTGGTATCTGCAATGGTATTATCAATATCCACTCCGATTAGCATTTTGCCAGCACTCCTTTCTCTGTTTTGGTAACCCATTTTTCAACCGGGCCGGGTTTCGAAAAATAGAAACCTTGAACTAGGTTGATGCCGGCACGCTTTACGCCTGCCAGTTGCATTTCTGTTTCCACGCCCTCGGCGATTACCTGACAGCCAAGTTTCCCGGCTAACTCAACCAGCATGTTGAGACCGGCCACGTAATGAGGCGCGGTTCCGTTTTTATGCTTTGTTATGCCTCTGATGAAAACCCGGTCAATTTTTATGTAATCGGCGGGCAGTTCACAAATATTGCTGAAATCCCGGTCCCCGGAACCGATATCATCGAGGGCAATTTTTATTCCTTTACTTCTAAGTTCCTGGATGATTGTCGCCAAATCGTCTCTATCTTTATCCCTCAATCCCGTTTCGGCCAATTCAAGTACCGTACGGTCCCGCAATTGTTCAATTTCATGCAATATTTCCTTGTAGTAGGCTATTACTGTCGAGGGGTTAAAGTTTAAAAAAATAAGTCCTGGCAAATAGCGGGCAGAATTTACTGCGTTTTTAAAACAGGCCATTTCCATCTCTTGTAACAGATTTGCCCGCATTGCAGCATGAAACAGGTTTTTGGGGGAATGATATGGACCCGGCCCGCGGGTAAGAGCTTCATAACCAATTATTTTTGTTGTTAATAAATCGTTAATGGGTTGAAAAACAGTATTGATTAGATTTTTTTTAATGACTTGTCTGAGTACATATCTGGAATTTTTCAAGTTATAATCCCCTTTCTTTTTAAATATAAAGACCGGATATACGACTCTATCCGATCTTTCAACTATCTCTCCCCTGCACTACCGTAAACCAATCCTCGTATATACTGCCCTGGGTTTGTATTACACCCGCCGCATAGGTCGGCGCATTAAGGGTTGCAATTCCGTCTGCGCCGGCATCCCCCGCAAGTTGCATTTCCACAATAGTACCGGTAGGACAAATTTCCAGGTTGGCATCTGTCCAAAAATCTATTTCCCAGCGGTTTACCTCATTACCATCCGGGTAATAGTTCAGAACCGGTGATTTTACTGTAGCCTTTTTGGTTAAATAGGGAAACTCGGCCTTGGTCAAAGGTAAAGTTACAGGTCCAATGCTGTCAACAAGTAGTTTTACCCTGGCTCCCGCTTTTACCTTGGGTAGATTTTCAGCGGCAGTACCCTTTTCGATAACTATATGTGTTGACGGGTCTGCCGGGTCGGGCGCTTCCTGCCCGGCAGGTGGCGACACAATCTCAGCTATCCTTGGCCGGTCGAAGGCTACCACGCAAAATTCAGCAGGTGGACACCATTCGCTTTCCAGGCCCGTAGAATCCCAAACTTTAATTTCGACCGTAAACTTATGCGTGCCGGAGCTCCATAACACTCCTGGCGTATCTCCTGTATTACTGGTGGGTATCTGATGAGAATTGTTGGAGCTTAAAACCTTACCGCTGTCATAAATCAATGTACCGTCGGATTTTCTTTTAACATGTATCTGGTAGGCCCCTTGCGGATCTCCGTCAGGGTCATTGTAATTCCATTCGATGGTAGGGGTGGACGTGGTAAAACACGAACCACCTCCGACGATCGGAACTGTAACCACAGGTTGGTCAGGCGGATTGCCGGCCTCCCATTTAACAGCTATCCCGCCACTTACCACAGGTGAAATAACCGGTGTTACGTTTATATCATTTGTTTCAAGCAAGACTTTCCACTGAATATTTCTTCCCGGGTTGGTATCGGCGTACAGCTCAGTCCTGGTATCATTTGACGTGTCGGGAGTACAAAGAGATGCGTCCCCTATTACCGTCCAGTTGGCCCCGTTATCGTCGGAAATTTCGGCCACCGTTCCCGCACCGGTTCCGCGCACACGCCACCTGGTCACCCAGTTTATGCCGTCTGCCGTTACGGACCACGTTGCAGATGTCCCGTCCGGGAGAGTGTGATATGCGCGTACTCTTACCTTTTCAGCGTTCCATCCCGGGTCCTGGGGCTTGGATATGGCTGTTTCAGACGCACTATAAAAGCCAAGGTTGTACCCGCTTACTGTAACGGAAAGGCTGGAATCATATACAAGACTTGAACCGTTCCAGCGGTAATACCTGTATTCGCTGCCATCTAAAACAACCCGGTCGAAAGTACCGGGCCGTAAGGCTACGCATTTTGGCTTACTCAATCCGGATGTAATACCCAGCATGGGTATTTCCTTCATACTGCCGGAAGCTATGTCAAAGCCCCATTCTTTCTGCTGGTTTTCTACTATGGCAGCAATTCTGAAACTTTCTCCGAGACTGACGTCTTTTAAATTGCTGATACCGGAGTTCAATGATAAATAGGCAACTTCAAGCATTGAAGTTCCGGTATACAAAAAAGCTCTGATTTTATCCCGTTCTCCAACGGCAATACCCCGCCTGTCCGGGTACATTGCCAGGTCTACGGGTTGGCTAAACGGACCGGCAGGTTCCATGGAGCTGTCTGGCTGCGTTGATAAACCGTTAAAGCTGTAAGCCTCAACCGCGTTACCTCTAAGGCCGGCCTTATCCGTCTCTCTGGCTCCTGCGGCAAATACATTGGCTAACCCGGATGCTGCCAGTGCAGGATTGTTAACCATCCCCGAACCGTCAAAAGAAAAGTGATAGCTGTTGTTTTTAGTGATTACAACCATTTCAGGATACGGTTCCACAGCTACTACGGCCAGCGGATTTTCCGGTAAATTTACGCTTAGAAATCCGTTTTCCACATATCTGCCGGAAGCCTGGTCATAGCTGTAATGAATTACTTTATTGGGTGCAAGGGCTGCAAAGTCCGGGCCTCCGTCCGGCCAAAAGGATACAGCGCTGGGCAGGTACTTGGGCAGGCGTATTTCATTATTTGAGGTATCTATTTCGGCTGTGGTATTTGATGCATCCAGCATTGTCGGTGTATCCGTTGAATTTATCCGGTACTCCCATGTAGGAGAAGCAGCGAATAATCCGGCCGGTTGTCCGGTTACCAACAACAAAACCATGAGTATAATCTTAACTGCACGCCACATTCAGTCACCTCCTGAAAAAAACAAAAACTCCCACTATGCGTTAGTGGGAGCTCAGCTCTTCAGTTTGAAAAATGTAAATGCCGTTTCCTCGATGTTGCCTTTATCCGGGTTTTCCGGGTTGTCGCTTACTTTAACAACAGCTGAATAGGGGCCTAACCTTTTAAGCCCGGTTATTGTTATTTTGTCTTCTTTAACCCACCGGCTGTCAAAGTTACCGCATATAACGCGATACCGGGGGTTATCAGAGACTTTATTTCCCCCTGTGATCACTACCGTAAAATCAGTCCCGGTAGTGCACGTGGCCCCGTCTTTACCCTGTGCTTTTATCTTTTGCGATATTGCGGCCGGAAAATAAACAGGTTGTTGGGTTATCTGATCCTCATTATCACTGTTTTTCATTAAAAGGTCGTTTGTCATATAACCTGCGCTGAACGCCCCGGCCAGCAGCAGAATACCTATTAATAATTTAGCCAGCCCAAATTTCAACTTCCAACCACTCCCCGACGGTTTTTGTTTTTATCGTGATTTTCTCACCGGTATTATTTCGGAACCGGTAATCAAGACTTGGCCAGGCTACGGCCGTATCACCCCGTTCTTTTCCGTATTCCACCGGTAGGCTGTGCGGGTGCTGTTCCACAACTTCAAGCCCGGCATTTTCAACAGCCCAATTCAATACCGTTGACGTGCGGCAGATGCCGCCGCCTATACCTTCGGCGTATTCAGGACCGTTGCCGGTGACAACGATCACCCGTGATACCCGGTATCCCTTTTCCGGGGTTCTTTCACCAACTGTCTCGTTGAATGAAAAAACCTCACCGGGCAAAACTATAGTTTCGTTTAGTGCAGCGCCGGCCAATACAGCGTTGTAACCACCGTTTCCGTTACCGGTTTGGATGCGGGCAATGCCCAGTAACCGCTGTTCTCCTGCAACGGGAACTGCCTTGTTGATTTTTCCCCCGGTCCGCCAAATCAACACCGGTACACTTTCAACCGGTGGAGTTTCCCGGTAAATGTAATATTCGCCTTTAATCCCGTTGGCTTTTAATTTTTGCTCAATGTACTCCCTGTCATTAGTACCTTTTAGAAAAACTGCTACCAGATATGGCCTTTTATCCGGCTGATATTTGGCATATTCTTTGAGTGCCTGATCGCAGTGGGCACACCACCAGGCAAATAACAGAGCAGGTTTTTGGGATATATCTATCTGTGTTGTAATGCCATGGCTGTTCTCCACCGTCAAGATTTTACCAGTATCAACCTGACCTGGTTTTTCTGCTTCATCAACCTGATCTACCATCGCTGACGGTTCTGTTTCCTGTATTAATGCCCCGGATTCTTCATGCTTAACTTCTGCGCTGGCTACATGAGAATCAATAGGAATCTCAATACTGGCAGGGTTTAAAGCAAATACAATTAGTGCAACCATAAACACTGCTTTGCCCGGGCCGAAAACAAGATATTTATTTTGCTGTTGTGGTTTTTCCATGACGTATAAAATTAGCAAAACAATTTCAGCACCTAAAAATGCAATACATATTGGGCAAAGTAAATTGGTGATTTTATAGCCATTAACTATTAAAAAAAAGTGGAATAGTATGCCATTTATCAGTAACGCTATAACTGCCCAATTCTTGTTAAACCAGGTAGTTAAGATACCGGCTATGGAATAATAAACCGCCCCCCACAGAAACCAGGAACGGTTTAAAAAGCCTATGTCTAATTGACTGCACAGGCCCGTGCAGACGGTTAAGTCAATGTGCCACAGAATGAGTGACAAAGAAGCCATGGCAATAAATAAAATTGCTGTCAAGAAATATCACCTTCTTTAACTCACCCGCCGGGAAGCCTTTGCCTTTCGCATCACGGGGTAATATAATGCAACCTGACCGCTATCCAGCGGCTTATATTCACCTGGTCCGTGCCAACGGCCCTGTTCAGATCAGCGTTTACCACGGCAATAACACCCGGCTTGTCAAGCGTGGTCTTGATTGTGCCGCTGCTGTCTATATTAATGTCGGTGTCAGTTACCACAAATGAAGTTGGATTGCCGGCGGGATTTAGCGCGGAACTGGTAAGCGAACCTCCGCTGAAAACATACTTGCGTGCCAATTCAGCCCCGCTTGTAGAGAAAGTATCATCGACATTGTAAATTATTACAGTGTAATCAGGTTGTTTTATTGCTGAACCGTTCAAAGGCGTAAGGTCCGTTTCATTCAGGCCCAGGTTTCTGGCCAACTCCTGCCGGAATATGGCGTGGGCGTTGGCCGTATGTATTCTCGGAGTACCGTTGGCCTGGCTATCCTCCGTAACCTGCTGTGCCGCTGCTCGGGCAGCGATTTCAACCGCTTTTTGCACATCGACGTCATAAGTGGTAACGCTCTGAGTTGTTGTAACCGAATAAACTGTCGCAAATATAAGCAGTGGCAAAAAGATTATTAACAGTATCAAGGGACTTAACCCTCTTTGGTCCCTTAAAATATCAAGGATTAACTCTTTCACTCAGCTCTTTGCCCCCCACGGTTATGGTTGTTTCCCCGCCGGCGCCGCCTAATAGCTGCATGAAATTGAAAGGTTGGGGATCGGGCTTGCAGGTGATTTGCAGCATAAGTTCGCTGGATACGGGGTCGGAACTCCTTAATATGCGGTTATCGCCGTTTGATTCTTTGGCTGTTGCTATAATGTCCGTGCTCGGGTTTTGAATAGGGCATTTGATATTATTGAAATCGGCGATAAGGCTGTTTTCGTCCTGTGTTGTCAGGTAGCCCTCCAGCCTCATGCGGGCCAGGTACTTGTGCAGGATGCTTTCCGCCATCTGGTGTTTGGCCTGGAACACAAAGGTATCAATCGGCTGCATTAAAAGGAAGATCATCAAGGTAAATCCTACTAATAAGCCAATTAACGTATTTCCGTTTTCATTTTTTATAATCTCTAGTACCCCGAATTTCCTATGTCTTTTAAGTGTGATATTATATTCGTAAATGTTTGGCCCGTCGCGCCTTTCAGAATCCCTACTATCGCCACCCCTGCTGTTATGGCAAATATAATTTGGACCACGGTTGTGATCAAGCTGGCGGCACCCGATCCGGTGTTGTCCAGCCAGAATTTTTTCAGGTTTTTTAACATGCAACTACACCACCCCTGTTATATTGATGATAAGGTATATAATAAACGGCACGCCTATAAACGGGCCGTAAATTTTCTCTACAGGCTCGGCCATCTTATACTTTTCAAGCTTATAGCGCGTCCAAAATTCTCTGGCATAAGTTATTGGATTGTATGCTTTTTTCAATATAGCGAAGTGTACGAGTTCCATAATGCTTGAACAAAAAAAGTACAGAGGGATTAAAACAGCCATATTGTTAATGCCCGCAAAAGTACCCACGGCGATGATAAGTTTTAGATCACCTCCACCCATTTTCACAGAAAAACGGTAGATCAGCAGGAGATATATTAAAAGAAAGAAGATACCTCCCATAAGGGCAGCGCCCAGACCTACAACCCCCCCTTTTATCGTGTTATAAATAACTCCCAACGTGAAAATCGTTACCGTGCACCACAGGGGCATTATTTTAGTTCGCACATCGTAATAGCACCCCAGGGCAATCAGTACAGCAACAGCTAAATAAAAACCATAATCCAGGTAGTATTCCATTATTTGAACCCCCTCTTTGAATATCTTCACAAAAAAAGAGCCCGTTACTTTATTCAAGTAACGAGCTCTTTTTAGGGAGGGAGAGGATTCTTAAGGAGATATGTTTATAACAGTCTGGCCGGTTTTGGCTGCCAGCACCTTTATGGCGGTATATAGTATAGCTAATACGACAGCCGATCCCGTCAGGGCAGCTATGGAAGATACAAGCGTAGAAATGGTCCAGCTACCGCTGTTATCCTTTAAAATTTCTCTAAGTTTTTCTTTCACGCGCATTTTACCAAACCCCTTAATTTTTGAGAGTGACGGTATCAACACTGCGGTTACCGTCATTAAGAGTAAAGGTTTCATCGGTTGCACTTGTGCCGGTTACACCGCTGGCATCCACGCTAAAAGATCCCAGATCAGTAGCGATGTCGGAGGCTGTATGTTTCGCTGCAGTGATGCCAATGGCGGTTGTTACACCGGCAAGGGTTAAAGCGCCGATTACCCAGCCAACGTTTTCAGTAGTGATTTGAAAGCCGCTGTTGTCATTCCAGGCCCTTTTAACTGCATTTTTGAATTTTCTCCATTTATTCATGTAAAAGTCCTCCTCTTTACTTTAAAATTTGAGATGCGTTAAACATTGACAATGAATTCAATACATGTCTTCCCAGGGTATACAGCACCATGATAACACCTGCACCCGCCGGTAAAAATAAAACCAGCTGCCTGTATAGGGGCCTTACTGCAATGTCGGTTTTATAGATGGTTTTCCTGGTGTTTTCCATTCTCACCCCCTCTGATGCAGTAATGTGATTGTGTCCGCCGGACGAAAGTGTTTGGAGAAAGACAGACGCAAGCATCCCGGCTTCGTTGAAATCCATTTCTTTTTCCATTTCCAGTACGGCTTCCTTGGCTTTGTACGGATACTGCTTCAGAAACTTTTCCACCGCCGGCCGCAGCGTGTCCAGCGCCGGGAGAATTTTTTCCAGTATGTTTGGTAAGTTTTCTCCCGTTTCACTGTATACATTGATTGCGTCATAAATAAAAATAGCTTCCTTGAGTTTTTTTAACCTTACCCCCTTCTTGCGTTGTTTTTGGTAAAAAGAATAAAAAAAAGCACCGGCACCTGCACCACTGCTGAAACCATATATTTTAAGCGTTGTACCGGGCATAATCAGGGCTCCAATGATACCCGCCCCAAAAACCAGGGCGGACATTTTAATAAGGTCCCTGTTGTTTTGTAGATTCTCATTCAGTTTTTTCAGCCTTAAGACCGGTTCCAGCGATTGTTGCTGCTGCTGTCTGTAAAGCCTTTTTAAGCTTATTCTGCCTGTTATTTTTTCATAGAGGGCTTCGGCTCCGCGTATTGCCAGCAAAGCAGCTCCCGCAAAAGCGAGACCGATTCCTCCGGTTGTTAGTATTACCGGGATAATTTCTTGCCAGATCAATCTGAAACATCACCCCACAAACGATCGGCGATTATGCCGATAACCACGGACAGAAAGATGGCCGTTACTATAATCTTGCCGATCGGGTCATCTGTCAGGTATTTCTTTGCATCAGGCGCAATTCTTACGGTTAAAAATGCCATAATTATTATACCGATGTGCAGAATTATCGCAGTAAACCTGCTTGCCGCGACATCGGGCGTATTTTCATTCTGCAGCTCCTGCATGGTATCAATTTGGCCGGCCAGGCGGGTGAATCTCGGCAGTACGATTGTCCCGTACTTGTACGCATCCAGCATCAAGTCTTTTAGAAGTGTTGCATATCCCGTTCCGGCAGCTTTAGGGATTTCTTCAAATGCTTTGTCTGACTCAATGCCGTGATCGAGCATCTGGGTTATCTTAATAAACAAACTTCTGGCCGGTTCCGGGGAACGATCGGCTACCGCGTCCAGGGCCAGTCTGAAGCTGCCGGTGTCTTCCATGACGGAACCGAATATCCTTGCCACCGCCGGCAGCTGGTTGTTTATTTCCCGCCGGTCTTTGGTGGTAGCGTAAGTAAAAATTTGAATAAAGATCAGTATCACGGCGGCTATGCATACGATACCGGCACCAAAATTGTTTAAATAGGTCACACAAAGGCTAAAGCCTATCAGTGATGTAAAAATGGCTAATACAATAAATATTGCATTTCGCAA
Source organism: Desulfoscipio geothermicus DSM 3669 (assembly GCF_900115975.1). GTDB lineage: Bacteria > Bacillota > Desulfotomaculia > Desulfotomaculales > Desulfallaceae > Desulfoscipio > Desulfoscipio geothermicus. The sequence continues at coordinate 47,872 of NZ_FOYM01000025.1, forward strand.
TAGGTGTTCGGGTATTAGCCACTTTATTTTTTTTGTAACTATATCGAGGTCAATAGCTTTCTTACTTTGCAGGCCCAGGGCGGCTTGTAATTGTGCCGGCGGTCGGGACCGGATAGCTGTTATTTTATTTTTCAAACGGGGCCTGAGATGGCTTATGCCGCCACAAACAAGGTCAACGACCGTTTTCCCCAGGTACATTGCGGTAACGCCAACGGCAACAGACGTTAAGGCTGCAAGCGTGTATCGAAAGTAAATGCTATGCAAGAAATGATTGGCAATAGGCATTAAGTTTTCTAATTGCTGCATTCTACCGCCTCAATCTCTTTTATCGGGATGCCGTTGCGTTGGAGTTTATTTTTTATGGAAGCCGTTATCGGATAATGCTCCCAGTGCCCTTTGCAGTAATCATCCTGCGATCCATGCCAAACTACAATGTCATTAAGCTGCAGATTCCCTTTTTCATCAATGTATGGTTCTGCTATGTGTTCCACTTTTTTAACGCCCCGTTCAGGATCGGTATACATTTGAATGATGATGTCAAAAGCCTGTATAACCCAGCGCAGCGCCATTTCGATGGTCATTACCGAAGAGCGACTTTCCTCTGCATATGTCAAAGCCATGTTATATAGTGCCTGGCGTATGTCCCTGCTGTGGTACGTGGAAAAATTACCTGTTTGACCGCGAATGCCGGACTTAATAGCGCCGCGCAGTTCCGTTATGCCGAGAATTTCACCAAATATGATACGCACCGGTGAAATTTGAAGGGTTGTCTCGAATAAAGTATCCATAGAAATTCCAATACCCTTTTGTTCTTCCAATTCGATTATGTTCCAGCCCGGATAGTGTTCAAGCAGTCGCAATTCGGAATCTACTTCTATGACAACTGCCCGTAGTTCCGGTTTCCCATGTCCGAACAATTCACGTATGAGTGTTGTTTTACCGGAGTTAACCGGGCCGGAGATTAAAATATTAAGTCTACCACGGGAAGAAAGGGCCAGTTTATCATAGGTCAAGCCGTCCATGGTACCGTTTTTGATAAGGTTTTCCCGGGAAATCAAAAATGTCCCGTGTTTTCTGATTGATACGGTGTATTTTTTTGTAACCGGCGGGCCGGTTATGGTGACCCTTGATCCATCAAATGCCCTGACTGTCCTGATTATAGGGTTTCGTTCCGTTAAGTCGCCCCGGGTGGAACGGATTAGCCGCTTGATTAACTGAAAAAGGTCTTCTTGCGATGGGAAAGTTATGTTTTCTTTCGTGTAAATACCGCGTCGAATTGAATAGACTATGTCAGTGCCGATAATTTGCACTTCATCCACTGTGGGATCGTTGTATATTTCTTCTATAGGCCCCAGGCCCCATGTATAGCGGCATATGTGTTCCGCCACATCATCAGGTGTCATGTCAGGTACAATGATTTCGTACTTTTTCAGAAAATCAATTATCTTTTCCTTTAACGCCCGGCGCGAATCGCGGCATCCTCCCATGCAGCATTTTTCCAGCTCGTTTGTTTTTATAATTTCTTCTTGAGTCTGTATTGAGGGTTCGGAAAGCAAGTTTCTTATTATCTTCATGGCTTCCGGCAGGGATTTTTCCCCCACCCTGATTTCATAGTCTTTAGTTTCTTTTGTTTTTTTGATTAGATTTAAAGCAGTCGCCATAAAATCACCTTTCTACTGATTGTTATCTGAAGGTTTTTCAGGTGTCGTTTTTTCAGGCGGTTTTACCGGTGAAGTTGTTTCCGGTTTTGTTACGTTCTGTTCTTTTTTAGGATTGGTATTCCCCGCCGGCTTAACTTCGCCAACCTGTGTGATGAGTATGTGCCCGCCGTTAAGTGGTCTGGTAAATTCATAGCTTTCCTGACGTTTAACTTTGAGCATGATATATTTGGGTGGTCTTTCCCTGCCGGTTATCCCCTGCACGGCTGCCTGGGCCACGGCAACAGGTTCAATCATCGACTTGCCGTTTTCGTCCATTACTGCCACCACTACGGCGTTTTCGGCCAACAAAACAGGCGGTTTTTCAGAGTCTTCGGTGTAGATTACGTCTACTATCATGTTCCGGCATATGTTCCCGCCTAAAATCTGCTCCAGGTTGTCGGCTTTTACGGTGACAAATACTTCACCCGGATTGAGTACCTGGATGTCGGGTTTGAGTTTGTTTTTTAGTATTAGTTCTCCCGGGTAAAGATCGGTGACAGCGGCCTTACCTATTATTTTGTGAGGGTTAATCATTACGTCTGCGCCAAGCGCTGCCTTGATGTATTTTTTTTCGGTCAGGTCAGATGGCTGTATTACAGTGTTGGCGGTGATTTTATGCGCCGGTACCGGGATACTAACCATCTCCTGGTTTTCAGCCACCCACTGTTTTTGGTACTGAAGAGAGCCAATAGCTGTAGCCAGGCCAATAATAATAACAATCAAAGTTTTCCAGGGTATTTTAAGTTTAATGAGATATCACTCCTTTCAAAAGTTGCTCTAAATAAAAAAACTCCGGTTATGCTACCGGAGGTTAAATCAAATTTTAAAGAAAGTATATGAAGTTTGTGCCACATTTCCGTTATCCGGTGACGATGGATTGTCGCTTACTTTTATTGTTGCTGTTTTTGCCCCAGTTGATAAACCAGTTATTGTTATAGTGTTGCTGGAAGTCCAACCGCTGTCGAAACCCCCACAGGTTACGCGATAGCGAAGGTTCCCGGCCGGCCCGTTATCAGAGGCGGTTATCACTACGGTAAATGAGGTTCCTGTTGTGCATGTGGCCCCGTTCTGGCCTTCAACTTTGGTTATGACAGGTGCTATTGTATCAGTTCCGGTATTTTGGTAAGCTACATAGGCCCAGTAAGCGGCTGAATTGCCGTTGTAAATAGTCTGATCAGCTGCAGCTGTTGCCTTGGTTGCTGCGGTATCTGCGGAAACCTTGGCTGCATCAGCCGCTGTTTTGGCCTGGCTTACATCTGTAGCAATTCCGGGAAGTTGCGTATTACGTATATAGGCTGTATTATTGGCGGCAGTATTTGCTTTGTCACGGGCCTCTTTGGACAGGGTGGCTGCGGACTTGCCTTCGGTGCTATCCCATACACGGGAAGATGCTGTAGCGGCGTTATTCTTGGCTGCATATGCGTTTGAGTTAGCAGCATTTGCTTTATCGTAAGTTGCTGCGAGGGATTTGCCGCCATTTGAGGAACCGTTAAGCATGTTAACTGCGTTTGCAGCATTTGTATTAGCTGAATTGGCTTTTGTGTAACTGTTGTAGCTCCAATAACCAGAAGTGTTACCATTGTAATATGACCTTGCTGCCGCTGTGTCTGCGGAAGATTTTGCGGCATTGGCGGCATTAGCGGCGTTGGTGGCGTTCGTAGCAGCAGTATTAGTAGCGTTTATTATAGAATTATAAGTCTCTTTTGAGGGCACATATCCACCCGACCAAAAAGTTACTGATCCAGTAAAATAATAATACTCTAATGTATTATAATCGTTTTTTTCACGCGACCAAAAATATACGCTTGGTACTATTTTTAGTTTCACATAGCTTTCTTGAAATACTTTTTCAAAGTTCCTTGACTCACCTTCATTTTCCCATCCATTCCAGTTAATACTACAGCTTTCTCCTAGAGATCCATCATTTCTTACGCCATAAAAAGTTAAATAAAACACGTAATCCCCATCCACAAGACCAAAATCCCATCTTGTATCCTTTAATATAGATAGACCAGAAATTTTCATAAAACTTTTTCCATCAGGGCTATTAATTAAAATAGGAGGTAAATCTACTGCTTGTGGAGCATATAATTTGCAATAGGGCCAATCGCTCTTTGAAAAAGATCTATTACCTATTTCACTGTAAATATATGTTTCTGCAAAAGCACTTATTGGAAAATTAAACAGCAAATAAATGCTAAAAAATATTGTAAATAACTTAGTATGTTTATTCATTAAACTTTCCTCCTAAATTTTTTCTATTACCGTTAATCTTTGCGTACCACACGAGAAAACTATTAAATCATTGGCTATCACCCCCTTAAAAAGAAAAACTCCGTGTTTTTACGGAGTTTCTAAAGCTACACTTGATTATTATCGGCGGCATTTTCATATTAATGTATTGCTATATACATACATAGGATGCAACTTCCCGGCCCCTCTCACACCTCTCTCATAGAACCACCCCCATAAAAAATGCTGGCATTGGTGCCAGCGTAAGGGCTGTTTTATTCATTTAGTATCTCTAACTTAAACTTAGTACCGCTTTCCTTGTCGTAGAAAGTTATGTCTTTAAAAATAGCCGCACATTTAACGGCTGTTTTGAAAGACATATTAACTTTTCCTTTTTCGGCCCGCAAAAGGTGAAATTCTGAAATGCCAATTTTCTCGCATAGCTGTTTTTGTGTTAATCCGGCATATTTTCTTTTTGCTGCTAAGTCTAATGGAATTATGGACATATATTCCCTTCTTTCATTGACATGCTTTGTCATGTTTTAGTATAATTTGCCTAACCAAATAAAGAGATTAAATTTCTTAATAATTTTTAACAGAAGTAGGGTCTATGGGATAACTTTCAATAATTAAATCAGGCCTATTGTATATTGTTGATTGTGCAGGAATTTTTGCAACAATTAGTGTTATTTCAATTAATGTGATTAATGTAATTATTAACATAATAATATATTTTAGTAGCGATTTTGTTTCTTTAATGTGCCTCATAATTATTTACCCCCTATAAGGCGTGTGATTTTATTAATGAATAAATATAAATTTGGCTTAACGAGAAAACTTTTTTTAAATTTAATTATCTATAAAAACTTTATCATTTTATTATTGTCCTTTATTATTTATTTATTTTTATCTTGCCTAGTTTTGTATTATTATAATTTTTTAAACAATTATTTTCTTGGCTTAATAAAAATATATATATTTATTTTAGTGATATCTGTTTTAACTTTAATAAATTTAATAATATATTTCAAATTAAAACTTAAGAAATCTATACATATTTTAGCAATTTCTAATACAATGTTAACCTTTGCCATAATTACTGCCTGTTTAATATACTTAAATGCGCCTAAAAAAGATAATTTTTCTTTTCTTGAATCGCATTATCATCAAACATCAATTCATGAATGCGGTCATGTTATAGTTTCTGAAATTCTTTCACCGGGTAGTATAGAAAGAGTCGTTCTTATTACCCCGGAAAGGGCGATGTGGTTATCTCTTTTTAAGAGAAACGAGGGTGGCATAACGTATTATAAAGATATTATTAAGGAATTGCCAAAGTTATCTTCTTTTGAGATACATATATGTCGGTCACTTGGAGGGCTTGCAGCAACAAATGTATTTTTCCCTGAGGATAAATACGCTGGTGCCTTAGCGGATATTAATCAGGCAAAGGATTTAATAATAGCAATTGTTAATAACGGAATAAGTGAATTTGGTGTTGCCACTTGGGATGTATTAACTGATAGACAGAAATCCACACTAACTAATAAAATAATGGATGAACAGTATAATAGGGCTGTTAAGATAGTATTATCTAACAAAAAAAGTAATTGAAAAAATGGCCCAAGAATTGGTTAAGTCAAAATCCATGTCTGGCGATGAAGTTAGAGCCATTATTGCCAAATACCATCGTGGAGAAGCCTCCGGGCTTGTCCCGGAGGAGGTTGTGCGGGCGGCAGCCCGCACTGGATGTCGGACACCCTGCCGAGAGGCAGGGCAGGCCGGCGCTGCGCAAGTGGCAAGCGCGGCAAAGGGTACATCTAGCGCGCTCCCGTGAGGGACGTGACGGAGGAGAGAGGGGTAACCGAGAGGTCCCTATCCGAAGTGTGCAGGTTGAAAGCGCAACGCTGAATGCCAAAGCGGCGGGGTGAGTTGGGGACGCTGCGACCTCTGCGGAACCCAAAACCTGCGCTACGGTGAGGCTAGTGAGACACCCTAATGGGGAAACCCGGGGCAAACTGAGTAGGCTGAACCTACGGG